>NZ_JMCC02000172.1 GCF_000737335.2 Enhygromyxa salina | reverse complement strand
TCCCTCCGGGCACAATAAGAGGGCGTTGCGAGTGCCCGACCGAAGCCACCAGCCCGACCTCGCGGACAGCGATCCATGACAACGCAAATTAGCGCCTTGAGCCCTCCGTGCCCGGAGGGACCCTCACGGGTCGTGCGCGCTGCCCGGTCAGCACATCGGCCCCCCCACCCGCTCACGGAGGCGATGTCCATGCAGAGTCTACATGCTCGACGGTCTGAGGCGTGTGGGGGTCGAAAGAGACTCCGCTACATGCTCGCGGCTTCGGCTCGGGCGTGTAGGCCCTGCAGCCCAGCACCGACCGTGATCGTCTGGGGGTGCAGGCTCGCTGCGAAGCGCTCGAGGTGGGAGAGGGTCGCGGTGATGTTGGGGAGCTCGGCCAGCGCCGCGGGGACGACCGCGCGCAGCTCGTGGCTGCGTCCGACGACGCCCTCGAGCACGGGGATCAGCTCGTCGTCCGCGGGCGTTGTCGCGAGCCGGTCGATGTTGGGCAGCAACGCGATGCCCAGGCCAAGACCGGCGAACTGGCGCAGCAGGTTGAAGTCGTTGGTCGTCAACCTTGGCTCGATCCCAAAGGTCCCGCCGTCGCGGCTTGGCCAGCGCGAGCTGGCGGCGCCCGGGCCTCGCCAGCCCAGCAACAAGTGATGCTCGAGCTCGCTGATCGAGCGCGGCACACCGTGGCGGTGCAGGTACGCCGGGCTGGCCTCGAGCCGCTCGCTCATGCGCAGCAAGGTGCGCGACTGCGAGTGGCCCGGGGGCTTGTCGCGGCCCGCGTCGATCGCAATGTCGACGTGGTCGATGAGCTCCGCTAGGGGGTCGTCACACACGCGCAGGTGCAGGCGCAGCGCGGGGTACTTGGCCTGAAACAGACCAAACAAGCGGGTCAGCTGCTGGGCCGGCAGCCCGGCCGCGACGCCAACGCGGACCTCGCCGCGCGGGGTGTCGTCGAGGTTGCGCAGCGCGTCGATCAGCGCCTGGTTCTCGCGCAGCATTGTCCGACCCTGACGCGCAAGCAGCTCGCCCGCGCGGGTCGGAACGACCCCGCTGCGGCTGCGCTCGACCAGGGCCACGCCCGCGCGCGCTTCGAGGGCGTCGACGCGGCGGCGCAGGGTCGCGCGAGGCTGCTTGACGGCCTCGGCCGCCGCTTTGAACGAACCGCTGTCGATCACGGCAAGGAGGGCGCGGGTCTCTTCGAAATCCATGGCTTCGTCTCTCGAGTGGGGGTGGACCGATGCGAACTGTCGCGGACTGTCGTCAGGCGTCGCTCGGTCTGGGCTGACGGTCCGCCGACGGTCGCTCGCGCGTGCCGAGCCACGCGGCGGCGTCGCACGAGCCCGCTCGTTGCCCGAATTCACCCAACGAGTGGCTGTCGAGGATCACGAACCAACGTCAGTGCCAGACGCATGCCAGGCCGCCGTCGGCCAGGCTCGCGCGCCCTGTGAGCCAGGCTGCCCGCGCCCTGTGAGCCAGGCTGCTCGCGCCCTGTGAGCCAGGCTGCTCGCGCGGCGAGCAACACGACGGGTTCGCGCTACTGCGCCTTGACCACTTCTTCGTTGGCCGACTCGTCGACCAGCCCGAGCGGGACCAGCTTGCTTGGCTCACCGGAGCACACCAACCACAGCTGGTACGCCGTACGCGTGGTCGCAATGTGCAGCAGGTGGCGAGACCCATCGCGCACGGGATAGTTTTGCCGGGTCGGATCCAGCACGACCACGTAGTCGAACTCGAGGCCCTTGACCTGGCGGACGTCGGTCACGTCGATCCCCGGCAAGAAGGTGAAGTCCTGGCGCGCGACCAAGCGCAGGCGCGGGACTTCGGCGATCCGCAGCGCTTCATAGTAGGCCTCGGCCTGCTGCGGATAGCGGGAGATCAACGCGACCGAGGCCGTCGGCTCGCGCTGCATCAAGTTGCGCAGCGCCTCGCCCAAGAACGCGACCGCCTCGCCCATGTCGGAGAACCCGAAGTAGCTGACCGGCGCGCCGTCGCGGGCGATCAGATCATCGTTGGGATCGTGCAGGTGCCCGAGCACGTGCTGGGCGAGATCCATGACCTGGCGGGTCGAGCGGTAGGTGATCTTGAGCGGCTGAATGGCGACGTGGGGCAGCCCTGCGTCCTCGAGCAGCTGCGGCCAGTCGACGAAGCCGTTGTCGAAGATCATCTTCTGGGCCTTGTCGCCGGCGATCGTCACGCTGCGCCCGGCCGACGCGGTGTCGAGCAGCACCCGGACCTCGAGCGGGCACAGATCCTGGGCCTCGTCGATCACGATGTGCTCGTACTCGAAGCGCTTGCCCTTGATGAACATCCCGCCGCGCTTGGCCTGGATCAGGCGCATGAGCACCGCGTCGTCCTCACCGTCGAGCCGCGGCGGCGTTCGGGCCGGGCGCGGCGGCTCGTCTTCGTCGGGTTCGGGTTGTTGCTCGTCCGCGGTGTCTCGCCAGTCGCTCAGCGCGGCGGCTCGCTTGCCACACCAGCGCGTGATCGTGACCAGCTCGCTCTCGCTGAACGCGTTGGGGGCCAGACGGGCGACCGCGTCGTTGATCCGCGCGGGGTCACCAAACAGCTCGATCCAGTCCGCGATCACGTCGTCGACCTCTTCGCGGAACGCTCGCAGGCTGGTCTCGGCCGCGGCGCGGACGGCGGGAGGCAGCTTGCGGCCCTCGTCCTCGAGCAGCCAGCGCAGGGCCCGGCGGGCGCGGACACTGGGCGGCAGCTTGGCGAGGCTGCGCCAGTGCGCCAGGACTTCGTTGGCGCCCGGTCGGTCACCCAGGCGTTCGATCAGCGAGGTCTCTACGTTGCGCAGATCTTCCGCGACCAGCTCGTCGATCATCGCGATCACGATTGGGTGCTTCTTGAACCGCGCGACCGCCTCGGGGGTCGAGTCCGTGCGCTTGGCCGGGATGTCCAGGCGCAGGCGCTCGAGCATCGCCGCGCTCCAGCGCCGGTAGGTCGTGACCGTGACCCCCTCGACGTTGAGCGAGGGCAGCACGTGGCGGATGTACTCGACCAGCGCCTCGTTGAAGACCACGATCAACATGCGGTCCGGCGAGAACCGGCGGGGATCTTGGAACGCGAGGTAGGCGACCCGGTGCAGCGCGACCGTGGTCTTGCCCGAGCCGGCGCCGCCCTGGATCAAGACCACGCCCGACTCGGGCTTGGTGATCAGGTCGAACTGATCTTTGTCGATCAGCGCCGTGATCTCTTGCAGGCGCTTGTCGGCCCGACCCAGATCTTCTTGCTGGATGCCAAGCCGACCCCGCGGGACCCGAACGGCCGCGCCCGTGCCACCAGAGAGCGTGGGCCGGGCCGCGTGGCCAAGCGCCCGCCAATTGCCCGAGCGCGCGCACACCCAGCTGCCTTGCGGCGCGTCGATCCGGCGCAGCTGGGCGTCGGACACGACCACGCTGCGGCGGATCAGCACGGTGCCCTCGATGCTGCGGTCGTCGAACTCCTCCTCGTACTCGTCGGTCTCGTCGTAGCGGTAGTACAGCCGCGAGACCGGGGCGTTGCGCCAGTCGACGATCGACAGGCCGTCGCCGCCGTCGAGCATCGTGCGCTTGCCGATCAGCACGTCCCGCTGCTTGCCAGCACGAGCCTCGCGCAGCCGCAGGTGGCCAAAGTAGGGGCTCTTGGGATCCACCGGGATGTCCCGACCCGAGCCGCGCTTGGCGTTGAGCGCGGCGAGCTGGTGCATCTGATCCATCAACGAGGGCAGGTCCTCTTCTTTGGCGCAGGCGATCTCGTCGCGCAGCTCGATCATCGAGCTGTTGAGGTCCTCGAACTGGTGCGCGTCGGTGTTGAGCAGCTGCTCGAGCCGAACACGAACGCGCTCGAGGATGTCGAGCTCTGCGTCGACGATCTCGCGGTCTCGTTCAGCGAGCGCTTGCGTCGGGCTTGGCTCGCCCCCGGGCGCTGGGGTCGGGCAGGGTTCGCCCGCGGGCGCTTGCGTCGAAATTGTGGCCGGGTCGGACACGATCGTCGTCCTTAGCAAAACCCGGGGCGGTTGACACCCCTGGGTTTGCCGGGGCGCGAACGGGCAGATGTGCCGGACAAAGCGACGAGCCCAGCCTTCGCGTAGAACACGCAACAGACGCGCGCGTGAGGTCCATGTGGGGGACCATGTGGGGGTCCATGCGGGGGCCTGTGGTATTGCGCGTCATGCCCAACAATTTTGCGCGGGTCCCTGGTCTGTTGGGCGTTGGACTGCTCGCGTGTCTGGCCGGGTGTCGGCCCGAGCCGCCCACGCTGCCGCCGGCAGATGATGGCATTGAACTCACGGCGGCGCCGCCGATCCGCCCAACCGTGGACGCGAGCGGCATGTTCGCGTCGATCGAGTGGCTCGCCAGCGACGAACGCCAAGGCCGCTACACCCTCGACGGCCCGCAGATCGAGGCGGCGGCCAGCTGGATCTCGCAGCGCTACGAGCAGCTCGGGCTCGAGCCCGTGGACGGCGCCACCTCGATGCGCTTGGGCTATCGGCTGCGCACCAAGGTCGAGGCGGGCAAATATCAAGCGCTGATCGTCCAGCGCAAGGGCAAGCCAGTCGAGATCGGCGCCGAACAATTTTCGCCGCGCGGCGAGGGAGTGTCTGGGACCGCCGAGGGCGAGGTTGTCTTCGTTGGCTACGGCCTGAGCTGGACCCGCGAGGCTCAGGTTGGCTCCGGGGCCGGCTCAGAGGCTGAATCAGGCCACGCGATCGACAGCTACGACGATCTTTCCGGCCAGGATCTGACCGGAAAGATCGCCCTGGTGCTCGCCCACGCGCCCAACACCCTGGACCTCATGGCGCTGTTCGGCGCCATGCAGAAGCTGTCCGAGACCTTCGAGGCCGACGCCGCCCCGCTGCGCGAGGCCAACGCGACCGCCAAGCTCGAGAAGCTGCACAAGAAGGTCCGCGAGGATCTCGTCGATCTCGTCGAGCCCTTCGTCGACCCCAAGCTCCTCGGCGACAGCTACTGGAAGGTCGAGGACCCCAAGGCCCGCCTGGACCTGACGGCGCTGGCTAGCGTGTTCATGGCCCAAAACGGCGACCGGCCCAAGTTTGATCTGCGCGAGGCCAGCCTGACCGAGAAGGCCAAGCACCTGGCCGCGGCCGGGGCGGTCGGGGTGATCTTCGTGCAGGGTCCACGCAGCTTCGTCGGCAAGCAGGCACGCGACGCCGACCTGTTGCCCGGGGTCAGCGACGAGGGCCTGCAGTCCAGCCGGGGGGTGCTCCCCGACCCGGCGCCGATCCCCGTGGTCCAGCTGCGTTGGAAGCAGGCCGACAAGCTGTTCTCGATCGGCGGCGAGCCGCTGTCCAAGGTCCAGGCGGCGATCGACGGCGACTACCAGCCGCGCTCCCAGGCGCTGGGTGTCACGGCGCAGCTGAAGACAGAGCTGATCGACGACGGCCTCGAGGTCCCCAACGTGCTCGCGCAGCTACGGGGCGAGACCGAAGAGATCGTGATGATCGGCGCGCACTTCGACCACATCGGCACCGACGAGCTCGGCAGCTGTCGGGCGATCGTCCGCAAAGACGACCGCGACGCGATCTGCAACGGCGCCGACGACAACGCCTCGGGCACCGCGATGCTGCTCGAGCTCGCGCGCGCCTACAAACAGGCCGGGGTCACGCCCAAGCGCACGATCGTGTTCGCGCACTTCTCTGGCGAAGAGCTGGGGCTGCTCGGCTCGCACGCGATGATCGAGAGCTCGCCCTTCGATCAGGGGCAGGTGGTCGCGATGGTCAACCTCGACATGGTCGGGCGGCTTGGTCCGCGCGGGCTTGCGATCGGCGGGCTCGGCAGCAGCGACGACTGGATGCCCCTGCTCGACGAGCTTGGCAACTACGGCATGGAGATCCTCTACGAGGGCAGCACGACCACGCGCAGTGATCACGCGTGGTGGTTTCGCCGCCAGATCCCCGTGCTGTTCTTCTTTACCGGCATGCACGGCGACTACCACCGGGCCGGCGACGAGATCGACGAGATCAACGTTGAAGGCCTTGGCACGATCGGGCAGCTGGTCAGCGATGTGATCTGGGAGCTCGCGGGCGGTCGCGCGATCAACTGGACCGCACCCAAGCAGGGTGACGGGATCGGTCGTGGGCTGCCGGGCAGCGATCCAACCAGCGTGATCCGGCGGGTCGACGTGCACGGCAACGTGGTCGAAGTTGAACCAGAGGTCGATTGACCCAGTGGGTGATGCGGCTATGCTCGGCCCCTCGTGAGTAAGCCGAGCACCAAACCACCGAGCGGCATGCGGGACTTCTTGCCCACGGAGGTCCTGCGTCGCCGCCACGTGATCGACGTGATCGTTCGAGTCTACGAGGCCCACGGCTTCGCCCCGCTCGAGACCCCCTCGATCGAGCACCTCTCCACGCTGTTGGGCAAGTACGGCGACGAGGGCGACCAGCTGCTGTATCGGCTGCTGCACCGCCGCGACGCGCTGGCGCGTCCGCTCGAGCAGGCCGCTGCAGAAGGCCGGACCGCGCTCGAGTCCGAGCTCGCGGATCAGGGGCTTCGCTATGATCTGACCGTGCCGCTGGCCCGGGTCGTCGCGCAGTACAAGGACCTGCCGCGGTTCTTCAAGCGCTACCAGATCCAGCCGGTCTGGCGCGCGGATCGGCCGGGCAAGGGGCGGTTCCGCGAGTTCTACCAGTGCGACGTGGACATCACGGGCACCACCTCGATGCTCGCCGAAGCCGAGGTCTGCTCCGCCGTCGCGACCGTGCTGGGCGAGCTCGGGTTCGAGCAGTTCACGATTCGGCTGAACCACCGCGAGCTGCTGCGCGCGATGATCCGCGCCGCCGGCATCGAAGAGGCGCTCGAGGGCACCGCGCTGGTCGCCGTCGACAAGCTCGACAAGATCGGCCGTGACGGCGTCGTCGCCGAGCTCGAGCAGCGCGGGGTCGCCAGCGCGGCCGGGCAGGCGCTGCTGGACATCTTGGCCACCGGGACCCGCGACAACGCGCAGCTGCTCGAGCAGCTGCGCGGCCAGGTCGACGCGCGTGGCCAGCAGGCGATCGACGCGCTCGCGCAGCTGCTCGAGCTGTGCGCGCACAACCCCGCTGGCGCGCACCTGCAGGTCAGCCCGGATCTGGCCCGCGGGCTTGGCTACTATACGGGTCCGATCTTCGAGATCGCGGTCCC
The DNA here is from genome assembly GCF_000737335.2 of Enhygromyxa salina. Taxonomy (GTDB): domain Bacteria; phylum Myxococcota_A; class Polyangia; order Nannocystales; family Nannocystaceae; genus Plesiocystis; species Plesiocystis salina_C. Next base: position 3,790 of record NZ_JMCC02000172.1, on the reverse strand, counting down.
GGATCTGGCCGGCTCGCTCGGCGGCGGCGGCCGCTACGACGACCTGGTCGGCATGTTCGGCAAGCAGCAGGTCCCCGCGGTCGGGTTCTCGCTCGGGCTCGAGCGGATCTTGGTCGTGATGGCCGAGCGCGACATGTTTCCCACCCAGCAGTTTGGCCCGGATCTGATGCTGTGCTGGCTGGGGGTCCCGCCGGCCGCGGTCGTGGGCGTCGCCACCCAGCTGCGCGCAGCCGGGCTCGCGGTCGAGGTGTTCCCGGACCAAGCCAAGCTCGGCAAGCAGCTCCAGTACGCCGACGCGGACGGGGTCAAGGCCCGGTTCGCGGGGATTCTGGGTGACAAGGAGCTCGCCGCTGGCGAGCTGACGATCAAGCACCTCGAGTCCGGGCGCCAGCAGACCATCGCGCTCGCGCAGCTCGACCGCGCCCGGCTGACCGCGTTGGCCAGCGCCGACGAGTAGCGTACGATCGCGCTGCGTTGACCCAGCCCAATTCCAATGAAGAGGCGCCGGTGTTCACTGGCACGGTGCTCGTCGTCGACGACGAGAAGAACATCCGTCGCACCCTGCGAATGGTGATCGAGGGCGAGGGCGCGACCGTCCACGAGGCCGAGACCGGCGAGCGCGCGCTCGAGCTGCTCGAGGCCGCGATCGCGGCCAACGAGGCCGACCCCATGCTGGCCAGCGAGCTGCCCAACGTCGTGATCATGGACGTCATGCTGGGCGGGATCTCTGGGCTCGAGGTGCTCGAGCGGCTCTCGGCGCTGGGCGAGGACGGGCACCCGCCGGTCCCGGTGATCATGATCTCGGGCCACGCCTCGGTCGCCGACGCGGTCCGGGCCACGCGCCTGGGTGCCTTCGACTTCTTCGAGAAGCCGCTCTCGCGCGATCGGGTGGTCGTCTCGGTCCGCAACGCGCTGCGCCAGAGCAAGGCCGAGCGCGAGCTTCGGGATCTTCGCCAGCGCGTGCACGGCGAGATCATCGGCACCGCCGAGCCCATGCGCGAGCTCATGCGCATGGTCGCCAAGGTGGGCCGGACCAAGGCGCGCGTGCTGATCACCGGCGAGAGCGGGACCGGCAAAGAGCTGGTCGCCCGCGCCATCCACGAAGCCTCGGATCGCCACGACCACGCGTTTGTGAAGGTCAACTGCGCCGCGATCCCCCGCGAGCTGATCGAGTCGGAGCTGTTTGGCCACGAGCGCGGCGCGTTCACGGGCGCCGTGGGTCAAAAGAAGGGCCTGTTCGAGGTCGCCCACAAAGGCACGCTGTTCCTCGACGAGATCGGCGACATGGACCTCGACGCCCAGGCCAAGGTCTTGCGCGTGCTGCAGAGCGGCGAGCTGACCCGGGTTGGCGGGCACACCCCGATCCAGGTCGACGTCCGGGTGCTCGCGGCCACGCACCGCAACCTGCAAGAGATGGCCGGCGCGGGCGAGTTTCGTGAGGATCTGTTCTTCCGCCTCGCCGTCGTGCCGATCCGCATGCCGCCGCTGCGCGAGCGGCTCGACGACGTCCCGCTGTTGGTCCGTCACTTCATCAACCAGGCCTGCGAAGAGAACGGCCTGGCCCGCCGCGAGATCGATCCGCAGGGCCTCGCCGCGCTCGCGCGTCACGACTGGCCCGGCAACGTCCGCGAGCTCCGCAACGTGATCGAGCGAATGGTCGTGCTGTCCGACGGCGACCTCGACATCGACGACGTCCCGCCCGAGCTGCGCGCCGACGCGCCCGCCAGCGACGACGCGCGCGGCGGCGAGAGTGACGAGCTCGCAACCGGCGACGCGCGCTTCGCCGAGCTCCTGCGTGGTCAGTCCGAGCTACCGCTCAAGGCGTTCCGCGAGGCGGTCGAGCGCGCCTACATCCTGCAGCGTCTGCGCGACAACGACTGGAACGTCTCGCGCACCGCCGAGGTGCTCGGGATCGAGCGCACCCACCTGCACCGCAAGCTCAAGATCCTCGGCATCCAGCGGGGCGAGCGTTGACCGGGCTGACGCGCGCGCTCGGGGTGGTCTCGCTCGCGGCGCTGTTGCTGGGCTGTCCTGGCGCCGCGCGCAAGACCGAAGCGGGATCCGAGGCCGGCGAGGCCAAGCCGGCCGCGCCGATCCCCGCGACCGAGGCCGAGTTCCTCGCCGAGCTCGTGCCGCTAGATGGCGGCGCCCAGGCGATCCAGGTCGACTACGCGATCACAGGTCCCGCGCTCACCGGCACGATGACCACCTCGATCACGACTGGCGGTCAGCGCCGGGATCAGTGGGAGCTGGTCTCGACCCTGGGCGACACCCAGCTGCGCGCCGCCGGTGTCACGATCGTCAACGCCAAGCAGATCTGGACCGCGAACGAGGGCCACCCCGGTGAGCTCAGCGACAACCACCTCGCCGAGCTCGCCCGCGCTTACCTGCGCCTCGAACCGGACGCCCGCGCGCCGGTCGTGGAGTCGATCCGTGCCTGGCACGCGCTCCTGGCCGAGCAACGAAAAGCCACCGCCGGGGATCGGGCGGAGCTGCTCGGTGTCTCGTGCCTGCAGACGCGGATCGCCGCTCAGAACGTGTGCATGTGGGAGGAGACCGGCCTGCTGCTGCGCTACGAGGGCTCGGCGTTCACGATCGAAGCGACCAAGATCAACCGCGAGCCCAAGCTGCCCGCCAACGCCTTCGAGCTGCCCGCCGAGGCCGCAGGCGCCCAGCGAGCCGAGCCTGCGCACACCTACGACTACGACCAGATCCTCACGGAGATCGCCGCTGGCTCCTACGGCAACGTCTCGCTGCTGGTCGTTGGCAGCAAGAGCATCCCCTCGCTGCGTCTGCCGGATCCGGCGGCTTCATCGAATCCGCAGGATTCTCCCGATCACTAGTGGTTTTGACCTTTGCGCCCGCGCAAAGGAGCGCACCCGAACAAACCTAGATCTCCCTCCCCGCCAGGAGGTCGCTTCGGGTGAGCGACAGAGGGTCGTGCTCTTGGGGTCTGCGGGGGTCGATGTGCTGATCGGGCAGCGCGCACGACCCGTGAGGGTCTCTCCGGGCACGGAGGGCTCAAGGCGCTAATTTGCGTTGTCATGGATCGCTGTCGGCGAGGTCGGGCTGTGGCTTCGGTGATGCACTCGCAACGCCCTCTTATTGTGCCCGGAGAGACCCTCACGGGTCTTCTGTGCGCTTCTCGTCGTTCGAGACGGCGGCTACGCGCTCGGGATCGAAGGGCGTCTTGGGGTCCAACCATGCCTCTTGCGTTGGTTGCACTCGATGCTTGCGGTGGTCGATCGAGCGCTTTCGAGTGGTCGAGCGGTGCAGCGACAGCGCGCGTCCGAGCGCCGATGGAATTTCCGAGTGCAGCGGCCCGTGCACCCCGAGCACGACGTCGACTCGGGCGCTGTCGCACGCGAGCATCCGAGCGGCGTGCAGCGGCGTGGCGTGGCGTGGCGTGGCGTTGCGTTGCGTTGCGTTGCGTTGCGTTGCGTTGCGTGGCGTTGCGTGGCGTGGCGTGGCGTGGCGTGGCGTGGCGTTGCGTTGCGTTGCGTTGCGTTGCGTTGCGTTGCGTGGCGTTGCGTGGCGTGGCGTGGCGTGGCGTGGCGTGGCGTTGCGTTGCGTTGCGTTGCGTTGCGTTGCGTTGCGTGGCGTTGCGTGGCGTGGCGTGGCGTGGCGTGGCGTGGCGTTGCGTTGCGTTGCGTTGCGTTGCGTTGCGTTGCGTTGCGTTGCGTTGCGCAAAAAGCCGCCGATGACAACGCGCTCGCAACCGAAGCCGGGGGGGCGCAGGCGATGCTCGAGGTACGCCCGCGAAACCAGTGGATGCCAGCAGGCGTGGACG
>NZ_JMCC02000171.1 GCF_000737335.2 Enhygromyxa salina | reverse complement strand
GCGGCAGCAGACGCGGCGGCAGCAGCAGACGCGGCGGCAGCAGCAGAGGCGGCGGCGGCAGCAGACGCGGCGGCAGCCGAGGAGGCAGCGGCAGCAGAAGCAGCAGCAGCAGCAGCGGCAGAAGAAGCAGCGGCCGCGGAGGCAGCGGCAGCCGAAGCGGATGCTTCCAACGACACCGAAGACGCCGAGGCGGCAGCCGAGGAAGCGGCAGCAGCCGAGGCCGAGCGCGCCGAGGCCGAGGCGGCCGCCGCAGCAGCGGCAGCGCAAGCCGAAGCGGACGCCGCAGAGGCGGCCGCAGCCGAAGCCGCGCTCGCGGCCGAGGCAGCCGCTGCTGAGGAATCCGAAGACGACGACGGCGACGACGCCGACGAGTCCGCAGACGACGACGACAGCGGCACGGTCGAGGTCGGTGACGAGACCTTCACCGAAGACCAGATGGTGCTGATCAAGAAGGCGCGGGCCGCCGACGCCAAGGGTGGCAAGCGGGCGATCGACGCCTGGCGAGCAGCCGTCAGCGCGATGCCGGACAAAGAGCTCCCGCGCGCGCGCCTCAAGCAGCTCTACATCGACGGCAACAAGTGGAGCAACGTCGCCGATCTCTACAAGGATCAGATCAAGAACACCGACGACGACGCCGAGAAGATCCCGCTCTATTGGGAGCTGCTCGATCTGTACCGCGAGAACCTCAAGCAGCCGGGCCTGGTCGTCACGACCTTGTCGCAGCTCGAGAAGCTCGTTGAAGCGACCGGTGACAACGTCGCGCTGCTCAAGGTCGTGGAGGCCCAGCAGGCGCAGTTCGAGGAGATGAAGCGCTGGCCCGACCTCATCAGTCGGATCCGCCGTCGCGCCGAGCTGCACGACGAGCCCGAGCAAAAGACCGAGCTCAACCTCGAGGCCGGGCGCCTGTTCCTCGACAAGTTCAACAACCAAGCAGAGGCGATCAAGAGCTTCGAAGCGGTGCTCGAGACCGACGAGTACAACGCCGAAGCCCTCGGCAAGCTCAAGGATCTGTATCAGCGCCGCCGCGACTGGGAGAAGATGATCTCGGTCCAGCAAAAAGAGCTGCAGCTGATCGAAGATCCGGTCGAGCGTCAGACCCAGCTGCTCGAGGTCGCGCGCACGGCCGGCAGCAAGATCAAGAAGCCTGCGATCGCGATCCAGCTGTGGGGCGCGGTGCTCGAGGGCGACCCGACCAACGTCGAGGCGCTCGAGGTGCTCGAGCAGATGCAAGAGCGCGAGAAGGACTGGGAGGCGCTCGCCAAGACCCTCGAGACCCTCAACGAGGTCACCGACGACGAGAAGAAGAAGAGCGCCTACCTGATCAAGCTTGGCCTGCTCTACTCGGACAAGCTCGACAACAACAAGGCGGCGATCCGCACCTGGGAAGCGCTGCACGAGATCGACAACGACAACCGTCGGGCCCAGGACGCGCTCAAGAAGCTGTACGTGGCCGAGGGCGACATGACCTCGCTCGAGGCTTTCTATGCCAAGCAAGACAAGTGGGCGGAGTTCATCCGCGTGCTCGAGCGCGAGGCCGACACCGTCGAGGACGAGGACCGGCGCATCACGCTGACCTTGAAGATCGCGGAGCTCTACAAGACCCGGCTCGACAAGCCTGATCGGGCGGTGCGTTCGCTCGAGAAGGCGCTCGGCAAGGACGAGAACAACCTGACCTTGGCCGAGGCCCTGATCGAGCTCTACGAAGAGGCCGGCGACGAGCGTCACATCTCGACGCCGCTACAGATCAAGCTTGGTCACACCGAGGATCCCGACCAGCGCCAAGCCCTGCTCGCTCGGCTCGCCGATCTCGCCGAGCGTGTGCACAGCGAGCAAGCCCAGGCCTTCGGGTACTGGAAGCAGTCCGTCGACGAGGATCACACCCAGGCCGACTCCGCCGAGCACATGCGTCGGCTGGCCGAAGAGACCAACCTGTGGGGTGACTTGGTCAGCTCGTTCGAGGCTGCGTACGGCAAGTACGGGCCCGATCCCGACAGCCTCAGCCTGCGCTTGAGCGTGGCCGAGGTGTACGAGAAGCGGCTCGCCGATCTCGAGCGGGCGCTCTCGGTCAACCAAGAGATCCTCGAGATCGACGCCGAGCAAGAGACCGCGCTCGCGTCGCTCGAGAACCTCTACCTCGCGCTTGGCCGCGAAGAGGACCTGCTCAAGGTGCTCGGCACCAAGCTCGAGCTCGCGGCCGACGAAGATGATCGGCGGCAGATCCAGATCCGCATCGGCTCGATCCACGAGCAGCTCGATCACGCGGACCAGGCCGTGCAGGCCTACAACGCGGTGCTCGACATGGGCGTCGAGGCCCCGAGCGCGCTCGCAGCCCTCGACCGTCTGTACCTGCGGCTCGAAAATTGGAGCGAGCTCGCTGACATCCTGCGCCGCGAGCTCGCGGTGGTCGAAGCGCACGGCGAGGAGAGCGAGGCCGGCATGGCGCTGCCGGATCGGCCAACCCTGCGCCATCGGCTTGGCGTGGTCGTGCAAGAGCACCTCGACGACGCCCCCGAGGCGGTCGAGCTGTTCCGTCAGGTCCTCGAGTACGACCCGGATCACGAGGACGCTCGCCAGCGGCTCGAGAGCTGGCTCGACCATGAAGATCTCAAGGTTCGCGTCGCGACAATTTTGCGCGAGGTGTACCAGCGTCGTGAAGACTGGCCGCAGCTAGTCCGCGTGCTCGAGATCCTCGCAGCCGCGGAAGACGTGACCCCGGAGCGCGTGGTCTTGCTGCTCAAGATCGGTGAGATCCAGGCGCAGGCGCTCGGCGACAGCCGCACGGCCTTCGACGCCTACGCCCGCGCGTTCAAGGAAGATCCCGAGGACGAGACCGCCCAGCAGGCGCTCGAGAGCATCGCCGGGATCGACGAGCGTTGGGCCGAGTTCGCCGAGCTCTACGAGGGCGCCGTCGTCAAGGATCTGCCGAGCGAGCTGATGAAGCAGCTGCTGCACAAGCTCGCGGCGGTCTACGACACCCAGCTCGGCAACGCCGGGCAGGCAGTCAACTGCTACACGCGCGCGGTCGACATCGACCCCGAGAACCGCGAGGCGCTCGACGCCCTCGAGGAGCTGTACCAGCGGGCCGAGGCCTGGGCCGAGCTGCTGGGTGTGTACCGCAGCAAGGTCGAGTTCGAGGACGACGCGGAGCTGCGCCAGAGCCTGCGCTTCAAGATCGCCTATCTGCAGGAGGAGATGCTCCAGCAGAACGACGAGGCGATCATGACCTACAACGAGATCCTCGCCGACGACGACACCAACATGAAGGCGACCGTCGCGCTGGATCGCCTCTACCAGGTCCAAGAGAACTGGGCGGATCTGGCCGAGATTCTCGATCGTCAGCTGGCGCTCGCGGGCGACCCGGACGACATGATCAAGCTGAGCCTGCGGCTTGGCGCGGTCCGGCTCGAGAAGCTCGCGCAGGCGGGGCTCGCGGTCGAGATCTACCGTCGGGTGTTCGACTACGACCCCGGCAACGAGGACGCGCTCGCGGCCCTCGAGACCCTGCTCGACAACGAAGATCAGCAGCTGAGCGTCGCCAAGATCCTCGAGCCGATCTATCGCTCGACCAACGAGTGGTCGAAGCTGATCCAAGCCTACGAGATCATGGTCGCCCGCTCTCTGGATCCGGCCGAGCGCATCGGTCTGCTCCACCAGATCGGTGAGCTCTACGAGATCGCTGGCGAGCAGCCCGACAAGGCGTTCGAGGCGATCGGTCGCGCGCTCAAGCAAAACCCGTCCAACGAGGACTCGCAGCGGCGGCTCGACAGCCTCGCCAACCAGATGGGCAGCTACGCCGAGCTGGTCGCGCTCTACGAGTCGGCGATCGAAGACATCGTCGACGATCAGCTGAGCATCCAGATCCTCGACAAGGTTGCGAAGATCTACGAGGCGACGCTCGACGACGCCGCCAAGGCTTCGGCCAGCTACAACAAGATCCTCGAGCTCGATCCCGGCAACTTCCCGGCGATCGACGCCTTGATCGAGGTCCATCGCCGGACCAACAACTTCGAGGCCTTGGTCGGCGCGGTCACCCGCAAGGCCGAGATGGTCGACGCCCCCGAGGATCGCAAGGCGCTGCTGCTGTACGCGGCGGACATCCGCGAGACCATGATGGAGGACGCCGAGGGCGCGATCGAGCTGTACCAGCAGGTGCTGAGCATCGACGACGCCGACGCGCGGGCCCTCGACGCGCTCGAGAAGCTGTACCTCGGGCTCGAGAACTGGGAGGCGTTGCGCGACGTCTACCAGCGCAAGACCGAGCTGGCCGAGACCCCCGAGGATCGTCGCCAGGCCCTGCACGTGCTCGGTCAGGTTCACGACCGCGAGCTCGGCGACGTCGACCGGGCGATCGACACCTACCAGGCGATCCTCGACATCGACCCGACCGACTACGACGCGATCCAAGCGTTGGATCGTCTCTACGGCCAGGCCGAGCGCTGGCACGATCAGCTGCAGATCCTCGAGCAGGCCGTCGACGTGGCGGATCGCCACGAGGCCCAAACGGCCCTGAGGCACCGCATTGGCGCGCTGTGGGAGAACCAGCTGGCGGACCCGGTCCGCGCGGTCGAGTCCTACCGCGACGTGCTCGCCCACGACCCCAACCATGAGCCAACGATCGAGGCGCTCGGTCGGATCGCGCATGGCGACACCCAGCCGATGATGGCCGCCGAGGTGCTCGAGCCCTTCTACGAGCAGCTCGCGGAGTGGGAGAAGCTGATCGACCTCTACGAGGTCATGGTCGTGCACACCGAAGATCCGCTGGCCCGGATCGAGCGCTTGCACAAGATCGCCGACACCTACGAGCGGCAGCTGCAAGAGTTCGACAAGGGCTTCGACACCTACGCGCGCGCGCTGGCGATCGACCAAGAGGACGAGACCACCGTCGAGCAGATGACGCGGCTGGCCGAGGTCACGGGCGACTGGGACAAGTACGCGCGGATCCTCGACGAGCAGGCCCAGAACATCATGGACCCGCTGGTCAAGGCCAAGATGCTCAAGCGCGTCGCGGCCGTGCGCCTCAATCAGCTCTCGGACGTCGAGGGTGCGATCGAGCGCTACAAGAAGGTGCTCGTCGAGGACCCGGAAGATCGCGACGCGATCGAGGCCCTCGACGCGATCTTCAGCCACCTCGAGCGCTGGCAGGAGCTGGTCGAGAACCTCGAGCGGCAGATCAGGATCACCGACGACGAGGTCGAGTCGATCGAGCTGCAGTTCCGCATGGGCCAGACCTACCAGCTGTCGATGAACGACCTGGTCCACGCGATCGAGGCCTACCAGAACATCCTCAACATCCAGCCGGATCACTCGCCGAGCCAGCAGTCGTTGGAGTTCATCTTCTACGAGGGCGAGCATCAGCACGAGATCGCCGAGATCCTCGAGCCGATCTACTTCGCGGCCGAGCGGTGGGAGCCGCTGGTCAAGCTTGGTGAGGCGCGGCTCGGGACCATCGACGAGGCCGCAGATCGCTTCGTCGTGATCCAGAACGTCGCCGAGATCTGCGAGCGCCGCTTGGGCGACGTCGGGCAGGCGTTCTTGTGGTGGCTGCGCGCGTACATGGACGACGCGACCAGCATCCAGATCACCGAGGAGATCGAGCGCCTGGCCGAGGCCACCCAGGAGTGGGGCGCGATCGTCGATGTCGGCGATCAGATCCTCGAGGGCGAGTCGGTCTCGCCCGAGGTCAAGCAGCAGGTGCTGTCACGCAGCGCGCGGGTCCTCGACCACAAGCTGCAAGACTACGGTCGGGCGATCGAATACTACCGGGCGGTCCTCGAGCTCGAGTCCGAGAACCTCGCCGCGCTCGCGGCCCTGGATCGCATCTACACGCACGCGGCGATGTACGTCGAGCTCGCCGAGATCCTGCAGCGCCGGATCGCGGTGGTGATGGACACCGACCTGCTCGTCGAGCTCGAGCTGCGCCTGGCGCAGACCTTCGAGGGCTACCTCGGCAACGTCAACGAGGCGATCGCCGCCTACACGCGGGTGCTCGACAACGCACCCGACAACATGACGGCGCTGTCGCGGCTCGAGGCCCTGTACCTCAGCCAACATCGGTTCTCGGATCTGTTCGACAACTATCAAAAGATGGTCGACGTCGCGAACACCGACGACGACATGGCCGGCTGCTACCAGCGCATGGCCAAGCTGGCCTCGGACGCGCTCGATCGTGAGATCGACGCCGTGGATCTGTGGAACCGCGTGCTGGATCTTCGTGGTGAAGATCCGCTCGCGCTGACCGAGCTCGCGGGCCTGCACGAGCGCGCCGAGCGGTGGGACGAGCTCGTGGAGATCCTCGAGCGCGTGGTCTATGTGGTCGAGGATCCGGCGGAGCGCGTTGACGCGTATCAGCGCCTTGGTCGGACCTACGGCGAGAAGCTCGAGCGCGAGCGGCAGGCGCTCGACTCGTGGATCAACGCCCTCGACATCGATCCGGGCAACCTCGAGACCCTCGAGACCCTCAAGCGGCTCTACGAAGAGAGCCAAGCCTGGGTCGAGCTGATCGACATCCTCGCGCGGATGGTGCAGCTGCCCGAGGGCATGCTGGACCACGAGCGGCTGCGCAACCTGTGGGCGCAGATCGGCTCGATTCAGGGCGAGTACCTGATGGCCACCGACGACGCGATCGCGGCCTGGCTGCAGGTCCTGGCGATCGCCGAGGGCGACATGGAGGCCCTCGCGGCGCTCGAGGAGCTCTACACCGGCGAAGCGCGCTGGGACGAGGCCATCCAGATCCTCGAGCGCAAGGTCGCGGCGATCGACGACGAGGAAGGCAAGATGGACGTCCTCATGCAGATCGCCGGGATCTGGGAGGAGAACCTCGAGAACAAGGATCAGGCCGCTGGCGCCTACCTCGAGATCTTGGATCTGCGCGCCGGGCATCCGCCCGCCGCTGACGCCCTCGACGCGATCTATCGCGAGACCGAGCAGTTCGAGGCGCTGACCGAGCTCCTGATCACCCGCGCCGAGGTCACCGAGGCCGAGCAGTACGAGGACAAGGTCCGCTACCTGCAGCAGGGCGCCAAGGTGTTCGAAGAGAAGCTCGGCGATCTCGACAGCGCGTTTGCGGTGCTGCAGGCCGCGTTCAACGTCGACTACTCGAACGAGGACACCTCGCGCGAGCTCGAGCGCATCGCAACCATCGCCAACAAGTGGGGCGATCTACTCAACGAGTACAACGCGATCGTCAACGAGATCGAAGACCCGCTCGAGCGCTGCGAGCTGTGGGTCAAGATCGGCCGTTGGTACGGCGAGCACCTCGACCGGCCCGACTACGGGATCCAGTCACTCCACAAGGCGCTCGAGCTGAACGCCGAGAGCGTCAACGCGCTGCGCGAGCTGTCCAACTTCTACCGTCGCGCCAACCAGGCGCAGGAGCTGTCGGACACCCTGGCCCGGATCGTGCCGCTCGAGCAGGAGCCCGAGGTCCAGGCCGCGACGCTGCTCGACCTCGCGCAGGTCCAAGAGGCCGGCCTGGTCGATCTGCCCTCGGCGGTCGAGAGCTACCGTCGGGTGCTCGAGATCGACAGCGAGAGCATCACCGCGATGGACTCGCTCGCGCGTCTGCACGAGACCCAACACCAGTGGAACGAGCTGGTTGCGATCCTCGAGCGCCGCTCGCAGATCATGGATGACCCGGACGAGATCCTGGTCATCAAGAAGCGGATCGGCGGCGTCCAGGAGTTCAACCTGCAAGACGCGGTCGCGGCGATCGAGACCTTCAAGGACATCACGGCCAGCGAGCCGACCGATCGTGAGGCCCTGCAGGCGCTCGAGCGCTTGTACATGGGTCAGGGCAACATCGAGGAGTACCTCGAGACCCTCGAGGCCGAGCTCGACGCGACCGCCGACGTGGCGGAGCAGATCGAGATCCACGAGAAGATGGCGTTCGCGCTGGTCGAGCACGCTGGCGACAAGGAGCGCGCGGCCGAGGTCCTCGAGAAGATCCTGATGCTCGATCCGGGTCGGGATCAGACCTATCGCCAGGCCGAGCACCTGTACTACGAGCTCGAGCGCTGGACCGAGCTGGTCGACACCTATCGCAACCACGTGGAGGCGATCGGCGACGTCCAGGTCAAGATCCAGCTGCTGCAGGCGATGGGCGAGGTGTTCGAGAAGCAGATCCAAGACACGGATCGGGCGATCGACTGCTACCGCGAGATCCTCGAGCTCGCCCCCAACCACTTCGACGCCGCGAACACCCTCAGCCGCCTGCAAGAGGCGATCGAGGACTGGCCTTCGGCGGTCGAGACCATGGATCGCCTGGTCGGCCTGATCGAGGATCCAAACGCGCGGCTCGAGCTCCTGACCCGCATGGGCCGGGTCCACTTCCAGAAGCTCGAAGACCAGGTCGAAGCCGAGCGCCGGCTCAGCGACGCCCTGACGATCGACCCAGGCCACGTGCCCGCGCTGATCATCCTCGCCGAGCTCTACAAGGCGCGGATGGACTGGCTCAAGGCTGCGCGCACGCTGCAGTCTGCTTCGGACTACTCGCACAACAACTACGAGAAGACCCAGCTCGCGGCCGACGCTGGCTTCATCTTCCTCGAGGAGCTCGAGGACGAGACCAGCGCGACCACGATGTTCGGCTCGGCGATCCGCATGGACCCCGAGCACGTCAAGGTTGGCAAGGTGCTGTCGCGGATCTACTTCCGCAAGGAGCAGTACCAAGAGGCCGATCCGATCTACGACATGCTCGCGCGCAAGTCGGATCAGCTCGAGCTCGACGACGACGATCTGCGCGAGACCTACCTGCGCGCAGCCAAGGTCGCGCGCAAGCTCGGCGACGGCGAGAAGGCCCTCAAGCGCTACAAGTCCGCCTACGACATCGACTCGACCAACCACGAGGTCCTGACCGGGATGGCGGACCTGTTGTTCGAGCAAGAGAACTGGGACCGGGCGTTCAAGCTGTACCAGACCATCTTGGTCCAGCATCGCGACAGCCAAGGTGACGACGACACCGTGCTCGTCTACTACCGGCTCGGCACGATCAAGCGCCGCCAGAACGAGCCCCGCAAGGCGCTCAACTACATGGAGAAGGCGCTGGAAGTGCAGCCCTTCAACAAGGGCGTGCTCGAGGCAGTGATCGAGCTGCAAGCGGCCGCCAACGACTGGGAGGGCGTGATCCAGGCCAAGCGCGCGCTGGTCGACGTCGTCGAGTCGGATGACGAGCGCTTCGATCTCTACAAGGAGATCGGCGAGCTCTACGTCGAGAAGCTCGAGAACCGGACCAAGGCCGCCGAGGCGTTCTCGATGGGCCTGGATCTGCGTCCGGACGACTTCCCGATGCTGCACACGCTCTTGAACCTGTATCAAGAGAACAAGCAGTGGGACGAGCTGATCTCGATCATCGATCGCATCGTCAAGATCGAGCAGAACGCCCTGCGACGCAGCCGCTACAACTACTCGGCTGCCGTCGTGTTGCGTGACAGCCTCAAGGCCCAAGACGAGGCGATCGATCGCTTCAACACGGTCCTCGACGACGATCCGACCTACCTCAAGGCGTTCCAGGCGATCGACGCCTTGGTCACCAAGACCAAGGACTGGAAGAGCCTCGAGCGCTCGTATCGCAAGATGATCAAGCGGCTGCCCGCGACCGGCCAAGAGGAGCTGGCGCTGGCGCTGTGGAGCAACCTGGGCGAGATCTACCGGACCCGGCTCGACAACTACCAGTCGGCCGCCGAGGTGTTCACGATCGTCGCGACGCAGTTCGATCCGAACAACCCGAAGTGGCAGATCATCCTCGCGGAGCTGTACGAGCGCCTGCTCGAGCAGAACCCCAACGAGTTCGCGCCCAAGGCCGTCGCGGCACACCAGGCGCTGATCGCCCAGGAGCCGTACCGGATCGAGAGCTACCACGCGCTCTACAACATCTATCGTCAGAGCAATCAGGTCGATAAGGCCTGGTGTGTGGCCCAAGCCCTCGCGTTCTTGAAGAAGGCCAACGACGAGCAGCAGACGCTCTACGACCGCCATCGCCAAGAGGGCTTCGTGCGCGCCCGTCAGCGGCTCAGCGAGACCACGATGCGCAAGCACGTGTTCCACCCCGATCAGGATCCCTACCTGACCGGCATCCTGGGTCTGGTCGCGCAGCCGCTCGCTGCGTGGCAGGCCAAGGAGCTACCGCCGACGATCAAGGCCGACTCGCGGACCGACATCACCTTGGATCCGTCGCCGTTTTGCCAGATCGCCAAGTACGTCAAGGACGTGCTCAACGTGGGCGCGCCCGACGTGTACCTGCGTCCCACCGACCCCGGCGACGTCACGGTGATCAACGTCAAGCGCGACGGGGCCGTGCACCCCTCGATGGTCGTCTACTCGAACGTGCTGCGCGGCAAGAAGGAGCATCACCTCGTGTTCGCCTTGGGCAAGAGCATGATGGACCTGTACCCGCCGCACTACGCCTACGTGACCATCGATCGGTCACCGCAGAGCCTCAAGCAGGTGTTCATGGCCTGCATGCGGATCTGCGGGATGCCGGTCCAAGGTGACACCGCCGCGCTCGACTCGATCGCGCGCGAGATCAAGGGCCGCATGAGCGCCGGCCACGTCGACCAGCTCAGCAGCCTCATGAAGAAGTTCGTGCAGGCTGGCGGGTCAACCGACGTCAAGCGCTGGGCCGCCGCGGTCGAGCTGACCAGCTATCGCGTTGGCCTGCTGATGTGCGGCGACCTTCAGACCTCCGCGCTGATGGTCTCGCAAGAGCAGAACGTGCTCGGCTCGACGATGACGCCGAAGGACAAGATCAAGGAGCTGGTGCTCTACTCGATCTCCGAGGACTACTTCGACGCCCGCCGAGGCATCGGCATCCAAGTGGGCTAATTTAGACCCCCCGCGGCCGCCCTGCACTTTGCCAGAGGCGGCCGCTTCGCGTCCGGTCGGTCGCTGCGCTCCCTCGCTGGGCCGGCCGTTTGTTCGCGCTGGTATGAGTGGCCCCCCTAGGAGGGGGGCTCATCTGATTGCCCGTGGTCGGCCTTCACTCTTGGGGAGTCGCGATGACAGGCGTCTGCTCGAGGAATGACGAGAACGTTCGCTTCCGCCACGCCTGCTGAGCCAGGCGCCGAGCTACTGCGAGGAGCAGAGGGTGGGGGGCCCCACCGAAGGTGGGA
>NZ_JMCC02000170.1 GCF_000737335.2 Enhygromyxa salina | reverse complement strand
CGCCCCCAACCGCCGCGCCCCCAACGGCCGCGCCGCCGGCTGCTCCCCCGCCGCGGATCGGGGGCGACAGCCTCACGCTCACCGGCGCGACCTTGTGGGAGGGCATGCTCGGCAAACAGGTCGCCCTCCAGATGAAAGACGGCGCCGCGGTTGGCGGCATGGTCGTCGCGCAGTCCAGCACCGATCTCGCGATCGCGCGTGGGGCCGACGGCACGGTGGTCTCCGTGCCCAAGGCCCAGATCGCCGGCGTGCGCCTGCGCCCCGAGTCGGCGTCGAGCGGCGCCGCGGGGGGCGGCAGCACTGTCCCCGTGGGCTCGCGCCCGCTGCAGGACGGCCGCGGTCTGCACGGCGGCGGCATTGTCATGCTCACGGTCGGGTCGGTCTTGGCCTTGTCCGGCACCGTGATGATGGCGATCTCCGTCTCCTACGTGGCGATCAGCTTGCCCCTGCTGCTCATCGGCTTGGGCACTGCAGGCGGTGGCATCGGGATGCTGGTGGCTGGCACCAAGAAGCGTCGCGCCTTCAACGAGGCGTGGGGGATCCCAGTGCGCGCGGGCGTGCAGCTGACCCCAACCTTGGCCGCGGGTCGCAACGGCGGCCAGGCTGGCTTGGTGCTGCGGTTCTAAACCCGCTCAGCCGAAGCGGACTAGCCGACCAGCCCAACGACGGGAGCAGGCGCGCCCGGCTCGAGCGGCGCGGAGTCGAAGAAGGTAAAGCGCGGAGCCAACACCTGCCCGTCTTCGACGATCTGGTGCGCCGTGTAGCGGGGCGCCTGCGACTCCCACAAGCTGAACCCCAGCGAGGCGACGCGCAGATCTTGGACCCAACGCTGAGCGCCCGGGTAGACCATGGATGCCCATGGCCAAAGCTGGGCCGCGAGCTGGTCGAACTGCGCCACGGCTTCGTCATGCAGACGAACCAAGGTCGCAAGCGCGTCGCGGACCCCGACAGAGGACTCTAGCATCAGGGTGGACGCGAGGTTGAGCTGACCCTGGACGCTGTCCTTGGCCAGGCTGAACATGTCGTTGCCCAGCCCGACGATCTTGCCAGACAGGTACTGCAACATCTGCACGATCGGGTGGGTGTAGAAGCTGGCCGGTGGTTCGTCGTCGTGGATCTCTTCTAGCAAGCAGGCCGTTCCGTACATGCCAATGGTGGCGATCCGCATCTCGAGTTGCTCGGTAAAGCGTGGCAGGGCGCCGCTCTCGCGCCGTCGGAACTCGAGCTTGGCCTCGTCGGCCGCCATGTCACTCCACTGCTTCATCACCTCACACACCCGGCGGATCCACGCCGGGCTGCGCCTGGTCCGAAACTCCTGCATGAGCTGCCACCAGCCCGCGTCGAAGCGGCTTGGGTTGGCCGGCTGACGGCCAGCGAGGACCGCGGCCGCGTCGATCCGCCAGCCGCTGGACAGCTCCTCGACATGGACGTCGTCCCACAGCAACCACAGCGCCAGGTACTTGCCGATCCGCGTGGTCTGGTCGAGGTCGAGGTTTGGGAATGGGATCCCAACATAGCCACCAATGTCGAAGCGTTCGGCGCGCTCGAGCTCGGCCGTTGAACATCCGAGCTGCGCAAACCAACTCAGGATCGCCTCGCGGGCAGCGTCGGCGTGAGGGCTGATGTCGATTGGCGATTTCCAGCGCTGCGGGACCTTCAGGCACAGTATTCGGGCGTTGTCTCGCTCGAGGTGGGCGACCTTGGTTGCAGGCAAAACGCGAACGAGTTGCATTCCATACTCCAATGTTCGGAACGGTACTCTCGATCTGTACCGCTCAGTCCAATTGAAGTGTACCGATAAACACGACGAGCGGATAGTTATATTTGCCCTCGGACGCACTTGGCACCCGGAGGCGTGTCAATTGGACCAGTTTGCACAGCCGGAGTCAGCCGGACTTCGGGAGGCTCGCAAAGTAGTCCTGCAGCAGCGGTGACGTGAACATGTACCCACCACCCACGCGCCGCATCAAACCGCAGGAGACCGCGTGATCCAAAGGCCGCTCGAGGTGCAGGGGAAGCTGCCCGCTCATGGTCAGGAGCAGCCGCAGCAGCATGTGCTGAATCACCGCGAGCAACCCAAAGCTCAGCGCAGAGACCATGCTAGCGGTCATCACACCAACGACCATGGTCCAGGGACTGTGCCACCACAGCAAGTACAGCGGAACCTGCGCCCCACCCACGAGCAGGCCCGCGTAGATGGCATTTCGCATGGACAGTGTGGTGCCCAAGTTGGGCTTGCTGCGCGCGTCGAGCTCGCGGTGCTGCAACCCCGCACACACAAATACGAACAAGACGCCCGTGACAACGACAAAAGAGATGATCTGGATTGGAAAGTCCATCCACCACAACACAGCCGCCGGGCCAAGGTTGAGGGGAACCGCGAGCGCCCCCCACTTGGCGGCCTGTCCCCACGACCAGCCGAGCGCCTCTACGGGTTGGACCTCGGCACTAAAGCTTGGCGAGCCGCGCTGAACGAGCATGAAAATGTTGAGGATCAATACAATTGAAACAGTGCTGACCGCCCCAACCCAGGTATCGACTGTCTTTAGCAACCCAACGAGCACGATGAACAACACCGCCAGTCGCAGGCCCACCAGCCGAAGATCGAATTCTTGTGAGGCGGGCGGGCCCCGCTTGCGGCGGCGCTCGTAGACCAGGCCATCGGCCAACACCAGCGCGGGCGTGGCGATCAGTCCGATCAACCCAAGCGTCACGAGCTCACCGAGTGCACCCGGCCAGCCCAGCGCGCGCGCGCCTTCGACGTGCACGCGACTGAGTGGTTCGGGCACGCCAAACCGCATCAGCAGCTCGTGGACCAGCCAGATCGAGCAGGTGATGAACAGCACCGCGAACCCACGGCTCAGCGCGAGATACAGCCACTGATGAGCCCGTGACCGCAGCCAGCTTGGCTGCAGCTGTTCGATCAAGAACATGCGTTGGTTGTTGGCCGACATCCCCGCGGCGAACTCGCTGAGTTGTTCGCGGACCGTCGCGCGCTCGAGTCCGGGGGGGCCGCCGCGCAGCGAGCGACGGACGAAGCTGGCGAACAGCCGCTCGCGCAACGGACGCTCGTCGCCGGTGTCGGCCCGCAGACCCCTGCTCGTGGTCGACGCGGTGCTCTCGTTCTCGTTCTCGCGCTCGTTCTCGCTCTCCGAGCCGTCGTCGCTGTCGCCGCGGCTGGAGAACACCCCGCGCAACAAGGTCAGCATCAGCGGCGAGCGGACCAGCTCCCGCAGCGCGGGATCCTTCTCGAGGATCTGGATCAGCCTGGGCTCGACCTCACCGAGCGCGCGCTCGACCTCCTCCTCGCTTGGTGAGAGCAGCTCGATCGCGCCGCCGAGCCGCAGCTGCTTGCCGTCGCTGGCGGCGTGGGTCTCGGTCCGCCCACAGACCACGATCCCGGACATGCCATGCTGCTCGCGAAACTCGTTGATCGCATTCACGCAGCCAGGCACCTCGCCGACGAAGTCGTCGAGCAGCAGCAGCAAGCGCTCGGACTCGAGCCACGCCCGACCCAGCCGGCGCGGGAGCTGATACTTGGCGACCAGCTCATCCACGATCCAGCTCGATAGATCACCGCTCTGCCGGGTCCACGAGCTGAGGCTCAAGACGACCGGCAGCGGATCTTGGGCCTGCTTCATCGAGCGCTCCAGCAGGGTGTTGGCTAGCTCGAGGAGCAGGGTGGACTTGCCGCCGCCGGCCTCACCCAGGATCAGCAGCGCGCGATCGGTGGCGTCGAACAGCTCGACTGGATCACTGCCGATGTCGACCAGCTGGCGATCCCGAAACGCGGTACCCAGGTGCTCCCAAGGGAGCTCGATCTTCTCGTAGCAGCGCCGCGCCGGCAGCCGCATCCGGGCTCGCTCCGCGTTGGCTTGCTCGAGCACCCCCGCGATCCAATGGCGGTGAACTTTCTCGAGCAAGCGCAGCTCGGTCCGGCGCTCTGGCGAGATTTGCGGGTCCTCCGAGGCCAACGGCTCCGGGACCACGAACTGTGCGCTGTCGATCGTACCGGCGAGCGTGCCCGTGCTGGCCTTTGGTGGGTCGCGGACGACCTTTGGCGGCGGTCGCTCGAGCTCCACGAGGATCGACTCGAGCTCGGCGGCGACCTTGCGAGCGCTGCTCATGCGCTCGTCTCGGTCCTTGGTCAGCATCTTGTTGACCAGCCGGACCAGCGCGCGAGGCAATTTTTCACCTGCGCGCTCGACCGGCGGGGTCGGGCCCGAGCTGATCGCCGCGACGATCATCACCGCCGTGTCGCCAAGAAACGGCGTGCGCCCAACCAGCATCTCGTAGAGCACGACCCCGAACGACCAGATGTCGCTGCGGGCGTCGACAGGCAGCCCCGTGCAGGCCTCGGGGCTGAGGTAGGCCAGCGTGCCCAGGATCGCGCCGGCCCCCGTCACGGGAGCCACGCTCGCCAGGTGGGCCACGCCAAAGTCGGTCACCCGTGGGGTGCCGTCATTCATCAACAAGATGTTGTCGGGCTTGATGTCCCGGTGGACGATGCCGAGGTGGTGCACGCGACCGAGCGCGTCGGCGATCTCGAGGGCCATCTGCAGCGCCTTCACGAGGGTCAGCGGCGCGCCCGTGTCCAAGCGCTCGCGCAGCGAGCCGCCCGGGACGTACTCCATGATCAAGAACTGCCGGTCGTCGACGACGTCGACTGCGAGCATTTGCACGATGTTGGGGTGCGCGAGCTCGCGCAAGATCTCGCCCTCTCGGCTAAAGCGCTCGAGCAACACGCCCATGCGAGAGGTCTCGTCGGCCCGGGCGATTCGGTCGCTGCGCAGCGCCTTGATGGCCACGGGGGTGTCGGTCTCGCGATCTCGACCGAGGTACACCTCCCCCATGCCACCGCGGCCGAGTAGAAGCTCAGGCTGCTCACTGAGCACATAGCGCCCGGCGATGACGAACTCCTGGGCCATCCGCGACCAACCCTATCAGAACGGCACACCAAGGTTGTTCAAACAGCACACCAGATTCGGCAGCTTCGACGTCGATTCGAGCGCGCGATGCTCGAAATTGGGCCTTGTCCGCGCGAGCGCCGGATCGAGTGGGGCGTTTAGCGACGGCCCATGACTTGGGTCCAGTGGTTATTGCCGCCGTGGAAGCCAACCCCGATCTCGGTGTTGTCGGGGTTCATGATGTTGCTGCAGTGACCGGGGCTGTTCATCCAACCGTCCATCACCGCGGTCGGATCTCCGTAGCCCTGCGCGATGTTCTCGCCCGACGCGAACCCATCGTAGTCCGTCTTGTCGACCCGATCCCAAGGGCTCTCGCCGTCGGGGTTGGTGTGGTCGAAGTAGCTGCGGTCGAACATGTCCTGGGAGTGCAGTCGCGCAGCGCAGCGCAGCTGGGCCTCGGCGGTCATCGGCCCGGTCGGTGCGAAGCTCTCGCCCCCGCAGGTGGCCCCCTCGGCTCGACGCGCGTTGACGATGCCCAGGACGTCGGCTTCGAACTGTGCCCACTCGGGATCCCAGTCGGCCTGCGGATCGCAGTGCGCGTTGAACTCGGTGGGAGCGTCGTCACCTTCGAGGTCGCCGGCTCCGAGGTCGTTGCCGTCGGGGTCGTCGGCGCAGCCGCCAAGGGTTGCGAGCGCAAGCACAGTGAGCATGGAGACGAGTCGTCGCGCCATGCCTCGATCTACCAGAAGTGGGCCCAGAAGTGGGCCCGTAGCGATGGGGGGTCGCAAGCCCCACAGCCTGATCCCCCTCGGATCAGAACGAGCCGCGATCGAAGTCCGCCATCATCGCGTCGATGACCGCCATACCCAGGCGCACGTAGCCACGCTTGGTGAAGTGGATGTGATCCCGGCTGGCCATTTGCGGGCGGGAAGTCGCCCACTCGTGCATCGAGTTGACGCCGCCCATGAACGCGAGCGTGTCCCAGAATCCGCAGCCCATCTCGTAGGCCAGGTCGCGCTGGGCCTCGACGATCTCGGCCACGCGCGGGCGCGGGATCCAGACGTCCTCTTCGATCTCGCGCGGGAAGTCGCCGGGGCCGATGATCAAGCAGCTGGCGTTCGGCGCCGCGTTGCGCAGGCGGGTCAGGACCTCGCGCAGGTTGGCCCGGTAGCTCTCCATTGACTGGTTCTCGTCGGTCGCTTCGTTGGTCCCGTAGAAGAGCGTGTACAGATCCGGGTCACGCCGGCGAATGTTGTCGGTCCAGACGTCCTGGTCCCAGTGCAGCATGTTGGCCGCGCGGGTGCCCGAGATCCCCAGCGTGTCGATCACGACGCCCGGCCCCGCCCGCTCCATGTCGAGCCCGAACAGCCGGACCTCGCCGTTGCCCACGACCCGAACCTCGATCTCGTGCGGGCCCTCGTCGAGGGTGAATTCGTAGTAGCCCGCCGCCGGCTGGGTGACCGGCTTGCCGTGTTGTTTCCCGGTGTCGACGGTGGCGATCTTCTTGCCATCGGCGAACAGCCGCAGCGAGCCGCCGCCCGGCTGCGCGAGGTAGTAGAGCTCATACTCGCTGGCGACCGCGAGCTCGTGACGGGGGACGATCTTGGTGTGGTCGCGCTTGCTGCTGCTGCTGCCGCTCGCGCCGAGCAACCCGTAGAAACCATCTTTGCGCGAGCTCGAGCGTTGGGCGAACTCCGAGTTCCAGCCGCGCGTCTCTTCGATCGACCAGTCCTGGTAGCGGTACCACTTGTTGACACGATTGAGCGAGACGAAGCCCTGCCCGCCGTCGCCAAACCGGCTCTGCAGGTAAGCCCGAAAGTAGCCGGGGTAGACGTCGGCCTGCGTGTGCGAGGCACCATAGACGAGCACGCGGACCTTGCCGTCCTCGTCTTTGCCGGCCGCGAGCGCGGCGAGGGCCGCGTGGAAGTGGGCCAGCGCCGGGTCATCGCGGGGGTGCTCGACCGGCGCGTACAGCCCCAGCGCGTTGCCGTTGGCGGCCTGGTCGCTGCTTCCGGTCGCCCCGCCGAGGCCGAACCCACCCGAGCCCGGCAGCGACAGCAAGATGTCATCGTCGATCGAGCCCGCCTCGTCCTCGCCCTCCGCCATCAGCTCGATGCGCGGCGCGACCGGGTTGCCCTCGATGTCCTCGAACAGATCGTTGCCAAGCAGCACCCGCTGGGCGTTGACCCGAGCCGCGAGCGCTTCGTCGGTGTAGGCAGGCAGAACTTCGTCCTCGCTGCCGGCAGCCTCGCGAGGTGGCGCGGCCTCGGGCGCGACCGGATCCGCAGGGTTGGCCTGCGCGCTCGAGCCGGGGATCCGAGATGGTGCTTCCCCGCAGGTCACGACTCCGCAGCCAAGCGCGAGCGCGCAAAACACCCCAGCGAGGCTGCGGAACCCGGATGTCGGCGCCCGAAGCACCCTCTGGTTTTGTCTGGGTGCTCCATGCAAGTCAAATTTGCTCGATCTGAGCTGAAAACAGCTCGCTGCCCTCGGTGAATGAGTCTACGAAAGTGTCCGCAAGCGGGCGAGAAGCCCTCGCCCGAGCTGAAAACAGCTCGCTGCCCTCGGTGAATGAGTCTACGAAAGTGTCCGCAAGCGGGCGAGAAGCCCTCGCCCGAGCTGAAAACAGCTCGCTGCCCTCGGTGAATGAGTCTACGAAAGTGTCCGCAAGCGGGCGAGAAGCCCTCGCCCGAGCTGAAAACAGCTCGCTGGCGCGTTGACCGGCCGCGCTGTTACAAATGCCTGGCATGCGCGCGAGCATCGTCCTGCGTCCCGCGAGGGCCGCCCGCGGCATTGGCGATTCGAGCTGATCTCGACTGCGAGCTCTCCCGTCGCTGCACGTCGCCCGCCCGCCATGGACAAGCTCCTGCGCTCGCTTCACACCCTCGGCGCCCTGGTCATGTTCATTGGCCAGGTCGCCCGCTCGGCGGTCACGCCACCGGTGTACTTGGGCGAGACCCTGCGGATGATGAACGTGTTGGCGAAGCGCTGCGTGATCCCGGTCAGCTTGGCCGTGGCCCCGGTCGGCGCGGTGATCTCGTTGCAGGGCATCTCGATCTTCAAGCTGTTTGGAGCCGAGCGCATGCTCTCGAGCTTCTTGGGCACCGCGATCTTCCGCGAGTACAGCCCGGCGCTGGCCTCGGTGATGGTCGCGGCCCAGGCGGGCTCGTCGATCGCCGCGCGGATCGGGACCATGAAAGTGCGCGGGCAGATCGACGCGCTCGCGGTGATGTCCGTGGACCCGGTCCGCTACGTGGTCGTGCCCGGGGTGCTGGCCTGCGTGATCGTGGCGCCGCTGCTGAGCGTGCTGACCAACCTGCTCGGGGTGTTCTCGGGCTGGGTGTTCGCGGTCCCGATCGGCGGAATTGATCACGGCGCGTTCATGGAGCACCTGACCGCCCAGATTACCCCGGCGGATCTGTGGATCGGTCTGGGCAAGTGCTCGCTGTTTGGACTTGGGGTCGGCCTGATCGCCGGCTACCTGGGCCTCAACGTGGGCAAGGGCGCGGCCGACGTGGGCAAGGCCGCCAACGACACGGTGGTGAGCACGATCGTGCTGATCTTGTTGGTCGACTACGCCGTGAGCATGGCGCTGCTGGGGGCTGGGCTGTAGATGCAGTCGATCACCCAGCTGGTCACCCATCAGGTCCGCCAGGGCGCCGACTTCGTGCGCTTTATCGGCCTGGCGCTGCGGATCCAGTTCACCCGCTTGCCTCCGCGCGATGTCCTGGTCACCCAGCTCGTCGACGCGGGCTGGGGCTCGCTCGCGCTGCTGACCGTGCTCACCCTGTTCGCCGGGCTCAACCTCAGCGTCCAGAGCTATGGATCCTTCGAGCGGTTTGGCGGTCAGGATCTGCTGGGCATGTTCGCCGGCGTGGGTGGCGTGCGCGAGCTGTACCCGGTCATGGCCGCGGTCGTGTGCGGCGCCAGGATCGGGGCCAACTTGGCCGCGAGCCTGGCCAACATGCGGATCAGCGAGCAGATCGAGGCGCTCGAGGTCATGGCCGTCGACCCGGTCCACTACTTGGTGGCGCCGCGGCTGTGGGCCGTCACGCTGGCGCTGCCGCTGCTGTGCGGGTACGCCGACGTGATCGGCCTCGCGGCGTCCTACGCTGGCGCGGTCTGGCAGCTCGGTCTGGATCCCGGCAGCTTCATCTCGCAGGTCCAAGACGCGGTTCGCTTGGCTGACATCGGTACGGGCCTGTTGAAGGGCCTGATCATGGGTTGGCTGGTCGCGGTGATCTCCTGTTTTCACGGCTACACCGTGGCCAAGCGCGACGGGGCCGAGGGCGTGGGCATTGCCACCAACCTCGCGATCGTCCACGGCGCGGTCATGTGCATCGTCGTCAACTTGATCCTGTCCTGGCTCATCTATGGCTGATCCCACCTCCACGCCCGACGACACCCCAGCCGTCGTGCTCGACAACGTCAGCAAGTCGTTTGGCGACCACACCGTGCTCGATGGCGTGAGCCTCACGATTCAGCGTGGCTCGATCGCGGTCATGCTCGGGCCCTCGGGCACCGGCAAGTCGGTGCTGCTGCGCTGCCTCGTGGGCCTGCTGCAACCCGACCGCGGGCGGGTGCTCGTGTTCGGCGAGGACGTGGCCGCGCTCGACGAGAAGCGGGCCGCGGATCGCAAGCGGCTGTTCGCGATCCGGCGTCGGTTTGGCATGCTGTTTCAAGACGGCGCGCTGTTCGACGACATGACGGTGTTCGACAACGTCGCGTTTCCGATGCGCCTGCACACCCAGCTGAGCGAGCAGGCGATCCACGAGAAGGTCTCGGATCGGCTCGCGCGGGTTGGGGTCGCCCACGCCGAGCAAAAATTCCCCAGCGAGCTGTCCGGCGGCATGCGCAAGCGCGTGGCCTTTGCCCGGGCGATCGCTATCGACCCCGACATCGTGCTGTGCGACGAGCCTTCTTCGGGTCTGGATCCGGTCATGTCGGCGACCCTCGATGAGCTGATCCTCGAGCTGCACCGCACCCTGGGCATGACCTTCATCATCATCAGTCACGACACCGCCGAGGCCCGCAAGGTCGCCGACACGATCGGCATGCTGGCCAACGGCAAGCTGGTGACCTTTGGCCCGGCCGAGCAGGTGTTCGCCGAGAACCACCCTGCCCTCGAGCAATTTTTCACCCGCGCGACCGTGGGTCCGATCAAGGTTGTCTGAGCCCGTGAACCGCAAGTACATCTTCCTTGGCGCCTTCGTCATCATCACCGTCGGGCTGCTGCTGTGGCTGGCCCAAAACGTGGGCGCGCTCGGGGGCCGAGACGGCAAGCGCTACATGGTCACGCTCGACGAAGCCGCCGGGCTGGTCGAGAACAACGCGGTCAAGCTCGCGGGCGTCAAGGTTGGCGTGATCGAGCAGATCGAGAGCAAGGGCGACGACGCGTACTTGGTGCTGCTGCTCGACCCGGAGATCGCGGTTCACGAGGACGCGATCGCAGGCGTGCGGGCCAAGAGCTTGCTCGGCGAGAAATACCTCGAGCTGCGGCCGGGCACCCCCGACGCGCCGCTGCTGCAAGACGGGGCGGAGATCGTCAACGTCCGCTCGACCTTCGAGATCGACCAGGTCCTCAACGCGCTCGAGCCGATCTTGGGTGGGACGGACTCGATCGGCGCCGCGCTCAAGCCCTTGATCGGGCGGGTTGATGGGCTGGTCGCCAAGGCGGCCGGCGACGATGGGGGGGCGCCGGTCGTGACCCGCGAGGAGATCACCGCCTCGATCGACGACGCCCGCGCGACGATCACCGGGATCCGCGAGATCACCGAGCAGAACAAAGAAGGCGTGCACCAGCTGTTGGACAACACCAACGCGTTGCTCGCTGACCCGCGCATCGATCGGATCATTGGCAACCTCGATCGGATCACGGCGACCACCGCCAACCGCCTGCCTGGGTTGTTGGACAAGGCCGATCGCACCCTCGGGCGGGCCGACAGCGCGCTGGCCAAGGTCGAGGGCGTGGTCGCGGAGTTCACCCCCGAGCGGATGGACAAGCTCGGTCAGGTCATTGATGACGTCGCGGTTGCGTCCAACAACCTCAAGCAAATGTCCGAAGACATCAAGGACATCGGCAAGGACGTGGGGCCGATGATCGCCAACCTCTCGCGCCTGGCCGAGCGGGCCGCGAGCATCGACGAGCTGACGATTCGGCGGTTCTTGCAGGAGGAAGGCGTGCTCGTTCGCGTTGGCGGCGGCAAGCGCAAGAACGCGAAGGACCGGATCGAGGAGCTCGAAGAGTAGGAATTTTAGCCGTGCTCGAACAGCTGGCCGCCGGCGTTGACCTCACGCGCGAGCTTGGCCCAGCGCT
>NZ_JMCC02000017.1 GCF_000737335.2 Enhygromyxa salina | reverse complement strand
TTTCAGCTCGGGCGAGGGCTTCTCGCCCGCTTGCGGACGCCTTCGTAGACTGCTTCACCCTGGGCAGCGAGCTGTTTTCAGCCTCGCTATTCGGCGGCTTCCTCGCGGCCGTCGGCGTGGATCGCAAACCGGCCCTGCTCGCGGCCGTGAACTGGATCCGCGCGCGGCCACGGCCAGCCGCCGTAGCCGTCCTTGCGGAAGTCGTCCATCGCTTGCTGGATCTCGGCGCGGGTGTTCATGACGAACGGTCCGTGTTGCGCGACCGGCTCGTCGATCGGGCGGCCCTGCAGCACGAGCAGCTCGGCTTCGGTGGTGCCGTTGTCGAGCGACAGCTCGACATCGGATCGCACCCGGATGCCTGCGTGCTGATCCAAGTTCGCGCCGTCGATCCGGATCGAGCTGCCCGCGAAGAAATAAAGGGTGCGATTCAAGCCGGGGCTGGCCGCCGGTAGCCGCCAGCTGGCCCCGGGTTGCATGCGAAGGGTCCAGATCCCGACCTCCGCGTCCGCCCGCGCTGCCCATGAGTTCGGCGGCGGCGGCGGTCCCCGATGCTCGCCGATCTGCCCCGCCACCACCGCGACGTGAGTGACCCGACCGTGCGCGTCGGTGAAGCTGGGCTTGGGGATCAGCTGGTCCCACAACATCGTGAAGTGGGGATCGACCAACTTGTCGGTGCTGGGCAAGTTCAGCCAGATCTGAAACAGCTCGGTCGGATTGGGGGCCTCGCGGTCGAGCAGCGGAAACATCTCTGCGTGCACGATCCCGCGACCGGCCGTCATCCACTGACAGTCGCCGTGGCCAAACCGCGCCTTGGCGCCGAGTGAGTCCGAGTGATCGATGTAGCCGCGCCGGGCCAGGGTCACCGTCTCGAACCCGCGATGGGGATGTTGGGGAAACCCAGGGACGACGTCGCCGTGATACATGCGCCAGCCGTCCTTGCCCTCGAAGTCCATGCCGATCTTGCGACCCGCGAGGCTGGCCTGCGGCCCGAGCTGCTCGTTGCCGGCCGGGTAGCGATCGTCGTGGTGGACGCAGAACAAGAAGGGATCGAAGGTTGGCCACTGAAGGCCAAGCTCGAACGCCCCGATCACCGCTGGCTCAGACATGGCCTAGAGCGTGGCTCATCCCGCGACGGCCGCCAACTCGCGCCCCCCCCCAATCCGGGCGGGGGCTGCGATGCGAGCCGCGGCCGGTCAGGCCAGCGCGGCCTTGATGCGGACCTCGACGTCGTCGGGCGAACCAACGCCGTCAATGCGCTTGAGCAGCCCCCTCGCGCCGTAGAAGGGCACGATTGGCGCTGTGTCCGCGTGGTACTTTTCGATCCGGGCCCGACAGGCCTCGGCGGTGTCGTCTTTGCGATGGACCAAGCGCGCCCGCACGGCCTCGTCGGTCGGGGGGTTGTTGAGCAGGTGGTAGATCGCGCCGGTCTCGGGATCCTGCCGCCTGTGGATGACCCGAGCCTCGAGCAGCTCGTCTGGCACCTCGATCAACACGACCGCGTCGAGCTCGATGCCCGCGCTTGAGAGCGCGTCGTCGAGCGCCTGGGCTTGCGGGGTGGTCCGCGGGAACCCGTCGAGCATGAACCCGTTGGCACAGTCCGGCTGCTGGATGCGCTCGAGCACCATTTCGATCACCAGGCTGTCCGGGACCAACTCGCCGCGCTGCATGTACGCATCGGCACGCTTGCCGAGCTCGGTACCGGCCGTGACCGCGGCCCGAAACATGTCACCCGTGGAGATATGTGGGATCGCGTGAGTCTCGACCAAACGGGCGGCCTGTGTGCCTTTTCCAGCCCCCGGGGGGCCAACCAAGATCATTCGCATTTGCTTGTTACTCGTGGCTTGTGGGTTGGGTCGCGCAGGAGGGCGCGCCGACGGTCGGCGAGAGTCGCACGCGCCCCCAAGACCTCGCAAGCGCGCGAGCGGATGCGCGCCGCCGCCGGCCCCCGCACTCGCGCACGAGCTACGGTTCACGCCGCCGATCCAGACCGAGCGCCGCTGATTATTGTGGAAGCACTGACCGAAACTGTCCTAGAGTACACACATGGATCGTCGTACCCTTGGAATCGTCTGCGTGTCCCTGTTGACCTCGACGGCTTGCGGCGGTGACGACGTATCGGCTACAGGGGGGTTTAGCGCCGCAGAGACCAACGCTGGCGACGGCGACGGCGACGGGCCCACCTCCGAGAGCAACAGCGGCGAGAGCGGTGAGACCCATGGCAATTCCGGCGACGGCGACGGTGATCCCGGCGACGGCGACGGCGACCCTGGCGACGGTGACGGCGACGGCGACGGCGACGGCGACTCCGGCGACGAGCCGTGCATGACCGACGCCGACTGCCCCGACGCCAACAACCCGTTTTGCGATGCGGGCGAGTGCTGGCCGTGCACGCCAGAGAACGACCTCTGCGACATCGGCCAGTACTGCAGCCCCGACAACGACTGCGTGGTGGGCTGCATCGAGGACGAAGACTGCCCCGATCCATTGGTCTGCGACGTCAACGCCAACACCTGCACGGGCTGCGTCGAGGATCAAGACTGCCCGCTCGGCTCGATCTGCGACGCCGGCGACTGCAACCCCGGCTGTACGGACCAGCAACCATGTCAAAACGGGTTCTCGTGCTGCGGTGGCGAGTGTGAAGACCTGGCCACCGACCCCGAGAACTGTGGCGAGTGCGACAACCTCTGCCCCGACTTCCCGAACGCCGAGGATCTGTGCACCAACGGCGGCTGCGACATGGGCGACTGCGAGGGCAACTGGAACGACTGCAACGGCGACATCATGGATGGCTGCGAGACCCAGGCGCTGTGCGCCTGCGTCCCGGGTGAGCAGATCTCCTGCTACACCGGGTTCCCAGGCAACACCGAGGGCGTCGGCCTGTGCCACGCCGGAACCCGCACCTGCAACATGATGGGCACCGGCTACGGCGCGTGCCTTGGCCAGGTCATCCCCGCGGTCGAGATCTGCGCCAACGGCATGGACGAGAACTGCAACGGGCAGGTCGACGAGAACCCCGACCTCGACGGCGACGGCTGGGGCGTGTGCAACAACGACTGCTGCGACCAGGTCAGCCCCGACTGCTCGACCCCCGCGCTCGTCAACCCGGGCGCGTTCGAAGTTGACGGCAACGACGTCGACGATGACTGCGACGGCATGATCGACAACCCGGTCCCGCTGTGTGATGCCGGACTGGCCGCCAACTCCAACAACGCCCTCGACTACGCGCGCGCCGTGGATCTGTGTCAGTTCACGACAGAGAACCCGCCGCTCACCAACCGCATCTGGGGTGTGATCAACAGCCAGCTGCTGCGCGGCAACGGGACCGGCAATCCCAGCACCAACGGCCGCTCGATCCGGCCGCAGTTTGGCAACGTGGTCACGCCTCAGGCCGGCCAGCGGCTGGCCCTGATGAGCAGCGGGCGGGCGTCGTACCCCGGCGCGCCCGCGCCGACCTGGCTCGCGTACCAAGACGGCGCGGATCTAGGGGCGTTCGATGTTCAGGCCCCCGCCGACTGGCTCGCGGCCAACGGCGGCACGTTCCCCAACGCGCCCGGCTGCCCGGGGCCCAACAGCACAACCGCCAACGACTCGATCATGTTCAAGATCCGGGTCCGCGTGCCAACCAACGCCAACTCGTTCTCGGCCAAGATGTACTTCTACTCGGCCGAGTACCCCGAGTACGTCTGCACGGCCTTCAACGATCTGTTCATCACGCTGGTCGACTCGACCGACCAGGACAACCCCAACGACAAGAACATCGCCATCTACACCCAGGGCAACAACAGCTGGCCCGTGGGCGTGAACCTTCTCAGCGCTGCGCCGGGCCTGTTCCAGCAATGCAGCAACGGGCCGATCTCCCAGTGCGGAGTGCAGAGCAACTACAACGGCTGCGTTGGCACCAACCAGCTCGTTGGGACCGGGTTCGACACCATGGGGGCAACCCCGTTCTCCTGCAACTACGCGGGTCGTCACGGCGGCGGCACTGGCTGGCTGACCATGTCAGGCAACGTCACGCCCGGCGAGACCATGGAGATCCGCTTCGTGATCTGGGATACCGCCGACAGCCTGTTCGACTCGTCGGTGCTGCTCGACAACTGGCAGTGGTCGGTCCAGGCCGCGTCGCCTGGCGTCACCCCCGGGTGAAGCCACGCGAGTACGAGCCGACAGGCGAGCGTTTGGGGTGAGCGAAGGGGGCTCCGCCGCCGAAGCGAGGGGGCTTTTGAAAGCCCCCTTGAAGACATAGTAGGCCCGAGTCGAGCGCGCAGCGCTTGATTCGGGACTAGCGCGGCAAGCCTAAGAGTGCTCGCGGGTCGCCTCGAAGCGCAGCTCGGGGAACCGATCTTCGGTCTTGCTCAGGTTCCAGCGGTTGGGCGCGAGGTAGACCAGGTCGTCGTGCCCGTCGATGTAGAGGTTCTCTTCGCACTTGCGCTTGAAGTTGGACATGACCTTGTCCAGATCCTGCTTGCTGTTGCCCTCTATGATCGGGGTGACCCAGCGGGTGGTCGTGAACTCGACGTGCTCGTAGTCGGCCTGCACGGAGTACTCGTCGAGCAGCCGGTGCTTCATGACCTCGAGCTGCAGCTGCCCGACGGCGCCGACCACCCAGGTCGAGCCCAACATCGGCTTGAACACCTGGATCGCGCCCTCTTCGGACAGCTGGCGTAGGCCCTTGGCCAGCGCCTTGGCCTTGAGCGGGGTCTTGAGGATCACGCGGCGAAACATCTCGGGGGCGAAGCTGGGGATCCCCGTGTAGCGCAGCTTGCTGCCGCCGCTGAAGCTGTCGCCGATCTTGATCGTGCCGTGGTTGGGCACGCCAATGATGTCGCCGGGCCACGCCTCTTCAACGAGCTCGCGCGAGCGGGCCAGGAAGGTCAGCGCGTTCGACATCGCCACATCGCGGCCAAGCCGAACGTGGTGGACCTTCATGCCGCGCTCGAACTTGCCCGAGCACACCCGCATGAACGCCATGCGGTCGCGGTGGTTCGGGTCCATGTTTGCCTGGATCTTGAACACGAAGCCCGAGAACTCGGGCTCGACCGCGGCGATCATGCGGGTCTCGACGGGCTCGCCGGGCTTGGGTGCCTCGACCGCGTCCTTGCCGACGATCGCCTCGCGCCGCTGCGGGGCGGGAGCCAGGCTCACGAAGGTACGCAACAGCTCGCGGACGC
This sequence comes from Enhygromyxa salina, assembly GCF_000737335.2. Classification (GTDB taxonomy): domain Bacteria; phylum Myxococcota_A; class Polyangia; order Nannocystales; family Nannocystaceae; genus Plesiocystis; species Plesiocystis salina_C. Next base: position 32,553 of record NZ_JMCC02000017.1, on the reverse strand, counting down.
CGAAGTTGTTCATGGCCGAGCCAAACAACAGGGGGGTCTGCTTGCCAGCCAAGAACAGCGACTCGTCGAACTCGGCGCCGGCGCCCTCGAGCAGCTCGATGTCGGCGCGCAGCTCTTCGGCTTGCTCGCCAAGCAGCTCGTCGATCCGTGGATCATCAATGCCATCAACCGGGATCCCGCGCGCGAGCTCGCTGACGTCGTCTTCCGACTCGGCCTTGTCCGAGGGCTTGAACAGGTGCAGCTGCTGCTCGACGAGGTGGTAGACGCCCTTGAAGCGCTTGCCCATGCCGATCGGCCAGGTCCAGGGCACACAGGGGATCCCCAGCTTCTCTTCGATCTCGTCGAGCAGCTCGAGCGGCGAGCGACACTCGCGGTCGAACTTGTTGACGAAGGTGATCACCGGGGTGTCACGCATCCGGCAGATCTCGATCAGCTTCTCTGTCCGCGACTCCACGCCCTTGGCCCCGTCGATGACCATCAGCGCCGAGTCCACGGCCGTGAGCACCCGGTAGGTGTCCTCGCCGAAGTCCGCGTGGCCGGGGGTGTCGAGCAGGTTGACGTTGGCGAGCCGCTGCAGATCCGGGGCGGTCTCGGGGACCCCCGGGAACGGGTACTCGAAGCTCATCACCGAGGTCGTGACCGAGATGCCGCGCTCCTGCTCCATCTTCATCCAGTCGGACACGGCGTGGCGCGAGGCCTTGCGCGCGCGCACGGCCCCTGCCATCTGGATCGCGCCGCCGAACAGCAGCAGCTTCTCGGTCAGGGTGGTCTTGCCTGCGTCGGGGTGACTGATGATTGCGAAGGTCCGACGACGACGGATCTCGGCTTGGGCATGCTCGACGGCCTTGCTCACGGTGGGCGGAGGATGGCAGAGGCGGGCCGACGCGGCCAGCGGCGGGCCGTGCGTTCGACGCGACCCCGATTTGAAGGGCAGCGGCAGCGTGGGCTCCGGGCTGCGCCGCTCAGCGCACGAACAGCAACAGGGCCGTGTGCACCGGTCGGACCCGCCGCTCGCCCGGATCGGCCTCGGCGCGGATCTCCGTCGCGCTCAGATCCAAGGTCTCGCCGCGCACGACCATGCGCTTGGACGAGCCGCCGTCGAGGTTGGTCGCGCGCCGCGAGCTCGCTACACCTCGAGTCAGCCTGCCACAGCGTGGGCGGACGCAGCGACCTGTTCGACTGAGACCAAGATCCTCAGGGGATCACCGGCACGTCGTAGATCGGCTTGACGTCCGCGCCGCCCGTGTACGCGTAGGACCCGGCCGGCCCGTAGCCATACGCCGTCAGCCCAAAGTCCGTGTCGCCCTCGATCAAGTGCGCCCCCTCCTCGACCGGACACGTGATCGACCAGTACTCGACCCCGCCGAGCATGCCGGCGACCTCTTGGGTGCACTCGACCGGCAGCGCGCCACCATCCAGGGTGAAGTTGCCAACCGATGGCCCGTCACCGCCAAACTCATAGGGTGTCGAGAGCACGAAGTAGTTCTGCGTCCACGTGGGCGGGGTCAAGAACACGTAGCGCTCGCGGTACTGCTCCACGGCTGGAAAGTAGGTCAGCGCCGGGTCGCCAATGAACGCGCTGGTGTAGGTCTGGCTCACGAGGATCTGCGCGACCATGATCGGCGTCGTCGACTCGACGATCGTGTCGCCCTGCGACCAGCCCTCGTGCATCTCGCCCGGCTGCAGCGTGAAGCTGTCGTGTGGGGGCGCGAGGTTGGTGGTCACGGTCGCGGGCTCGGCCACGGCCATGAAGCGCAGGATGTCGGGCTCTACCCAGCCGCCGTTGCTGCGCTCGGGGCTGTGCGTGATCACGAACGACTTTCCGAGCGAGGTCGCCGGAAACACCTGCTCCTCGATGTGATCCGTGCAGCACAGGTCGTCCTCTTGCGGATTCCAGTTGGGCGGGGTTGGGAAGTCGTCACCCTCGTAGCTGGGCGCGATCGCCCGCTCGCCAGAGCTGAACACCGCGACCGGCTTGTCGGCCTCGACCACGGTCCCGGTCATGTCGCCGGGGATCCCGTCGCTCGCGACGTTGAGGACCTCCCACTGGTTGAGCTGAACCTCGAAGGGCACCCCGGGCTGTCCAATCGGGATCGAGATCATGTCCGACTTGGTCGTGGTCCCCGGGCGAATGGTGACGTTGGTGCCGTCTTGGGTGCCGATCACCGCGACCGAGGAGCGATCGGGGATCCCGGCGATCGGGATCAAGTCGATCGGGTTGGCGGTCGAGTAGCCGATCACGCGGTGCACGTTGCCAAGCCCGGAGCTGGGCAACAACAGCGAGGCGTCGTTGGAGAAGTCGTTGGTGAAGGTGTTGAATTGATAGACGACGATCGGCGCGGTCGAGGTGATCCGAAACGCGTTGTTGGTCTTGGCCGTGCCGGTTGGGCCGGGCGGCTCCATGGTCGCGGGGGTCCAGCCGGTGATCTCGGCCCGGGGCAGCTGCACGGTCTTGAGCAAGCCCGGCGGCACGTTGGTCTGCTCGAGCACCACGAGGTTGTCGGGCTCGCCGAGCGCCGCGATGTTGCGCTCGATGATCACGTCGGCCGGGGTCTGCCCGGCGTTGGCGAGCACGACCCCCCACGGCTCCTTCGAGGCGTCGTCGAGCCCGCGGGTGTTGGGCAGATCCACGGCCCAGAACTCGCACCCAATGTTGGAGGGCGTGTCGTCGGCGACCGAGCACGCGTTGGCGCAGCTGCCTTCGCTGCAGACCTCGGCCGCTTCCGAGTTGCACTCTTCAACGAGCTCGCCGGGCTCACCGTTCTCGTCACAGGTGTAGACATCGTTACCCAGGCAGGTGTTCTGCCCCGGCGCGCACGGCAGGCAGCCCTGGCTGGTGCAGACCTCGTCAAAGTCGAAGCAGTCGATCGGCTCGCCTTCGCACGGGTGAAACAGCGTGCCTTCGCAATAGCCACACTCTTGTCCGCTGGTCTCGGTTCCGCTCGTGGCGTCGCCGTCGCCGTCGCCAGATAGAGTGAAGCCGGTGCCTGCCTCCATGAAGATCCCCGGTCCGTCGTCGGGCTTGCAGGCCGCGAAGCACATGAGCGCCGCGACCGTGAGCAGCGTGGATCGTGAGATGCGTGGATCGAGCGAGTCACCGTAAGCCATGGCTGTTTCTATCACGGTGCAAGCGCGGCGAGTTCGCGTGATCTGGCTGTATGTTGGCGAGTACCCGCCCGAGCTGAACGCAGCATCCTTGACGCCTCTCGTATCGGATGCTCAGATCGAGCCATGACACGACTTGCGGTGGTTGCAGCGTTGTTGGCGGGTTCGATCGTGGCCTGTGGCGGAGCATCGGAGGAGGTTGCAGAAGGAGCAGAGACCGCAACCGACGGCGGCACCGGCCAAGACGACGCTGGCACCGAAGCCGGCCCGTCCGAGGGCGGCGAAGAGGGCGAAGGGGGCGAAGGGGGCGAAGAGGGCGGATCGAAAGACTGCGGCGACGGCAAGATCGGGCCGGGCGAATCGTGCGACGGCGACCTGCTCGGGGGTCAGAGCTGCCAGAGCTTGGGCTTCGTCGGCGGCACGCTGGAGTGCGGCGACAGCTGCACCTACGACGCGACCGGCTGCACCAACCAGGTCTGCGGCAACGGCATCATCGAGGGAACGGAGGAGTGCGAAGGCAACGACCTCGGCGGGGTCAACTGCCCGGAGCTCGGCTTTGGCCCGGGCCTGCCCACCTGCACCGACTCGTGCACCTTCGACACCTCGACCTGCCCCACCCTCAACGAGGGCGACCCCTGCAGTGCCTTCAACCCGTGCGAGAACGATCTGAACTGCGTGAGCAACACTTGCTACGACGGCAGCCCCGGCGACCCGTGCAAGATGGACGGCCAGTGCGAGAGCGGCCAGTGCGAAGGCGCAGGCCTACTAACCGACGGCGAGTGTCTTTAGATAGACCTGCACCTCTAACGCTGGGGGTTTAACGCTGCCCGCTACGTTCCCACAGGAAGCGGATGAAGTCGTTGCGCGACTTGAGGCCGAGCTTGGCGAACGCGGCCGCGAGCAGCTGGCGGGTGCGGCTGTAGGAGACCTTCATTGCGCGGGCGATGTCGGCGTCCGAGAGGCCCTCGGCGACACCCGCGACGGCCTGGGTCTGCCGGGAGCTCAGGCCAAATTCCGAGGCGAGCGAGGCGAGTCGCTCGCTGGCGTCGACCGGCTTTCCGGGTGACTGGTCGTGGACCCGCGCGAGCCGCTTGCCAACGCTCTCGTCGATCTCGCTCTGGACCGCGCTGCCTTTGTGCTCGGCGAGGATCCGGCGCAGCTGCAAGGTGCGTTCGCGCGCCTGGCTCACGGCGACATGCAGGCGATCGAGGTTGACCGGCTTGGCCAAGAATTCGGTGACACCGAGGCCCGCCGCGATGCGAGCGACGTGCGACTCGGGGTTGCCGGTCAGCACCACGCACGCGCAGGGGTGCTCGCGGGTGCGGAGCTCGACGACCAAGTCGAGCCCATTGCCATCGGGGAGCGAGACGTCGAGCAGCGCGAGCTCGGGTTCGTGACGCTCGACGAGCAGTCGCGCCTGATCGATCCGCGTCGCCCACAAGATCTTCGCGCCCCGATCCTCCATGGCGATCCGAACCCACTTGGCCGCGCGAGGGTCATCCTCGACCAAGAGGATCGTGAGATCCTCGAGGTCACGCTGCGGCGCGTCTGACGGTCCCTCAGGGCTGTTGCTGGACGTGTCGTCGCTCGGATCCATCGCTGCCACGCGCGGAGTGTATGCCACGCCGGCCGCGTTGGTCTCGCCGCCTCGACACGTCGTTTGCTCGACCTAGGTCGCTGCCTGACAACATTAAACAGTCTATGTGATGTTGGATCGCCATGCTTTGTACACTGTTTGTATCAAGTTAGCGCAACTCCCGCGCACCATTAAATATATGATATTTTTAACTATTTTATTTTTGTGCGTGATCCACGAGCGCATGACGCCTCGCTCCAGTCGAGGCCAGATGGCACTCCGATGCGGCCGCTGGTACCAATCCTTATACAAACATGCTACACACCTCATCCATACCCTGCAGTCCGGGACAGAGAGAGCTACCAGCCATGCCAACAAAGTTTGACCAGTGTTCGGAGATCAAGCCGTCGGGGCGCCGACATCAGAACCGTCGCAAGCAGCCTAAGCGGCCTCAATCTGGCGAGTCCGCGGATGGTGCGCTGCAGATCTACATGCGCACCATGGCGGACTGTCCGCTGTTCACGCCTGCCCAAGAGCGGCAGGCCGCCGTCGCGCTTCGCCGCGCTCGCGTGGATCGGTGGGCGGCCCTGCTGGGCTACCCGCCTCTCGTGCCCGCAATTTGCGCGTCGCTCCGGGCCCGCCTGGAGATCGACGAGACCCTGGCGCGTGCGCTCGATCAGCTGGAGATCGACGCCGAGCGATTTCGTCTGCGTCGGAGCCTGGCCCACGAGGCGCAGTTCAAGCAGGCCTGCGCGAAGCTGGGCGCGGACCTGACGGACCTCGATGTCGACAGCCAGGCCGCCGAGCGGCTCGTCGCCGACGTCGAGCGCATCGCCAGCCAGTCGCGCGAGGCCCTGAGCATCGAGGTCGCCCGCATGCCCGGAGACAGTCGGCCGTTTCGTCTGTACCTGGCCGACTGCCGCAAGGCCCAGCGGCACGTTCGCACGCTGACCAACAGGTTCGTGACCGCCAACCTGCGCTTGGCTGTGAGCCTCGCGCGACGCCTGGCGCAGGGTCGGCTGCCGATGCAGGACGCCATCCAAGAGGCCAACATTGGGCTGCTCAAAGCGGTCGAGCGCTTCGACCATCGCCGCGGATTTCGGTTCTCGACCTACGCGAGCTGGTGGATTCGGCACGCGGTCTCGCGGGCGATCTCCAACAAGGGTCAACAGGTGCGCTTGCCCGTCCACATCCAAGACGTCCGCCAAAAGCTGACCCGGGCGCGCCGCAAGCATCTGGCGGTGCATGGTCACGAACCCAGCGTCGAGCAGCTCGCCGACGAGACTGGGTTGCCGCTCGCCAAGATCGACAAAGCCATGCGAGTGGCGAGCGGACCGGTGATCAGCCTCGATGCGCCCAGCGCTGGTGGCGATGGCCCCGCCGTGGTCGACGCGCTCGAGGACGAGGACGAGCGCGAGCTGTCTGGCCTGCTCGAGATGCAGGAGCTCGAGGCTGGCCTCGACGACGCGATCGCCAAGCTGCGCCCGATCGAGGCCGAGATCCTGCGCTTGCGGTATGGCCTGCGTGAGACCAAGCCGCTGACGCTGCGCGAGATAGGCGAGCACTATGCGCTGTCCCGCGAGCGGATCCGCCAGCTGCAGGCGCAGGCCGTCGCGCAAGTCCGGCAAGAGCTCGGTCGCATGCAGTTGCTCTGACGCCCGCCCGGCGCGGCCGGGGACAGGCGGCTCGCTGAACGGGGTCCGCGAGAAGCCCTCGCCCGAGCTGAAAACAGTCCGCAAGCGGGCGAGAAGCCCTCGCCCGAGCTGAAAACAGCTCGCTGCCCTCGCTGAACCAGTCTACGAAAGCGTCCGCAAGCGGGCGAGAAGCCCTCGCCCGAGCTGAAAACAGCTCGCTGCCCTCGCTGAACCAGTCTACGAAAGCGTCCGCAAGCGGGCGAGAAGCCCTCGCCCGAGCTGAAAACAGATCGGGTATGCTGCTCGCCCGTATCTGTGGCGAGTCGCCCAGCCATGACTGATCGCATCCTCGAGGTCCTCGACGTCCACCGTCACTATCGAATGGGTGGCGAGACAATCGCGGCGCTGGATGGGGTCAGCTTTGGCATCGACCGCGGCGAATATGTGGCGATTGTCGGCCGCTCTGGCTCGGGCAAGAGCACGCTCATGAACGTGCTGGGGTGCTTGGATCAGCCCACCAGCGGGTGCTATCGGCTCGGCGGGCAGGACGTCCAGACCCTCAGCGATGACGCCCTGTCCGAGCTGCGCAACCGGCACATTGGCTTTGTGTTTCAAAACTTTCAGCTGTTGTCCCGGGCCACGGCGCTGGCCAACGTCGCCCTGCCCCTGCTCTATCGCGGCGTCGCCAGGCGCGAGCGTGAGGCCCGGGCCCGTGAAGCGCTGGGTCGGGTGAGACTCGCCGAGCGGGTCGGTCATCGCCCCAACGAGCTCTCGGGTGGCCAGCGCCAGCGCGTGGCGATCGCCCGCGCGCTGGTGGGTGAGCCCAGCTTGCTGCTCGCCGACGAGCCCTGTGGCAACCTCGACTCGTCGACCGGCGACTCGATCATGGAGCTGTTCGCGGCCCTCAACGAGGCCGGCAACACGATCATCTTGGTCACCCACGAGCCAGAGATCGCCCAGCAGTGTCCGCGGGTGATCCAGATCAGTGATGGCCGGATCGTGTCGGACGGCGCGCCGCAGCCGGGTGGGGGGCGCGCGTGAAAGTGACGCCCCGCGTGGTCCGGTTTGGGCTGTCTGTCTTGCTTGGGTCTGGGCTTGGGTCTGGGCTTGGGTCTGGGCTTGGGTGTGGGCCGATCGGGCGCGCGGGTCAGGATCCGAGCAAGCGCCCAGCGATGGTGGTGACGCGGGGCGACCTCGTCGTGCCAGTGCTGCTGACCGGCGAGCTCGCGGCCGACAAGTCGCGGATGATCTCGGCCCCGCGCACCGAGACCTTCGCGCTGTCGATCCAGTGGCTGGCCACGGACGGCGCAGAGGTCAAGCAGGGCGATCGCCTGGTCGCGTTCGACGACACGGCGCTGCTCGACTCGATCGCCGGCCGCGAGCTCGAGGTGCTCGACGCTGACAACGAGCTGGCCAACCTTCGCGCCCAGCAGGCCGTCGAGGTCGCGGAGAAGCGGTTCGCGGCCCGCGAAGCCGCGGTCGAGGTCTCGAAGACACAGATCGACGCCAGCGTGTCCGAACAGATCCTCTCGCGCATGCAGTACAGCGAGTATCAGCTGCAGCTCGGCCGCGCACAGCTGGCCCGCGACGCCGCCAGCACGGACGCCAAGACCGCAAGCTCGGGCGCGAAGCTCGAGGACCAGGTCAAGGAGCTCGCGTACGACAAGGCCGTGCGCAAGTACGACGCGGCCAAGCGAGAGATCGCCGCGCTCACGATCACCGCCCCGCAGGCCGGCGTGATGATCGTGCCAGACAACCCGTTTGAAGGGCGCAAGCTGCAGGTCGGCGACACGGTGTTTCCGGGCTTCACCGTGGCCGAGCTGCCCGATCTCACGGTCATGGTCGTGCGTGCGGTGCTCAGCGACGTCGACGATGGTCGCGTCCACCCGGGCATGAAGGTCAGCTGTATCCTGGACGCCCACCCAACCCGGAAGCTGAGCGGCCTGGTCCGCAGCGTCAGCCCGGTCGCGCGTGAACCCGAGCGTGGCTCGGTCCGTCGCTTCTTTGCGGTCGTCATCGAGCTCGACCAGACGGATCAATCGTTCATGCGACCGGGTCTGTCGGCCCGGGCAGAGGTCGAGTCTGTGCGCCGGTCGGACGTGCTGTTGATCCCACGAGCCGCGCTCGCGCAGGGGCAAGACCCACTCGGGATCGTCGCTCAGCTCGAAGATGGCTCCTCGGTCCCCGTCGAGCTGGGTCCCTGCGACGCCCACCAGTGTGAGCTGCTGTCTGGGCTCGAGGAGGGCGCCCGGCTCGGGCTCGCGCCGGTCTCGCTCGAGGTCGATCCAGCGCAGCCCCCTGACGAGGAGCCGGCGAAGTGATCGGCCAACACCTGCTCGTCGCGCGCGCGCTTGGCTTCGGCCTCACCCTGGCTGTCGCGCTGTCTGGCGCCCTTGGCTGCAGCCCGGCCAGCTCGCAGGCCGACACCGTCGTGGTCGCGCGCCAGGATCTTCTGCTCGAGGTCGACGTCAGCGGAGCGTTGAAGGCGATCGACTCGGACACCCTCGCGCCCCCGGCGATCCCTGGCGTGTGGCAATTCAAGATCTCGATGATGGCCCCCGAGGGCGCCGAGGTGAAGCAGGGCGACCCCGTGCTGGGCTTCGACGTCACCGATCTGCAGCGGCAGCTCGAGCGCAAGCAGGCCGAGCGCGACACCGCGGCGACCCAGGCCGAAGCCAGCCGCGCCGAGGCCAGGATCGGCAGCTTCGACTCCAAGCTCGAGATCGCCGACGCCGAGGCCAAGCGTCGCAAGGCGGGGATCCAGGCCGATGTCCCCGAGGGGATCGTCGCGGTCGACGAGCTGGCCAAGGCGCGCCTCGACCTCGAGATCGCCGAGCAGCGCGTGGGCCACCTGAGCGCGAAAGACCGCGACGCGCAGCGCCGTCGCCAGGCCAACATCGAGCGCTGGGAGCACCAACACCAGCGCGCGGAGGCCAGCGTCGAGCAGCTGACAGCCGCGATCGAGAAGATGTCGATCAAGGCCTCGCGCGACGGCACCGTCATCTACGAGACCAACTGGCGCGGCGAGAAGAAGAGCGTGGGTGACTCGGTCTGGCGGGCCGGTTCTGTCATGCAGATCGTCTCGCTCGAGGCGATGGAGGGCATGGGCGAGGTCGACGAGGTCGACTCGAGCCGCATCGAGGCGGGTCAGTCGGTCTCGCTGCACCTCGACGCCCAGCCCGACGTGGTCCTGCACGGGAAGATCGCCTCGGTCTCGACCATGGTCCGGCGCCAGTCACCCGAGAACCCGCTCAAGGTCGTCGAGCTGCGCATCGAGCTCGAGCCCAACGACAAGCTGCGGCTTCGACCTGGCATGCGGTTTCGCGGCAAGGTCCTCACCCAGAAGATCGAGGGCGCGCTGGTCGTCCCGCTCGACGCGATCGTGCCGACAGCCGAAGGGCCGATGGCCCGCAAGCGAACGAGCAGCGGCGTCGAGCTGGTCCCCGTCCAGACCGGCCGGCGCAGCGAGACCCTGGTGGAGATCACCGGCGGCCTCGAGCTTGGCGACGAGCTGGCTCGGTCCACGGAGGCCAAGCCATGACGTGGCTTCCCAGGGTGAAGCAGTCTACGAAGGTGTCCGCAAGCGGGCGAGAAGCCCTCGCCCGAGTTGAAAGCAGCCGGGCTGGGTTCTGGGCTGGGTTGTTGGGCTTCGCGCTGGCTGTGGTGCTGGCTGCAGCGGTGACCGGGACCGCCGGCTGCGGCACCGGCTTGGGCGCAGACGCCAAGGTTCCGACAGTAGAGGTGAGCCGGCAGGCGAGCTTCACCCGGCGCGTGACCGCCGAGGGCTACCTCGAGGCCGTCGAGGCGACCCCGGTCACGGCACCGGTCGACTCGGAGATGGCCATGAAGATCGCCTGGATCGCAGAAGATGGCGCGAGCATCGAGGCGGGCGAGGTCGTGGTGCGCTTCGATCCCGAAGAGATGCAGCGGCAGCTACAAGACAGCCAGGGCGACCTGGCGAGCGCGCTCTTGTCCATGCAAAAGGAGCGCGACGCCGGTCGCTCGGCCGGGTCGAAGCGCGATCAGTCGGCCGCCCAGGCCCAGCGCGAGATCGAAGCCGCGACCGCGTTCGAGCCCGAGGACAACGGCGTGCTGTCACGCAACGAGCTGCTCGACAGCCAGATCGACATCGAGCTCGCGGAGGCCAAGTCCAAGCACGCGCACGCCGTCAAGCGGGTCGAGCGATCGGTCTCGAACAGTCGGGTCGAGCTGCTCGAGATCAGCAGGCGCCAAGCCCAGAACGAGGTCCAACGCGCCCAAGAGGCGCTCGCCCACCTCGAGGTTGAAGCCCCGCACGCGGGGATCTGGGTGCTCGAGCGTGACTGGCAAGGCCAGACCCGTGGCCTTGGCGATACGGTCTGGCCGGGTCAAAAGCTGGCCGAGCTGCCGCTCGTCGCCAACATGCAGGCGGCCTTGTTCGTGCTCGAGGCCGACGCCGGCGATCTCGAGCCGGGGTTGAAGGCCGAGCTCGTCATCGAGGCCCACCCCGACACGACCTACAAAGCAACCGTCGCGCGCGTCGACGCGCTGGCCCAGCCTCGCCACGCTGAGGTGCCCGTCCAGTACTTTGGGGTCACCCTCGAGTTCGAGGCCACCGACGCGCAGACCATGAAGGTGGGTCAGCGGGTCCGCGCAACGATCTTCATTGAGCAACAGGACGTGCTCGTGGTCCCGCGCCAGGCCGTGTTCGAGCGCGAAGGTCACTTCTTCGTGCACCGGGCTGTGGGTCCCACTTCTGGTTCCAGCTTCGAAGAGGCCGAGGTCGAGCTCGGGCCGTCGAGCGCCGGTCGGGTCGTGATCACCAAGGGCCTCGAGGATCATGACCGCATCGCGCTGCGTGATCCCAACAAGCGGGCCGACGAGCTGATCGGCGAGCGCGACGCGGACTCACCAGGGGCGGCGCCCGAATGAGGGTCTCCGACGCCCTGATCGCGGCGCTCGAGAACCTGCGCGCCCACAAGCTGCGCTCGGCCCTGACCATGCTCGGCATGATGTTTGGCGTTGGCGCCGTGATCTCGATGCTGGCGATCGGGGCCGGCGCCGAGCAAGACGCCCTGGCGATCATCGAGAAGATGGGCGTCCGCAACGTGGTCGTGCGCGCGAAGAGCTTCGACCCCGACGAGCTCGAGCAGCTGCGCAAGAAGTCGATCGGCGTGTCCCAGCGGGACGTGGACGCGATCCGCGAGGCGGTGCCCGAAGCCGAGATCGTCGTGCCCCGGCTGGAGATCGAGCCCTACAAGATCCTCTCGGCGACCGGCAAGACCGAGTCCACGGTGTTTGGCGTGTCGCACCTGCACGCTGGGCTGGTCAACAAGACGATCGCCGAGGGCCGCTTCTTTGACGCGCTCGACGAGCGCCAGCACGCGCAGGTCTGCGTGCTCGGGGCCGCCGCCCGCGAGGATCTGTTTGGCGTGGATCCGGCCGTGGGTGGCCGCGTCAAGGTCAACGACGTGTGGCTCGAGGTCGTCGGCGTGTTCGACGGCGAGCCCGCTGGCGAGGCCTCCATTGATGGCGTCTCGGTCGCGACGAGTGACCGCGAGATCTACCTGCCCTTCACCACCGCGAGCCGAAAGTTCGAGCGTGACCCGCTCGAGTCCCCGCTCGAAGAGATCGTCGTTCGCTGCAGCGAGGCTGGCTCGCCGCCCGAGGTCGCCGCGCTGGTCGACGCGCTCCTCGATCGGCTGCACGGCGGGGCCCGAGACTACGAGGTCATCGTGCCCGAGGCGCTGCTCGACCAGGGCCGGCAGACCCAGCGGATCTTCGACATCGTGATGGGCTGCATCGCTGGGATCTCGCTGCTGGTCGGGGGGATCGGGATCATGAACATCATGCTGGCGTCGGTGCTCGAGCAGACCCGAGCGATCGGGATCCATCGGGCGGTCGGCGCCCGGCGTCGCGACATCCGCTTTCAGTTCCTCGCGACCTCGTTCTCGCTGTCGTTCGTGGGCGGGCTCGCTGGCGTCGCGCTTGGCGTCGGCATCGCCCACGTCGTCGCCGTCTCGGCTGGTTGGCCAACGGTGGTCACGACCGCTTCGATCGCCCTGTCGCTGGGCGTCTCGGTGTTCGTGGGTGTGGTCTCGGGGCTGTATCCGGCGATGCGGGCGGCCGCGCTCAACCCGATCGAGGCGCTGCGCGAAGACTAGGCTCGACCGCAATTACAAAGGGCGCCCGTCACCAGGCGCCCTCCTCAACCCTCACGCCCGCGGGCGTCAGCCCTTGGCGAGGTTGCGCAGCACCGTGTGAAGGATGCCGCCGTTGCGGTAGTAGTCGATCTCCACCGGGGTATCGAGGCGCACGGTGGTCGTGAACACGACCTTGCTGCCGTCGGCCTTGGTCGCGGTGACGTCCAGCGTCTGCAGCGGCGAGACGTCGTTGGTGATCGGGATGTCGAAGCTCTCGCTGCCGTCAAACCCGAGCTCGTCGGCGCCCTCGCCCTCCTTGAAGCACAGCGGGAGCACGCCCATGCCAACCAGGTTGCTGCGGTGGATTCGCTCGAAGCTCTTGGTGATCACCGCTTTGACGCCAAGCAACAGCGTGCCCTTGGCCGCCCAGTCGCGGCTCGAGCCGGTGCCGTATTGGGTGCCGCCAAGCACGACCAGCGGCGTCCCGGCCTCGACGTACTTCATCGCCGCGTCGTACACGAACTCCACTTTTCCGCTGGGCCAATAGGTGGTGTAGCCGCCCTCGGTGCCAGCCGCGATCTGGTTGCGGATGCGGACGTTGGCGAAGGTGCCGCGCATCATGACCTCATGGTTGCCGCGGCGGCTGCCGAAGCTGTTGAAACCAGCCTTTGGCACCCCCTTCGAGATCAGGTACTGGCCCGCGGGGCCCTCGGCGGGGAACGAGCCAGCCGGGCTGATGTGATCCGTGGTCACCGAGTCACCCAGCTTGAGCAGCACCCGGGCGCCGGAGATCCCCGAGATCGGGGGTGGGGTCGCCGTCATGCCCTGGAAGAAGGGCGGCTGCTGAATATAGGTGGAGTCGTCGCGCCAGGGGTACAGTGCGCTGTCGGCCACTTCGATCGCGTTCCAGCGCGGCTCTTCGGTGACGTCCGCGTACTTGGCCTGGAACATCGCCGGGTCGATCGACGCAGCAATGACCGCGCGCACCTCCTCGTCGCTGGGCCAGATGTCGGCCAGCATGACGTCCTTGCCCGCGCTGTCCTTGCCGATCGGGTCCTCGTCGAAGTTGATGTTCAAGGTGCCGGCGATCGCGTAGGCGACGACCAGCGGCGGGCTGGCGAGGTAGCTGGCCTTGACGTTGTTGTGGACCCGGCCCTCGAAGTTGCGGTTGCCCGAGAGCACCGAGCCGACGACCAGCTTGCCCTCTGTGATCGCCGCCTCGATCTCTGTTGGGAGCGGGCCCGAGTTGCCAATGCAGGTGGTGCAGCCGTAGCCAACCGTGTTGAAGCCGAGCTTGGCGAGGTCGTCGGACAGGCCGGCCTTCTCGTAGTACTCCGTGACCACGCGGGAGCCGGGCGCGAGCGAGGGCTTGACCCACGGCTGGGTCGTGAGCCCCTTGGCGACCGCGTTGCGTGCGAGCAGACCCGCGGCCAGCATGACCGCCGGGTTGGACGTGTTGGTGCACGAGGTGATCGCTGCAATCACGACGTCGCCGTGGCTGAGCGAGAAGTCCTTGCCGATCACCGGGACCTCGAGGTTGGTCTTGTCGGCGGGCACGCCGTGACCGTGGATCCCGAGCTTGGCGGTGAGGCTCTCCGCAAAGTGGGACTTCATCGCCGACAGATCCACGCGATCCTGCGGCCGCTTGGGGCCCGCGAGCGCGGGCTCGACGTCAGCGAGGTCGAGCACCAGCGTGTCGGTGTACTCGGGGTCGGGGGTCTGCGCCGTGCGGAACAGCCCTTGCGCCCGATAGTAGGCCTCTACGTTGGCGACGTGGGCGTCGGAGCGGCCGGACAAGCGCAGGTAGTCGAGGGTCTGCGCGTCAACCGGGAAGAACCCACAGGTTGCGCCATACTCCGGCGCCATGTTGGCGATCGTGGCTCGGTCGGCGAGCGCGAGCGAGTCGAGGCCGTCGCCGTAGAACTCCACGAACTTCTCGACCACGCCCTTCTTGCGCAGGATCTCGACGATCCGCAGGGTCATGTCGGTCGCCGTGACGCCAGGGCGGAGCTTGCCGGTCAGCTTGCAGCCGATCACGTCGGGCGCGAGCATGTAGACCGGCTGCCCGAGCATGACGGCCTCGGCCTCGATCCCGCCCACGCCCCAGCCGAGCACGCCGAGCCCGTTGATCATGGTGGTGTGGCTGTCGGTCCCGACCAGGCTGTCGGGGTAGTAGACGCCGTCGCGGTTGAAGGCGACCTGTGCGATCCACTCGAGGTTGACCTGGTGGACGATGCCGCGCCCAGGCGGGACCGCGCGGAAGTTGTCGAGGTTGCGCTGGCCCCACTTGAGGAACTCGTAGCGCTCGGCGTTGCGCTTGTATTCGATGTCGAGGTTGCGCAGCAGCGCGTCGGTGCTGCGTCCGTCGACGTCGACCTGGACCGAGTGATCGATGACCAAGTCCACGTTGACCGCGGGGTTGACCTTGGTCGCGTCCCCGCCGAGCTCGACCATCGCGTTGCGGCACGCTGCGATGTCGACGACCGCGGGCACGCCCGTGAAGTCTTGGAGGATCACCCGGGCCGGAATGAAGGGGATCTCGACGCGCTCGGCGGTGGGCTGCCAGCCGGCGATGGTCTTGACGTCGGCGTCGGTGACCAAGAAGCCGTCATGGTTACGCAGCGCAGCCTCGAGCAGGACGCGGATCGAGAACGGAAGCTTGGCGAGCTTGGTCAGGCCTTGCTCCTCGAGAGCCTGGAGACGAAAGACCACGCCCTGGCCGCCGCCAGAGAGCTCAAAGGACGAACGAGAGTCGAAAGGGTTTGCGCTGGTCACGAACAGTTCCCGATGGTGCTGGCCCGTCCTGCCACCAGACGGGCTGGTTTCATGCGCTCCGCATCGCGATGGATTCATATCGCGCACGCTCGGGGTTGGCCCGGAGCGCGTGGTGGCGGACGCGCGTTGCTTGGCACGCGGACTATAGACAAGCGGGCGCGCGTGCCAAAGGGCCGCAGACAGAGTCGCTCCGCGGGGCGCTTTCGGGTAGTTTCCGAGGGGTGTCCGATCCCAAGCGCGTCCAGGGCGGCGAGTCGACCTCTGATCTCGTCAACTCCGCCCATGTTGGCGACAACTCGGAACTGTTCGCGAGCCTGATGGAGCTGCACGTTTCGCCTGGCAGCAAAGTCGCCGATGTGACCTTCGGCAAGGGTGTGTTTTGGAAGCGGATCCCCGCCGGCACCTACGAGCTCTTGGCCTCGGATCTCGAGCTCGTCGTGGCCGAGCGGGACATCTTCGTGCGCTACCGCGACGCCGTTGATTGTCGCGAGCTGCCCTACGAGGACAAGAGCTTGGACTGCGTCGTGCTGGACCCGCCCTACATGGAGGGGTTCTTTCGGCGCGCGCAGACCCACCGGGCAGGGACCGGCACCCACGCCGCGTTTCGTGACGCGTACGCTGACGGGAACACCTACGACGCGGGCGAGGGTGGGCCGAAGTGGCACGATGCCGTGACGGATCTGTACCTGCGCGCGGGGCTGGAGGCGCGTCGGGTGCTGCGGGTTGGCGGGTGCTTGATCGTGAAGTGCCAGGACGAGGTCAGCGCCAACAAGCAGCGGCTGACGCACGTGGAGATCGTCACTGCGTACGAGGACATGGGGTTCTACTGCAAGGACGTGTTCGTGCTGGTGCGGAACAACGCCCCGGGCGTGAGCCGGCTGCTGCGACAGGTGCATGCGCGGAAGAACCACTCGTATTTTCTGGTGTTCGAGCTGCCGCGCGGGAAGGCGAAGCGCGTGCGAAGCTTGCGGTGGTCGCCGGAGCGGGAGGTCGAGCCGTCGCTGGAGTTCGAGGTGGGCGGGACGGCTGGGGGGAAGCGGCCGGGGGCGGAGGTGAAGTTGGGGGCGGAGGTGAAGTTGGGGGCGGAGGTGAAGCCGGCCGCCAAGACGAAGTCGGCCGCCAAGACGAAGTCGGGGGCCAAGAAGAAGTCGGTCGCCAAGACGAAGTCGGTCGCCAAGACGAAGTCGGTCGCCAAGACGAAGTCGGTCGCCAAGAAGAAGTCGGTCGCCAAGAAGAAGTCGGTCGCCAAGACGAAGTCGGCCGCCAAGAAGAAGCCGGTCGCCAAGACGAAGTCGGTCGCCAAGAAGAAGCCGACCGCCAAGAAGAAGTCGGTCGCCAAGAAGCGCGGCTAAACTGGCCGCCTGAGCACTGCTCTAATAAGCAGGTACAGGTCCTTCGGGCAGGGCAAGATCCGGGCAGGGCAAGATCCGCCGCCAAGAAGCGCGGCAAATCTAGCCGTCTGAGCACTGCTCTAATAAGCAGGTACAGGTCCTTCGGGCAGGGCAAGTTCCGCCGCCAAGAAGCGCGGCAAATCTGGCCGCCTGAGCACTGCTCTAATAAGCAGGTACAGGTCCTTCGGGCAGGGCAAAATCACTCGGCCACTGCTCTAATAAGCAGGTACAGGTCCTTCGGGCAGGGCAGGATTACTCGAGGCTTGCCAGCCAAGCCAGCACCTCCTGCGAGCGCTTCTCGTCGCGTCCCCGCCGAAAGTCCTCGCGAGCCAGCAACGCCAAATCCCGCGCTCGCGACCGATCCTCCACGCCCCCACGCGCGATCAACGCCCGTGACAAGGTCAGCTGCGTCAACCCCAGATCCCCCGGCGGCAACCAAGTCCCATCCCGCACATCCAGCGCCCGCTCGCACAGCTCGATCGCCTCGTCGAACTCCCCCTCGCCAACCGCCACCCTGGCCAACCCCGTGAGGTTGTACCCAAGGTCGGCCGCGTCCTCACCAAGCGCTTCAGCGATCAACTCAAACGCGCGCTCGAAGTTCCGCTTGGCGTCCGCAAGCCGCCCTTCCTCCAGGTCCAGATCCCCAACGTTGCCGTACACCAGCGCGAGATCAGGGTGGTCCTCGCCCAGCTTCGCGACCCAAGTCATCAGCGTCTGTTCGTAGAGCTTGCGCGCCGCCGCGTACTCGCCCTTGTAGTACAGCGCGTAGCCCAGGTTGAGCTTCGAGGTCGCGGTCGCGACGTGCTGATCGCCATGGTGGGCGCTGCGGATCGCCAATGATCGGCGAAACATCTGCTCGGCCTCGTCAAACCGCCCAGCCGAGATCAGCACCAGCCCCAAGTTCTCCAGCGAGGTCGAGACCCGAACGTCGCGCTCGCCAAACAGGGCGATGTTCCCAGCGAGCAGCTTGCGCTGGATCGCCTCGGCCTCATCGAGCTCGCCAAGCCGCTCGAGCACGGCCGCGTAGTTGTTGAGCTTGGGCGTGTAGGCCGGGCTGTCTTCGCCGTAGCACTCGCCAATGATCCGCAGCGCCTGCTCGTAGTGGGTCCGCGCCTCGCGGTAGTCACCGCGAAAGTAGAAGTCGTTGCCCAAGCTGCCGCGGACCGCCGCGACGTCCGGGTGATCGGGCCCGTACACGGCGATGCGTCGGCTCAGCAGGCGGGTGTGGTAGCTGACGGCGCGCTCGTAGTCGCCGCGCTCGCGGGCGACCGCGCCCAGCCGCTGCAACACCCGCTCGATCTCCCGCGAGTCGTGACCATGAACCAGCTCGTACACTTCGAGCGCACGATTGAGGGCCTGCTCCGCCGCCGCGAACTCCGTCTGGCGCATCCGGGTGGTCCCGACCTCGTAGTACCAATTGCCGCGCAGATCCTGAGGCTCGCCAACACGAACGAGCAGCGAGTCCGCGACCTGCTCCCACACAGCGGCCTCACCGGGTCGCTGCAGATGAAAGCCCAGCAGGCCAATCATCCGCGTCGCCGCGTCGGCCCGCAGCCAGTCTTCGCCCTGCTGCTCGGCGATCGTGTAGGCCTCGCCCACGTGCTCGGCTGCAGCGTCGAGCTCGTTGGCCTGCTGCTCGAGCTCACCAACCACCAACAGCGCGCGGATCAGCATGCGCTGGCTGTCGAGCTCGCGGGCCGCCTCGACCACGTCGCGGGCTTGCGCGAGTCCGGTGGGGCGATCACCGAGGCGGCCCAGCGTCCGCGCTTCGCTCAGGCTTGTCTGCAAGCTGGCCACGCGCTCGCGCTGCTTGGGGTTGAGGTGCGGATCGGCGCGCAGCCGCGAGGGGTCGCGACAGGTCGAGATCGGCGGCAAGCTCTCTGCGGCGGCCACGGCGTGCTCGGCCCGCGATCGGAATTCTTCGGTGCTCGTGGAGATCAGCGCCGCGCTGAACGCCTGCAGCTCGCGGCGACGCAGCTCGAGGCACTCGCGCTGCAGCTCCACCACGCCGCTCGAGCCCCCGCTGGCTTCGGCCTCGCAGGTCTCACCCCAAGCCAAGAGCCACTGGCTGGTGTACGCGTCGAGCCGGCGCTCGACCTCGCGGGCCGAGTGCTCGGCGAAGGGCGCGTCGATCAGGGCGAAGCGCTCGGCGACCAGGCCATGCTGCTTGGGCCCCCAGATGCCGTCGAGGATCTCAACCGGATCGCAGGCCGGCGGCGCGGCATCGGACTCGCCGAAAGAGTCCGCAACCCACATCCCGGCCGCGAACACCCCCATCGCCCCAAGCAAGTTGATGCCGACGATCCGCGCGATCTTTCGACGCCTGCGGTTGGGATCGTGGGTCAGCGCAACCAGCAGATCATCGATCTTGGAGAACCGCAGATCTGGATCGGTGCTGAGCCCCCGCACGATCGCCCGGTGCACGTGGGCGGGCACCCGGTGGTGCGCGTTTGGGCCATCGGTTGGCGGATCGCTGAGCAGCCCGGAGGTCACGGCCAGCGACAGCGACGGCAAGTCGCGCCCAGGAAACGGCCGGGCGCCGTAGAGCGCCTCCCACAGCGCCACGCAGAACGCGAACTGATCGCTGCGTACCGTCGCAACCTCGCCAACGTGCTGCTCTGGGGCCATGTACGCGGGCGTGCCCATGACCCGGCCCGTACCGGTGAGCGACATGTCGAGCGAGTGCGTGGCGATGCTGGCGATGCTGGCGATGCTCTCGTAGACATCGGCGTCCATCGAGTGCGTGCCCGAGCTGTCGATGCTGTCCTCCCCGAATTCATCTTCGGCCGAGCGTCGCGCCAGCCCAAAGTCGACGACGCGAACCAACCCATCGTCGCCGATCAGCACGTTCTCGGGCTTGAAGTCGCGGTGCACCAAGCCCGCACGATGGGCCGCCGCGAGCCCGCGCCCCGCGGCCGTGAACACCTCGATGATCGCGCTGACGGGCTGCGGCTCGAGCGGATCGGCGCGCACCCACTGGCGCAGGGTCCTGCCGGCCACGAACTCCATGGCCACGAACACCCGCCCGGCGTGGGTGCCCACGTCGTGGACCGCGACGACGTTGGGGTGGGTCAGACGGGCGAGCGCTTGGGCCTCGCGGCGCAGCCGGTTGCGGGTCGCCTTGGCCTCGCGCGAGCTCGAGCCTGGGTGCAGCAGCTTGAGCGCGAGCTTGCGATCCAGCTCGGGATCGTAGGCGCTGTAGACCACGCCCATCGCCCCGGTGCCCAGCTGATCCAGCAGCACGTAGCGGCCCACGCTCGCGCCGCGATGCAGCGGATCGGCCTCGCGGTTGGGCGGGCGAAGGTCCGCGATGGTCGCGTCGACGCTTGGTGATCGCGGTGTCGTCGCGGACCCGTGCCCTGGGGTCGATTCATCCACCGATGCCCAGAATGCCGCACGGGGTCGGGACACACAACGCGAATCACCGACGACAAATTGTTCCGATTGCCAACCCGGCGTGAGCGCGGCAAGCCGGTGACGTCAGCTGGCCGAACGTGGGTCCGTGATCGCAGCGCTTGGCTGCGTGAGCGCCGAGCACCAGCGCAGCTCGCCGCGCGTGACTCGAACCCACGCCGCCATCAGCCCCACACCCGCGAGCATCGCTGCGAGCCCCACCAACCCGGCCTCGGGACCGAACGCGCCGCCGGTCACGAGCGGATCGCCGGCCTGCGTCACGTCGAACACTCGCGGACCCATCGCGTTGCCGCTGACCGGGAACCCAAACACGTTGCCTTGAAAGAAATTCCAGCTCAGGTGCAGGCCGATCGGCAGCGCCAGCTCACCGGTCCACACCAGCCCCAGCGCGAGCATGCACCCGGCCAAGCCAACGTTGATCGTCGAGATCGCGCTGGCGTTGGCGTTGCCCATGTGCATCAGACCAAACACGCTGGACGACAGCAGCGTCGCCAACAGCAAGGCCGTCCCGGGGCCAAGCAACCCGTTGTTGGCAAAGCGCAGACCCTCGGCGAGGTTGCGCAGGTGGTAGCCGCGGCTGAACAGCTCCTCGTAGAACGCGACGGCCACGAAGGTCACCAGCGGATCGAGCAGCGCGACCGCAAACGCCTGACCCGGCCCGGCGCCAACGTAGTAACCCTCGATCGTCAGCCACCCAGCCTGCAGCTCGAGCACGAAGATCCCAGCCATCAGCGCCACGCCGATCCCCAGGCCCGCGCACAGATCCGCGGCCCAGCGCGGGCTCAGTCGCAGGCCAAACTCGCCAAGCTCGCGGCGATCCAAGAACCGCCCGCACAGCCACGTGCCAAGCCCGACCGTGATCGCCGTCATCACGGCGCCAAACCACGAGAGCCCGCCAGCCCCACCAAGGCCAAGGCTGCGGGTCACGACGCTCAGCGTCCACGCGATCGCAATCAACGTGATGATGTGCAGCACCAGCCGCCACAGGGCGCGCGGGCGCTGTTCTCCAGAGTTCCAAACCAGCTCGCGCAGCCACGTCATCGGGTTCGGGCGTGGGTATAGCCCGCGCGCCCTGCATGAACAACGACGCGCTCAGGGCACCACCAGGATGTCTGCGCTCGCCGCAGTGACCAGCTTCTCTGCCGTCGAGCCCAGCAGGTAGCGCGAGAGATTGGACGAGCCGTGGACGCCCACCACGATCAACTCTGCGAGCAAGGTCGCCGCCTGCGAGGCGATCGTGCTGGCCGGTTCACCAAACAGCACGGCCTCGGTCAGCTCGTCGGGGATCCCGCCACGCTCGGCGAGCGCCGCCTCGACGAAGCCTGCGAGTCGCTCGAGCTGCTCGTCGCCAAGGACATCCAGCGCCTCGCTGGCTTCGCGCTCGTGCGCGAAGGCCCGCACATACGGCACGTAGGGCGAGTCGATCACGTGCAAGACCGAGAGCAGCCCGCCCTGCTCTTCACGCAGCCGCGCGGCCACCAACAGCGCGCGCTTGCTGTTGTCGCTCCAGTCTACGGCCGCGAGCAGGCGCGTCGGCGGGGCCAGCGTTTGCGGTCGCTTGACCACCAGCAAGGGCACCGAGGCGTGACGGATCACCCGCTGCGCCGTGCGCCCAAGCAGCTTCTCTGTCGCCCCGCCGTGGCCTTGGCCACCCAACAGCCCGCCGATGACGTCCGGTTCATGCAAGCGGGCGTCAATGCTCGCGTGGGGCCGACCGCGGACGATGACCCGCTTGGGCTCGAGCAAGCGCGGCGGCGTCGAGTGCTTCGCATGCGCCACGGCCAGCTCGGCGTGAATCCGCGTGAGCTCATCGGCGAGGTAGCTGTCGATCGCGTCGTCGTCGGGGACGTGCTTGTGGGCCAGCACGTTCGCGTACAGATCGGCGTCGATCACGTGCAGCATCTCGATCTGCGCGTCCATGCCGAACGGGAACCCCTGCATGGCCAGGGCGCAGGCTCGGCGCGCGTGCGCGGAGAAGTCATAGGGGACGATCACCCGATTCATGCGGTCATGCTAGCAGGCATGTGGGAGTTCGGCGCGCGTCGTCAAGTCATTGTTGCGATCACAGCGACGCCAACGCATGAATTGCCGGGCGTCTCATTCCTGCAATGTGTTGGGCTCGAGCCCCACGGCCCACGCTCGGATCACCGCGCGCTCATCGGGTTCCAGCCCGCGCTTGGGCGGCATCTCGCCAGCACCCACGCGCGCGTCGATCCGCGCCGCGTTGCGCTCGATCTCCTTGGCATCCGAGAGATCCAGCAGCTGCGTGACGTCGGCCCGCGTGAAGTGACACGGGGCGCAGTTCCCCTCGATCAGGCTCGCCACATCGCCCGGCAAGCGCTCGCGCCCCGCGATCACGCTGGGCTTGCCGACGGGCGGCCCGGGCAAGCTCGCTACCGGCTGGTACTGGGCCTGCGAGGGCACATCAGACAGTCGAATCTCTTCAACCGCATACAGCGACTCCAACCCGACATCGCTCGACCACGCGTGGCACACGACGCAGTTGCTCACGTCGCTGGGCCACGGCGGCATCAGCCGCATCTCGCCAACGTACGCGTCGAAGTTGCGCAGCCGCTCGCTCGCTACGTGGGCGATCAGCTCTTTTGCGCGGGTCCGCGGCTCGTGGATCACGGCCAGCTCGGCATACAGCTCACGCGCCTCGGACTGGCGCTCGAGCACCATGTAGCCCTCGGCCAGCTCGAACATGAAATTCTCCCAGGTGTTGGGACAGTGCGTGGGATCCTTGGCGCCCGCGCGCAGCTCGGACCATCGCGCGCGCAACACCTCGAAGTACGCGACGGCCTCCAGGACCCGACGCTCGCGCTCGAGCGGAATGTTGCCCGCAAAGAAGAACGCGAAGTTGCCGGCCAGCGCGCGCAGCTCGATGTTGTCAGGCTGGGCCTGCACCCGCGCGGCCAGCTGGGCCTCGAGCTGCCCAACCTTGCGCAGCGCCGCGAGCTTGTTGCCGTTGGTCTTCTCGCTCAGGATCCGCCCAAGCATGTAGAAGCTGTAGGCCACGAAGCTGGCGTCATCCATGGTGCGGGGATCCGCGTCGCCCAGCAGCGCCGCGTAGACCCGCACCTGCATCTGCGCCTTGGAGTCGTCGCCCGCGACCGCGCGCAGGTTGTAAAAGCGCCCGAGCGAGCGGTTGAGTTCGGCGTCGTTGGGGTTGAGCGCGAACGCGGCCTCGAGGTCCTGCTCCGCCCGATCCCGCAGACGCAGCACCCCGGCCAGGGTGAAGTTCATGTGCGCGAGCCCAGACTGCGCGAGCGCTTCAAAATTGTCTGGCTGCGCGTCGGCCCTGGCGGCGAGCTCGGCGAGCAGCGCCTCTTGGTCGGCGCTCAGATCCAGGTCGCGGCGGGTGTGCTGGTCCGGCCGCTTGGCGTCGTCCGAGGGGTGCCCACGGACCTTGCCCTGACAGCCCAGCAACACGAGCGCGCACGCCAACACGCAGGCGCGAGTCATCGCAACACCACGCCTGGTACGAGGTACAGGTCGTCGGTCGGCAGCGTTGCCTCGCGGGAGTGACACGCGACGCAGCCGGTCACCCCGGCGGGCCATGGCGGCAGCAGCTCGCGCGCGCCTGCGTAGGTCTCGAGGTTGGCCAGTCGGTGTTGCGCGAGCGATACGATCTGCCGACGGGGGCCGGTGTCGGCCTGATCCTCGAACTCCAGGATCTGCGCGTAGCGACCGGCCGCCGCCTCGACGTCGCCGTGCGCGAGCAAGCCTTCGGCCAGGAACAGCGCGAACACGCTGCGGACGTTGGGTGCGACCCCAGTGTTGCGCGCGCGTGGGCTGAGCTGGTCCCAGTGATCTTGTTGAACCTCGAGGTAGTCGATGCCGCGCGTCAGGCGTTGCTCGACACCGACCGGGATCACCCCCGCGAAGGTCAGCTCGAAATTACCCGCCATCGCGTGCGCGTCGATGTCATCGGGGTGCTGCCGGGTCCGCGCTCGCATCGCCCGCTCGAGCGCCTCGAGCTCGCGCAGGGCCGCCAGCGTGTGGCCCTGGGCGTAGCGCTGGAGCGCCGTTGCGGCGGCCGCGAAGCACGTGAACGCGAACGCCTCTGCCTTCGTCGCGGAGGTCTGCTCGACCAGCGCCGCGTAGAGCCGCAGCTGCAGGTCGAGCTTGGACAGATCCAACACCGAGCTGCGCATGTTCAACAAGCGCGCGAGCACCCGCGCAGCCGGGACCCGCTTGGCCTCCGGGTCCAGCAACCACGCCCGCTCGAGGTAGCGCTCGGCGTGCTCGCGCTGGTCCACGTGGCCCTGCAAGCTCGCGCGAAGGTGAGCCATCCCCGCCCGCCACTGTGGCTCGAGCTGCTCGGGCGACACGTCGGCCGCGGCGCGCAGGCGCGTGAGCGCGTCGAGATCTGCCAGCGTCCGACCTTGGGTAAATTGCGACGCGGTGCGCGGAGGCGGGGCGTCTAGCCTGCCCACGCACGAGCTGGTGCCGACCACGAGCACAGCGACCGCGCACAGCTCGAGGCCGCGCCTGAACCCACTCGAGCGCGGTGCGGGAGCAAAGGTCGTGGAGCTCCACATCCGCGCCGACCTTAACAGCTGTCTTCAGCTCCGGCGAGGGCATGCAGCGCCCGCGTGCCACGTGTACACTGCCGCGCCCCGTGAACCTTCCCTGGACCCTCGCGTGGACCCTGCACCTTGGGGCCGCCCTGTTCGCGCTCAACCTCGCTGTTGGCCTGAGCGCCCAAGTGTTTGGCGCCAAGTTTGGCGCCGCGCATCACTGGCTCTACGGTGTGGTGTTCACGGGCGCGATCGCGGCGGCCGTGCTGGCCTTCCACCCAGCGCTGCTCCTCACGATCCTCGCGCTCGCCTGCATGCCCCTGACCAAGCCCGGCGGCGCCGCGCACCCAGCGGTCGCGGTCGCCGGGGCGCTCGGCTACGTCGGCGCCTATCTGATCTGAATCGCCATGGAACTACGTGAAGCTATTTTGCGGCGCTCGACCACCAACGGGCCGTTCAAGCCTGACCCAGTTAGCCTCGAGCATCAGCACCGCCTGATGGAAGCGGCCTCGCGGGCGCCCAGCCACTTCAATTCGCAGCCCTGGCGGTTTGTGCTGATCACCGACAACGACACGCGCGAGCGGATCTCGGAGATCGCCGGCCAGACAATGGAGGGCTTGATGGCCGGCGGAAAATTCTTCACTCGCTACCGCCGATACTTCCGCTTCTCTGAAGAAGAGATGCGAACGCGCGCCGACGGAATCTTCATCGACAAGCTGCCCGGCCCGCTGCGTCCATTCGTAAAGCACGTGTTCAGCGCGACTGGACAAAAGCTGATGAACCGGCTCGGCGTGCCAAAGACGCTGGGCAACGACAACCGCAAGCTCGTCGCCGGGAGCCCGCTCATGCTCGCCGCGATGCTGAGCAAAGAAGAATATGTAAAGGGCGAGCTCTCGGGCTTCTACAGCATGTTGGGGCTGGGTATGGCGATCGAGAACATCTGGCTGACCACGCTCGACATTGGCATGGGTATCCAGTTCATCTCGACGCCAATGGAGTTTCCCGACGCCTGGCAACAAGTCAGCGAGCTGCTCGCGGTCCCCGAAGATCTAGAGCTCATCGCAATGTACCGACTTGGCTACCTCACCGACGACGGCAAACGACCCAGCATTGACTGGACCTCCAGCCATCGCAAGCGGCTGTCGCAATATGTGTATCGAGACAGCTGCCGCACGCCCGAGCCCGACGCTGCGATGGAGGGCGCGCCCTGATGTCCGCTCGCGTGCGCACGGGTGTGATGGCTGTGGCCAGCGCCTCGCCGGCGCACGAGATCACCCAAGCCCAGGCCAAGGACTTCGCCAAGAGCTTCTTTGACGACTACTTTTCCGGGCGCGACGAGAGCGTGATCGATCGCTTGTTGGGCGCCTATG
The DNA here is from genome assembly GCF_000737335.2 of Enhygromyxa salina. Lineage (GTDB taxonomy): Bacteria > Myxococcota_A > Polyangia > Nannocystales > Nannocystaceae > Plesiocystis > Plesiocystis salina_C. The sequence goes on along the minus strand of NZ_JMCC02000017.1, from coordinate 6,643 downwards.
ACAACGCCGGCGTCAACGCCCGGCAGCTCGCGCGTCCACACGCGTGGTACCAGCAGCCGCACAGCTTCCCGGCCAAGAACGCCGCGTACATCGAGCAGGCGGTCCCGCTGGCCCGGCGCGCCGCGGAGCAGGCCTTGGCGCGAGCTGGGCTCGATCCCACAGCGGTCGGCGCGATCGTGTTCGCGAGCAGCACGGGCGTCTCGACCCCAAGCCTGGACGCGCGCTTGGTCCAGGAGCTAGGGCTCTCGCGGGATGTCGCGCGCGTGCCCCTGTGGGGGTTGGGCTGCGCGGGTGGCAGCGCTGGGTTGGCGCGGGCGCGGGCCTTGGCGGTGGGTCTGGGCAAGCCAGTGTTGGTGATCGCCTGCGAGCTGTGCAGCCTGACTTTCATGCACGGTGACAAGCGCAGCGCCAACTTGATCGCGGTCGCGCTGTTTGGTGACGGCGCCGCCGCAGCCGTGGTCGCGCCCGAGCCCTGGTGGGACCCCAGCGATCCCTCCGGCCCCGAGCTACTCGGCGCGTACTCGCGGCTGCTTGACGACAGCGCCGATATCATGGGCTGGGACCTCGAGGACGAAGGCCTGATGGTGCGCTTCTCACCGAAGATCCCAAGCCTCGTGATCCAGCTTGGCGCCCAGCTGCTCGCCGAAGCGGCCGGTCTGATCGGGCTGGGTCCCAAGCAGCTGCAGCACCTGGTGTTTCATCCCGGCGGCAGCAAGGTGCTCGACGCGTTCGAGCAAGCGCTGGCGCTCGAGCCCGCTCGCCTGCGTCACGCCCGGGCGGTGCTGCGGGATCATGGCAACATGTCCAGCCCAACCGTGCTGTTCGTGCTCGAGCGCTTCTTGGCCGACGCGCAGACCCGCTGTGATCAACCCGGTCTGCTGCTTGGTCTGGGCCCCGGCTTTTGCGCCGAAGGGGTCTTGTTTCGATGGTGAGCGCGGCTTGGGTCTTGCTTGGTGTATTGGTGGCTGCGATCGCGCTGCAGCGGATCTCGGAGCTGCGCTTGGCCAAGCGCAACCTCCAGTGGGCGCTCGGGAACGGCGGCCGGCTCGTCGTCGAGCCGCACTATTGGATGTTCTTCGTCTTGCACACCGGTTGGTTGCTGGCGTGGCCGCTCGAGGCGTGGCTGCGCGGGCCCGAGCGCGCGGAATTTTGGTGGGTGTTTCTCGTTGGCTTTGGCCTGGCCGCGGTCCTGCGCTACTGGGCGATCGCCAGCCTGGGCAGGCGCTGGAACACCAAGATCGTCGTGTTTGATCAGCAGCCCTTGGTCCGACGCGGGCCGTATCGCTTGCTGTCACACCCAAACTACCTCGCGGTTGCCTTGGAGCTGGTCTGCGTGCCGCTGATCTTCAACGCGTGGTGGACCGCGGCCGTGTGCACGCTGCTCAACGCCGCGCTGTTGTTGGGCCTGCGGATCCCCGCCGAGATGGCCGCGATCCGCGACGCGACTCCGGCCAATTAGGACTCAGGGGCAGCCACAATGCGGATCGGCAGCTTCACCGGCCCGCGAACCGTTGGCGACAAATTCCACTGTAGCTCGGCGGCGTCGAGCTCGAAGCTCGCAAACCGGGCGACCAGCGCTTCAATGCCGGCGCGCGCCTCGAGCCGTGCGAGCGCGGCCCCCAGACAGAAGTGAACCCCGTGGCCAAACGCGAGCGAGGTGGTCTCCTCGCGCCGGACGTTGAAGCGCTCGGGGTCCTCGTACACGCTCGGATCCCGCCCGGTCGCACCGATCAGCATCATCACCATCGAGCCCGCCGCGATCTTGGTGCCGCCGATCTCCACGTCTTGGGTGGTGACGCGCACGACCGACTGCACCGAGGCGTCGTGGCGCAGCAGCTCCTCTACAAACCCGGGGATCAGCCCGGGGTCGCTGCGCAGTTCCGCGTAGTCGTTGGGGCGCTCGATGAACGCAAGCATGGCGTTGGCCAGCAGGTGCCGCGTGGTCTCGAACCCGGCCGGCAGCAGGATGAACATCATCCCCAGGATGTCGGCGTCGCTCAGGGTGTCGCCGTCGATCTCGGCGTGGATCAATGTGGTGACGATGTCGTCTTGCGGATTTGCGCGCCGGGCCTCGATCACCTCGCAGAGATAGCGCTCCATGTCGGCGATCGTCTTGCGGATCGCGTCGGCGAATTCCCGAGGCGGCTCGACCGGCGTGATCGAGGTGATGTGGTCCGACCAGGTCTCGAAGTGCTGATGCAGCGCCGGATCGAGCCCCAAGATCTCGGCGATGATACGCGCCGGAAGCGGCGTGGCGAACGCGCTGATGAACTCGAGCCGCTCGCGCCCCCGCATGGCTTCTGCGAGCTCCGTTGCGATCGCGGTCACGCGAGGCCCGAGCGCCGCGATGCTCTTGGGCGTGAACGCCTTCGTGACCAGCGCGCGGAGCTTGCTGTGCTCGGCGCCGTCCTTGGCGAGGATCGAGTCGGCGACTGGACTGTGAGGCAGCCACGCAGGCCGCAAGATCGCCTCGAAGGCCGTTGACGTGAACAGCTCGGGGTGGCGAAGGGCGTACTGCACGTCGGCGTATCGGGTGACCGCCCACGCACCCATTGGCCCAACCTGCTGCACCGGCGCCTCGCGGAGCGCTGCGTACGTTGGGTATGGATTACTGCGAACGGCGGGATCGAACAGGTTGATTGGGTGAGTCATGGCGATCGATCATACGCACGACGTCTGCGTCACAGACATCCATGAACCCGCAATTTGGTGACTGTCGCCGCGCCGCTTGGGGACTGTCGCCTCGCCGTTTTGGACTGTCGCTTCGCTGTAGAGCGCCGTGCAGGTCGCTGAAGGTCGCGCTACTGTTGGCCCTGCAAGTCAGGCTGCATGAGCGAACCAGGATTCTTTTTTCACCGAGTGCCCGGCATCCACGGGCAAGAGCGCTTCTTTGCGACCGAGCTCACCCGCGGCCCGTGGAGCAACGATCACCAACACGGCGGGCCGCCCACCGCGTTGCTGGCCCGCGCCGTCGAGCGCGAGGGCCCGCGCGCTGGCGAGATGTTCGTGTCCCGCATGACCTTCGAGCTGCTGCGGCCGATCCCGATCGCCGCCCCGCTCGAGGTCGTGACCGAAGTGCTCACCGAAGGTCGCAGCGTCCACCGGATCGCCGCCGCGCTGGTGTCTGGGGATCAGCAGCTGGCCGTTGGCTTGGCTGTGCGGATCCGCGTGCAAGAGCTGGCCGTCCCCACCTTCACGCACGACGACGCCGCTCGAGCCCTGCGCCCGCCCGAGCAGTGCAGCGCCTTCGAACTTCCGTTCCTTCACCACGCCGTTGGCTACCACACCGCGATGGAGCTGCGGCTCGCAGACGGCGAGTTTGGCACCGGCAACCTGGCCGCATGGATCCGGCCGCGGTGTGGGTTGATCGAGGGCGAGGAGTCCACCGCGCTGCAGCGAATCATGATCTGCGCCGACGCTGGGCACGGGGTCGGGGCCGCCCTCGACACCGCGAAGTGGAGCTTTGTGAACCCGGATCTGACCGTGCACTTGCACCGCCTGCCAGCCGGCGGCGCAGACGAGTGGCTGGGCATGCGGGCCCGGACCTGGTCGGCGCCGCTGGGGTTTGGGATGTGTCAGACCCAGCTGAGTGATCGACGCGGGCCGCTTGGGGTCGCGGTCCAGAGCCAGGTGATCTCCGGTCAAGCGGGTTGATCAGGCAGCCGCTCGAGCTCGGCCGAGTTCTTGTCGTTCTCGTGGACCTCGACCTTGGCGACCCAGGCCCGGCCGTTGGTCTTTTGCTTGATCATCGCGTCGACGTGATCGAACACCAGCGCGGCCGTGCCCTCCATGGTCACCGATTTGAGCACGCGTAGCTGGCACAGCTGGCGGGTCTCCATCTCGCGGAAGAACGCGAGGTCCGGGTCGTGCTCGCCGATCAGCAGGGTGTGATCGAACATGTGCTCGAGCCACTGCTTCACGTCCTTGAGGGCCGCGAAGTCGACCACGAAATTGTGCTCGTCGAGCTGCGTGGCTTCGAAGTAGAACTTGAAGCTGCGCGAGTAGCCATGCACGAACCGGCAGTGGCCTGGGTGCGAGTGCAGGCGGTGGGCGCACGGGAGGTTGGTGAAGCTCTTCGTCGACCGGTAGCGCATGTGCGGGGGGAGACTAGCAGCCACGACCGCGGCAGGAAGGGCGCGCGCGAAGTCGTAGCTGGGGACGCCCCGCGTCGACCCGAGACCGATGGTTCAGTCGCAGCAGCCAAGTTAGCGGCATTTCCGCTTCCGTCTGTCCTGGAAGGGCGGGACAGCGCCAGATCCAAGCAGGACGCTATCAATATATGTTCAAACCTATCATCATCACCGTCGGGCAGCAGCGCAGATGCTACATACGAGTTCGTCGTGAGTCCGCAGCGTTCAGAGTTGGTTGGAGCTACTGTCGAGATCCACAATGAGGTGGGCGAGATATTTTGCACCGACGTGGACACGAAACCCTGGATTGTGCGCTACGCAATTACCTCTCGGTCTCCGTGAGAGTCACTTGGTGCACCGCAGACGATTGTCGGCGACGACGAGCGCGGCGACGACGACAGGTCGATGGCCATCGCGCCTCAGTACGTGTTCAAATTGCCCAGCATCGACAGCTGCTCGCGGACGATCCAGCGCCCACCGTGCCCGATGTCGAGTCGCTCGAGCCCCGCGAAGCACTCGGATCGCTCACGGATCGCGTCCACGACGTTTGGAGCCAAGTCTACATCGGACAGGGACAGCCGGCGCAGCCTCGAGAACCCGGACGCAGCGACCAACGCCTGAATCAACGACGCATCACAAACGAAGCTCGCCAGGACGAGCTCGCACAGACGCGGGAGCGCAACCGGGTCGAGCAACCCAGCGACGAGCCACGGCTCGACCTGCGCCACTGGGTCGTGAAACTCCGCGTACGCAGAGCTCTCCTGATCGAAGCGCAACTCGAGGCGTGTCATCGCCGGACAGCGCAGGCCCTGGATCGACCGCAGCGGGCTGCTCCAGTCCCCGCGGCAGCACAGACGCAGGACCTCGAGGGCCGGCGCCTCGAAGCCCGCGAGCTCGATGCCTGGGCCCCGGACCTCGAGCTGGCGCAGACCGTCGAGTTGGCCGTTGAGCTGGCGCAGCGGCCCGACGGGCGCGTGGTGATCCCCGAGGACCAGCCGGCGGATCCGGGGTCGCGCGGGTCCGGTCGCCAGCTGCTCGAGGATGGCCTGCCCCGGGAACTCTCCGGCGTCGATGACCTCGACGGCGACGGCAGCCTCGGATGCCAAGATCCACTCGAGCAACACCAGCGCGACGTCGCCGGTGGCCAGCTCGGCGCTGGGACACAGGGCCAGCTCGAGCAGCAGCCCGGCGTACCAGCGCCCCGGCATGAACGCGTGCAGCTGCGCGTGGGTCAGCTCCAGGGTGTGGGCCAGCTCGGCGACCCAGCGCGGCTCGAGCTCGCCGCGCAGTGCGGAGAGGCGCTCGAGCAACGCCGCCCGCTCGCCGCTGGACCGACCGGGCTGATCGAGGGCGAGCTCGAGGTTGATGAGCTCCCCGCGAGGATCCCCGCGGGCGGACAGCCAGTCGGCGAGCACGGCCCGGTGCGCGTCGTCGAGTTCGGGGCGGACCTCCACCGGAGGTCCATCGTATGCTGCGGGCCCGTGAGTCGGTCAAGGCGCGACCCGATCCCCGATCCGCGCCCCTTCGAGTGGTGCTGGCTGGGCATGGATCGTCGCGGCCGGATCGCCCGCTTCGACGCCTGGCCGCCCGACCGCCGCGACCTCGACCACGGCTTGCTGCCGAGTCACTTGGCGCACACCCTCGATGATCACACCACGCTGCAGGCGAGCGCGCTCATGCGTTTGATCCTGGATCTGCCGCCGGGTTTTTGCCGCCCGATCCCGATCCTCGCCGAGCTTGGCCGCAGCTCGGCGGTCGAGATCATCGCGGACCCGAGCGCGCTTGGTCGAGGCGGCGCGAGGTCGCGCAACGCCGACATGCTCGTCGAGCTGCGCGAGCCGGTCGCTTCCGTCGACACCGCCCTCCTGCGACAGCTGGCCGAAGCCAGCCGGCGCCGCGGCCGGCTGCGGCCCACATCGGACGACCCTACCCTTGGCTGGATCCACACTAGCACCCAGTGGCTCGCCGACCACTGGGAAGCGCTGGGCGTCGTGCGGGTCTGGACCCCGCTGCGGCTCGAGCCCGGGGGCCTCGGGGTCTTCGAATACATGTATGACGCAGAATCCGAAGCCTACCGCTGCGTGGCCGGGCCCCGGGGAACGGTGCTGCGTGTCGAAGACCTGCCGAAGACGTCGATGATCCAGATCGCCAGCCTCGAGATCGAGTTCAACCAAGACTCGATCTGGCGACCCGCGCCGCCAGGGCGGTTTTTGTCGGTAGCTGAGCTCTTGCAAAGGCGGCGGTCGATCTGGGGTCGATGATCCGCCTGACTTCTCCGAATAGGACCGGACTCGGAGTCGTCGATTTGGTCGTTGGATCAGTAATTCGCCCACTAATAGGACCACGATAGGACCGGACTCGGAGTCGTCGATTTGATCGTTGGATCAGTGATTCGCCCACGGACCAGGCGAAGACTAGGCTGCCCCCACAAAAAGGTCAGAATCTCTGCAACAACGCGCACGATAGGACCGGACTCGGAGTCGTCGATTTGATCGTTGGATCAGTGATTCGCC
>NZ_JMCC02000169.1 GCF_000737335.2 Enhygromyxa salina | reverse complement strand
TGGATCGCCGCGCGGGTGTCGAGGTGCGCGCGGCGACGCTGCAGCGTGAAGCTCAGATCGGCGAGCGAGACCTCGCGCCCGGCTTCGCTCAGCCACCGACCCAGCCGGCCCGCCACCCGCGCGAGCGCGGCGTCGTCGGTGCCCGACAGCGGGAATAACCACGGCCCGCTCGCGCCCTCGACGGCCGCCGGCGCGGCAGGTCGCGGCGCCTCCTCGAGGACCAGGTGCGCGTTGGTTCCACAGAACCCAAACGAGCTGACCCCGGCCCGGCGCGGCCGCTGACCGCGAGGCCACGCCCGCAAGCTGCGGTTCACGAAGAAGGGCGTGGTCGCGAAATTGATGTGCTCGTTTTCTTGCTCGGCGTGCAGGGTGGGCGGGATCGCCTCGTGCTCGAGCGCGAGCAACATCTTCAGCACCGAGGCCACCCCCGCGGCCGTGACCGCGTGGCCAATGTTGCTCTTGACCGAACCGAGCGCGCAGAAGCTCGAGTCGTTGGTCTGCGAGCGAAACGCCTCGGTCAGCGCGTCGACCTCGACGGGATCACCCAGGCGCGTGCCGGTGCCGTGGGCCTCGACGCAATCGAGGCTGCGCGGTGAGATCCCAGCGGCGGCGTGGACCGAGCGCAGCAGCTCGGTCTGGGCCCGCGGGCTTGGAGCCGTGAGCGCGTTGGTGCGCCCGTCTTGGTTGATCCCGCTCGCGCGGATGATCCCGTAGATGCGATCCCCATCGCGCTGCGCGGCCGCGAGCGGCTTGAGCACCACGACGCCAACACCCTCGCCGGGCACGAAGCCGTCGGCGTCGTTGGCGAACGAGCGGCAGCGACCGGTCGGCGAGAGCATGTGCGCGTTGCTGGCGAGCACGAAGAACGCGGGGGTCAGGCTCACGAACACGCCGCCGGCCAGGGCCAGCTCGCAGCTGCCCGCGCGCAGGCTCTCGCAGGCCAGGTGGATCGCCACAAGCGAGGCCGAGCAGGCCGTGTTGACGACGATCGCCGGGCCCGTCAGATCCAGCGCGTAGGCGATCCGTCCGGCGATCACCGAGCTCTCGTTGCCGATCATCGCCTGCGGCGCGCGCTTGCTCCCCGCCTGATCGAGGATGTCGACGTAGTCGCCCGACGAGGCCCCAACGAACACCCCGTAGCGCCGCCCCGGTCCGCGCTCGCGGCTCGCGTAACCAGCGTGCTCGAGGGCGTGCCACGAGGTCTCGAGGAACAGGCGCTGCTGCGGCTCACACAGCTCCGCCTCGCGCCGCGTCATGTCGAAGAAGGCCGGATCAAAGCGATCGACCTCGTCGAGCACCCCGCCCCACTGGCAGTAGGTCGTGTCGTCGCGCTGCGGATCCGGGTCGTACCAGGTCTGCAGATCCCAGCGCTCGCGGGGGATCTGCGCGACGCAGTCACGGCCGCTGCTGAGGTTGGCCCAGAACGCGTCGAGGTCCTCGCCACCTGGAAACCGACCGCCCATGCCGATCACGGCGATCGTGTCGGTGTCCGCAGTCGCGGCGACAGGCTCGACGCGCGCGGCCGTGCGCGGTGACGAAGTTGGTGACGCTGACAGCGACGCGGGGATCGGCGCGGGCACCTCGATGACGACCTTGCCCAAGTTGCCGCGCTCGCCGAGCAGCGCGTAGGCCTCGCGGACCCGCTCGATCGGGAGCACGCTCCCGATGGTTGGCAGCACCGCGCGGGCATCCAGGGCCGCGACCATGCGATCGATGTAGGCCCGCGTGAGCTCTGGATCGCGGAGCATGAGCCGACGCAGATCGACGCTGATGAAGCTCTGGTTGTCGTACAGCCCGCTGAGGTCGAGCTTGGCCGCGGCCTTGAGCCCGGACATCGCGATCTCGACGTAGCGCCCGCCTGGCGCGAGCAGATCCAGGCCCTTTTGGATCGCGTCACCCGCCAGCGTGTTGAGCACCACGTCGACGCCGCGGCCACCGCTGAGCTCGAGCACGCGGGGGTGGAAGTCGTGCTCGACGTAGTTGATCGGGTGGTGGACGCCAAGGCTGCGCAGGTAGTCGAGCTTGGTCGCCGTGCTCGCGGTGCCGTAGATCGTCGCGCCCACGCCAAGCGCGAGCTGCACCGCGAACAGCCCGACACCACCCGCGGCGCTCTGAATCAGGATCGTCTCGCCTTCGCGCAGCTGCGCCCGCGACAGCGCGTGCTCGGCCGTCAGGTACGCAACCGGCGTCGCGCAGGCCTCTGCGAACGAGACGTTGTTGGGCTTGCGGATCACCGCGCTCGCGTCGACGAGCACCACGCTCGCGTGGGCGCCCATGCCCGCGCCCATCACCGCGATCACCTCGTCACCCACGGCTGCGCTCGTGACCCCAGGCCCGATCGCGTCGATCACCCCGGCGAGCTCGAAGCCAGGCGTGAACGGGTAGGGCGGCATGGTCGGGTAGAGCCCGCGCACGCTCAGCAGGTCGCCGAAATTGAGCGAGAAGGCGCGCGTCCGCACCCGCACCTGACCGGGCCCGGGCGCGCCCACCCGGATCGTTGCCAGCTCCAGGGTCTCGATCGTTCCAGGCCGGCGGATCAGCACCGCCTGCCCAACTACGCTCGACTCGGCAGGGCTCGACTCGGCAGGGCTCGACTCGGCGTGGCTCGACTCGGCGTGGCTCGACTCGGCGTGGCTCGACTCGGCGTGGCTCGGCTCGGCGTGGCTCGACTCGGCGTGGCTCGACTCGGCGTGGCTCGGCTCGGCGTGGTCCCCCGCGGGCTCGAGTGCGCCCGCGCTCGCGAGCGCCTGCAGCCGCTGCAGGCCTTGCTCCGGGGACAGCTCGCCGCGCTTGATCAACTCGAGTAGCTCACGCCTGGTCATGTCGGGACTCGCTGGCTTGGGACAAGAGGGCTTCGATGTCCGCGACGTCGAGGTCGCCGGCGGCGAGCCGCTCGAGGTCGTCGAGGCTCAACCGCTCGGGGGCCCCAGTGGGTGGAGTGGGTGGAGTGGGTGAAGGGGGCTGCGCGAGCGCGTCGGCGTGGTGCGCCAGCAGCCACTCGACCAGCGCCCCGATCGTCGGGCAGTCGAACAGCAGGGAGGTCCGCAACACCAGGCCAAGCCGCTCGCCGAGCGCGTTGATCAACGCTACGCCGGTGATCGAGTCGACGCCGTAGTCCGCGAACACCAGCGCCTCGGATGGCCCTTCAACGGTCACGCCCAGCGCCTGCGCGAGGCTGTCGGCGATGACCCCTTCGAGGGCCCGACGCACGCTCGAGGTGTCGAGCGGGGCGGCTGCGTCCACGGGGCGGGCGGCGTGTGGGAGGGGCTGGGCTTGCGGCAGGGTTGCGGACGGGACTGGCGGCTGGACTGACGGCTGGACGGGCTGAACCGGCGGCTGAGCTGGCAGCCCGAGCACACGATCACAGCGGCCAACAATGATGTGCTGTCCGACCTCGCCGCCGCCGGGACTGCGATGACCCAGCGCGGCCACCTGCGACAAGCCCTGCGCGGCCAACAGGTCGCGCCAGCGGGGCGCGTCGAGCAGCGGCGCGTGGGGCAGGCGTCGGTCGTGATCTTCGCTGAGCCACCAGCCATCGACGAGGCCGAAGGTCATGGTCAAGAAGTCGGTGACGGCGGTCGCTTCGTTGAGCACCAGCCACCCGCCCGCGCGCAGCAAGGCGACGAGCTGCGCGACGCTCTGGTCGACCCGCTTGGTCGCGTGCACGACGTTGGCCCCGATCACGACGTCGTAGGTCGCGTGGTCCCAGCCTTGGGCGGAGGCGTCGCGCTCGATGTCGAGGGTGGCGAAGCGTGCGAAGGGGAACGCGGCCGCGAACCGCCGACGACCCCGCTCGACAAAGCTCGGGCCGATGTCGCTGAAGGTGTACTCGACCTCGACCTCGAGCGCGGCGAGGGCCGGCAGCACGAACGCCGTCGTCCCGCCGGTCCCAGCCCCGACCTCGAGCACCCGGATCAGCCCCCCACGCGCGCGGCCGAGGGCGCCGACCAGACCCGCGACCGTGGCGGCCATCGAGCGGTTGAAGTAGTCCGCGATCGGGTTGCCGCGGTAGGTCTTCTCGACCAGCTCGGGTGAGGCGCTGGGGAACAGCAGGGCGGTGCCCTGGATCGCGCCGCCAAGCACCTGCGGGGTCCCGGCCGCGCAGACCCGGAGCAGGCGAACGTGGGGCTCGAGCTCGGGGTGATCGTCGAGCAAGCTGGCCCACGCACGCTCGCGCGCCGCTGGCTCGAGCGACCCGGTCGCCGCCGCTTGCAGCTGGCCATGTCGGACCAAGATCTCGACCAGCGCGTCGAGCAGCCGCTCGCGCGCGGGGATCAGCCCAAGCGCGCGCTCGAGTCGCGGACGATCGACGCCGCCCGGGGTGAACGCCGCGGCGAACGGCTCGAGCTGCGCGCGCAGCTCGCGAACCGCCAGATCGGTGAACCGCTCGAAGCCACGCTCGAGTCGCTCGAGCAGGGCCTCGCTGAGCAGCGGGGGCGGCTCGTGCAGCGCGATCGGGAACGCGGGGCTGCGGCTGCTCGCCGGACTGCGCACGCCCATCGCCGCGAGCGCCTCGTCGGTGGCCGCGACGGCGATCACCGCCGCCGAGCCAGCGGCGAGGGTTCGGTCCATGACCTCGAGGCCGTCGCGGACCGACAGCGGCAGCACACCCAGCTTGGCCACCCGGGCCTGGTACGCGGCCGCACGCACGACGCCGACCTCGCCCCAGTAGCCCCAGTTGATCGTCCCCGCTCGCGGCACGCCGTGGGCCCGGAGCCAGTGCGCGAACGCGTCCTCGAAGGTGCAGGCGGCGGCGTAGTTGGCCTGGCCCGGGCTGCCCGAGAGCGCCTGCGCCGAGGAGAAGAACAGCGCGAAGTCCAGCGCTTCGCCAGCGAGCGCCTGCATCAGATGCACGCTGCCTTCGAGCTTGGGCCGCAGCGCCGCTCGCAGCTCGTCTACCTGCATCCGCGCGAGCGAGCGATCGCGCATGACGATCGCCGAGTGGAAGACGCCGTGGATCCCACCGAAGCGCGCGCGGGCTCGCTCGATCGCCGCGCGCACGGACGCGGGCTCGCCAGCGTCCGCCTGCAGGTAGATCGCCTCGCCCCCCGCCGCCTCGATCCGCGCGAGCTTGGCCGCGATCTCGGTCTGCTCGTGGTCCACCGGTCGGCGCCCAACCAGCACCACGCGGGCCTGGACCCGTCGCGCGAGGTGACAGGCGAGCTCGAGTCCGATCCCACCCGCGCCGCCCACGATCATGTACACGCCGCGCTCGCGCAGCGGCGCCGGCGTGATCGCGGGCGCCAGGCCAAGGGGCTCGAGCGCGGCGGCGTAGCGCAGGCCGCCGCGAACCGCCACGCCGCCGACCTGCGCGGTGCCGGCCTCGGTCAACAGCCGGGCCGCCGTGAGATCTTCGAGGCTGCCGAGGTCGACGCAGCCGATCTGCGACGCCGCGTGCTCGCGGGCGAAGGACATCACCAAGCCCGGCAGCGTCGCCGCGCGTGGATCGACCGCGTCGTCGGCCAAGACCGCCTGTACGCCGCGGGTGAACAGCGTGAGCTGGCGGCCGGGCGCCGGCCAGCCGCGCGCGATCAGGCCCTGCAGCAGCCCAAACACCGCCACCGTGAGCCGCTGGATCGGCTCGGGATCGATCTGCGCGGGTGCTTGGCTGTTGGCGGTGTCGGCTGGGATCGCCACGATCACCACGCGCTCGGGCACGCCGCGGGCGAGGACGCTGGCGAGCGGGTCCGGCTCGGCCAGATCACGCAGCGCAGCCAGCTCGATGCTCTCGGGATTGGTATCGCGCGAGCGCAGCGACGCGATCAGCTCGCCAACGTGCGCCTGCGCCCCCGCGGTCGCGACCACCAACACCCGACCGACGCCCGCGGGTGGCTCGAGCTCGGGCACCCGCGACCACGCCCGCGCGAAGCAGATCTTGGCCAGGGGATCCGCCGGCGCGCGCACGCGAATGTCCTCCAAGCTGACAAGCGTCCGGCCCTCGGCGTCGACGAGGCGCGCGGCGTAGCGCTGTGGACCCTCGGCGTGCGCGACCACGTGGGTGGCCTGCTCGATCGGGCCTCGCTCGACGTAGCGGCCGAGCGAGGCGGGCAGCGGGGCCCTCGCGCCTGGCGGCACATCGACGAGGGCCGCGACGGCCTGCAGCGCGGCGTCGAGGGTGCCCCAGCGAGTGAGCTCTCCGGCGTGGTCGCTGGCGTGGGCGGCGGGGTCGATCGGGCCCAGGCGGGCGATCACTTCGTCGCTCGTGCGGGTCAAGCTCTCGATCCGCTGAAACGTGGGCCCGTACGCGATGCCCTGGCGCTCGAACTGCGCGTAGCAGCGCGGGCCGTCCAGGGTTGGCTCGCGATCGAGATCCAAGCGCGCGACCGAAACCGGCGAAGCCAGCGACTCGGGGTCGAGCGCGACGACGGTGGCGTGGGCAACGACCGCGTCGGCGACGTGCGCCTGCGTGTCCCACCGCTCGACCCGAACGCGGACGCCGGCCTCGCTTGGCCGCAGCACGAAGCGCAGCCCTGTCAGGGTGTCATCGAGCTCGAGCGGACGGACCCAGGTCAGGGCCGCGAGCGCGAAGGGCCGGGGGGCGTCGGGGATCTCGGCCATGAGCGCCGTGATCAGCGTGGCGATCACCACGCCCGGCACCAGCGCGCGCGCGCCCACTTGGTGCGCTGCCGCGAGCGGGTGAGTGGGGCCCAGCCGGCTCCGAAAACTCAGCTCTCGCTCGGCCACGCCCGCCAGCAGCGGGCCCTCGAACCGCGCGTCTGGCCTTGGCGGCCGCGGCAGCCAGTGACGCTCGCGCGCGAACGGGTAGGTGGGCAGCGCGATCCGGCGTCCGCCCGCGCCCGGTGGCCGCGACAGGCTCGCGCCACCGACCCAAGCCGCGGCGAGCTGCTCGAGCGGCGTCGTCGGGTCGAGGGTGGGCTGCGGGTCGGCGGCCGCGGTCCCCTGATGCAGCCCCTCGAGCGCGTCGCCGCCGTCCACAAAGGCCTGCAGCCGCGCGCGGACCTCGGGCAGATCCCGCGCGACAAAGGCCAGTCGCGTCGGCATGGGCTCGCGGCCAACCGCGAGCGTGAACGCGACGTCGACGAGCTGAAGCCCCGGCGTTGATCCAAGGTGCGCGTCGAGGTTGCGCGCGAGCGCGGCGAGCCGGCTTGGATCGCGCGCCGACAACAACACGAGCTGGGCCTGGTTGTTCACCTGTGCGCGCGCCCGCGACTGGTAGCTCTCGATCAAGAGGTGAGCGTTGGCGCCACCGGCCCCGAACGAGCTCAGGCCCGCCCGCCGCGACGCGCCGGGCGATGGCGCGACCCATGGCGCGACCTGGGTCTGGACCTCGAAGGGCGAGTCCGCGAGCCCGGCGTAGGGATTGGGCGGGGTCGCGTGAAGGCTGGGCACCAGCTCGCCGTGCTGCAGCTGCAACAAGATCTTGGTCAGCCCCGCGATCCCGGCGGCCGCCTCGAGGTGTCCGATGTTCGACTTGATCGAGCCGATGGCGCAGCGTGGAGCCGACTCGCTGCGGGCCTGCCAGGCCCGCGTGAGCCCGCGAATTTCAATGGGATCACCCAGCTCGGTGCCGGTCCCGTGGGCTTCGACGTAGCTGATCGTCGCGGGGTCCCAGTCCGCCTCGCTCAGGGCCGCTTCGATCAGCGCCGCGTGGGCGTGGGGGTTGGGCACGCTGAACCCCCGGGTCTTTCCGCCCGCGTTGAGCGTGCTCGCGGCGATCACCGCGAGCACCCGATCACCGTCGCGCTCGGCCGCGCGCAGCGGCTTGAGCAACACCGCGCCGACCCCCTCGCCATCGACGAAGCCATCGGCGTTGGCCCCGAACGCTCGGCACGCGTCGCCCTGCGAGAGCATGCCGACGTTGGCCAGGATCCGCAGGTGATCATCATCGAGGATCAGGCTCACGCCGCCCGCGATCGCAACCCGACACTCGCCGCGGCGCAGGCTCTCACACCCGAGATGGATCGCCGTCAGCGAGCTGCTGCACGCCGAGTCGACGGCGAAGCTCGGGCCCCGAAAGTCGAACAGGTACGAGACCCGGTTGGCGATGCTCCAGTAGGGCGCGTTGGCGGGCGTCCACGCCCCGCGATCCCGGCACACGGCCCCAAGCCGGCCGTAGTCGCCGTGCATCGCCCCCACAAACACGCCGACGCTGCGATCGTCGCCGCCGATCGACGCGCGGGTGTGGCCGGCGTCCTCGAGCACCGCCCAGGCCGTCTGCAAGAACAGACGATCCTGGGGATCCATGGCCTCGGCCTCGCGCGGCGAGATCTTGAAGAACAGCGAGTCGAACTCGTCGACGCCCTCGATCAGGCCAGCCCAGCGCGAGTAGTTGCGGCCTGGCTTGCCCGGCGTGGGATCGAAGTGCGCGCGCCATCCGAACCGTGCGTCGGGCAGCTCGCGAATGCAGGACTCACCGCGGCGTAGCTTCTGCCACAGCTCGTCGAGATCACGCGCGCCCGGGTAGCGGCCCGCGACGCCGATGACCGCGATCGGCTCGCGGGCGGCGGCGCTTGGGCGTGCCTGCGCTGGCGCCCGCTCCCGCTTGGGTGCTGGCGCGGGCGGCTGGTCTGGCGCTGGCGGTGGCGTTCGCTGCCCTCGGTGAACCAGTCCACGAAGGTCTTCGCTCGCGGGCGAGAGGCCTTCGCCCGAGCTGAGAACAGGCTCGCCAAGCAGCCGCTCGAGCGTCTCGCGGTGCTCCGCGAGCAGGTGGGTGGCCAGCAGCCGCGGGCTGTCGTGCTCGAACAAGGCTGTGGGTGTGAACTCGCCAAGATCCTGGCGCAGGCGCTCGGCGAGATCGATGATCATCACGCTGTCGATCCCGAACGCACCGAAGTCGGCGTCAAAGTCGAAGTCGCGCAGGCCAACGACCTGCTCGAACACCTGGGCGAGGTAGCCGTCGATCCGCGCCTCGAGGCTCTCGATCTTCGAGTGCCGCGTGGTCGTGGTCGTGGTCGGGCTCGCGCTCGCGAGTGACGCGCGCGCCAGGCTCGGCGCCGGGGTCACACCGATGCGCTCGAGCACCGCGGCGTCCGCCTTGAACACCAACGCCTGCGTCGCCGGGGTGGCGAGCAGACCCTCGAGCGCGGCGATCCCTTCGCGCGCTGTGATCGAGTGGATCCCAAGCACCTGCATGCGTCGGCGCAGCGCCGGCGTCGCGAGCTGGCCGACCTCGCCCCAAAACCCCCAGTTCACCACCAGCACCCGCGCGCTCGTGCGGGCCGCCAAGCTGTGGGCGTAGGCGTCCTCGAAGCTGCTCGCGGCCGCGTAGTTGGCCTGACCGGGGCTGCGCGTGAACGCGGCCGCGGAGCTGAACAGCAGGTACAGCGCGGGCTCGCGCTCGCGCATGAGCTGCTCGAGGTTGAGCAGCCCGCGGGTCTTGGGCACCAGCGTCGCGCGCAGCTGGGCGGCGCTCATGTCTGCGAGCGCGACGTCGTCGAGCACCATGGCCGCGTGCACGAGCGCGTGGATTCGGCCGACCCGCGCGAGCACGGGCGTCAGCGCGGCGCGCAGCTGGGCCGCGTCGCCGATGTCGGCGGACACGTACTCGAGCTGGCCGCCGAGCGCCTCGAGCTCCTCGCGCTTGGCGACCAGCTCCGCGTCGAGCGGGCGCCGACCGATCCACACCAGCGTCGAGCCGCGCGCCGCGAGGTGGCGGCTGAGCGTCATGCCGATGCCCCCCGCGCCGCCGACGATCACCCAGGTCGCGCCAGCTGAAAGCGCCGCAGGCTCGGCGGGGGTCGGCAGCCGCAGCCGCTCGAAGCTCGGCGTGTGAAGTGTGTGGCCGCGCAGGGCCGCGCCGATCGTCGACTCACCCAGGCACCGCTGCACCAGCGCGCGCAGGCCCTCGACGTCGACCGCGTCCGCGGGCTCGAGATCCACGCAGCTCACCGTCCACGCTGGCGCTTCGCTGGCGAGCGAGCCACACAGACCAAACAAGCCCGCGGCGTGCGGCGCCAAGCTCTGCCGCTCGGCCTCGCTGGTTGCACGACAGCGGTTGACGAGGGCGAGCACGGCGATCGGCTGCCTGCGCCAGCCCGCGTCGAACAGGCCCTGCACGAGGTGGAGGAAGTCGACGAGCCCGCGGGTCTCGACCGCCTCGAGCGCGGCGAGGTCGTCGGCGCCCAGGTCATCGGGGATCAGCGCGGCGGCGTGGATCACCAGATCGGGCGGCGCGTCGCCGAGCTGCTCGGCGACCGCGGATCGGGTCAGCGGGCCGCGGATCCGGGTCACCTCGGCGCCCGCGAGCGCTACGTCGAGCCACTTGGGGCTCGCCAAGCTCGTCGCGTGCTCGAGCACGAGGACCCGGCGCGCGCCCAGGCCAAGCTCACCCGCGGGCGCGAGCGGCTCGGCGCGCAACCCAGGGACGAAGCAGGCGTCCGCGATCGCGTGGGGGGCGGGTCGGTTGGCGACCCCACGCAGGCGCGCGCACGCGTGGCCCTGCGCGTCGAGCAGCGTCAGCGTGAAGCTCCGCCCGTCGCTCGAGCAGGCCCACACCAGCGCGGGTGGCCGGGCCGCGAGCACCCGGATCTCCTCGACCGCGAAGGGCATGCGGGCCTCGCTGACCCCGGCGTGGGCCTCGAGCCAGATCGCCATGCACTGCAGCGCCGCGTCGACGCTCGCGAGGCTCAGCGGCTCTGGATCCGCGAGGGTCGCCGCGCCGCGCAGGCGCGCGAGCACGCCCCCTTCGACGATGTAGATCTCGTCGAGCACCTGCAGGCTCGGCCCGTGCACGATCCCCACGCCGCGCAGGCGCTCGTACACGCCGGCGCTCGCCAGCGTCGCCCCCTCGCGCTGGGCGTGTGCCAAGGTCGGCGCGCGCTCGTGGTCCTCGGGGCCGTCAGGCTGCTCGGGCAAGTCGAGCTCGATCCGACAGCTGGCGAGCGCGCGCCCATCTTCGTCGCTGAAGCTGCACACGTAGCCGGTCCCCGACGCGTCGCGGCGCAGCTCGGTCTGCAGCGCGCGGGTGTCTTGCTCGAGCGCGAACGGGGCCGTCCACCGCAGGTCTCGGAGGTGGCAAGCGCGGGTGGGCTCGACCCAGGTCGCGGCCTCGAACGCGGCCACGATGTACGCCGCGCCAGGCAAGATCGCGCGCCCGTGCACGTGATGATCGACGAGCGGGAGCTGATCCCGGCGCCAGCTTCGGACGAAGCGCAGCCGGCCATCCAAGGCCGCGCGCCCATCCACTTCTCCAACGTGGGTCGCCGCGGCGGGCGGCACCAGCATCGGCGCCGAGGCCAGCTCCGGCAGCCAGTGGCGCGCGCGGGCAAACGCGTAGCCGGCCTGGTCAACGATCTATGC
>NZ_JMCC02000168.1 GCF_000737335.2 Enhygromyxa salina | reverse complement strand
CCTGTGTCTGCGGAGCGCGGCTCGCTTCTCTTCGGCCCGCAGCGCTTGATCAAGGTCTAGGAGCCCGTGGTGGAACCCCTCGCGCCGCCTCGCTTGGCCTTTTCGCCGAGGGCAGTGTCGCCGAAACTTGCAGTACGCCCGGTACAGCTGCGTTTCGGCTCCTCGCCCTCGCCGAAAATTCCGGCGCGAGGCGACACGATGGGTTCCACCACGGGCTCCTAGTCAATACAGGTGACCTTGTTGCCGTCCAGCAGGTAGGAACCACCGCAATACAGGACCTTCTTGCCGTCCGCGCTACATGAGTTGATCAGCTCGGAGCTGATCGCAAAGCAACCGGTTCCGGTCCTGTTCGCGCTCGCGCTCTCGCAACAAAACGCTTGGCCGGTGACCGGCGGGACCTCGATCTCGTCTGGGCTATCCGGGGGCGCCGCGGCGTCAATGAAGCTCGCGGCGGCGTCGGGCTTGCTGGCGGCCGCCTGAAGAGACGCAACGCTCACCGGCTCGCTGGTGGTCATCGCGTGGCCGCATCCGGCGGCCATGATTGCGAGGAGTAGGGGTTTCATGGTCACGCGAGTTTGCTTCGCGCCCCGAGTGCGTCAAACGGCGCCACAGGTCGATTGCAGGCGTGGCGGTTACGAGCTGACCTGTCGGGATTCCGTCGACTCGCCAAGCATGACGTCAGTGGCGCCTTGGCCGGGCGCAGACGGCACGACGATAGAAGGCGCCGGGTGTCGACGATCGGTCGGCGTGCAGCTCACCGAGGGGTCCTCGATCCGTATCCTGCTCTGTCGCGCCTCGGAATCCGGCGAGCCGAATTCCACTACACTCCTGCGGTGAGCCTCACGCCGCTCTCCGATCGCATCACTCGCTGCCTACAGACGCAGGCACATGAGGACTACCTCGCGTGCACGCGTGCCTTCTTGACTGCCGAGCTCGGTCTGTGGGTGCCCGGCCTCAGCGGCTCTCCCGGCGCTCGTGTGCGAGCCGAGGGTATGGCGCTCCCGCGCTTCGTCGCCGGCAATGGTGCAGAGGTCGTCCGTGTGTGTGCCGATCCCAAGGTCTTCGCCCGGCGCTACGACCCCAAGCTGAACGCCCTGATGACCGGCCGCGAGGCCGTGCAGATGCTGCTGAAGCTCGACGACTCGGTCCAAGGCATCTTGCTGGCGAGCGCCGCGAGCGAGCACTCCTTGTTCATTCCCCGCGCCGATGCCCGGGAGCTCCTCCAACCCCGAAGCTGGTGGTCTCGCCTCGGCGTTCGCAAGCGCTGACACGGGCGGCGATGGGGGCGAGGGCATCTCCTGCGGTCTGCGCTGCGGGTCGTGGCCGCCGATCACCCAGATGCTGCCGCCCAAGCGTGTAGTCTACGCCCGCCCGGTCGCAACCACCCCGGGCTTCGACCATGACCTTCGCCAACAAGCGCGTGTTCATCACCGGCGGCTCCAGCGGAATCGGCCGCGCGATCGCCTGCCAGCTCGCCCGGGAGGGCGCCCACGTGTGCGTCGTCGCCCGGGGTCAGGCCGCGATCGACGAGACCGTCGCGCAGCTCGAATCGCTCGCGGCCTCGCCAACCCAACAGTTGTTCGGCCTCAGCCTCGACGTTGGCGTGCCCAAGGACATCGCGGCGGTGGCCAAGGCCGCGACCGAGCGGCTCGGCGGGCTCGACCTGCTGATCAACAACGCCGGCATCACCCACCCCGCGTCGTTCATGGACACCCCCGACGAGGTGTTCGACTCGATCATGCGGGTCAATTTTTTCGGCACCGTGCACGTGACCCGGGCCTTGTTGCCGGCCCTGATCGAGAGCCGCGGCCAGATCGGGATCGTGTCCTCGCTCGCCGGGGTGATCGGGATCTACGGCTACACCGCCTACGGCGCCAGCAAGTTCGCGCTGCGTGGCTTCGCCGAGTCGCTGCGCCATGATCTGATGCAGTACGGGATCGACGTCACGGTCGCGTTTCCGCCCGACACCGACACCCCGCAGCTGCAGCAAGAAAACCGCATCAAGCCGGCCGAGACCCACGCGCTCGCGGGCAAGGTCAAGCCGCTTCGCGCCGAGTTTGTCGCCAGCGAGACGCTCAACGGGCTGCGCCGCCGCAGCGTCTACGTCAAGCCGGGGTTTGGCACCAAGCTGGTCATGTTCTTGGCCCAGCGGTTTCCCGGGCTGTCGCGGTGGTTCTTGGACGCGGATCTGCGCCGCTTCCAACGCAAGCAGCGCGCGGCGCTGGCCGCTGGCCAAGCGAATAGCGAAGCCAAAGACTGACGCTAGTGCCGCACACCCTAAGTTCGTTCCGGGTTAGGTGCGGAGCTGAGGCCCAAGGGCGAGGAGCGGCGACGACGCTGTACCGGGCGTACTGCTAGCCCTTACGGCGGGGTGCGGATTTCCGCAACGATGGCGCGGCCTTGGCCCGCATCCCGCCGTAATCATTTGGGTTTCTCGTGCCGTGTGGTCCCGTTGGGTTCCGGGGTGGAGAGGCTGCTGCAGCAGAGTCACAGCACAAGGGCAGCACGAGATCGGCGGTGCGGTGGTCAGGTTGCGTCGCGGAGCCGAGGCGCGAGCCTTGCATTGTTGGTCGGGCAGCCGTCGGTGCGCTTCTCGAGTCTAGCTCTGATCGAGTGGCCGCAAGGTGATCCGTCACTGTCGGATGCTCGCGCGCAACCTCTCCCGCGACGCTAACGACGACGAGCGCACCGCGTGACGTTCGCCTGGCTGCGACCCGCTTGCTGGCCATCCATCCGCCGGGGCCTGTTCAACGTCGACTCGGTCGAGAACGAGGGCATGCCGAACCATGCCGTAGACCTGCGTGACCCGAGCGAAGCTTCCGGCGATCCAGATCGCAGCGGCAGCCCCTATGAATCGTTCATTCTCACCATTTCCAGTCAACCGACGTCCGACCAGCTCGGCTCTCCGCGACTTCGGGACCGCTTCCGTCACAGCTCGTGCCATGCCGCCACCACCACGTCAGGACCGACGACCCCATAGACATGCACGATCGTGCTCGCCGCGGGCTCGGGCAGCAGCTCGGTGAGCGCGTCGTGGTGCCGGTCGTAGCCGGGGGCATCGAGCAGTACGCGGCAGGCTTCACCGATCCGCGCCGGACCAGTGAGTGTGGTGGCGATCTCTACGCACTGTTCAGCGAGGTCGAGCGCCAGCTGACGCAGATGGTCGTCGGTGCCGGGGATGACGCAATACCACGTGCGTTCGCCAGTCTCGGCCAGACTCCGCGCGTCGTCACGTCGCGTTCGCGGGTTGAGTTCGTAGGTGTGGACCTGGCGAGGCGGCGTTGCTCCGCAGTTTCGTCGGGCGAGGGCGTCGGCCACATACCGCGACCCTGGGGCGCGCGAACAACCAACGCGGCCTCACAGTCGTCGACGCTCGCGGTCAAGCGCGCCCGCCCCATCAGCTCTTGCAGCGCGAGGTCGTCGGCGTCGTCGAGGCGCAAGTGTGTCGCGTGACGCAAGGCCGAGCGGTTCCACATCTGCGCGAGCTCGAGCGCGATGGTGTCACGGCGCAGCAAGTGCTCGGTACCGGCCAACCTGCACGCCCCGTCGGCCGCGAGCGGAACCGGACAGCTCAGCCGCTCGTGGGCAATCGCCAGCGAGAGCTCGAGCAACATCGACGTGTGCGGATCTTCGGCGAGGGCGTGGGCGTCGATCAGCGCGTCGCGTGCATCGGCCTCGTTGGCGAGCGGCAACCACCACGACAGACGCGCGGCCGTCAGCGTGGGCGCGGACAGGGCCGCGACCACCCGCGCGTGTGCGGTCTGACGCTGGCCTCGGGCTTCGGCCACCGCCCACGCGAGCCAATGCGCGTCGTCGTCGTGGGCGTCGTCGAGCTGTCGCTGCGCGGCCTCGAGATCCCACAACGGCAGCCCGCCGGGCTCGGGCGCGCTCGCTGGTGGCTGGGCAATCTCGTCGTGGATGCGGTAGCCGTAGGGATTTGCGAGCCAGTGATCATCCTTGCTGGTGTCGGTGGTGGTCGGTGGACAAGCGAGCAGCAAGGACGCGATGGCGGTCAGCATCACGGCGGGAAACGTCCCCAGCTCCCGGACGATCCCGTCAGGCGCGGCTTCGCACATGGTAGCGACCCGTATCGTTTTTTTGCAGCGTCGGCACGGACAGCTCGGTGCGCTCCCCGCTGTCGTTCTTAGGATCACCGCGCGGTCACGCACCGCTCGGTGTGTGCTCGCGGTGACTCGGCGAGGTGGCCCAGATCCCGGACACCTCGGCGAGGTGGCCCAGATCCCGGACACCTCGGCGAGGTGGCCCAGATCCCGGACACCTCGGCGAGGTGGCCCAGATCCCGGACACCTCGGCGAGGTGGCCCAGATCCCGGACACCTCGGCGAGGTGGCCCAGATCCCGGACACCTCGGCGAGGTGGCCCAGATCCCGGACACCTCGGCGAGGTGGCCCAGATCCCGGACACCTCGGCGAGGTGGCCCAGATCCCGGACACCTCGCTGGCTCACGCATGAGCTCTGCAAAGCGAGACCACGACGGCCGAGTAGCTGGTCGTGGCTGCTCCCTCGCCGTGCTCGACGACGCTGCGTCGAGATGGCTACGAGCGTCGCCGGCCCGACGAGACGCTGCTGTACCAGCTGATCGAGCAACACTGGCCGACCTTCCTCGAGCGGGCCGAGCCATCCGGCGGCTTGCCTGACTTCGTCGTCAAAGAGTTCGAGGCATACCTGCGCTGCGGCATCCTCGAGCATGGCCTCGCCCACTTTGCTTGCCGCCGCTGCGGCGAGTCGACGGTCGTGGCGCATTCGTGCAAGAAACGCGGATTCTGCCCGTCATGCACGGGTCGGCGCATGGCTGACGTCGCGGCCCACCTCGTCGACGAGGTGTTCCCGGAGGTCCCGGTTCGGCAGTGGGTGTGCTCATTGCCGTGGCGGCTGCGCTACGCGATGGGCTACGACCGGAAGCTGTGCGCCGACGTGCTCGACGCTTCTATCGTGTCGTTGCGCCGCTCGCTTCGGCGGCGAGCGAAGGCGCAACTTGGCCTGCGCTCGGTCGAGGACGCGCGCTTCGGTGCGGTCACCTTCATCCAGCGCGGCGACTCCTCGCTGCGGCTGAACGTGCATTTTCATTGCCTCGTGCTCGACGGCGTGTACGTGAGGGACGACGAGGGCGAGCTGCGTTTCCACTCGCTCGGCGCCCCCAGCCACGAAGAGGTCAACGAAGTTGCGAGGTGGACCCACGAGCGACTCGGTCGTGTGCTCGAACGTCACGGCCGCTCATTCGACGAGCTCGCTTGCGATGACGCGCCCGATCTGCTCGCGCAGGAGCAGCCGGCCCTGGCGTCATGCTACGGGGCCTCGGTCGCGGACCGGCAGCTGTTGGGAGATGCACCGGGGCAGCGGACCCGCAAGCTCGTGCATCGCGTGTGGGAGGTCGCCAAACCCAACGAGGCGCTCGCCGAAGTCGGTGGTGTCAACGTGCACGCGGGCGCGGCCGTGCCCAGCCGCGACCGCCAACGCCTCGAGCGCTTGTGTCGGTACGTCGCGCGTCCGCCCCTCGCCCAGGATCGCCTCGAGACCACCGGCGACGGCCGATGCCGTTACAACTTTCGGCACGCGTGGAAAAATGGCGTGCATGCAGTCTTGCTCGCTCCGCTCGACCTCATCGCGCGGCTGTGCGCCCTGATCCCGCCACCGCGTTTTCACATGATCCGCTATCACGGCGTGCTCGCTGGCCACGCCAAGGTGCGGGCCGAGGTCGTGCCGGGTCCAGTGGCGGTGGCGACCGAGCCGACGCAGACACGCTTGTTGTTCGATGGCGAGCCGACCCAGCTCGAGGCGATCGCCAAACGAGCCACTCGACACCCGTGGGCGTGGCTCCTCCAGAGGGTGTTCGCGGTCGACATCATGACCTGCCCCCGCTGCCGCGGTGCGATGCGCTTGGTGAAGCCGATGCGCTTGGTGAAGCTCGCCAACAAGCCCGACGAGATCGCGCGGGTGCTCGCCGAGTTGGGCCTCGGTCCCCGTCCGCCGCCGCGGCCGAGGCCAGCGCGAGCTGGCCAGCTCGAACTCGACTTCGCGTCGTGAACGACCCGACCCCTGACCAGGCCGTGATGGTCGAGCCGTTGGCTCGGGCTCACGGCTCGAGGCAGGTTTGGCGCGAGACCGCGCCGAACGGGGTGAAGTTGGGGGCCTGTTCGCCACCCGACCCGGCCCGAGTCAACCTCGCCTGCCCGAGTCAACCTCGCCTGCCGAGAATAAGGAGCGCGACGTTCACGCAATCCCCGACCCCCCATCGAATGTCCTATCCGCCGAACCGGGCGTCGGCAAGACCTGCACACTTCGGGCGCTGCGTCGGCGCCTGCCCGAGACCGAGTACCGCTTGACGTACTGCCACAACGCGACGCTCGGCCGCCGCGATTTTTATAGGCAGCTGTGCCTGGCGCTGGGTCTGTCGCCGCGGGCGACCGCGGCCGCGGTGTTTCACTCCGTCAGCAGCCACGTCGAGGAGCTCGGCCGCCAACGTGTGCACCCGGTCTTCCTGCTCGACGAGGCCCACTTGCTGCAGCAGCAAGTGCTCGAGCATTTGCACGTGCTCGCCAACTATCAGTGGGATCAAAAGCCGCTGATGTCGATGGTGCTCGTGGGCTTGCCGGAGCTGTGGGGCCAGCTGTCGCTACGCAAGAATCGGTCGCTGTGGTCGCGGATCAACTGCCGCCTGAGCATCGAATCGCCGAGCGTCGCGGACACGACCGAGTACGTCGAGCATCGCCTGCGGCGAGCCGGCGCCGACAAGCTGCTGCTCGGCTCCGACGCGCTCACGATCTTGCACGAGGCGACGCATGGGCAGCTGCGGGATATCGATCGGATCGCTACCAACGCCCTGCGAACGGCCGCGCGTCGCAAGCAATCGATGGTCGACCGCGAGCTGCTCGAGGGCGTGCTCGAGCGCGACCAGCAGCCGCGGTGCGAGTCATGAACGGGGCTGAGCTGCCGCAGCGGGCGATCCTCGACTTGCTGTACATCACGCTCGAGCACGTGCTGCTCACGCTCGGCGAGTCGCCGGAGGGTGAGGTCATCGAGGTGATCGTCGCTCAGGCGCGGGATCTGCAGAACTCGCTGGGCGAGTACTGGAGCGGACGGCTGCAGCCCGTTGTGGATGACGAGATCCCCTTCTGAGTGGGCATCTCGGTGATGGTGGTGCGCCGGTGATCGCTGGTCGCCGGCGCTTTGCTTGGTCTCGGGAGCGCCGGCAATGGGCCTGTTCGGACCGCCCTCATTAAACGTGTTTGGTAATACCTGGATGAGCGCGTTGCTGATCCGCCCGAGCTGCAACACTCGTCGTGCGACCTGCAGCGGCAGCATTCTTGGCGTGAGTCATTGGCACAGACAGCGATAAATGTTGGATTCACCCCGCCCACCAGCGTACTCATAGAGGCACTTGCCCGCGGAATCTTCCGAGGTATTGATGTTGAACCCCGGACGCCAATCTCCGTTCAATGCAAAGCCGGCGCAAACATAGAACTTGAAGCCAAGACTGTCTGTTCCGGAAGATACCGCAAGTCGATTGTGACTTAAACAAACTTCCGGACAGGATGCTTTCGGACCACCTTGAAACCATCCGAATCCACGTGCCCTGGCTGGGGCAATGGTCGTAGCAATGGTCGGCGCGGCCGCGGCGTGGTTCTTCATGAGTTCCTTCGATATCTCAAATGCCTGGGTGGTTTCGGCGCTGCTGTGCAATGCCGCGCTGCTTCGCCATGCAGCGGTGCCGTTTTTCTCTGCTGCGTCTTGCGCCGGAGAGCCATTCGAACACAGCATTAGGATGCAGACGGTGAACCTGGCCATCATCCTACGTTCGTAGCAAGGCGCCACAGCGCGGCAACTAGCCCATTGCGAATCCTCTCGCGCAATGCCTTCGCGGGAAATATGCTCTCTGCAAAGTTGTGGCCGATCGCTGACCCGCCCTAGCCTAGCCCCACGTGTGCGCTACCGCTGGTGCAGGACCAACATCATCCGGGCCGCAGCAGAGTACGACCGCCGGGCGTCGCGAAGCGAGCGCCACCGTCGCTCGTTTCATAGATGCTCTGCCCCCGCAGCCAGGTCCGAAGCACGCGTCCGTGCAGTCGGCGGCTGGACCCACGAGCGACTCGGCGTCGTTCTCGAACGTCACGGTCGCTCGCTCGACGAGCTCGCGGGCGATGACCCCGCGACCGACCTACTCGGGCAAGAGCAGCCGGTGCTCGCGTCGTGCTATGGGGCCTCGGCACCAGGACGACTACGACTGGCAGACACTCGCACATGAGTTGCATGTCGCTGTGGCTGACGATCGAGGGGCTGCTGCCGTTTGGGGGTGACACGCCAGAGGATGTGCTGACGGCGATCGGTGAGCGGGGCGCGGGGCCGCGGCGATTGACCATCCCGGATGGTCTGCGCGCGGTGCTGTGGCGCGGGCTCGCGGTGGAGCCGAGCGAGCGCTACCCGGACATGCACGCGCTCGTGCGCGCGCTCGATGCGGTGATCCGTCCGCCGCCAACGAGCCGATCGGACGGGCCGCCTGCGTCGCTCGAGCCGGGGCCGTCGTCGGGGCGCAGTGCGTCGGGGGAGGGATGGCGAGGGGCGTTCTTCGTCGTCACGATGTTGCTGATCGGGGCGGTGGTGTTCGGGGCGCTGAGTCTGCGGGACGGCGTTTGGGAGCGGGGCGGCGGACCTGAGGCACCACCACGTCCGCTCGCGCCGGCTCCGTTGCCGGCGCCGCCGTGTGCGGTGTCGGGGGCAGCTGGGTTGAACCTAGAGATCGACGACAGCGTTCGCGGGATCTGTATCTTGATTCGTCAAGGTGCAGTAAGGGAAGCCGGCGCTCTGTGGGACAAGGAGCATTTGACTCGTGAGCCGCCTCCTGGCAGTGCGCCCTCCCGCGGATCATTCAAAACGGTCAGTCGGATGTGGAGCGACTTGGCCGCGCAGACACTGGTTGTAGCCCAAACATTGGTTGATCAGGCTGAAGCAACACAATTCAGTGATCGAAACGCGGCCTACGACGCGGCCCGTGCGGCGCTTTTATGGATAACTACGGCAAAGGACGACCTCGACCAAGCGCGGATGATGAATGACGCTAGCGAGCCGGGTTCCGAAGCCAACTCGCAAGCGTTGTATGAACTGACGCTGGAAATCGCCGATGTGCAGGACCGTGCGATACGAATCACCCAGCAAATCAGCAACTAGCGCCTTACTGGTAACACTCCACGGTTCCGTCCTCGTTCTGAATGCCGTAGCTGCACTGGACATAGTCACCCTGGCAGTCAAGCGCCGTCTCGCCGTTGACAGGCTGGCACACCCCGCCGGGGCTGCAGCATGCGACGAAGGACGCCTGCGTGAGCGGGGCCCCAACCGGCAGCTCGACGCACAAGCCCGCGTCACACATACTGGGGAACGGCTGGTAGCAGACCACCCCGCCAGCGACCCGGGCCCCGTACTCGCAGAAGTACCGGTCACCAACCCGGCAGCGACCATTTGTATCCGGCACGCTGCACGTGGCCCCGTCCTGGTCGATCTGGCAGCAGACGTTGGCGTCCCAGACCGGCGCGTCGGGCCCAGACCACTTGCAGTAGCGCGCGAGCGCCTGACCCACCGAGTCCGTATATCGCGAACCAGCCGCGTCTGTATATACAATGTTACACAGATCGGGCGCACCGGTCGCGAAGTTGGAAAGGAGTGTGGAGAGGATGATCGAGAGCTGCATCCGCAAACGCTAGCACGCGCTGCACACGCGAGCGTAAAGCGTTCTTGCCGCTAGACTGCCGCCTGAACCTGCACGTGCAGCCGACTGGCTCCGAGCGTCAGCCACCCCCGCGGATAAGCCGCGAGCCTCACTCTGCACAGCTAGGATTTTAGAATCGTCATTCGGGCCCGCGCAAATGCTGTGTCCGTCGCGAGTACAAATACGCATTCTCGACGACATGCGGCGGCGCTACGTCGCTCAACCACTCGCGTGGGCGTGACGGGGGCTCGCGCGTGACTTCGATCCGAACACCCTGACAACGCCTGAGACGAGCACACCCCACCATCGCGGCCGGACATGGCGGTGCGTGTCGCTCGACGGTGCGGCGCGCCAACGGTTTGCCAGCCGGATCGATGAATGATCGGTCCGACTCGATACCGCGTGGAGCTGTTGATGGCGCTGGGGCGTTACACTGGCGCGGTCACGGCGATCGACGCCAGCTTGTTCGGCGATCCCAACGAACCCGATCGCTTGATGACCCGCGCCCGTGCACGACTCCCTGCTCGTTCACTCCGACGACAGCGCGTTCGAGTTCGGCGGAGCCGTAGTCGTTGAGCAGCTGTCCGTGGGGTTAGCCGACTGCGCGGCCAGCTTGGCAACCGCTAACGTGTGATCGACCATGGCTCATTGCCGTGGTTGTCCGCGCGGTGCCATGGAGTCGCATCGATGTCAGCCGATCATGGTGAGATAGAGATCTACAGCGCCGACGAACTCGCCGAGCTCCTGGGGGTCAATCGCAAGACGATCTATGAGGCCGCACAGCGCGGAGACATTCCACACCGCCGATTGGGCCGACGCCTCATCTTCGAGCGGGGATCTGTGCTAGCTTGGCTTCGCCAAAGCAGCGTCATCTCCGAACCGAAACGATGACGAGATGAGCGTTAGGAAACGAACGTGGCGCGACAAGCAAGGGCGCCAACAAACCAGCTGGATGATCCACATCGAACCCACCTGGCCCGACGGCCGCAAGCAGACGATCCGCAAGGTCTCGCCCGCGCAAACCAAGCGCGGGGCCGAGCAGTACGAGCGGGAGGTCCGGCTGCAGCTCGCGTCCGGGTCGTGGAAGGAGCACGGCAAGCAAGATGTCCCAACCCTCGAGGAATTCGCTCCCGAGTTCCTCGCCTACCAAGCCACCGTGAACAAGCCGACCGAGTTGGCGAGCAAGAAAACCAGCTTGCGCGTCCACTTGATCCCAGCGCTGGGCAAGCGTCGGCTCGACCAGATCGACGAGCGGCTGATCGACGCCTACAAGGTCGAGATGCTCGAGCAAGTGTCGCGCCGCGGCAAGCCGCTCGACCCTAAGACGATCAACAACCACTTGAAGGTGCTCGGGCGCATGCTCCGGATCGCCCGCAAGTGGAAGCTGATCAAGGAAGTGCCGGACGTCGGCCTGCTCAAGATCCGCAAGAGCGAGTTCGACTTCTTCGAGTTCGAGGAAGCCGAGGCGTTCGTCGCCGCAGCGGCGAAGCACTCGCCCGAGTGGCATCCTTTCGTGGTCGTGGCCATGCGGACCGGCCTGCGGATCGGCGAGCTGGCGGCGCTGCGCTGGCGCGAGGATCTCGACCTCGAGCGCGGGCGGCTGCGAGTGCAGCGGTCCCACAACAAGAAGAACGGGTTTATGTCGACGAAGAACGACAAGATCCGCGAACTTCCGCTCACCTGGGACGCGATCGCAGCGCTGCGATCGCAACGCGAGCGGATCCAGCCCGACTGCGAGCTGGTGTTCCCGGGCGATGACGGCGAGGTGCTCGCGGCCTACATCGCCAACCGGGCGCTACAGAAGATCGCTGACGCGATCGAGATGCGCCACGTCCACAACCATCTGCTGCGTCACACTTTTGCGTCGCACGCGGTCATGCGTGGGATCCCCATGCGTCAGATCCAAGAGTGGCTCGGCCACGGCAGCATCGTCGTGACCATGCGCTACGCCCACCTCGCCCACGGGATCGGTGACGATCTCATTCGCCGTCTCGCTCCGGCTCCACAAGACGAGCGCGACACGCCGCACGAAGCTGCACGGCTGCCGCACAAGGGCGACCCACGAAATCAGCCGGCTTCAAAATCGCCGCCCCACACCCCTGTGGGAGGCGGATCCTGAACTAAGCACAAGGGCTGCTAGGAGCTGCGACACTGCCATTGGGCCTCAGTGCCGTGCATAACCCGGATCGAACTTAGGGTGTGCGGCATTAGCGAGGCTCCGCCTCAGACCGTCGAGCATGTAGACCTCGCCGCAGCAGGCGCCGACTTGGTGCGAAGAGCCTCCCGGCCGAGCCGAAAG
>NZ_JMCC02000167.1 GCF_000737335.2 Enhygromyxa salina | reverse complement strand
CTGCGGATCGCGGCGGGGATCGGGCTCGTGGTTGGGGTCGTCGGCAGCCTTGGCGCTGGGTGGATCGCCCAGATCATGGCGCCGCCAGGGCCGGGCAGCGAGCCGATCCAAGCGGCGGCGACCGTCTACATGCGCGTGGGCTTCTGCGCCTACCCGGCTGTGTTCGTGGCCGCCGCCGGGGCCCTGATCCTCAACGGAAGCGGCGACACCAAGACGACCTTCTGGATCGGTGGCCTCGCGAACGTGGTCAACATCGTCGCCAACTACACCCTGATCTACGGCGTGGCGATTGGCCCGCTCGAGATCCCCGAGCTCGGCCCCGCCGGGGCGGCGCTCGGGACCGTGCTGGCCTACGCGCTCGCGTGTGGGCTGACCTTGGCCATGCTGCGGCGCCCAAGCTGCCCGGTGCAGGTGGTCGAGGTGTTCGGTCGTCGGGCCACGCCCGCCGCGTTGCTGGCCCGCCGCGAGCTCGTGCGTCTGAGCAGCCCGGCGATCCTCGAGCGCCTCGTGATCCACGTTGGCTACGTGTCTTACGCCGTCGTGGTCGCGGCGCTCGGCGCGACGGTGATGGCCGCCAACCAAGCGCTGCTGACCCTCGAGTCGATCTGCTTTTTGGGCGCCGAAGGATTTGGGGTCGCGGCCGCGACCGTGGTCGGCCAGTTCTTGGGCCGCCGCGACCCCGACGGCTCGGGTCGCGGCGGCGGGTTTGCGGCGTTGTCCTGCGCGCTGGCGCTGAGCGGGTTTGGGCTGCTGATCTGGGCGACCGCGGCCTGGACCTTGCCGATGTTCGTGGCCCCGGGCGAGTCGGGCGAAGCGCTGATCGAAGCGGCCCAGCGGGCGATGCCGATCCTCGTGATCGCCCAGCCGATGATGGCGATCGCGGTGGTGCTGGGTCACGGATTGCGCGGCGCCGGCGATACCCGATCACCCGTGGTCGCGGCCTTGTTTGGTGGACTGCTGGTCCGGGTGATCGGGTGTTGGATGCTCGGCGTGCAGCTTGGACTTGGGCTGCGCGGCGTCTGGATCGCGACGGCGCTCGACTGGACGCTGCGCAGCGTGATCTTGGGCGTGGTGTTCTTGCGCGGTCGTTGGCGCTCGCTCGAGCTGTGAGCGATCCAAAGAACAGCGACCCCTTCGGCCAGCGGCGCGCCCGGTCCGCCGCCGAGTGGAGCCGGGTGGAAATACCCAACCCACACGCGGTGGGATCCTCCGGCGCGCGAGTGCAACGCGAGCGTAGATCGACGCTTACATGGGCTTAGAGGCGGCCAGAAGTGCGTCTTGGCAATTTGCCGCGTCGCTTTTCGCGGCTCGATCCAAGCCAAAAATCCGATACAGTAGCGCCATGCTGTCGCTCGTACTCGTAGGTTCCTTGCTCGCGGTCCCACCTCCCGCGCTGCCTGCCGAACCTGCGCTGCCGCCCGAGCCAGTTGGTGCCGTCGAGGGCCCGGCGCCCGAGCTTGCCCCTGCACCCGAGCCTGCCCCCGCACCCGAGGCCGCACCCGCACCCGCACCCGCACCCGAGGTCGAGGTCGAGCCCATCACGGTCGCTCCGCCCGCGGACGCGCTGCCGGTCGCCGAAGAGGTCGGCCCGATCGTCGTCGCCCCCGCGCCGGGCGACGTGGCGATCGTCAGCGGCGACAGCCTCGTCGTCGTCAACCACGGCGCCGATCAGCCCTACCTCGTCGACGCCCCGCCGCGGATGCAGGCCGTGCCCCAGCCGCCGTGGTCCGGCGCCGGTCGCTTCGTCGGTGGCGCGGTCATGCTGACCGCTGGGCTCGGGCTGTTGACGGCGGCGACCTTCGAGTTCGCCGGCGGCCGCGACACCACCCAGCCGGTCGTCAGCCAAGTGCCCGCGGGGGTCTCGATGTTGGTCGCCGGCGGCATCATGATCGGCACGGGCGTTCGTGATCAGCATCGCCTGTCCGAGTGGGAGGCCGCGACCCGGATCGACGCCAAGCCCATGGGCACCGGGTTGATCGTTGGCGGCGTCACTGCGATCTCGCTGGGTTCGATGGCCGCGGTCGCAACCGCGATCGCATCGGATCTAGATCTCGACGCGCCGCGCAGCATCCCGGCTGGCTGGGCCACGGCGGGCGTCGCGGTGGGGGGTGGCGCTGCGCTGCTGATCGCCGGGATCGTTCGTCGGGCGCGCTACGGAAAGTGGCGCAATCGCGTCACGGGGATGCCAATGGTGGCCCCCACCCGGGCAGGGGCGACAGTGGGGCTCGTCGGGCAGTTTTAGGCTGGCTGGTTTCCAGCGTCGTGATCTGGCTCAGACAAGCTGACCGCTTGACGGCGACCGCGCGATGTTTTGGTGTGGGGTCATGTCCAAGCTCACCCAGCAGCTCACCGCGCTCCGCGAGTCCCTGCGCGACGCCGACGGCTCCCAGTCAGACAGCTTCTCCGAGGTATTCAGCGACTTCCTGGCGATCACCGAGACGACCGAGCTGCTCGACGTGTGCAAGCCGTTCAACGGCAAGTCCACGCGGGTGATGCTCGAGCAGGTCCTGCGCAAGCACGCCAACGAGCCCAAGCTCCCGACACCGCAGGCGCAGATGCAGCAGCACCCGGCGAGCGGGCTGATCCACGGCATGATCGCCGCGGGTCGCTACATCGGAACCTTCTTCTATTTTCCAGACGAGAAGCAGGGCATCGTGGCCTTCGGCGGGCTCACGCCGACGATGCACTACTACCGCATGACCGCCACCGAGGTGCCACCCGGCAGCGTGTTGGGCCGCAGGGGCCCGGGCTCGGCGGGTCAGAACAACTGAGTCGGGAAGCGCGGTCTTGGCAAGCAGAACGGCGTTCGGAGATCTGTCACGTCTGGACGGCTTGCTTGCCTACTCATGAGTAGGCTACTTGTCTACTCGTGAGTAGGCAAGCTGCCGCGAACGACCTCAGCACCCCCGAGCGCATCCTCGATGCGGCCGAGCGCGAGTTCGCGGCGGTCGGCTACGCGCCGGCTCGGTTGGCTGACATCGCCGCGCGGGCGGGTATCCGGCGGCCTTCGCTGCTCTATCACTTCGCGTCCAAAGAGCTGCTGTATCGGGCCGTCGTCGAGCGCGCCTTCGACCAGCTCGGCGCGCAGCTGATGCGCTTCATGACCGGCGAGGCCGCGTTCGAAGGCCAGCTCGCCGCGGTGGTGCGCTCGTTCGCCAGCTTCCTCGAGTCGCGCCCCTCGCTCGCGCCGATCATCTTGCGCGAGCTGATCGACGACCCCGATCACGACGAGGACGCGACCCGCCGCGGCGGCGGCACGCCGGGTCGCGCGATCATGCTCGAGCGCGTGGTCCCGCTGCTCTCGGTCGTGGAGGCGTTCCTGCGCGAGCACGGCCAAGCGCGGCTGCGACCGGGCCTGCCGATCCGCGCGGCGCTGGTCCAAGTCGCGGGCAACCTGCTGCTGCGCAGCGCGACCGGCAGCCTGCGCGTCCCCTTGTGGGGCCCAGGCGACCACGCGCTGGAGCTCGCCAATCTGTTGTTTCTCGCACCCCCACCCGTGAAGGCACCCCAATGAATCGCATCGCTCCGTTCTTCTTGGTGTTCATGTTGCCCGCAACGCTGGCGCTTGGCGTCGAGCTTGGTGGCTTGTGGACGATCGTCCCGCTGGTGATCACCTTTGGCATGATCCCGCTGTTCGACGCGCTGCTCGATCAAGATCAGGTCAACCCCGACGAGGCCGTTGGCCACCGCTGGGTGTTTGATGTGCCGCTGCTGGCGTGGGTGCCCGTGCAATTGCTAACAACGATCTACGTGCTGTGGCGGCTGAGCAGCGGGGACTTCAGCGCGCTCGAGATCGCGGGCAGCGTCGCTTCGCTCGGGGTCCTCAACGGCGCGGGCGGCATCAACATCGCCCACGAGCTGATGCACCGAAAGCACCCGCTGCACCGCGCGGCGGCCGAGGTCCTGATGACCTGCGTCAGCTACACCCACTTTTGCGTCGAGCACGTGCTTGGGCACCACCGCCACGTGGCCACGCCCTTGGACTCGGCCAGCTCGCGCTTGGGTGAGGGCTTCTATCGGTTCTATCTACGCACGGTGTTCGGCAGCCTGCGCAGCGCGTGGGGGCTCGAGCGCGGTCGCTGTGCGCAGCGGGACATCGCGTGGTGGAGCCTTCGCGATCGCCGAACCCGCTACGCGCTGGTGCTCACCGCCGTGTACGCGGGCATCTATCTGAGCATGGGCTCGCTCGCGCTGGGCTTGTTCATTGTTCACGGGGTGATCGCGTTCAGCTTGCTCGAGGCGATCAACTACGTCGAGCACTACGGCCTCGCGCGTCAGCGGCTCGCCAGCGGCAAGTACGAGCGGGTCCGGCCCGAGCACTCGTGGAACTCGGCCCACCGGGTGTCGAACTACTTCCTGTTCAACCTGGCCCGGCACAGCGATCACCACTACCTCGCCAGCCGCGAGTACGATCGCCTGCGCCATCACGCCGCGGTGCCGCAGCTGCCCAGCGGCTACGCGACCATGGTGATCTTGGCGCTGGTTCCCCCGCTGTGGTTTCGCGTCATGGATCACCGGGTTCAGGCCTGGAACGCCCACGTGGGTCAGGCCCGGCAGGCGAGCGTACCGGTGACCGCGCTGTCGGCCGAGGCCGCCTGACTGCGCCGCGGTGGGGCCGCCCGGTTGGCGGCCCTGCGCGGGCCAACATGCACAGACGCCGCGAATGCGCGAGGATGGGGCGATGTCCGAGGTCGACCGGATCGATGATCCCACCAAGCTGTTCGAGGCGCTGCTGCGCCGCGATCCCAACACGCCCGCGATCGCCAGCGTCGACGCGTGGTGGCAGACCCACCTCGAGGTCACCCGCGGTGCCTCGCCAGCGGCCGCCGCGGTGCTCGGCGGGTTCGCGGCGGACCGGCTCGCCTACGCGTTTGGCTCGGGCTACACGGCCGCGCTGCGGCAGCTGCTGGGGGCAGATCAGGCGCCGCTGCGGCGGGCCCTGTGCGCGACCGAGGCCGAGGGCGCGCACCCGAGCAAGCTCGCGTGCACGCTCACGCTGACCGAAGACGGCGGCGGTCGGATCACCGGTGACAAGAGCTTCGCGACCTTGGGCCACCTCGCTGACGAATTGTTGGTGGTCGCGGTCAGCGGGCAGGACGAGCAAGGCCGCAACCGGCTGCGCGTGGCAAGGATCCCGGTCGCGCGCGAGGGCGTCAGCTTTGGCGATCCGGTCAGCCCAACCTTCGTGCCCGAGCTGCCCCACGCGCCGGTCAGCCTGCGCGAGGTCCGGGTCGAGCCCAGCGAGCTGCTGCCCGGCGACGGATACCTGCGCGTGCTCAAGCCCTTTCGCACGATCGAGGACGCCCACGTGTTCTTGGCGGTGCTCGGCTGGCTGACCAAGCTTGGTCGCCACGTTGGCTGGCCCCACGAGTTCGTCGAGCGTGGCCTGAGCTTGATCGCCGGGTTGCTGCCGGTCGCCGCGTCGTCGCAGCCGCTCTCGCCGGCGGTCCATCGCGTGCTCGGTGGGCTGCTCGCGGCCAGCACCGAGCACCTGATCCGGCTCGAGAACTCGCTCGCGTGGCGGGCCCTGGCCGAGCAGGATCGCGTGCGTTGGACTCGGGATCGCCGGCTGCTCGAGGTCGCCAGCGAAGCCCGCGGCGCGCGGCTGAAGACGGCGCGGGCGGGCTCGTAGCCAGGCTCGCGGCCGGCGAGTCGTCACAGCGAGCAGTCGGTCGGGAACTCGGCCGGGAGCGCCTCCGCGTAGGGCGAAGGCTGGGTCCCGAACGGGTGCGCGAAGAAGAAGTTTGCGACGGAGCTGCCGTAACCCGAGGGGATCGTGTGCCCGCCCCCGTGGTCGCACATGAACGCGAAGTTGCCGTTGTCGCGCAGCTGGTTGAACCACGCCGTGCTCAGGGTCTTGAAATTGACGGCGCCGCCAAAGATGTCGTTGTCACCCCCGTGGATGATCATCGCGGAAAATTTGTTGCTGGCGTCCTCGAAGGGCAGCTGCATGAATGTGCCGCCGCTGAAGCTCGCGGACGAAGCAATGTAGTGAGAGCGGGCCATGGAGAACGCCGTGGTCTGCAGGCCCCCGGCCGACATGCCGGAGCTGTGGATCCTGCGTGGATCCACGCCAACCTGCTCGATCGCGCAGGCGACGATCTCGTCGGCCAACAGCATGTCGTCTTGCCGATCCGAATTGTTGACGACGAACCAGGGAAACTCGCCGACGTCATCGGCGGCGAACGGCGCCGCGACGACGCCACCGGCCGCCGTGATCGCTTCGATGACCGGCGCCGACAAGGTGAACGCGGCCTCGTCGGCCCCCGATGTGTACGCGTGCCAGTAGATCACCAACAGCCCGCCCGGCTGCGGATCCTCGCCAACCCACAGCCTCACGGTGCGCTGATCGATCGACGCCGGCGAGAATGGAACGTACCCGCTCTCGAAGGTTGGGCAGGCGCCGGTTGGCGTCGGCAGGTTCTGAGGCGTCGGATCCTCGCCATCGCCGTCGCCGTCGCCATTGCCATCACCATCACCATCACCGTCCCCATCACCGGACTCGCCGGTGTCCGCTTCGGTCATGCCAGCGTCGGTGCCCGTCTGCCCATCGCCGTCGCTCTCGGGCTCGGCCGTGCAGGCAACCAGTAGCAACGCAGGAATGGCGGGGAGCAATCGCGAGCGCATGGCGCCAGTGTACCCTGGCGCGTGCCCGCCGTAGCCACCCCCGCGCACTCGAACCCAGCCGAACCCGGGGCGCTCACCGATTCGTGATCAGGTCGCGGTGCTTGAAGGCCCGCAGGCCTGGCCCGTAGCTGCTCGCGATCTGGCCCTGCCCACGCAGCAGCCAGCGATAGCTCAGCAGCCCCTCGACGCCGACCGGGCCGCGGGCGTGGAGCTTGCCCGTGGCGATCCCAACCTCGGCGCCGAGCCCAAACCGGTAGCCATCGGCGAACCGGGTGCTGGCGTTCACGAACACGCACGCCGCGTCCACCCCATCTACGAACGCCTCACTCGCGCTCGACTCGTCCGCGCACACGATCGCCGCGGTATGCCGCGAACCATGGTGCTCGATGTGCGCGAGCGCGGCGTCCAAGCTGTCGACCTGCCGCACCGCCAAGATCATCTCGCCGTATTCGGTGTCCCAGTCTGCGTCGCTCGCTGGCTGGACCGGGAGCCCCGCGGCCAGCTCGATCGTGGCTGGATCCCCGCGCAACTCGACGCCGCGCTTAGCCAGCGCGGCCAGGCACGCCCAGCTGGTCTCGCGGGCCTCGGCGTGCCACAGCAAGGTCTCGATCGCGTTGCAGGCCGCCGGGTACGAGCACTTCGCGTCAACGGCGATCGCGGTCGCGCGCTCGGCCTCGGCGTCGGCGTGAACGTATAGATGACACAGCCCTTCGGCGTGACCGAGCACCGGGATCTTGGTCGAGTCCATGACCAATTGCACGAATTCCCCCGAGCCGCGGGCGATGATCAGATCGACGTGATCGTGACATTTCAGCAATCCATGAAATGCCGCGCGATCCTCCAGCAGCGTCACGCAGGCGGTGTCCAGTCCGTGCGCACCCAGCACGGCGTGGATCACCTCGAGCAGCGCCGCGTTGCTGCGTTGGGCCTCGCTGCCGCCTTTGAGCAGCACCGCGTTGCCGCTCTTGAGCGCGAGCCCCGTGATCTGCGGGACCGCGTCGGGCCGGGCCTCGAACACCACACCAAGCACGCCAAGCGGGCAGCTGACGCGCTCGAGCACCAGGCCGTCGTCGAGCTCGCGCTGCATCTGTACGGCGCCGAGCAGCTCGGGCATGGCGGCGAGCTGGCGCAGACCATCGGCGAGGCCCGCGAGCTTGGCCGCGCTCAGACCCAGCCGCGCGATCAGGGCAGGGGACAGCGGGTCGTGGGTGTTGGCCCTGAGCTTGGCAGCTTCGACGTCGGCACGGTTGGCGGCCAGCAGCGTCGCGATGTTCTTGGGCGCCTCGAGGGCCTGGGCGAGCGCACGCAGCAGGGCAGCGCGCGCCTCACCGCTCTGCGCGGCCAGCTGCTTGCCAGCGCGGCGGGCCGCCGCCGCCATGGCTTGAATTGGGTCGGGCTCTCTCTCGGTTTGGCTCACGGTTTGGCTCACGGTCTCGGTCATGGATCCAGCTCCTGCAGAACCAGGTTGTCGCGGGTGATCAACGCATCGTACCCGCGCCAGCCCAAGATACGATCGATCTCGCGGCTGTGGTGGCCAGCGAGCTGCCGGCACGCGTTGCTGCCGTAGTTGGCCAGTCCGCGCCCAAGCACCAGGCCGCTCTCGTCGCGCAGCTCGACGAGTCCACCAGTCGTGAAATTACCATGGACCTCGACCACGCCGATCGGCAGCAGCGAAGCCTTGGCCCCGCTCAGCGCCGCGATCGCCCCGGCGTTGATGACCATCGCGCCCACGCAGGGCGCCAGCGCGATGTGGCGGCGTCGCTTGCTGCGGCGCTCGGCGCTGGCGATGAAGGTGCCGATGTCGTCGCCGCGCAGCGCTCGCTCGATCAGGTGCTCGGTGTGGCCATCGACGATCAACACATCGACGCCCGCATCAAACGCGACCCGGGCGGCCTCGAGCTTGGAGCGCATCCCACCGGTTCCCGAGTCCGAGCCCCCGACCGCCCGCGCGAGCGCCTCGTCGTCAACGGCCTCGAGCGAGGGGATCCGCCGCGCCGTTGGATCGCTGCGTGGGTTGGACGTGTAGAGCCCGTCAACGTCGGTCAGCAGCATCAACAAGTCCGCGTCGAGGGCCGCCGCGACCCGGGCCGAGAGCCCGTCGTTGTCACCGAACACGGCGTTGGACTGCTCGATGATCTCGCGCACGCTGACCGAGTCGTTCTCGTTGAGGATCGGGATCGCACCAAGCTCGAGCAAGCGCAGCAAGGTGGTGCGCAGGCACAAGGCCCGATCGGGATCCGCGAGGTCGTCTTGGGTCAGCAACACCTGCGCGACCTCGACGTCGAGCTGGCCAAACGCCTGGCTGTACAGCGAGATCAACCGACCCTGGCCCGCCGCCGCGCAGGCCTGGCGCAGCCCGAGCGAGAGCGGACCCTCGAGCCCCAGCGCCTTGCGGCCAAGCCCGACCGCGCCGCTCGAGACCACGATCACATCTTTGCCAGCGCGGCGCAGGGCCGCGAGCGACTCGACCAGCGCGAACACCCGGCCAAGCGCGAACGCGCGGCCGTGGTGGGTGACGACGTGGGTCCCGAGCTTGACGACGATCCGGTGGGCGTCGCTGAGGCGCTGGCGCATTCGCGGAGCTTATCGCAGGGGGGTGGGTGCGCCTACGGCAGCACGCACAGCGCGAACTTGTTGTTTTGGTTGTTGCCCTGCGAGCACCACGAGTTTTGCTCGGCGCCGCAGCCCCCGTTCCAGTTGTTGCCCATGTACTGGTACACGCCCCACAGCTCCATGCACTGGCTCGGCGAGGCGTTGCACAGCATCTGCGACATCGACATCATCGGGTTGCCGCAGCTGGCCTCGTTGTTGGTCTGCAGGCAGATGTTGTCGTTGTAGTTGCACCCGCCCGGGCCCGCGCACGGCGTCTGCAGCCCACAGTCGGCGCAGGCCTGCGCGATGTTTGGATCGGTCATCGCGCCCATGACCGGGACCTTGAAGTAGGTGTAGCCGTTCCAGTCGTCGACGATGATGTCGCCGTCGCACTCGGCGAAGCACATCGCGTCGCAGCCATCATCGCTGACGTTGTTGCCGTCGTCGCACTCCTCGACGCCCTGCTGCTTGAAGCCGTCGCCGCACGAGGCCGGGATGCAGGTGCTGGGGCACGCGTCGTCGTCGTCGAGGTTGGCGTCGTCGCACTCTTCCACGCCCGCCCAGACGATCCCGTCGCCGCACACGGCCTCCTCGCAAAACGGGTAGGTGCAGGCGTCGTCGCTGGCCATGTTGCCGTCGTCGCACGCCTCTACGCCGGCTTGGATGTAGCCATCACCACAAAAGGCGAGCTGGCAGGCTGGGCAGTCGTCGCTGGTGTCGGGGTTGCCGTCGTCGCACTGCTCGCCCTCTTGCAGGATCCCGTCGCCGCACGAGCCCGGCAGGCACATGGCGTTGCAGCCGTCGGCGTCGTTGTCGTTGCCGTCGTCACAGATCTCGACGCCGTCGTGCACGAAGCCGTCGCCGCAGGTCGCGAGCTTGCAGTCGGTCACGCATTCATCCGTGTTACTTGGGTTGCCGTCGTCACACTCCTCGAAGCCCTCGTACAGGAAGCCGTCGCCGCACTTGGCGATGAAGCAATTGGGTGTGCACTGACCCGACGCGGAATTTTGCGGGCCAAGATCGCACTCCTCGCCCATCTGCACGACCCCGTCGCCACAGTCGCCGTTGCCGGTGTCCCCATCCCCGTCCCCGCTGCTCTCGCCGGTCTCTGCCGTGTCGCCGTCGCCGTCGCCGTCGCCGTTACTCGTTGGATTGGTGGTGAAGCTCGTGAAGCCGTCGTCGCCAGCGGGCGCGGGCGTACACGCGAGGACCACGGGCAGAGCAAGGAACAGACCGACGGAGCGACGACATAGACCAAGGGAGCGAGACGCGAGTGACATCGCGTGCAGTATCCGATCCCGCAGCCCTGCATGGAAGCCCGATGGCTCGCGCCGCCACCGCTGCTGCGCGCCCTGCTCGAAGCCTGGCCAACCCCGGGGTGGGTGCCACTCCTCGCCGTTGCTCAGTATTCGCCAACGTGCCCGGGTGACCACCACGCGACGTGGCCGCTATCACCCCCAACGAGAAGGCCGAACCGCTGATCAATCGCGCGTGGCTGCCAGGGCAAGCGATAGAGCCGCTCGAGACCCTTGTCGCCGAACTCCGAGATCCAGCGATCCGAGCTCAGGACAAACCCGCCGCCGCAGCCAACGAAGTCGGCATCACCATCGCCGGATGCGATCGACCAGCCGTCGGCTGTCCACCACGCGCGGACCAGATCGTCGCCAAGCGCCAAATTTCCGCACAGGTGGTTGAAGTCGATGTCTGGGTCGAGGCCGTCTACTGGCGTCCAGGTGTCGGCGCCTTCTGGCGAGAGCAGGGCCCGCCCGTTGTGCCCGACCGCCAGGAACACCTTCGCGTCGTCGCTCCCAAGCTGGCTGACGCCGCGCAGCCGACCCCAACCTTCGCTGGGCACTGGGGGCTCGCTCCATTCCCACGCGCCGTCGGTCTCGGTTCCGACGAGCAGGACCTCATCGCCAACCACGACGACGTGGTCCGTGTCTGCGACGATCGCGTAGAGATCTCGCTCGTCCCCGGTCGTGACCGGGAACCAGGTGGGCTCCACCGCTTGGGCGGGGTCGATGTCCGTGAACGCGAGATAGCCGTGGTCGCCACACACCCAGTAGCGACCGAGATCGTCGGTGCTCGAGGCCCGAAGCGCGTGGTCAGAGAGGTCCCAGCGCTGGCCATCGTGGTCGACGACCGCCCCACCCGAGACCGCCGCAAACAGCCCGCCGTTTCGCTCGGGGACAAAAATGATGGCGTCGACGCGGACATCGACGCCGACGTCGATCTCGCTGATGCCCGCGCGGCCCCAGGGGTAGCACGCGACGAGCGCAAAGCTGCACGGTATCAGGACCTTTGCGCCGCGTGCCACGCCTCGACGGTACGCGAGGCGGCCAACGACCGCAAAGGTGTTTTGTAGATAGGCCGCGCTATGGAGGCGGCAGCAGCAGACCGGGCAATTGGGTGCGCCTCGCCTCGAACTCCGTGCGCACGCCCGCAGGGATCTTGGCCTCGCGCAGGTCAATGCGCTCGAGCGTGGCGATCGCCGGGATCCGCTCGAGCATCTGCGCGAGCCCGGTGTGATAGGGCAGCGACTCGCCCAGCGAGCGCAGCGTCAGCGAGCGCAGCTTGGCGAAGCAAGGCAGCTGCAAGGTCGCGAGCAGGTGTCGCTGCAGCGGGCCTTGGTGTTGGTCCCAATAGTCATAGGTCTGGGTCCCAAATTCGAAGTGCTCGAGTCTTGGCGCGTGAAGCCCCGCGAAGGTCGAGGTGATGTCGTCCCCCGGAAACCGCAGCACCACCCGCAGCGATCGCAGCGCCGGCGCCGACAGCTGGTCGAGCTCGAGCTCGAGCGCGTCGAGGCTCAGCTCGCGCAGCCGCTCGAAGCTCGCGTCGCGCAGGGTCAGGCGGCGAAGCTCGGACAGCTCGAGCGCGCGCAAGCTCGCCGCGCAGCGCGACCCGGCCAGCAGCTCGCCCAGCGCGGGGTGCTGGGTGAAGCTGCCCGCGAGCGTGAGCCGGCGCAGCGCCGAGGTGACCGGGAGCAACAAGAAGCGCTCGAGCAAGCTGGTGGCGTGGAGCGGGCCGCTGCCGTCGCGGGTGGGCAGCCGCGCCTCGGCGACGCTCGGTCCAACCCAATCCAGCGCGGCGTGTCCGATGATCCCTCGCGCGGGACCCAGCAAGTGTGAGCCTCGATGTAGGTGATGTCGTTGGGGCCGAGCCCCGCCCCGATCTGGGCT
>NZ_JMCC02000166.1 GCF_000737335.2 Enhygromyxa salina | reverse complement strand
GCGACGGCGACGGCGACGGCGACGGCGACGGCGACGGCGACGGCGACGGCGACGGAGACGGCGACGGAGACGAC
The DNA here is from genome assembly GCF_000737335.2 of Enhygromyxa salina. GTDB lineage: Bacteria > Myxococcota_A > Polyangia > Nannocystales > Nannocystaceae > Plesiocystis > Plesiocystis salina_C. The sequence goes on along the minus strand of NZ_JMCC02000166.1, from coordinate 13,248 downwards.
CAGCTGTGCAACCCGGGCCAGGTCGAGTGCTTCGACCCCAACAACACCCAAGAGTGCAACGATCTCGGCGACGGCTGGGAAGAGCCCGTGCCCTGTGACCCCACCGAAGAGTGCTCGTTTGGCAGCTGCGTCCCGCTGTGCATCCTGATTCAGGACGCCCCGAGCTCGGTTGGCTGCTCGTTCTTCGCGACCAAGCACGACAACTACTACAGCAACGTCAACGCACCCGCGCAGAACGACTCGCTGATCGCCGGCAACATCTCGAGCGACACCCCGGTCAACGCCCAGCTCTACTTCATCCCGCCAAACAGCAACGTCGAGCAAGCGCAGGGCGGCCCGGTCGTGATCCAGCCGCAGGGCGCCTACACTTGGTCGCTGTCCCAGGCGGAGATCGACAGCGTCACGACGACCCGCCAAGGCGGCGTCTACCGGCTCGAGACCGACCTGCCGATCGTTGCCTACCAGCACTCGCCGATCGGCGCGACCGCGACCAACGACGCCTCGATGCTGCTGCCCGAGTACGCGCTGACCGGCAACTACGTGGTGCCCTCGTACCGCGCGACGATCGGCAACTACCCCAGCTACATGATGGCGATCGGGACCCAGGACAACTCGTCCGTCAACATCACCGTTGGCGGCGCGACGGCGGGCGGCGGCGGGATCCCAGCGCTCGCGGCGTTCGCCTCGACGATGGTCGTGCTCGACCGCTACGAGGTCCTCAACTTGGTCGTGGCCCAGCAAAACGGCGGCGACCTCTCGGGGACGATCATCGCCTCCAACCAGCCGGTCCATGTGATCGGCGCGACCGAGTGCGCCAACATTCCGCAGTCCCCGGCGACCTACTGCGATCACCTGGAGGAGGCCGCGATCCCGCTCGAGTACTGGGGCGAGGAGTACGTCGGCGCCCACGCGCCAACCCGCGGCAACGAGCAGTACCACTGGCGCGTCTACGGTGGTGAAGACGGCGTGATGATCAACACCGTCCCCGCGCAGCCTGGCTTCCCGCTGAACCTCAACAAGGGCCAGTACCACCAGTTCGCAACCAGCCAGAGCTTCGTGATCACGGGCAACGGGCCGTTCATGCCGGTTCAGTACCTGGAGAGCGAGAACCCCAACGCGGGCACGGGCGATCCGGCCATGTACCAGATGGTCCCGACCGAGCAGTTCCTCAACCGCTACACCTTCGTGACCGGCACCGGCTACGACGTGCACTACGCCCAGATCACGCGCCCGGTCAACGGCGCCGAGGTCACGATCGACGGCAACCCGGTCGGTGGCTACTACCAGGTCGGCAACTATGAGGTCGCCGACGTCGTGGTCGGCGAAGGCACCCACTTCGCGTCCAGCAACCAGCCGTTTGGCGTGAGCCAGGTTGGGTACACGGGGGTCACCTCGTACGCGTACCCGGGCGGCCTCAAGCTAGAAGTAATCAACCCGCAATAGGTTTTACCCCCACATGCGCTTTCGTGCGCGCCGACTGCAGCCGCTTCGCGTCTGGTCGCTTCGCTCCTCGGGGCTGGCTGTAGTCGGTCGCATGTGTGGCCCCCTGGGAGGGGGCTCGACGGCTGTGATCGGACAGCTTGGTGGTCGCTTCGCTCCTCGTACGCGCGCCGACTGCAGCCGCTTCGCGTCTGGTCGCTTCGCTCCTCGGGGCTGGCTGTAGTCGGTCGCATGTGTGGCCCCCTGGAAGGGGGCTCGACGGCTGTGATCGGACAGCTTCGTGGTCGCTTCGCTCCTTGGAGCCTCGCATGCGCTTTGGCCGCGCTACTTGGGCGGGGCCTTGAAGATCTTCTTGAACTTGTTGTCGCGCAGCGTGGCCGTGCGGTTGAACACCAGGTGCCTGGCCGACTCGCTGTCCGGGTCGACGGCGAAGTAGCCAACCCGCTCGAACTGCACGCGATGCCCGACCGCCGCGTCGCGCAAGCTGGGCTCGACGAACGCGCCGGTCACGATCTCGAGCGAGTCGGGATCGACGTAGTCCTGGATCGCCTGGCTGCCGTCGAACTCCTCGAGCGCGTCGGTGAACAGGTTGTTGTAGAGCCGAACCTCCACGGGCAGCGCGGCCCCAGCGTCGATCCAGTGGATCGTGCCCTTGATCTTGCGTCCGTCGGCGGGGTTCTTGCCCTTGGTGTCCGGGTCGATCGTCCCGCGTAGCTCGAGGATCTCGCCGGTGTTGGGATCCTCGATGACCTCGGTGCACTTGAGCACGTAGGCGTAGCGCAGCCGGACCTCGCGGCCGAGCGACAGCCTGAAGTACTTCTTGTTGGGCGCGACCTTCATGAAGTCGTCGCGGTCGATGTAGATCTCGCGCGAGAAGGGCAGCAGCCGCGAGCCGTGGGCGTCGCTGTCGGGCATGAAGGGGGCGTCGAGCTGCTCGATCTGGCCCTCGGGGATGTTGTCGATCGTGACCTTGAGCGGATGCAGGATGCCCATCACCCGCGGGACCTCGGCGTTGAGGTAGTCGCGCACGGTGGCCTCGAGTCGCGCCGTGTCGACGCTGCCCGGCGAGCCGTCGCTCACACCCAGCTCTTCGCAGAAGCGCACGATCGCCTCGGCCGGGACCCCGCGCCGCCGCAGCCCGCGGACGGTTGGCAAGCGCGGGTCATCCCAGCGCGCGACCACCCCGGACTCGACCAGCTTTCGCAGGTGACGCTTGGCCAGCACCACCCCCGTGATGCCGATCTCGGCGTACTCGATCTGTCGCGGCGGCTCGACGATGTCGACGTTGGCCAGGCACCAGTCGTAGAGCGGCCGGTGATCCGCAAACTCCTTGCCGCAGGTCGAGTGGGTCACGCCCTCGATCGCGTCCGAGAGCGGATGCGCGTAGTCGTACATCGGGTAGATCCGCCACGGACCCGCGCGGTGGTGGGTCTGATCCAAGATCCGGTACAGCACCGGATCCCGCATGTTCATGTTGCCGTGGGCTGGATCGATCTTGGCGCGCAGCGTCAGCGAGCCCGGCGCGTGCTTGCCCGCCTTCATCTCTTCGAACAGCCGGCGGCTGTCGGCGACCGGGCGATCCCGCCACGGCGACGGCCGGCCGGGCTTGAAGAAGTTGCCCCGGTGCTCGCGGATCTGCTCGAGCGTGAGCTCTTCGACGTAGGCGAGGTCCTTGTCGATCAGCTGGACCGCGTACAGGTACAGCTGCTCGAAGTAGTCCGACGCGTAGAACACCCGACCCTCGAGATCGCAGCCAAGCAGCCACGCGACGTCTTCGATCATCGCGTCGACGAACACCTGATCTTCGGCGGCGGGGTTGGTGTCGTCCATCCGCAGGTTGAACAGGCCGCCGAAGCGCTTGGCCACGCCGTAGCTGATCGTCGCTCCCTTGGCGTGGCCAAGGTGCATGTAGCCGTTGGGCTCGGGCGGGAACCGTGTGCAGACCGGCCGCGTGTAGCGACCCGCCGCGAGATCCTCGGTCACGGCGTCGATGATGAAGTTGCTGGGCGACTCGGTGGACGCGTCATCGTGCTTGGTCATGCTCGCCTCGTGGCAGCTCGGGGGCCGCCGATCGGGGCGAGATACTACAGCGTGGTGGCCGACGCTGGTGGGCGGCGCAGGCAGCGACTCGGATTTGTTTTTGGGTCCGACCGCGCTCTTTTCCCGCCGGATCCGAGCAAGATCCCCAGCGCCAGTTGCGCGCCGGTCGCGGCCAGCCGCGGGCCAGTCGCGTGTGAGTGGTGGCGTCGTGTGTCGATCGCCGGTCGCAGAAGTGGGCTCTTGCTCACTGACAACTCCGAGATCACGCTATGAGGCGCTCGATCGGCCGCCACGCGCCTGCGCAACCACTCCAGAGTGTGGACCGTCACGCCGCAACCGCGCCGTACACCTGTCGGTTCGCCGACCGTGTGGCATCCTCCGCGCGCCCGCGGGGCAGCCTGCCAACAGGCGCCAGCCCGCGGTTTCTGTACTTCAGCCCAGACAGAGCCATGGACCTCGACAAAGTTCGCAATATCGGAATCTCCGCCCACATCGACTCGGGCAAGACGACGCTCACCGAGCGGATCCTGTTTTACACGGGCCGCATTCACAAGATCGAAGAGGTCAAAGGCAAGTCCGGCGTCGGCGCGACGATGGACTCGATGGAGCTCGAGCGAGAGCGCGGCATCACCATCCAGTCGGCCGCGACCGCGGTGAAGTGGAAAGAGTTCGACGTCAACATCATCGACACCCCCGGACACGTCGACTTCACCGTCGAGGTCGAGCGGGCGCTGAGCGTGCTCGACGGCGCGATCTTGGTGTTGTGCTCGGTGTCCGGCGTGCAGTCGCAGTCGATCACCGTTGACCGGCAGATGCGCCGCTACAACGTCCCGCGTCTCGCGTTCATCAACAAGATGGATCGCTCGGGTGCCAACGCGTTCAAGGTGACCAAGCAGCTGCGCGAGAAGCTGCACCACAACGCCGTGCTCGTGACCTACCCGATCGGCGCCGAGGACGAGCACGAGGGTGTCGTCGACCTGCGCACGCGCAAGGCCTACTACTTCGACGGCGAGAACGGCGAGAACATCCGCATCGAGGAGTGCCCGGCCGAGCTCGTCGAGGGTGTCGAGGAGTACCGCCTCAAGCTCGTCGAGGCGCTCGGCGACTTCGACGACGCGATCATGGAAAAATTCCTCTCGGAAGAGGAAGTCTCCGCCGAAGAGATGGAGCCCGTGATCCGCAAGGCCACGATCGCGCTTGGTCTGACCCCCGTGTTCTGTGGCTCGGCCTACAAGAACAAGGGCGTGCAGGTCCTGCTCGACGCCGTGATGTCGTACCTCCCGGCGCCCTACGAGATCGACAACCAGGCCTTCGACCTCGCCAACGACGAGGAGAAGATCATGCTCAAGACCGATCCCGAGCTGCCCTTGGTCGCGCTCGCGTTCAAGCTCGAGGACGGCAAGTACGGTCAGCTGACCTACACCCGGATCTATCAGGGCACGCTCAAGAAGGGCGAGTTCATCTACAACCAGAAGACCAACAAGAAGCACAAGCTTGGTCGCCTGGTGCGGATGCACTCCGACAAGATGGAGGACATCGACGAGGCGTACGCCGGCGACATCGTCGCGCTGTTCGGCATCGACTGCGCCTCGGGTGACACCTTCACGGACGGCAACGTCCGCTACTCGATGCAGTCGATGCACGTGCCCGACGCCGTCATCAGCTACGCGATCGAGCCCAAGGACAAGGGCGGCCACGCCAACTTCTCGAAGGCGCTCAACCGGTTCTCGAAGGAGGACCCAACCTTCAAGGTCCACCGCGACGAAGAGTCGGGCGAGACCATCATCTCGGGCATGGGCGAGCTCCACCTCGAGGTCTACATCGAGCGGATGCGGCGCGAGTACAAGGTCGACACCCTCGTCGGCGAGCCGCAGGTCGCGTACCGCGAGACCATCACCCGCGAGACCGCCTACAACTACACCCACAAGAAGCAGACCGGTGGCTCGGGTCAGTACGCCCGCCTCGCCGGCATGATGCGGCCGATCGAGCTCGAGTCCGAAGGCGACCCCCACTATCGCTTCATCGACAAGGTCACCGGCGGCTCGATCCCCCGCGAGTACGTGCCCTCGTGTGACAAGGGCTTCAAGGACTCGATGACCAAGGGCGTCTTGATTGAAGCCCCGGTCACGGGCATCGAGATGGAAGTCAACGACGGTCAGTCGCACGCGGTCGACTCGAGCGACATGGCGTTCCAGATCGCCGCCCGCGCCGCCTTCCGCGAGGCCATGCGCGCCGCCAAGCCCGTCATCATGGAGCCGATCATGAAGGTCCAAGTCGAGGGCCCCGAGGAGTTCCAGGGCGGCATGCAGACCACCCTGATCCGCCGTCGTGGGACCATCGTTGGGTCCGAGACCAGCATGGGCAACACCGTGATCGACGCCCACGTGCCGCTCTCGGAGATGTTCAACTACTCCACCGAGCTGCGCTCGGCGACCCAGGGCAAGTCCGAGTACACGATGGAGTTCGCCCACTACGACAAGGTGCCGTCTTCGATCCAGGAAGAGCTGATCAAGAAGCACCAGGACGCCAAGAAGTAGGCGCCGCGTCCGCTCCGGCGAGCTCGCTCGCCTGGGTGTGGACGGTGTTCGTGAGAAGGGAGGCTCGAGTGAGCCTCCCTTCTTGCGTTGGTTCGCGTGCCGACGAACTCCCGGTTGATGAGATCTGTCGCAACGTGTCTCACACCAACTTGCGAAACGAGACCGTGCCGCCAAAGTCTCGCTGACACCCAAAGTTGCGCTCGTACCAAGCGATCACGCTCCCATGCAGCGACTCGTCGACGCGGAAGTAGTGCCGCTTGCCCGAGTGCTGGTACGTTGACTTGGTCCCTGGCGCTGCCGACCAGACGTCGGCACCCAGCTGTCGACACCAACTCATCATGTAGTTGTCGGTGAACACATACATTCGGAGCTCGCGCATGACGTCTTCCGTGGAGTACTCCTTGCCCTTGTACTTGACCATCTCGTCGGGTGAATGGGTCCGGGCGACAGCCCTGATCTTGCCAAGCATGTCGCTGCCGTTGCAGCCCCAACTCCTGATGTACGGGTCTTTGGTGAAGGCTTGGGTCAGGCGGGTGTAGCGGGCGAGGTTGATCGGAAGAAAGTCTTTGATGCGCGGATCCTTGTCAGTGGGATCCCGGGCGTCGGTGTCGCTGTTGTCGTATGTGTTTGCCAAGACCGGGGCTCGACTGTACGCGTGCGAGAAGAAGTGCAGCTCTTGCAGAGACCCGGGCGCGTCCCGACCGATTGCGCTGATGTAGTAGTAGACATCCGTGATCGAGACCGAGTCGGTGTCACCCCGAATTTGACCGGCCTCAGGGGCCTCGGGGTCGTCGAGGTAGGGTGGCTGGGTGCCCTGCATCGCGCGATGCATGGTGTGCCAGCCAGTCGTTCCCTTGATCTGCTCCTCGAGGAAGCCGGTGCGGAAGTCGAAGATCGACACAACCGTGTGATCGTGGATGACGCGCTTGATCGGCAGGTTCCTGCGATCTCCGAGATCCGTGAGGCCATCGTAGAGATCGTCGCGCCAGGTCTCGGCGAACACCTTGTAGTTGGTGCCGCCTTTGAGATCCGCGCCCGAGAGGAGGACGACCGCCTCGTGCTTGCTGGGCAGCGCGAAGCTGACAACGTGGACGCGCCGACTCACGCTGGCGCCGGCGCTTGCCTGCTGCGTCGTGATCGTCACGCACTTGGGCGTTGGTTGCTCGAACTCGAACGAACGATTGGCGTCACCTGTGATCAGGGTCGAGAAGTGCAAGGTTGGGTGGCCGGCGATCTTCATCGTCAGCCGGTACGGACCAGGTGCAACCGCGGTGAAGTTGACCCCGACGTCAAAGTCGTTGAGCGCAGCGAACTCGATGGTCGGGTTGCGCCGCTCGACGTCGATTAATCGGGCCGACTCGATGCGGATCGGAGTGGATCCTGGAGTGCCGACGCGGAGGGTGAGCTGATCTTTCATGGGGTCTCAGCCTCGAAGTCTTCGGGGTCGTCGTAGCCTATGGGGGCGCTGTACTCGTAGGGGCCCACCGACTCACGTTGCTCTGGCGGGCGCGCGATGTGAATGGCGATGGCCTGTGGTTGCTGATCAGGCGCGTCAATTCCCGCGATATAGGAGTCCAGCGAGGCGTGCTCGAACAACACGACCGGGTCATCGGGGGCAGACTCGACCGTCGCGGTGTACTTGCCACCTTTGGCGATGCCGTGAAAGTGAAACACCCGATGCGGACCCCGCCGGCTCGCGTCGGCGAAGGCGTGGCGCAGATCATAGGGCCCCCCACGCAGCCGCAGCGACGCATCTTCGCCAAAGCCCTCGAGGTCCTCAGCCATCAGCGCCAATTCAAAGCAGGGACCCCCAAGCGGGTGCGGCCCGGGCCCAGGTCGGATCGGCGTCCATGTGTAGGTTGGATCCCCGTAGACCGAGCCCCCCGGCGGATCACCGGCCCCGCTTGGAAGATCGTCCGGCTCAAAGCAAAGCAGCTCGACGCGGCGATCGTAGCGGTTGACCCGGCTGCGCCTGATCGCGCCCTCGGGCCAGTGCTCACCGCAGCCCAGCACCGGCGGCTTGGCCCAGACCAAGTCCGCGCGAAGCTGCGCCAACCCGGTCGCCGTGACGCCAAGTCGGGCGGCGAGGTCGTGCTCATACAGGCGAAAGAACGCGAGCCAGTCTGCGCGCACGAACGCCAACCCGGTGCCCGCGGCCTCTTCAAACTCGGCTTGAAAGCGATCCCGAAATTGCTGACGCGCCGCGCTGGTCTTGGGCCCGTCGTCGTTGTCGACCGTGCCGGGATCGCAGCCCCAGCCAAACCGCAGCGCGGTCCAGCGGAGCACCTCTTGGCCATCGGCCGTCTCACCGTGGGCGACAGCATGATCGGCGAAGCCGCTCGCGTCGCCATCGCAGGCCAGCTGCACGCTCTCGGCCCGGCGCTTGGACAGCTCGAGGTTGTGCGCGAACGAGCCCGCGGCGTCGGTGTGGCCGGCGACCAGGACCCTGCGCGCGGCGTCGAGCTGACGCAGATGCGCGAGCAGGCCGGCGACCAGCGCGACGCCGTCCGCGTCGTCACCCGCGAGCTCGCCCTCGCTCGACGGGCCAGGCAACATGACGGCGCGATCCGTCGAGAAGTTGAAGTCCCCGACCGCGAGGTACTCCACGGCGCGACGGTCGACGACGTCGAGCTCGTCAGCGATGGGCTCGGGCGCCGCGGGCTCGTCCTCGAGGTCGATCTCGGGGAAGCCGTGCGAATACTTGGAAAGCGCGCGCTGGCGCTCGAACACGGCCATTGCGCCCGAGCGCAGGGCAGCCGCGATCTGCTTCCATTGCTCGCTGGGCTGCCGCGACAACCCAAGCGCGAGCCCGTGGCGCGACATGAACGCCAACACACTTCGCAGGTCTGCCCCACGCAAGACAGCCAGCGCGCGGCCGGGCGCGAGCCGATCACCCTCTGCGGCGCCGATCGCTAGCCATTGCGAGCTGGCTCCGCGCGTGGGTAGTTCGAGGGCTGTGACCCGCTGTCTGTTCCAGGACACGCCATCACACTAACACGCCATCACAACTAACACGGGGGATCAGCGGCCAGCGGGATCGCGGTTGGCCACGCGCAGCTGGGGCCGCAACGCCACCAGCACTTGCTCGTCGCCCGCAGGCAAGCGCAGCGCCGCCAGATCTTCGGCCGGCATCGTGATCTCTCGAGGCGGATCCGCGTGGGCCGGGACCCCAGGCGCGGGCACGGCCCAGTCGCCCGCCAGATCCTGACCCCAGTCGATCGCATAGTCCTGCGCCGCATCGACCGGTGTCACGAGCTCGTCCGGGACCCGGTCGCGCACGTGAGTCCAGACCGCGCGAAACCACGGCAGATCGGTCGACTCGTGAGCCTGGCGTACACGCGCGACGATGCCCGGGACCCCGGCCTCGTCGACGGCGCCCGCTCGCGCGCGGCACCACTGCGCGTCGCGGACCAGGCTGATCTCGTCGGTCGCGGCTTCCCAGTGTGGCCCGCCGTCGAAGGGATCGACCTTGCCCGAGTCGGTGAAGCCGATGCTCTGCAGCAGCCGCAGCGCGCCAACGGTCTCGGGCCCGACCTCACCGATGAAGTTGCGGACCTCGGGCGGGAGCAAGCTGACGTGGACCGGCGAGACTGGAAATAGACGCCAGATGAATTCTTTGTCGTGGGCGCTGAGCCGGTCGGCCTCGGCGTAGGTCAGGTTGGTGAAGCGGCTACCCAGCGCGTCCCACAAGCGCGAGCGGGTGCGGCCTTGTGGCCCGCGCTCGAGCGGCGGGAGCAGCTCGGCGAGCACGCGGTCGCGAAACCGATGGCGCAGCGCGGCGATGTACAAGAACCGCCCAAGTGAGAGCAGACGCCCGAGCTTGCGCGGGTGCTTGCGCAGATCCGGGTGCAGCACCAACCCGCCGATCTCCGTGGGCCCTTGGTAGGTGCGACCGAGGTGCAGCATCTCGTGGGTCATGTGGACCTCACGGCGCTCGGCACCCAGGCTGAGCTCGGCGTAGCGCTCTTCTTGGACCACGCGAAAGAACACGTGCGGCTCGCCGCGGGTCCCGTGCTGCGCGTGGATCATGGAAGTCCCCACGACCTGCCCGTCCGGGCTCTCGAGCACGAACAAGAACCGGCGCTCGGGGTCGAACAGCTCGGGGTCGCTGCCGCCCGCGAACGACGACTGGGACCGGGCGATCAGCTCCGAGATGAAGCCGCGGTCGGGCGGGAGGTTGAGCGTGTCGAGGTGGCCAGCGAGTTCGAAGATCGCGTCTTCGTCGCTGGCCAACGCGTCACGAAACACGAAAGAGTGCATGTGGGATCTTCGGGCATGATTGGCCCCCTGGTGTAGGGGGCCCTTCGTGCGCCCGCTGCCGATGTCGCGGCTGCGGGCTCGGGCCGTTGGCTCAGAACGGGATGTCGTCGTCTTCGGGGCCGGACGGCGCGTAGTTACCAGGATCGTAGGGCTCGGGAGCACCGCCGCCACCGGCACCGCCACTTCCACCGCCGTAGTTGCCACCGCCGCCGCCGCCACGGTTTCCGCCACCGCCGTAGTTGCCACCGCCGCCGCCACGGCTTCCGCCGCCGCCGTAGTTGCCACCGCCGCCGCCGCCGTAGTTGCCACCACCGCCGCCGGCGTCGTCGTAGCCACCGCGGCCGCCGCCGCCGCCACCACCACCACCGTCACGACCGCCGAGGAATTGCACGGTGTCCGCGATGATCTCGGTCGAGTACTTTTTGACGCCGTCCTTGTCGTCGTAGCTGCGCGTGCGCAGCCGGCCTTCGACGTAGACCTGGCGGCCCTTGGACAGGTAGTTGTTGCAGTGCTCGGCCGACTGGCCAAACACGGAGACGCGATGCCACTCGGTCTCCTCGACCATCTCGTTGGTCTGTTTGTTGCGCCACTTGCGGGTCGTGGCGACCGAGAGGCTGGCGACCGGGCTTCCGCTCTGGGTGTAGCGAAGCTCGGGATCGCGTCCGAGGTTTCCGATGAGAATGACCTTGTTGACGCCGGACATGGGGGCTCCTGGTGCGAATGGTCGGGCCTGGGTTGGGTCTTGGCAAGCGCGGCGATGGCCCGAAGCTCGCTGGTGAAGATCGCCGCGCCCTGCTCATGTCGGCCCGCGTTCGCCGGGCTTGCAGGGGATCTGCAGAAGTTTTGGACCGGCCGCGAAACCCGCTGCCCGTTGACCTGCCAACGCTCGCGGGTCAAGGTGTTGGGCCCGATCTGGGGGTTGCGACGATGTCCGTCGATCTGACCATTGCCCTGTGTCTGCGCGACGACGAGAGGCGCCTGCCGGTCATGGCCAAGGCGGCCCTCGAAGTCGCCGAGGCGCTGATCCGCGAGCACGCGGCGCACGAGTGGCGCGAGCCGGACACGCGTGAGGAAGCTTGGATCGCCGGGAGCGCTGCGGATCGTGTAGATCCCAACCTGAACTACGAGCTGCTCGCGCTCGACGAGTCATCCCGGGACAACACGCTGAGCGTGCTCAGCATCCTCCACAGTCGCCACTCGCAGCTGCGCAGCTTTCAGACCCTGACCCCCGGCACCGCCGTGATGCGTGGCGCTCGCTTGGCCCGCGGTCGCGTGTGGCTGATCGTCGACGCCCCCTTCGATCCCACCCATGGGTTGTGGGCCACGCGACAAGTGTTCTGCGGCGATCAGGCGGCGGTGGTCCCCGGCGAGGTCCTCGCGTTGCGACGCGGCGTGGGTCAGGCAGCCCTCGGGTGGCTCGACGGCGGCCTCGTCAGCGCCCAGCGCGAGGTCGAACGACTGCTGGCCTCGCACGGCGAACGACCCGCGTGGAGCCCCCCGCGTGACCAGGCCCTGCGCAGCCGCGCGCGGCTGTTCATGCGTGGGCGCCTCGCACAGCTCGGCTTTGGCCAGCTCGATCGGGGCTGAAGCGTGGGCCTGTGCCCTGACTCACTGTGCGTGGGAGACGAGAGCGGCGGCGTGGGTTCGTACGTGTCCCGAGCACCCTCCACACGTGCCCGTGCGTACAAACGGCGCCGAGGAGGGCAGCGACCACGCGCGCCAGCGGCCGCGGGCGGCGACGTGCAGGAAGCCGGTGGGGGTCATATATAGCCCCGGTGACTTGGGTCCTGGCCATCCTCGCGCTCTCGGTCCTGATCATCATTCACGAGTTCGGTCACTTCGCGTGCGCCAAGCTCGGGGGGATGCACGTGGATCGCTTCTCGGTGATCGGCATCGGGCCGGTCATCCTCAAGCTGTTCACCTGGAAGGGCACCGAGTTTGTCATCAGCGCGATCCCATTCGGGGCCTACGTGCACATCGTTGGCATGGAGCCGGAAGAGTACGCGCTCGACGAGGAGGGCAACCTCCCGCCACCCCCGGCGGGCTTCCGCAACTTCCGTGACAGCCCGCTGTGGGCTCGGTTGCTGGCGATCGCGGGCGGCCCGATCGCCAACTACCTCGCCGCGATAATCTTGGTGGTCGCCGTGTTTGCCTCGGTCGGGCTCAAGGAGGCGATCGGCGTGCAGGTCTCGGACTTCCGCGTGGGCAGCCCCGCGGCGGCGGCTGGGCTCGAGGTCGGTGACGAGATCCTCGCGTTCGATGGCGTCGAGGTTCGTGGCCCCGACGCGCGGGCCAAGGTCATGGAGCTCAGCCTCGAGCGGCTGGGTGAGACAATCGACGTGAAGGTCGAGCGCGACGGTGAGGAGCTGATCTACCCGATCGCGCTCAACGCCGAGGCCCCGGCGATGCAGGCTGATCTGGCGGAGATCGGCACCTACGTGCCCATGAACCCGGGCAAAGCGGTGGTGCTGGGGGCCAAGTGGCCCTTCACCCAGACCGCGCGGCAGCTCAAAGGGTTGTGGTCGCTGATCACCGGCAAGGCCGAGGCCAAGGTCGGCGGTCCGGTTGCGATAGCGAAGGCGATCAAGGTCAGCGCGGATCGTGGCGCCATCGACTTGATCATGTTCAGCGCGCTGATCTCCACGGTGCTGGGCATGTTCAACCTGCTGCCGCTGCCCGCCCTCGATGGCGGCCGGCTGATCTTCCTGTTCTACGAGCTCATCGCCCGGCGCCCGCCCAACAAGCTGCTCGAGGAGCGCATCCACATGTTCGGCATGATCGCGCTGCTGGGGCTGGTCGGCTGGGCAACCGTCAACGACGTGCGGCCCGAGACCACGCAGGTGTGGGAGCAAGCCGCGACCGACTTCGAGGCCGAGGCGATCAAGCTCGAGAAGGCCGACGCGGAAGCGCTGCCCGAGCCGCCGCCGCCGCCCGACCCGGGACTGCCGCCGGCCCCCGCACCCGAGCCGCC
>NZ_JMCC02000165.1 GCF_000737335.2 Enhygromyxa salina | reverse complement strand
CGCGCCCGCGGGGCCGACCAGCGCGTCGCGAGGATCCGCCCGCTCGGGCGTACACACGAGCGCCAGCCCTTCCGGCGTATGCCCAGGCAGATCTTTCATGCTGTGAACCGCCAAGTCGATCCGACCGGCGAGCAGCTCGTCCTCGATGCCGTTGACGAACAGGCCCTTGCCCCCGACCTGATTGAGCGGCCGATCGAGGATGATGTCGCCCTGGGTCGTGATCTCGACCAGCTCGATCTCCCGCGCGTCGCCCCACCGGGCCAGCAGCGCGTCGCGGACGTAGTTGGCCTGCCACAGCGCCAGCACGCTCGCGCGGGTGCCAAGGCGAAGTCGCTTGGGTGCACTTGGTTGTTTGCTGCTCACGGATTCTTCACTCACGGTCTTCGCTGTCGTCGAGGTCGAGATCGAGATCGAGATCAACGCCCTGCGCACGCTGCTGCGGCTCGCCCGAGCCGAGGCTATCCTCGAGATCTTCGAGCGCCTCGAGCTCGGCGTCGCCAAGCCCCGCCTCGCTGTCCAGCGCCTCTTCTAGGGCGAACAAGGTCCGCAACGCCCCCGATAGATCGTCGCGCTCGGTCTGGATCGCCGACTCGCGCAACGCCTTGAGCGGGCGATGCAGGATCTTCTGGGTGATCGCGTGGCCCAGCGCCGCGACGGCGTCGCGCTGGCCGGGGTCGAGATCGCCGAGTCGCGCGATCGCCTTGTCGACCTCGCGATCCATGATCGATCGCGCGTGGGTCCGCAGATCTCGGATCACCGGGTTGAGGCTGCGGGCTCGCTGCCAGTGCAAGAACGCGGTGATCTCTTGCTCGAGCACCACCCCGGCCGCCTCGGCCTCCTGCCCGCGGGCCTGCATGTTGGAGTTCAATATTTTTTGGAGGTCGTCGACGTCGTAGACGTAGACCGAGTCGAGCCGCCCAACCTTCGGGTCCACGTCGCGCGGGACCGCGATGTCGACGATGAAGATCGGCGCGCCTCGGCGCTTGCGCATGATCCTGCGCATCATTCGAGGATCGATGATCGGCTCGGTCGCGCCGGTGCTGGTCACGACCACGTCCGCGCGGATCAGCACCTCGGCGAGCTGCTCCCACTCGTGGGCGACGCCGCCGACGGCTTCGGCGAGGGCCTGACCCCGAGCGGCGCTGCGATTGACGACCAGGACCTGCTCGGCCCCCGCCGCGCGCAGGTGAGCCGCGGCTTGCCGCGCCATCTCGCCCGCGCCGATCAGCGCGACCGTGGACCCGCGCAGCTCCCCAAAGATCCGGTGCGCGAGCTCGACGGCGACCGAGGCGACCGAGGCCCCGCCGCGCGCGACCTCGGTCTCGCTGCGGACCCGCTTGGCCCCGCGGAAGGCCATGGTCAGGCAGCGATCCAAGATCGGGCCGACCGTCTGACGCTGACGCGCGAGCTGCCACGCGTCTTTGACCTGGCCCAGGATCTGCGGCTCGCCCACGACCATGCTCTCGAGGCTGGCCGCGACCCGGAAGATGTGACGGGCCGCGCCGTCGTGCTCGCGGACGAAGCAGTGTCGGCGCACCAGGTCGCCCTGGATCCCGCGCAGACTCGCGAGCGCTTCGAGGATCTGATCGGGGCGCTTGGCCTCGGGCTGCACGGCGTAGACTTCGACCCGGTTGCAGGTCGAGAGCAGCACGACCTCACTCAGCGACGCGCGCTTGACCAGGTCGGCGAGGCTGTCGCCGATCTGCTCGCGCGGGACCGCGAGCCGCTCGCGCAAGTCGACCGGCGCCGTCGTGTGGTTGAGCCCCACCGCGAACAAGCTCATCGCGTCCTCTTGGTGGTGAAGCGAGTCATGACCGGAGCGCGTAGGACACCAGGATCAGCACCATGCACAAAAACGCGACCATGGTCAGCCACGCGGCCTTGCGACCCCGCAGGCCCCAGACCGCGCGAGAGATCAGCGCAGCCGAGGTCGCAACGAACGCGACCCCCGCGGCGACGAGTTCGATCAGCCGCCCGCTGAGCATCGCGGGTCCGCCCTCCCGCAGCAAGGCGACGGCGCCCGTCACGATCGCGAGCGTGAACACCGGCGTGACCAACAGCACCAGCCACCAATGCAGACGATCGAGCCCGCGCAGCGAAATCCCGGTCTCTGTCTTCTGAAACTGCTTGGTCCGCAGCCGCCGCTCCATACCCAGGTACAGACCCGCGACCCCGGCCGCCAGCGTGAACCCAGACACCCCGACGGTCGCGAGAGCGATGTGCGCCCGCACGACCCCAGCCGAGAGCGAGCCCGCGCCAACGCCGGTGGCCGGGCCCATCACCACCCCGAGCGTGAGGGCGATCAACCCAAACGGAGCGAGCACGGCCCCAAGCGCCCGCATGGGACGCCGCTTCGCGCTGATCGCCAAGAACCCGACGACGGCGATCAGCAGACCCAGGCTGGTCGCCAAGAACACCGACTTGAACGGATGGTTGCCTTCGACGCACTGGGCCCCCACCGTCGCGGTGTGCAGCAGCGCCGCGCCAGCCAGCAGCGCCCGCGCCCACTGCTTGACCGGGCTGTCCTCGCCCGTGCCCGCGCCGTAGGCGAAGGAGGCCGCGCCGTACGCCAGCGCCGCGAGGATGAAGAAGGGCAGCATGGAGTGGACTCAGCTCGGGACCGGCTTCTCGCCCGCGTGCAGGCGCCTCCACCTGCCGGAGCGTTGGACTGCTGGAAGCAGTTTATGACCCGAACGGGTGGCGGTCACGGAACCCCGAGCGCCTCCATGGCGCCAACTAGCTGGCCCCAGGTGTTGGGATCGACCATCTGCGCGGCGCCGTCGGAGCCGACCGGCGAGGCCACGAACCCGGGGTTGACCGTGTACGCAAAGTCGCCGAGCACGACGGAGCGCTCATAGTGCTCGGCCCCCATCTGCGCGAGCTCTTGCGCGGTCTTGACGGCGCCCACGATGTCGTAGGGATCAGCCTCCCCGCCGTCGACGCGCTCGAAGTACACGCTGGGGTTGATGAACAAGTTCGTGGTCGGTACCGCGTGGAAGCGAAGGAGATCGCCGTCGATCGCGATGCCGCCAGCGGCGTGCCAGCGATCGATGCAGTTTTGGGACACGAACACGCGGACCATCAACGCGAGGGTATTCGCCGCCGCGCTCGCCGACAACCGGTGTTTGGATGGCCAGGCTGACCTCGAACGTGATACCACCGGCTCGATGACCACCGCTGTTCAACCGGCGGCGACCGTCGTCGTGCTCCGGCCCCGCGGGCCGAACGACGACGCCCCCGAGCTCTACATGCTTCGGCGCTCTAGCAAGAGCGCGTTCATGCCCGACGCCCTGGTGTTCCCCGGGGGCCGCGTCGAGGCTGAAGACGCCGGGCCGGACGCGCACAGCGAAGATCAGAGCTTCGCGCGTGCAGCGCGCAGGGAGTGCATCGAAGAGGCCAGCCTCACCGTCGAGCTCGATCGCCTGCGCTGGTTCGACACCTGGAAGACCCCCTCGGGCGAGTCTCCCCGCCGGTTCATGGCGCGCTTTTACCTGACCACGATCCCCGCCGACCAAGGCCACGACGCGATCGCCGATGGCGTCGAGACCCGCGCCGGTCGCTGGGCCAGCGCGGCCTCGATCCTGGATCAATGGCGGGCCGAGCAGGTCGACTTGCCGCCGCCTACCTTGAGCATCTTGCTTGGCCTCGCCGCTGGCGACTGGCGCGATTGGCTCGCGCGCGAGCCTGCGGGTGTCCGCGAGCCGATCTTGCCCAAGGTCCTCCCGATCGACAGCAGCATTCACATCGTCATGCCTCACGATCCCGACTACGCTGGCCTGCCCGGCGACACCGGCAGCGTGCCCGAGCGCGTGCTCGCCTTTCCTCGCCGCTTCATTCGCGCGGGCAAGCGCTGGGTGCCGCAGACATGAGCGCGTCGATTCACGCGCGTCCGCTCGCGCTGCCCCTGCTGACCATGACCCTCGCGCTCGCGCTGGGATCCGCGGCAGGCTGCAAGGATCCCCCGCCCGCGTCAGAGTCCGCGAACTCGGGCGACGCCGCCAACACGCCGCCCGCGGCCGCGGACTCAGCCGCGAGCCCGACCGAGGCGCCCGAAGCCGCCGCGTCGAACGAGCTCGATCTGCTGCTCGCGTGGCTGCCCCCCGATCCGCTCGGGGTCGCCTACGACCGCCTGGGTGAGCGCCTCGATCCGGCGATCCTCGCGGTCGTGTACGCGATCCCGCCCAAGGCCGCCGACTTGCTCGACGAGCGCGCAACCCTCGATGAGGGGCTCGACGTGGTGTTCGACGGCGACGCCGAGCCCACGAATTGGCTCGAGCCGAGCTCGCTCGCGTTCAGCGTCGCGCTGTCCAAGTCGCCCTACTTCGTGCGGCGGCTTCGCAAGGACGCGGCCGAGCTGCCGGCCTTGTTCGAGCAAGGCGGGTTCGCCAAGAACACCGTGGACGAGATCGACGTGTGGCTGCCCGGCGGCTCGTTTCCGTGGCGGATCGCTGTGCTCGGCGAGGTCGTGGCCTTCATCCCCGTCGACGTGCCGGGTGCGGGCCTCGAGCCGCTGACCACCGCGCGCGATCAAGACACCTCGCCAGTGGAGCAAGAGCTCGCCCGGGCGCTGAGCGAAGATCCCATGATCGATCTGGTCCTGTTCGCCGCCGGCCCGCTCGTGCACTTCGACGTGAGCCAGACGATCGCGCAGGTTCAGTTCGCGCTGCGGCGGGTACCGGGTCCCGGCACCAAGTTCGGCTACGAAGGACAGGTTCGCTTGGATCCAAGCGGCGATGTCGACGAGTGCGCCAACGCCCTGCGCGCCCGCGCCCACCCCGAAGAGAACCAGCAGGTCCAACAGCTGATCAGCGAGATCGCGTTCACGCCCGAACAAGGCGGCGTGGTCGGTCGCTTGGCGATCGCGCCCGAGCAGGTCAAGCACTTCGCGGATCGCTGAGCGCAGAGACCAAGCGATGGGCAGCATGATCCGTAGGCCCAGCACCGTCGGCCTCACCAGCGCGATGGTATTCGCCAGCCTCTCGCTTGGCTGTCGCCAGCCGCCCGGCGAAGCGTTGACGCCCCCCAAGACCCCAGCGCAGACCGCCGTCCACGAGCCGTCGCCCGCGTGCCAGGTCGGCCTGCGCTTCGCCAGCTACGAGTGGCTGCCCGACGACGCGCGGCTGGCCACGTCGATCCAGTACGACGACCCCGAGCTGCCGGCCGCCCTCACCACGCTCGCGCGCATGACCGAGGCCCCCGAGGTCGCGCTCCCGGTCTTCGCCGCCCTCGACTATCGTAATTTGCCGATGCAGCTGGGCAACCTCGATCGGATGTTCGATGCGCTCGGCGACAGCCCGGCCGAGCTCGTCGAGCTGCACAGCCCGGCGGGCGAGATGGTGTGGATGTGGCCGAGCGCCTGTCCGCCGGCCCTGCTCGCCGCGCGGGTGCTCGATCGCTGGCAGGTCATGCTGCGCGCTGATCTCGAGCACCCGGGGCTTCGGCTCGGCGCGGGCGCGGCCGACGGGTTTCCATTTGATGTGATCACGATCGGAGCGCTCGACGAGCAGCGCGTCGGCCTCACGCGCGTCGGCCATGGCCCAACCATCGTCACCTGGCTGCGCGAGTCAGCGCGAGGCGGGGAGGACGGCCCCGGTCGGGCGCTCGCCAAGCTCGACCCAGCGCCCATTCGATCCGTCCTCGCAACTTCGATGCTGACCACCGCATCAACCCCGCCCACCGATGAACAGCCCCGTCACATACGCGTGACCAGCAGCGACTGGGTCACGGACTGGGTCACGGACGGGGTCACGAGCGCGCCACCACCGTCCCCCAACTGAAGGTCCCCGCATGTCCGCCCATCCCGACCCATTGACTGAACAGCTGCTCGCAGCCCTCGAGCCGATCCTCGCACGCGTCGCCGCGCTCGATCTCGCCGCGGCCACGACCGCGGAGCAGATCCAAGTGATCGAGGCGACGCTCGAACGCGAGTTTCCCCATGCTGGCGCCAAGGTCCAGGCGATCGGAGACCTCATCCGGCGTGGCATCGACGCGGGCGTGTTGGCCAATCGCGGTCAGCCCGAGGCCCGCTTCTCCCGCGTCGCCAAAGCCAGCGCCGCCACCCACGGCCTGTCGATCGACATCGTGAGCATGATCGGGGCGGGCCTCGAACACACCCACCCCGCTGGCGAGGTGACGATCGGCTTCCCCGCGGCCGGCATCGCAGCAGACCCGGCCACAGACTGCCAATTCGAGTCTCGACGGCCAAGTTGGGTGTTTCTGGGCCCAGGCTCGCGCCATGTGCCCCGGGTCGAAGGTGGGCGCATGAACCTCATCTATTTTCTGCCGAACGGCGCCGTAGAGTGGCATGCCGGCGCATGACGGCTGGCTGCAAGCCTCCCAGCATCGCCGTGCGTTGGCAGCGGACCGCGGCGCGATACCTACGCGCTGCCTGACCAGTCCCGCCACACGGCGCTGGCGGACACCGGGGGCAACGCTTGAATCTCGCCCGCTGACCTGGCAAGAATGCGCCACACCAGGAGACCTGTGCCCGTGATCCGATCTGCCATTATCACTTCTCTGGTCCTTTCCCTCGCTCTCGCCACTGGCTGCGACAAGCCGCCCGAAGGCACCTCGAACCCGCCGGACGATGGCAACGCCACGGCCGACACCAAGGGCAAAGACAAGAAGAAGGGCAAGAACAAGACCGACGGCGAAAGCGGCGGCGGCGACGACGGTGGCGACGCCCAAGAGGACCCCACCAAGAAGGTCTGCCCCGCCGAGACGGCCGACTACCCGGCTCCGTTCTTTGGGGACACGGTCTTGATCCGCCTGCCCAAGAACATCACCGAAGACAACTTCATCGAGCAGACGCCCAGCTTCGCCGCGGTCACCAGCCGCGAGATCGAGTCGGTGTCGTGCATCGAGGGCATGCCCGGTGGTGTGATCAACTACATGGCGATGACCTTCTTCGAGGACGACAAGCGCGATCTGACCGTGCTCCGCGACGAGACCCTCGAGGCGATGGGCTACGCCGGCTCCACCTTCTCCGAAGAGAAGCGCGACGACGCCAAGCGCTTCTATCAGGTCGTGCTCGATGTCCCGCCCGCCGAGGGCAGCCCCGAGCCCGCCCGCGCGCTGTTCCAGATCAACTCGGCCAACGGGATGATCTACGCGATCGTCATGGAGACTCACCCCGCTGCGTGGAACGCCCTCAAGGAAACGTTCTACGCGTCGGCCGCCAAGATGTCGTTCCTCGCTCCCTGAGCCCTGGCGTTCAGCGATGTCCGGCGTGCGAACATTCTGCGAATAGAGCCGACGAGTTTCCGATCATGAACTCGCTGGTACTTGCCGGACATCGCCCGACCATGTAGAACCCCGTCTCTCTCCTGACCCCTTCGTCCAGAGGCCTAGGACACCGGCCTTTCACGCCGGCAACACGGGTTCGAATCCCGTAGGGGTCACTGCCTCATCCAGGGCTCGTAGCTCAGTTGGTAGAGCGACGGACTTTTAATCCGTTGGTCGTAGGTTCGAGTCCTACCGGGCTCATCGAGGCTCAACCCCGAAGCGAGTGCTTCGGGGTTTTCTCGTTTTCGCATTTTGACTGCAGACGCGATCACGCCCGGCGACGGTCGAGGAGCGCGCGATGATCTTTCGGGCACTTCCCTCAGAACATCTATCGAGCTGCGTTTGTGGCCAGCTAGCGGCAGTTGCTTGGGAACCCGGGTGAACTCGCTACTCTAGGGGACATCGCGTGCCCATGCCTCCCTTCCAAGATCCGACTCGGACAACGGCACCAAGGGTCGCCCTCGGTGACCCGGCGCGCGTGGACGAGTTGGAGCCGCTCATCGCGGATCGCTTCGAGATCCTCAGGCGGCTTGGCGACGGTGCGTTCGCGGTCGTGTACGAGGCCATCGATCGTGACCTCGAGCGCCGGGTCGCGCTCAAGTTGTTCACCAGCTTCGCGCCCAACGAGCTCGACGCGGCGCTGCGAGAGGCGCGGGCCATGGCCCGGCTCAACCACCCCAACGTGCTGCGTGTCCACGACGTCGGTCGGCACCTCGGGACGCCGTTCTTGGCGATCGAGTACGCACACACGGATCTGCAGCGCTGGCTGGCCGCGGCGCCGCGCGACGCCGACGAGATCCTGCGCCTGTTTTGCGAAGCTGGCACGGGTCTCGCAGCCGCCCACGCGGCCGGGCTGGTCCACCACGACTTCAAGCCCGCCAACGTGATGTTGCGGGCCGATGGCAGCGTCGCCGTGGGGGACTTTGGGCTCGCCCGCCACCTCGACACCCTGGACTGCGGCGACCAGGTGGATCTGGCCGACGACCCGCTGGGCCCAGAGCTAGGGCCGGGCCCTGGCAAGTTCGCGGTCGGAACCTTGCGCTACATCGCACCCGAGCGGCTGCTGGGGCAGCCCGGCGATGATCGCAGCGACCAGTTCTCGTTTTGCGTGTCGCTGTGGGAGGCGCTCGCCGATCAGGCCCCGTTCCACGGCGCCGACGCGCAGCTGCGCTACGACTCGATCGCCTTGGGACCAGCCGGCACCCCTCGCGGGAGTGCGCACGTGACCCGGGCCCTTCGTCGGGGTCTGTCAGAGGATCCCGCCGATCGCTTCGAGACCATGGACGCGCTGCTGTGGGCGCTGGCCCGGCCGAACGTGGGCAGGCTCGACCGCTTGGGTTCCAGGGCGCCCGTCGGCGCCTGGCTGCGTCGTAGCGCACGCCCATCGATCACAGCGGCGATGCTTGGCGCGGTGTTCGTGCTCAGCGTGGGTCTGTCCCGCGAAGCCCCGGCGCTGGACGTCGCCATCACCCCGACACAGGTGCTGACCGCGAACGCGGCCATGGACCACCTCGGCCAGCTGATCGAGGCCGGCGCGTACGCCCAGACCGTGCCGGCGTTGATGACGGCGATGCCGGTCGTCCGCGAGACCGACACCAAAGCGCAGCAAGAGTATCTCGCGCAGATCGAGGTGCTTGGCGATCGGCTCGCCAACGCCAACGCCCCCACCCAGGCCTCGTTGTTTTACGCGGCCGGCCTGAACCTCGCCAAGGACCTCGGCAGCGACCCAACGAGCTTGACCCACAAGCGCGCGACAGCCATGGCCAAATACCGTCAACGCCAACGCGCGGGTCTCTAGACCCAAATCAAGCGCTGCGCTCGACTCGGGCCGACTGTGTCTTCGAGGGGGCTTTCAAAGCCCCTCGCTTCGGCGGCGGAGCCCCTTCGCTCACCCCAAGCGCTCGCATGTCGGATTCAGCGCTTGATTTGGGTCTAGAGAGACCTTGGCCCTTCGCCGACTGCGGCTGCAGTCGGCAGAGCCAAGGTCGACGTGGGGTCTAGAGAACCCTCCCCTACTCGTAGCAAGTGACGGTGCCGTCATTATGCTTCTCGAGTTCTTTACACCACGTGATGTCGCCGACGGTGCAGTTGCCATTGGCGTCCGGGGCGAAACAGTCACCGGTCTTGGGATCACAGCAAGCGGTCCCGTCCTCGACCGGGACGGGCTGAAACATCTGCGAGCAGGGCACGATCCCGCAAGTGTCGGCGAGCGGGGCGTAGGCCGCGACCTCGCCGGTCTGGGGGTCGAGCACCTCACCGTGCCGGACATGATAGGCGCGCTTGTAGCCCAAGCACGGGGCGGTGCCCTTGAGCGTGGCGAGCTTGCCGTCCCAGCAGACGTCCGCTTCGAGCACAGGGGCGTCGGGGGCCGCGTAGACGCAGCCCCCACGGCCAACTTTGTCGTCGTCCGGCCGGGCGTCGATGCCGGTGGCAATGCACAGATCGGGGCCCTGAACGGCCGCGACTGCGGAGCTAGATGACATTGACGTGGCCACCGCCGCGATGGCGAAGGGAGCGACTAGAGCGATGATCGAGAACAGCTGTTTGGTGTGCAACATGATCTCAATATACATTCCGATCGGTAAAAGTGTTGACATACCGAACCAGAGAGAACGGTGCAGTGATTCGCAATTGGCCACGGCGCGAGCGCAGTGCGAGCGACCGTGCGGTCCATCAAGGCGCGGAGACGCATCCTCTGCTGGTAGCCGGCGGCGGGTTGGATGTCCATTTTATTGCCAATGGGATCCGGTCGTGAAATACGGACAGTCAGCCTGGGGCCCTGCCGCCCTGGCTAGTCGCATTGGCACACTGTCGTGTCTGTGTAGTCGCAGTCGCGGTGGCGGTCGCGCCCAGTCGCGGCGCGAGAGTGCCCGCCTCGCTCAGCCCGGGTCGAAGCCACGGGCGCGACGCCCTTGTGAAGCCACGCGGAACTTCTCTCGCGGTCGACCGTCCGGGGGCCATGCATCGCGAGCCACGAAGCGGCGCCGAGTTCGTCGAGCACTTGCTGCTCCCTGTCGTCAATATCGTGTTCCTGATGATCCCCGTGTTGCTGGTGGTACTCGAGCTGGCCAGCCTCGCGGCGCTGCAGGCGTCAGTTCCCGAGGAGACCCCCTCTGCGCAGGCCCCCGCCGGCTGGATCTCGCCTTCACCTTCACCTTCGCCTTCGACCGAGGCGCCGACCGAAATTCCAAGCCAAGCGCGAGCCAAGGCCTCGAACCGGGCGCAGCTGTTCCCCGACCCCATGGTCGGCTACGGGCCCTGACTCATGCGCTCGCGCGGGCTGGGACCTCGCACAGCGCCAGCGCCAAGACCTCGTCGACGTGGGAGACGAAGTGCAGGCGCAGATCCGCGAGGGCGGCCGCGGGGATGTCAGGTTCGTCCTTGCGGTTGCGCGCCGGCAAGATCACGTCGGTGATGCCGGCCCGGTGCGCCGCGAGCACCTTCTCTCGGACCCCGCCGATCGCCAGCACGTGACCGCGCAGCGTGACCTCGCCGGTCATGGCGATGTCGTGTCGAACCGAGCGCCCCCCGAGCGCGCTCAGCAGCGCGGTCGTCAGCGCGATCCCGGCGCTCGGTCCGTCTTTGGGCACCGCCCCCGACGGCAAGTGCACGTGAACGTCGCGCTTGTCGAACGCGACGTGCCCGACCCCGAGCCGCTCGGCCTGGCTGCGGATCAAGCTGAGCGCGGCCTGGGCCGACTCCTTCATGACATCGCCCAGGCGCCCGGTCAGGCGCAGCTTGCCTGTTCCCGCGACGATCGTGACCTCGACGAACAGCAGCCGCCCGCCAGTTGGCGTCCAGCCCAAGCCGGTGCACACCCCCACGCGGGGGCCGGACGCCATCAGCTCCTCGCGGTAGCGAGGGGGACCCAGGATCCGCCCGACGTCCTCGACCTCGAGCACGGCCGGCTTGCTGAAGGACTCCAGATCTGCCTCGGCCTTTTGCATTGCCACGTCACGAAGCAACGCTGCCAGCCGACGCTGCAGATTTCGGACGCCAGACTCGCGGGTGTACTCGGTCGCCAGCAGCTCGAGCACCGCGTCCGAGATCTCGACCCCAGGCTCGATCGCGCCTGGCACCGGGTCGTCCCCCTCGCGGCGCATCGCAACCAACAAGCTGGTGTTGCGGGCACGCTGGTCTCGCAGCGATCCGGGGGCGGCCGGGGACGCGTCGACCAGCGCTGGCAGCAGCCCGTTGTCGCGTAGCTCCTTGGGCAGCAGGTGCTTGCGGGCGATCTGCAGCTTCTCTTCCAGGGTGTAGCCCGACAGATAAATGAACTCCAGGCGGTCGCGCAGCACCGCTGGGATCGCGCCGACCTCGTTGGCCGTGCAGATGAAGATGACCTGCGAGAAGTCGTAGGGCACGTTCAGGTAGTGATCCTCGAACGCGTCGTTCTGCTCGGGATCGAGGGCCTCGAGCAGCGCCGAGGCCGGATCGCCGCGCAGGTCGGCGCCCGACAGCTTGTCGAGCTCGTCGAGCAAGATGACCGGGTTGTGGGTGCCGGCCTTTTTCATGGCCTGGATCAACCGACCCGGCAGCGCGCCCACGTAGGTGCGACGATGCCCGCGGATCTCCGCGTCATCGCGGACCCCACCTAGTGAGAAGCGCACGAACTCGCGGCCAAGCGTGGCGGCGATGCTCTGCGCGAGCGTGGTCTTGCCGACCCCTGGCGGGCCGGCGAAGCACAGCAGCGGCCCGCGCTGGTTGGGCGCGAGCCTGCGGACCGCCAGATACTCCAGCACCCGCTTCTTGACCTTGTCGAGGCCGTGGTGGTCCGCTTCGAGGCGCGCGCGCGCGTCCTCGAGGTTCACGTCGAGGCCCGGGTCGTCCACGCGGCGCTCGGGGATCAGCCACGGCAGATCCGCGAACCACTCGCAGTAGGTGCGAGAGATCACCGCTTCGCTGCTCTGGGGGTTCATGCGCTCGAGCCGGGCGAGCTCGCGGTCGACGGCCAGCTGGGCCTGCTCGGGCAAGATCTTCTGGTCGAGGCGCTCGGCCAGCTCGTCGAGCCAGCTGTCTGGATCATCATCACCAAGCTCGGCTTGGATCGCCCGCAGCTTGTGGCGCAGCACGGCCTCTTGCTCATGACGCGAGAGGTGCTCACGCACGCTGCGATCGATGTCGCGCTTGACCTCGAGCTCGTTGCAGCGCTGCGCGAGCAGCTCGACCAGCTTGCGAAGGCGCTCGCCGCCGTCGAGCTGCTGCAGCAGCGCGACCCGATCGAGGGTCTCGAATTCCACGAGGTTGGCGACCAGATCACCGACCCGCGCGGCGTCGCGTTCGTCGAGCGCCTCTTGGACGGACTCTTGGCGCTGCTGACTGGCGCGGCTGGCGGGCAGCAGGGACTCGTGGCGCTTGACGAGGTCGCGCAGGACCCCGGCGAGCGCCGTGAGCATCGCCGACCCACCGGGCGAGACAGCGGCCCGCTGATAGCGGACCAGATCGCAGCCCTCCACGCGCTCGAGCCCATCGAGCCGCACGCGCTCGAGCCCGCGCACGATCACCGTCATCCGCCCGGGCAGCCCGCGCAGCACCTGAACGATGCGGGTCGCCGTGGCGATCGGATGGAGGTCTTCGAAGCCAGGCTGGTCGTTCATCGGATCGCGCTGGACCGCGACGATCACCAAGTTGTGAAGCTCGTCGCGGTGGCCGTGATGGGTTGCCCGCCGCACGGCTTCGACCGAGGCCGGGCGCGCGAGATCGATGGGCATCGAGACACCCGGAAACAGCACCGCGCTGCGCAGTGGCAGCAGCGGGAGCACTCCGGCGGCGAGCGGGCCGTTCGACATGGAACGAGCCTAACTCCCGGTGTCAGGACTGTCGACGCCCCGTATCATTGCTGCGATGTCGCTCCCCACCCGCGCGAGCTTGGCGATCGCGCTGGCGTGGGCCGGCGGGTTTGGCTTGCCCGGCGACCCCCACGGCGGGGGCTTGGCGCTGGGCGGGCTGGTCCTGATCGCCGCCGCCTGGCTCGCCTCGAGCGAGCGTGGGGCCGCGATCAATCGCGAGCCGGCGGCACCCAGCTCCGCCCGGGACCTGGCGCGCTCGCTC
>NZ_JMCC02000164.1 GCF_000737335.2 Enhygromyxa salina | reverse complement strand
CTCGGATCGACGCCCCCCAGCGCGCGCACGCCGTCGAGCGTGCGCTCGAAGCCCCCGAGCCCGCGCAGGTCCAGCCACCGCTGCGCACCAAGCTGAGCACCACCCAGCTGCGCTCACGCAAGGACGAGCTGTATCGCAGGGTCCAGCGCCGCTGCGTCGACAGCCGGATGCGCAGGACGATCAAGATCGCCGTGCGGGTGGCGCCAACCGGGGCGGTCCAGGCCGCGAGCGTGATCGGTGGCATGGCCTCGACCAAGCTCGGCCGCTGCGTCCGCCGCCAGGCCGAGCAGCTGGAGTTCGCCGCAACCCAGGAAGGCGGCTTCTACAACTACACCGTGCGAATTCGATAGCGCTCGCCGGCTCAGCCGACGGGCTCGTACTCGTCGCAGGTGGTGTTGATCAGATCCACAGCCTGCTCGAAGAAGGGCGCGTAGTTGGCCTCGCAGACCGAGCCCTCGATGTGATTTGGGAACAGCTCCATGAACTCGCGGATCTTCGCGGGGTCCTGCGAGTCGACCGGACACACCGGGTTGCCGGCGTCGGTGTCGTTGATGAGCCCGAGCACGACCACGCCGGATCCGTCGCCGGCCTTCTGCGCGACGATGTTCTGAAACCACCCTTGTGGGTTGCCCGGCGAGTCGTTGTCTTCCTCGTCGGTGATGATCGTGATCACCAGCACCGCGTCGTCGCGCAAGAAGCCCGAGTTACAGCCGCCGGGCCCGTTGAGGGCCGGGCTCACGGCTTGGGTCAGCGAGGACATCGGCATCTCGCTGCTGTCGCCGTCGGTCCCGACCGAGGCGATGCACGTGAACTTCTGGGCGAGCTGGTCGATCGGCTCTTGCGGCGTGATGAACCGCTGGCCGCCCGTCAGACCACAATATTGATTGCTGGCGTCGTCGCCGATCGGAAAGTTGACGCCGGCGCCGAGCGTCTCGTCGCAGACCGAGGGCGCGCCGTTGCAGGCGTTCACGTTGCCAAACTGGCAGAGAAACGGAAAGAAGGCGCACTCGATCTGGCAGTCGTTCCAGTACTGATCGGTCTTGGCGACCATGATGTGGTAGCTGTCGACGTCGACGATCGTCTCTTGGATCTTGTCGATGAAGCCGGGGAAGCTGGCGATCAGGTTCTGCTGGTTGTCGCCCATCGAGCCCGAGTTATCGATCACGAACAGAAAGTCGATCGCTTTGCAGCCCGCGCTGCCGCCGCCGTCATCGGCGGTCATCTGACCCTCTTCGGTGTTGATCGTGTCGAGCTTGATGCCGTCGTCGCTGCTGTCGGTTGGATCGGTGTCGGTGGGATCGGTGTCGGCGCTTGGATCCGTGGAATTGCTGTCGCTGGTGTCGATGCCGTTGTCGGTGCTCGCGCTCTCGTTGAAGGTCAGCCCAGAGCTGGATCCGAAGCTCGCGCGCTCCTCAGTGCCGCCACAGGCGGGCAGCAGCGACAACGGCAAGATGAGCGCGAACAACGTAGGCTTGGTCATGACAAGGTCCAACGGGGCAATTCCTGACAAGATGGTGGCCCCCACCTCGCGTCCAGGTCAAGCGACGGTGATAGCGAGCAGAAGACGCCCCAAGATCGCCCGCCAAATCGCTGCTACGATGCGGGTCCAGTCATGAGCGTGGCGACCAACCCGATCATCCAGAGCACCCAAGAGCTGATGGGCGAGCTCGACGAGCAGACGATCGACGACGCGAGAGACAACGTCCGCGCGCGCTCGATCGAGTCCAATGGTGAGTCGATCGCGCTCGAGGACTCGATCAACCTGATCAAGGCCGCGAAGTATTTGTCGGCCGCCGACGGGCTCAGCAACGCCGAGATCACCGGGCTCAAGCTGCTGATGCGCAAGTACGGGCTGCCCGACGAGGTGGCCCAACACGTGCTGGCGTTCGAGGTCGCGGAGCTGTCGCCCGCCGACATCGGTGAGCTCGCCGAGCCACGCAGCCGCGAGGCCTGTTTTCTGCTCTCGAGCATGATCGCGATCGCGGCGATCGACGGGCTCTCGGACGACGAGCTCGCCGATGCCCACGAGGCCGGCGCCGCGCTCGGGCTCGGGCCCAAGCTCGTCACGCTGATCGTCGCCGAGGCCAAGGCGTCCGTGTATGGCGTGCTCAAGGGCGATCGGGCGCTGCTCAGGCAGCTGATGAGCGTGCGCCGGGCGATCTTCGCCCTCGTCGAGCCAGACTGAGAGGCTTGACGAGGGCGAGCTGTTTCAGCCTGGGCGGCG
Organism: Enhygromyxa salina; assembly: GCF_000737335.2. Lineage (GTDB taxonomy): Bacteria > Myxococcota_A > Polyangia > Nannocystales > Nannocystaceae > Plesiocystis > Plesiocystis salina_C. The sequence goes on along the minus strand of NZ_JMCC02000164.1, from coordinate 11,503 downwards.
TCCAGCTGGGGCGGGCGGCTCAGATCTCGCTGAACATGTAGGGCTCGAGCGTGTCCTTCAGGCGCTCGCGCGGATCCTCGCCGTCGAGGTACCACAGCGCGCACGCCATCGATGACAGCAGCGAGTTGCCGTCTTGCGGCGTGAAGCAAAACCCCGTGACGACGCGGCCGTCATCGGACACGTGAATGCACTTGGGCGGGATCACGGTCTCGTTGAGGATTCGGCCGTAGAACCCATGGTCGCGGCCAAACGAGAACACCAGCGCGGACGAGCGCTTCTCGGTCAGGGCCACGCGCGGGTTGTCGGCGAGCCGGGCGACGAGCGCTGCCTTGGTGGTTGGCTCGCTCAGCGCGATCGTGAACTGCAGGATGTGCATGTACTGGGTCGGCAGCTTGACCGCGCTCGAGAACAGATCGAGGTCCTCGTTGATCGTCTTGAACAGGTGCCACGCGTCGCGGGCGTGGTGGGTGCCAAACTTGGCGTCGTCGTGCTTGCCGACCTCGGGGGCCGGGATGAAGTCCGTGGCCTGCGAGATGTCCGTGGCCCGCCGCATGCACAAGAACCGGGCCCAGTCGACGCCAACGGTGCCCGCCTTGGGCCCGTCCAAGCGCTCGCCGAGGGTCTTGAGCATCACGCAGATGTTGTGGGTGTTGCACGACACGATCTGCACGAAGCGCTCGTCGAGGTTCAGGGCCGCGTCGTTGATCCCGCGCGCGTACTGCTGACCAAACCCGAACTCGCTGCCCTGGGCCATGAACACCTTGGGGCCGCTCGCCTCGACGTAGCGAGGCTTGAGCTTGTTGCCGACCGGCGTGCAGTCGATGACCACGCTGGCGTCGGCGATCGCCTCGTCCGCGGTCTGGGTGACCTTGTGTCCGAGCGCCTCGAACTCTGCGACCTTGTCCGCGTCGACGACCAGCTTGGCCCCGCGACGGACCATGCTCTCGACCTTTGCCCGCTCGTCGACGAGGGGCGTGCGCTTGTGAAAGCTGACCTCGTCGAGGTTCCACGCGTTCCGGAAGGCCGAGAACAGCCCGATCAGCGGCTCGCCGATGGTTCCTGTCCCGATGATATGGACGTTGCGCTTGGACATGGGTGCGGCTTTAGGTTCGTCGCGTGGCCGCGGTCAAGGGCTTCTCGCACGCCTGCGGACGGCGCACCTGCTGGGCCCGCGTCGTTTGCGTGAAGCGCATGATCTGCGGGGGAAATTGAGGTCGCCTCGGCCGCGAGCCGTCCGCCCAGATCATCCGCGCCTGCATTGGCCTATGCTGTGCGCGTGAGGACGGGTCGAGGGACGAGCGAGGGTGTGACACCGGCTACGCGGGAGGCGGACGACCCAGCGACCCGAGACCGCGCCGTGTTCGACTCGCTCGAGCCCGACAGCCGCGACCAGGTTGGGGCGCCCAGCATGCTCGAGCGGCTGATCGAGACCGGCCTCCGCCGTGATGATCTGCGCCTGCAAGAGGTGTTTCGTGCGCTCGAGGACGCCGACGCGCGCGCGATCGACTTCGACTCGTTCTCGACGGTGATCGGCCCCTGCCGCGGGCTGATCGAGCGCGCGCTGGCGGGGCGCCTGACGATCCCGGACTTTCCGGCGTTCACGGCCGAGATCAGGGCGCTGTATGAGCGCAGCCTCGAGCGCCGGGATGGCGACGTGCCAACCTATATCCCCCAGCTCGCGCGCGTGAACCCCGAGCGGTTCGCGGTCACGGTCTGCACGGCCGACGGGCAGATGTTCTCGATCGGCGACGCCGACGTCGAGTTCTCGCTGCAGTCGTGCGCCAAGCCGATCATCTACAGCCTCGCGCTCGAGGAGCACGGCGTCGAGGAGGTCCACCGCTACATTGGCCGCGAGCCGAGCGGGCGCGAGTTCAACGAGCTGTCGCTCGACTCCGACGGCAAGCCGCACAACCCGATGATCAACTCGGGCGCGATCATGGCCTGCGCGCTGCTGCAGCGCGGCCGCGACCTCGCGGATCGCTTCGAGTTCGTGCTCGACAGCTTTCGTCAGCTCGCCGGCGGTCGCAAGGTCGGGTTCTCGAACTCGGTGTACCTCTCGGAGCGGCGCAACGCGGATCGGAATTTTGCGCTGGGCTACCTGATGCGCGAGCACAAGGCGTTTCCGCCGGACACCCAGCTGATCGAGATCCTCGAGTTCTATCTGCAGTGTTGCTCGGTCGAGGCGACCTCGGAGGTCATGGCCGTGATCGCGGCGACGCTGGCCAACGCGGGCGTGTGTCCAACCAGCGGCGTGCGCCAATTCAAGCCCGCGACCGTGCAAAATTGCCTGTCGTTGATGTCGAGCTGCGGCATGTACGACTTCTCCGGCGAGTTTGCGTTCACCGTGGGGCTCCCGGCCAAGAGCGGCGTGTCGGGTGCGATCATCGGCGTGGTCCCCAACGTGCTCGGGTTTTGTTGCTGGTCCCCGCGGCTCGACGAGCACGGCAACAGCGTGCGTGGTCTCGAGTTTTGTCGGCGCCTGGTCCAGTCGTACAACTTTCACGCGTTCGACAACCTGACCGGCATGTCCGAGAAGAAAGACCCGCGCCTGACCCGGGCGCAGGGCTTCGCCGACGACGCCGGGCAGGTGACCTGGGCCGCGAGCTTTGGCGATCTCGAGGGCATCCGGCAGCTCGTCGCGCGTGGCGTCGACCCCGAGCGCGGCAACTTCGACAGCCGGACCGCCCTGCACGTGGCCGCCGCCGAGGGCCACGTCGACGTCGTCGAGTACCTGCTCAACCTCGGCATCAGTCCGCGGCCGGTCGACCGGTTCGGCAACACCCCCCTCGACGACGCGACCCGTGAGGGGCACCAGCGCGTGATCGAGCTGCTGCGGGATCGCTGAGCGCTCGCGGCGGGTGCTATGGTCGCGCTCGTGCAAAAGCGACTCGCCGCGATCGTCCTCGCGATCTCGTTCATCGCCTGTCTGGGTGGGTTGGCCGCGCGCAGCGTGACGGCGCCCGCCGACATGGTGTGGTCGTGCCACGCCGAAGGCGCGCGCGACGATGTCCTGATCGGGCTGAGCGACTGCGATCCCAGCGTTGCGCACGACCCCCAGCTGTCCGAATCGGACAGCGAACTCCCGGATCACGAGACCGCTAAAAAGTCCCGTTGGATCTGGCTCGTCGTGGCCTGGGTTCTCCTGGTGTTGCTGCCGGTCTGCGTGATGGTCTTGGTGATCATGATCCGCGCACGGAACCGCAAGCCGCCGTCGCCTCCCGAGCCCTGATCCATCCGCCCCCGGTTGCGATCGGTGACAATCGGTGACGGTTGGTCTCGACCCCCACCAAACGGCCTACATATCGCCCCATCCGCCGGTTCGGCTCTGCCCCCACCTGTGGCACTGCCGTCCCTGACGGTTCGCGGGGTCGGGCGTCAAAGTGGATGCAGATGAACGCCGCCACGACCGTCGCCGCCAGCACCTACGAGCTCCCCCTGTTCGCCGCCGCGCCGCCCAGCTACGGGCCGACCCCGCGCGGATCCTTTGTGAGCGGCCTCGTCGCCAGCTTGACCTGGACCTTCAACCTCGACGCGGGCGAGCAAGCCCTCGCCGAGCAGCTGTTGTTTGGCCGCCCGCTCGGCGCGCTCGCGCGGCACTTCAACGTCGACGCCGCCACCGCCCAGCGCATGTGCCGGGAGCTGTTCACGATGACGGGCGCCGACGGGCGCGAGAAGCTGTTCGAGCTGGCGCTGCGGCTGACGACGATGCGCGCCCACGCGGTGCTCGGGGCTGAGTGATGGGCGCCCTATACGCCAAGCAGCTCGCGGATCGTGCCGCTGACCATGGCCGTTGGCAGGCACATCCGGGCCCCAGCCTCGCGGGCCGCGGCCCGGACATCGTCGCTCGGGGCGTCGTGGACCGCGATGATCTGCGGCTTTTCCTCGCCGTTGGCGAGCCGCCGGATCACGTCGCTGCTGTCGAGGTCGGGGACCGTCAGCGAGACGATCACGTGGTGCGGCGGCTTGGTCTGGGCGACCAGGATCGCGTCGCCGCCGGTCTGGGCCGTCAGGAATTCCACGTGGGGCTTGGCGTTGCTCAGCTCGTCGCGCAGCCGGGTGCGGAAGTCCGCGTTCTGGGTCACGACCAGGACCTTGGTCGCGCCTTGTGGGCGACCTGGCTTGTCGACCTCTTCGTCCTTGAGGTTGAAGGCGTCGATCACCCGCGCGCGCACCTCGGTCACGTCCAGCGGCTTCTTCAGGCAGGCGGCGGCGCCCGCGTTGAGGATCCGCTCCATGTTTGCCTCGGTGTAGTAGCCGGTGATCGCAATCACCTCTGTGTTGGTCGTCGCGGCGTCTTTCTTGAGCCGCGCGCAGACCTCGAAGCCGTCGACGCCGGGCATCATCAGATCCAAGAAGATCATTTGGGGCCGGAACGAGACGACCAGGCGGCCAGCGTCGAAGGCGTCCTTGGCGACCTCGACCTCGAACTTCTGGCTGAGCTCCTTGACGACGTCGCGCACGAGCTCGAGCACGACGGGCTCGTCGTCGATCACCAGGATCCGCCCGACCTCGGTCCCGGTCGGGACGTTGAAGGGGATGTTGCGCTCGCGACAGACCTTCTCGAGATCTTCGCGACGGACCCGTCGGTGACCGCCCACGGTCTTGAACGCGGGGATCAGCCCGTCTTCAATCCAGCGGATGACCGTGGTTGGCGTGACGCAGCAGATCTTGGCGACGTCGTGGGTCGAGTAGGTGTCCTTGACTGGTGGTGTACGTCCGCGGCTCATGAACTTGGATCCAATGGTCAGCTGGGTCAGCTGGGTCGGCTGGGGGCGGCTTTGGGCTTGGGTGAGGCGTGTCCGGGCGAGGAGTCGCTCACGCTGCCGTCTCGAGGCAGGATCACGCGAAAGGTGGTGCCGCGGCCCGGCTGGGACTCCAGCAGGATATCACCCCCGTGATCGCGCACGATCCCGTAGGAGATCGACAGGCCCAACCCGGTGCCCTTGCCGATCTCTTTGGTGGAGAAGAACGGGTCGAAGATGCTGTCGCGGATCTCTTCGGGGATGCCCTGGCCCTCATCGCTGACCGCGAAGCCGACCTGGCCGTCCGCCTCTTCGCCCAGTGAGATACGCACGGTGCCGCCCCGGGGCATCGCGTCAACCGCGTTGGACAGCAGGTTGAGCAGCACTTGCTCGAGTTGATCCGAGTCGGCCATGACCAGCAGCGGGGCAGGGAGGCGCTCGGGCTCGCGCAGGATCCGCACGTTGTGCATCTTCCACTGGTACTCGCCGATCCGCACGACGCGGTCGACGAGATCGCCCAGCTCGATCTTGGTCCGCTCGCCGCCCTGCTGCGAGCGCGAGAACAACAGCACGCCCTCGACGATCTTGCGGCAGCGCTCGCCGCTCGCGGCGATGCGCTCGACCTTCTCGCGAATGTTGGGCGAGAGGTCGCGCTCGAGCAGCAGCTTCGAGTAGCCGACCACGCCCGACAGCGGGTTGTTGATCTCGTGGGCGATGCCGGCCGCGAGCAAGCCGACCGCGGCCATCTTTTGGCTCTGCAGCACCTGCTTCTCGAGCGCCCTGCGGATCCGCAGATCCAAGCCAACGAACACGGCCCCGCGGATCTCGTTGCCGTCGCGCAGCACCCGGCCTTCGAGGTGGAAGGGGATGTCGCGGCCGTCGCTGCCAAGCAGGATGATCTCGCGGGCCATCACGCCGTCGCGCAGCAGCGTCTCCCACATGTCGCGCCAGTGATCGATGTCTTTGGCCTGGGCGATCTCGACGCCGAACAGCCGGCCCTTGGCCTCGCTGCTGGGGATCCCGACCAAGCGCTCGCTGGCGCGGTTCCAGGTCACGACGCGACCCTCGGCGTCGACCGAGTTGAGCAGCACGGCGGTCTGATCCAGGACCCGCGACTGGTAGGCCGCGAGCGCCCGGGTCTCGAGCATGAGCAGCCCGTTGGCCAGGCCCATCGCCAGCTGCGGCGCGAGCTGGGTGACGAGCCCGAGCTCTTCGTCGCCCCACGCAGAGCGGCGATCGAAGGTGCAGATCAGGTGGCCCACGACCCCGCCGGTCGCACGCAAGGTCACGCGGATCGCTTCGGCGGCCGGGTGCAGCTCGCCGGTCAGGGCCTCGAGCTCGGCGCGCGCTTCGGCCTGTTCGAGATAGATGGGGCGGACGCCGACGTCACGGGTCCAGTCATGGGGTGGCGCGACGTTGGACTCGAGCGTGGAAAACCGCGGTGAGCAGTCGGGCGCGGTGTTCCAGCGCTCCCAGTTGCCGCCCAGGCGGGTCAGCACGATCACGCGCCGGGCCCCGAGCCCGGTCGCGAGCGCCTGACAAGCAGCGGGGATCGCCTCGCGTGGCTCGGCCGACGACACCAGCGCGCGGTCGAACTGGCCGGTGATCTGCACCTCGAAGGCCCGGCGGCGGCTCTCGCGAAGATCACGGCACAGGACCACCGCGGGCGCACCTTCGCCGCTCCCGGCCGCGAGGGAGAGCTCGACCGGGACGGTCTCGCCGTCGAGGCGCTTGAGATCCAGCTCGCCGATCCAGCTGCCATCGCGCGACAGCGCGAGGCCGCGGCCAAGCTGATCGAGGAACGCCGGCTCGGCCAGCTCGAGCAGCCCGCGACCGACGATCGCGTCGCCAAGCAGATCCTGCGCGGCGGGGTTGGCATGCACGACGCGGCCTTCACCGTCGACGAGCAGCACGCCCTGATCCAAGCCATCGAGCGCGCGCGTCACGGCGCGCCCGAGCTCGGTCTCGGCGTCGGCGACCTGCGAGCGCTCGCAGGTGACGAGCACTTCATCGCGATCGAGCTTGGCCGCGCGCACGCGACAGCGAAGGGCGAGTCCAAGCGAGGGCGCGAGCTCGAGGTCGCGGGTGAAGGCCTGTCCGCGGGCGCGCTTGCGAAGGCCCAGAAACTCGCGGCCAAACGCCTCGCGTTCGTTGGGCCGCCGGATCCACATGAGCAGCGGCTCGCCTTCGATCTGCAGGCGATCCATGCGGAGCAGCTCGGCCATCGAGCGGTTGGCCGCGAGCACGATCCCCGACGCGTCGAGCACGGCCGACGGGATCACGAGCCCACGAAGGATCTGCGCGTGGGGTCGCTCGGGTTCGCCGGTGGCGCGAAGCAGCTCACCGGTGAACTTGAACGAGCTGGTTCGTTTGACGTTCACGCGTGACTTGGACCCTGCCCACGGTAACGCAGGAACCGGCGGTGGTCGCCCATCTCAGATGAGGAAACCTGCGGCGTCGAACAGCGAACACCAGCAGGCAGCACCCAGTCCGATGCGCATGTCACGCTGGGTTGCCCCGGGCCGCCTCGGATCCGATAGTCCAAGCCCAGGCCCACGCCGCTCGCTGGCCATCGACACAACCATCATGTCCAACTCAATCTCCACTACCTCCGACGCCGGTTTTGACGCTGACGTCCTCAAATCGTCCACCCCCGTGATCGTCGACTTCTGGGCGACCTGGTGTGCGCCGTGCAAGGCCATGGTCCCGCACCTCGAGAAGATCCAGGACGAACTGACCGGCCAGGTCAAGATCGTCAAGCTCAACGTCGAGGACAACCAGGCCACGCCAACCCAGTACAAGGTGCTCAAGCTGCCGACGCTGTTGAAGTTCAAGGACGGGCAGCTGGTGGACACGATGGTCGGCAACCCCGGCCCCCGCAAGCTCCGCGAGTTCATCTCCAAGGGGCTGTAATTAGACCCCCACAGCCAGTTTGGCACTACGCGGTCACTCGCTTCGCTCGCTCCCAACGGGCCGTTTGTCCGCAGGCGCATGTGTGGCCCCCTAGAAGGGGGCTCTTGCTTTCTTTTACCCCCACAGCCGCCTTCGCACTACGCGGTCACTCGCTTCGCTCGCTCCCAACGGGCCGGCTGTCCGCAGCCGCATGTGTGGCCCCCTAGAAGGGGGCTCTCGTCTGGACACCTTCGGCCACCGCACGGCGCTCCATCCTTGTCTCGACTCCGTTGACGCGACTTCGCACTTCGCAGCTTCCATTGAGCAAGCGAAGGATGGAGCGTCAGATGGCGCTCAGCAGGCGCCCCATTCTCGTCTAGAACAGCCCGTACAGGCGGCTTCGCACTTCGCTAGCGTCCGTTGAAAGGGAGCGAAGGATGGAGCGCCGTGCGGTGGCCGTAGGTGCCCAGACGAGAGCCCCCTTCTAGGGGGCCACACATACCCCTGCGGACAGCTAGCCCGTTGGGAGCGAGCGAAGCGAGTGACCGCGCAGTGCGAAGGCGGCTGTGGGGGTAAAAGAAAGCAAGAGCCCCCTTCTAGGGGGCCACACATGCGGCTGCGGACAGCCAGCCCGTTGGGAGCGAGCGGAGCGAGTGACCGCGCAGTGCGAAATCGGCTGTGGGGGTAAAAGAAAGCCGCGCAGTGCGAAGGCGGCTGTGGGGGTCAAAAATCTAGCGTGAGGGCGGCGCCTTGGGTCTCGCCGAAGACGGGGGCGAGGCGCAGGTTGCTGAGCGCTTTGAGCTCTTTCTCGCGGGAGATGAAGCTCTTCGCGGCTTGGCGATCCTGGTAGATGATGATCGCCAGGACGCCGGTGAGCAGGACCGTCGCGCCCAGAAACACGTCCCCGATGATCGCCCGGTTGCGGATCTGGCCGGTCGCGGCGCTGACTTCTCCGGCGAGGTCGGCGTAGCACGCACCGTCGGCGTCGCAGGTCGCGGTGGGGTCTTCCGAGGACAGGCCGGCGGCGTCGAGGTTGTTTTTTGCGGTCTTCCACTTGCCGCGCGAGGATGCGGCCAGGCCGTACATGGTGCCCATGGTCGCGGCGGAGCCCAGCGTGAGGGTCAGGGCGACCCACGCTCGCGGCTGCCAGTAGCCAAACACGGGGCCGCGCTTGCACGCGGGCCGAAGGTCGCGCTCTTTGCTGACCTCGCCGTCGTCGCCCTCGACTTCTTTGTCCTCGCGGGGGCCGTTCCGACAGAACTCCTTGAAGTCGCGCTCGAGGTCGACGGTCTGCTCACCAACGTCGACGCCCGCGTTGTAGTCGAGCGAGGCCTGGTCCATCGCTTTGATCAGGTCGGCCTCGCGGGCGGCGATCTCTTCCGGGGTCTCCTCGGGCTCGTCGAGGGTGGCGAGGATCTCGAGCTCTTCTTCGGTGGCAGCGGCGGCGGGGACCTGGGTCTGCGCCAAGCGCCGGGCGACCGCGCCGCCAACGACCTCCGGCAGGATGTAGTCCTGCGCCGAGCTGGTCATTGATATCTCGACGGCCTTCTTCTTGTTGGCGATGTCGTAGATGACCACGGTGGCGACGCCATCCGCCGGGACCACCGCCCACGCAAAGTAGTTGTACGTGTTGGTGGTGTTCTTGTTGAGGTAGGCGCCGATCTTGTCGAGGCAGCTCGCGTCGGTCGGCTTGCACTTGTTCTTCTTGGCTGCGTCCTCGAGCGATGGCTTGATGAACGCGGCCGTGTAGCCCTGGTCCGCCAGCGCGGCTTGGATCCGACCGCGGAAGTCGTTGGCTTTGTAGTCGTCGCCAGTGAACTTCAAGATCGCTACGTTGCCGCCAACGGTGGCTTCGGCCGCGGGCGCGTCCGCGGGAGCGGCGTCCTTCGGTGGCGCCGCCAGGACGGGCAGCGGCGCGAACACGAGTCCGATCGAGACACCCAGCGCGACGCTGAACTTGTTCGCAGCGCGGGCGGGCGAGCCGTCGGTGGTGCCGGCGAAGCGGCGAGCGAGGAGGGTGGGTCGGGAGCTAGGGCGCTTCATCGGCGGGGACCTCTCGGTCCGCCCCAAGCCTGACGCGGGCTGGGGCGAGGGGGTCGGCGGCGCTCGAAGAAGGCGCGGGTACCGACCTGTGGGGCGGGATGATAACGGGCTGCTCGATCTGGCTCAACCGAACTTGGCCCATGGGTTCACTTTGCTGGCTGTGGGTCGGCGCGCGCCCTGAATCCGTCGCCAAGCCCCAGACCCACGCAGGCGAGGGACGCGAGGGCGAGCGGGACCAGCACCGCGGGGCCGGAGATCGTCGTGCTCGGGATGAAGGGGAGGAAGGGGATGAACAGGGGGATCGCAGCCGCGACCGCGCAGCCGAGGGCGACGGCGAGTTGGGCTGCGCGACTGCGCAGCCGCACGTTCGCGGCGATGAGCACGGCCCCCGCACCGTGCAGCAACGCGACGTCCTCGCCTGGCTTACGCAGGCTGAGCACGAGCACGAGCACGAGCACGAGGCCCAGCAGCACCCGCTCACGCGCGTGTCGACGCTCACTGGACGCGCCCGCGGTCGGTCGATCTGGGCCCGCGGGCGGTCCATCTGGAGAAGTCCGGCTCGGCTTGGGTTCGAGGAGCGCGTGCACGCAGATCCCCACGCCCGCCCCGAGGGCCAGCACGCTCACGCTCCCAGCCAGCGCCCGGCTCGACTCCCAGCTCATGAGCTCGCCCCGGGCGAGCTGCTCGGCGAGCGCGTCGAGCAGGCCCAGCGCGTCGCCGTGTCCGGCCAGCGGGGAGGCTGTCAGGATCAGCAGCGAGGCGGCGACCCCCAGCGCCAGCACCCGCGCGCCTCCGACCTCACGAGATCCCTTCCGCGCTTGGGTCCGCCAGCCCGGCAGCAACACCAGGGCGATCGCCAACAGCGACAACCCACCTGCATCCGAGGCGCCCGGAGCCGTCCCCGAGCTGCTCGACGCCACCAGCGAGGCCCCGAGCAACGCGACGGCGGCGAGCGTCGCCGCGGCCTCGGTCGTGGCCGACGCCCGGGCTCCCCAGCGACGCGCGACCAACCAGCCACCCAGCACGACGAGCAGCAGCCACACGCCCGACTCGATCGCGAGCGAGCGTCGCTCGGCGTGGCGGTCGCCCGTGGGCTGGCCGATCCACCGGGCCACGCGCAGGCGGTCGCGCCCGACGAACGCGGTGTACCCGGGCCAGCGCGGCGACAAGCCCAGCCCCGTCGATCCGTCGACCAGGTACTTGCGGGGACACGCGCGGCTGGTCTCGAACCATCCGCGCGGGTCCTGCGGTTGGCCGGGGCAGCCAAACTCGACGCGGGATCCGTCCCCAGCGGTACCCGAGCGGACCTCGACCCCGAGCAGCGAGGGGTAGGCTGGCAGCTCGGCCGGCGGCACGATCGCGTCGATGACCCGGACCTCGGCCTGCGCGTACGCTTGGCGAGCCCGCGCGGGCCCATCGGCGTAGTGGACGGCGGCGATGGTGTGGAGCTCGAGCTCGAGGCGCTCGGCCCAGCGCGCAGGATCGTAGCCAAGCCCTTCGGGCGGATCGACGAAGTCGTCGACCACGATGTCGTGGGGGCCGAAGCCGTCGATCCGCACGGCGATCGCCTGGCGCGGGTGCACGCCGATGATCGGGCCCGAGTGGACCTTGCCGCGCGACTGCTCCCCGGCGAGCTCGTAGCGGGCTCCGGCCAGCCCCGCCAGCAGCGCGAGCGCAGTCAGCAAGGTGGTCGCCGCCAGGTTGCGCCGCGCACTCGTGAGCGCGAGCCCGACGAAGGGCAGGGCCCAGACCGACGCCGGGACATCCACGACCACGCGACCGAGCGCGCGCGCGAGCAGGACCAGCGCGAGCGCGAGCGCGAGCGA
>NZ_JMCC02000163.1 GCF_000737335.2 Enhygromyxa salina | reverse complement strand
CAGCTTCAAGTGCTGCGCCGCGTGCTCGTCGACATCCTCGAGCTGCGCGGGTTCACGGTCACCGCCGATCACCGCGCCCGCATCCAATCATGCGACTCCCTCGAGACCCTCGAGGGCTGGTACACAAAAGCCCGCAACCTCCCAACCAACGCATCGGTCGAGCTGCTATTCGACGCCTGATTCGTCGAGCTTGTTCGTCACTCGAATCCAGCGCATCAACTCCTCGAGCACCGCGGGCTCAATCGTCATTTGGCTCATTGCGATCGACGCAAAAATGGAGCGCCGTGCGGAGGCCGAGGGAGCCCAGACAAGAGCCCCCTTCTACACGGACCCGCGCAAAACTAGACGCACAGAATGGAGCGCCGTGCGGAGGCCGTCGGTGCCCAGACAAGAGCCCCCTCCTAGGGGGCCAATCATACCCCCGCAAACAAACGACCCATTGGGAGCGAGCGAAGCGAGTGACCGCGAAGTGCAAAACCCCCCGTGGGGGTCATAACTAATACCCGCCGGCCTCGTAGTCGGGCGCCGGGTTCTCGAACCGGGTGTGCTTCTTCATGAACGTGAGGTGCACAGTCCCGATCGGCCCGTTGCGCTGCTTGCCGATGATGATCTCAGCCTTGTTCTCGACCTCGCGCCGCTTCTCTTCGGGGGTGTCGGCGTTGAGGTACCGCTCCTCGCGGTAGATGAACATGATCACGTCGGCGTCCTGCTCGATCGCGCCCGACTCGCGCAAGTCCGACAGCTGCGGCCGGTGATCCGCGCGCGAGTCGACGGCGCGGTTGAGCTGCGAGAGCGCGATGACGGGGACCTTGAGCTCTTTGGCCAGGGCCTTGAGCCCACGCGAGATCTCCGAGATCTCTTGCTCGCGCGAGTCGTAGCGGGCCTTGCCGCCGCGCGCGAGCTGGAGATAGTCGATCATGATCAGGCCCAAACCCTTGTGGTTCGCGCTGGGATCTTCGGGGTCGGGCTCGGGGAAGATCGAGCGGTCGTCCCGCCAGCGGCGCGAGCGAGCGCGGATCTCCAGGATGCTGGGCGCGGCGGTGTCGTCGATGTAGAGCGGCGCGTTGGAGATGCGATCCGCGGCGGCGATCAGCCCGCGAAAGTCCTGCTCCATCATGCGTCCGCCGCGACGGAGCTGGGCGTAGTCGACTCGAGCTTCGCTGCACAGCACGCGCTCGATCAGCTGGGTCGCGCCCATCTCGAGCGAGAAGAACAACACGGGGAACCGACCGGGGCGCTGCTCGGGCGGGGCGTTGGCGAACTTGGCCGGGATGATGCACGCGTTCTGGGCCAGGTTGAGCGCGAACGCGGTCTTGCCCATGGAAGGTCGCGCGGCCAGGATGATCAGATCGCTGGGCTGCAAGCCGGCGGTCATCTCGTCCATCTGCGTGAAGCCGGTCGAGATCCCGGTGATCGGATCGGTCTGGCGCTGGCGCTCGGTGATGCCCTGGAACACCTCGAGCATCAGCTCGCGGGAGCTGCGGTAGGTGCTCTTCCGGCCGCGCTCGTTGACCTTGAGGACCCGCTGCTCGGCCGTGTCGATGTAGGCCTTTGGATCCTCGATCTCCTCCATGCCCTCTTCCGCGATCTCGCGGGTGGCGACGACGAGGTTGCGGATCTGGGCGGCCTCGAGGATCAGCTCGGCGTGGGCCTTGATGTTGTGCGCGGTTGCGAAGCGGTCGAGCCGGGCCAGGCCTTCGATGCCGCCGACGAGCTCGAGCTCACCCGTGCGGCGCAGCTGGGCCTCGAGGGTGATCACGTCGATCGGCTCGCCCCGCTCTTCTAGGATCCGCATGCCCCGGAACACCGCCTGGGCCCGGGGCTGGTAGAAGTCGTCTTCGGTGATGTGCTCGAGCACATCGCTGAGCGCCTCGCGGCCGCGCAGAAGGACCCCGCCGAGCACCGCGTTCTCGGCTTCGGGACGGTGGGGGAGGGTTCGGTGCTGGGCCATGGGCGCGGTGAGATCCCCGGCGAACGGCCGCGGGCGGCTCACCGTCGCCCGCCCCGTCACGTCCGGCAAGTGGACCGCCAACTAGCCTGCCACCCCTCGCGCGACTCGGATGATCTGGCCTGGATCATGGCTCGGAACGTCGTCCGGCCAGCTTCGCAGAGGATCGGGATCTAAATATATTCAGTAAAATCAATGGCTTGCGTCGTTGTCCCCGAGGCGTGGTCGCCCTGCCCGGGGACGCGACGCGATGCGTGTGCTGCGCGGACTTGTCGGCTCACGCAGGTGCCAGCGACTGGGCGCGGCGGGCGATGGGCGGCGTGCCCTTCCCGTGATAGGTTCTCGCCGCATGGCGCGGGTGCCCGAGAAGATCGGCCACTACCAGATCCAGGGTTTGCTGGGTAAGGGGGCGATGGGCGAGGTCTACGAGGGCCGTGACCCAAACCTTGGTCGTCGAGTGGCTCTGAAAGTCCTTGGGCGAAAGCACCAAGAGTCCTCCGAATTTAAGGAGCGCTTCCTTCGGGAGGGCCGGTCGTTGGCGTCCATGAACCACGCCAACGTGGTTCAGGTCTACTTCATCGGCGAGTTCGAGGGCCGGCCCTACCTGGCGATGGAGTTCCTCGACGGTGAGGACATCGGCGGCGCGATCAAGAAGAACGGCCCGCTCCACCCAGGCGACGCCGCCGAGGTGGTCCGCCAGGCCTCGGTCGGGTTGCTCGAGGCCAAGCGCGCGGGCGTCGTCCACCGCGACGTGAAGCCCTCGAACCTGGTCGTGACCAAGGCCGGCGAGGTCAAGGTCACCGACTTCGGGCTCGCCAAGGCGCTGCAAGAGGACTTGTCGATCACGGCGACAGGCGTGTTCGTTGGCACCCCCGACTACCTCGCGCCGGAGCAGGCGATGGGTGAAGACGTGGACTCGTCCGCCGACGTCTACGCGCTGGGTTGTTCGCTCTATCACATGTGCACGGGCAGCCCGCCGTTTCGCAAGGGCGGCAGCGACGACCACTACACCGCGGTGGTTCGTCGGCACCTCAAGGCCGAGCGCCCGGTGCTCAAGGCCCAGATCGCAGGGTTCGACGAGCCGCTCAGCGATCTATGTCGCCGCATGATGAGCCGGCGGCCGGACGTGCGGCCCACGCTCGAAGAGCTGATCGACGAGCTCCCGGTCATCATTGGTCGGATCGGCGGACAGATCCCCCCGCGTCACGCCGCGGTCGAGGTCATCACCGAAGCTCCGCCCGCGGCGGTGGAGCCGGCGGGCTCGAAGGCCGAGGACGTCCGCGCCGCAGAAGCCGCTCCATCCGCAAGCCAGAAGACCTGGGTGCTGGCGATCGTGATCGGCATCGTGATCGGCGTGGTCGTGTCGCTGGGCGTGATGTTGATGGTGAACTAAGCTCCCGAGTCCCATGCAATTCGAGCCCAATTGGCACCCCGAAGGCGCTGCGTGCGAGCAGGCCCTGCGCGAACGACTGCCCGATCTCGAGGCCGTCGACTGGATGATCGTTGGCGGCTCTGGGATCGGAAAGCCGCTCGTTGATCAAGCAGGTGAGCACGCGCTTGGTCTGGTGATCCAGCATGAGGTCCCGCTCGCGGAGCTCGGCCTGCCCGCGCCATCGGTCGCCGGACATGGAAGCTCCTTGGTGTTTGGCGAGCTCCCGGCCAGCGATGGCCACGCCGCGGTTCGGGTGTGCGTGCAGACTGGCCGCATCCACCCTTATGAGGGCCACCCGGCCAGCCTCGCGACGGCGCCGCTTGGCGCGGTGCTGAGCCTGGGGGTCAAGCGGCTGCTGCTGACGTGCGCGGTTGGGGGCATCAACCCGGATCTGCGCGTGGGCACGATCGTCAGCTTGCGCGATCAGATCGGCCTGTTCGGACCCACGCCGCTGCGGGGCGCTGCGTTCATCGACTGCTCGGACATCTACTCCGCCAAGCTGCGCGCGCAGCTGCAGGCGCATGTGGGTGGCACCGCAGAGCAACTGCCCGAGGTCGTCTACGCCCACGCCCGCGGACCGCAGTACGAGACCCCAGCCGAGGTCGCTGCGCTGCGCTTGCTCGGTGGCGACGTGGTCGGGATGTCGACCACCTACGAGGCGATGCTCGCCGCAGCGCACCGCACACCCACCTGTGGGCTTGGGGTCGTGACCAACGCGGCTGGCAGCGAGGCGCTGTCGCACCTCGAGGTCCAAGAAGAGTCGGCGCGGGCACGCAGTCGGCTGTCCGCGTTGATCCGGGCACTGCTGCGCGCTCATGTCGAGTGAGCCTGGCGGCGGTCGCGACAAGCCGAGCGGGTCTGGCAGCTCGGGCACGCGTACCGTCGACCCGCTCCGCCCCGAGCGAATCGCCGCGATCTCGCGCGCGCTCGGACACGAGCTGCTCGAATCGATCGCGCTCGCGGCTGACGGCCTCGCCGACGATCTCGCCGAGCGCCTGGGCATGGTCGCCTGGGAGCGCGAGGACCAGATCGGCATGGCGCAGCGTCGCTTGATGGCGCTGCGCGAGCGTCGATTTCATCGCTACGGGGGTGAGCCGGCCTTGGTTCGCGAGCTGCGCGAGCAACCGCTCGAGGCGCTCGAGCTGGCTTGGCGAGCGCTGCGACGCGGTCGCAGGGTCCACGTGGAGTCCGAGGCCGACGCGTGCCCAGGCGTGTTCCAGATCCTGCGGGACATGTCCGATCTACTTGGCGAGGCGTTGCTCAGCGTGTCCGCCCCTGGCGTGCTGGATCATCCCCACGCGGACTGGCAGCGGATCGGGGTTCGCGAGCGGCGCGAGCGGGTCGCGTTGATCCAGCCCGACGCCGACCACGAGCTCGCGGCCTACGTGCTGGCGCGCGCGTGCCTGCGACGAACGGGCTTTGATCCGCGCGTGGTTCATCGCGTGGTCGTGGTCGGCCCCAGCGAGCGGCTCGAGCGAAACTTGCGGCGCCTGTGGGTTGGAACTCAGATGGGCCCGGTCGACGACGAGCACGCGTTCGCGGGCCCCGTCACCGAGCGAAGGTCGGCACAATTTTTATTGGACGACGCCGCCTGGCGAGCGCGCGACGAGGTCACCACGATCTGCCCAGGCGGCCGCCTGCGCCGCGCCAACGCTCCCGGCCAGGCGTTCTTGGCCCCCGCGCTGTTCCGCGTCCGCATCCCAAACGATCAACTTCCCACCGACGAACCCCCAGCGCACGGCCCGATCCTGATCGTCTACCCGGTCGGCACCGACGCCTCGGCCGAGATCCGCGGCGAGCGACTGCTCGAACACTTCGCTCCCCGCGGCCACGGCCACCTCCGCTTCGGCAGCAAGCCCCGCGACCTCACCCTGCGTCGCAGCGATCGCCAAGTCCACGGCGCCCTCCTCGTCGAGCGCCTCCCCCCCGGCCTCCCCGAACCGAGGCCGTGATAGACCCCCCTTTGATAGACCCCCACAGAGGCTTTCGCACTTTGCCATGCACGTCCGCTTCGCGTCCGGTCGGTCGCTGGCGCTCCCTCGATGGGCTGGTTCATTTGTACGCAGCCGCATGAGTGGCCCCCTAAAGGGGGCTCTCGTGCGAGCACGGCGCTCCATCCCAGGCAGTCGCTCCATCTCCGACTGCACGCGAACCCACGAGCGCACGGAGGACGACACGCAAGTAGAGCGCCCCCCGGTGGCCATCAACCGCCCAGTCACGCGGGCTCCATCTCCGCCTGCACGTGAACCCACGAGCGCATGGAGGACGACACGCAAGTGGAGCGCCCCCCGGTGGCCACCTCCGCCTGCACGTGAACCCACGAGCGCACGGAGGACGACACGCAAGTGGAGCGCCCCCCGGTGGCCACCAACCGCCCAGACGAGAGCCCCCTTCTAGGGGGCCACACATACGCCCGCGTACGGCCTACCCAAAACGAGCGAGCGAAGCGAGCGAAGCCGAAGTGGAAAACCGCCTGTGGGGGTCAATTACAGGCAGCCGACGCAGACGAGGAGCTCGCCTTGCTTTTGCTCGGGCAGCGGGTCCGCCTCGAAGTCCTCGGGCCCGTTGACGTAGCGAATGTTGGCGCAGGACTCGCTGACCAGCGCGATGCGCATGCCTGCGCCCTCGATCGCAGGAACGCCGGGGTAGTTGACGTCAGCGCGCTCTTGGTTGGGCAGGCCTTCGTAGGCCGGGTCGATGATGCAGTTGTTGCCGAAGTCGCCGCACTCGATGGTTGCGTTGCAGACGAAGTCGTCGCTGGACGAGAAGATGCCGCGGTTCTCGAGGATCATCGTGTACCAGTTGTCGGCGTTGCCGACGTCGACGGTGATGTTCGAGGCCTGACCCTTCTTGTTGGCGATGTTGATGTTGGTTGGCTCCGAGCAGCCGCAGCCCATCGCGTAGCCCATCTCAACGCAGGTGTCGTTGTTGCCGCAGCCCGCGTAGTGCTGGGTGTTGGGATCCATCTTGACCGTGACGTTGCCCGAGTCGAGGTCGATGTCGAGGTTGCCGGCGACGCCGTCGACGCTGATGTTGCCGCGGTCCGGGTAGCTGTCGATGCCCTCTTCGAGGTTGTCGGAGGTCACCAGGAGCAGGTCGCCGTCCCAGCCAGTGGGGATCGTGACGCGGAAGTTGGCGCCGTCGCGGACCGGCTGAAACAAGCCGTCGTAGTAGGCGCGGACGTAGCAGCTGTCGACCGCGTCGGCGTCCGGGTTGGCGCAGGACTCGATCATGTTCTCTTCCGAGGGGGGCTCGGGAGCCGAGATCGCGTAGCCCCAGTACTGCATCTTGTCGAACGCGACCTGGGCGGCGGCCGCGTCCTCGGCGACCGTGAACCGCTGCATCTCGATCGTGATCTTGTCGGTGCCTTCCTTGTAGGTGACCTCGATGTTGCCGCGGTTGGCGAAGTTTTCCGAGGCGATGCGATCGCCCACGCTCAGCAGCTTGAACTGGGCGGCCGGCAGCGAGGCGACCTCTTCCCACTCGTCATTGATCGGCTTGCGCGTGTTCGTGGGATCATCGTCCGTGTTGCAAGCGGAAAGCGACGCGATCGCAGCGACGGCGAGAAATGCGGGGAAGAGCAGGCGCTTGGTCATCTGAAGACTCCGTGCAGGGGCCAGGGGGCGAGTGAGGAGCGGATGGGGGAGAGCTCGGCTCGTCCGTGGCCAGAAAGCCACGGCCAGGATACCGGTCGGTGGCCAGCCCGGCAATGCGGCCGAAACGGATGCGGGCAAACATACGTGTCTTGGGTCACGAGCATGTGCGGCTTGGAGTGCGAGTCCCGGCGTGGATCTGCGGGCGTTGCTGCGATCCGCTGGCCCGGCTAGGTTCGAGCGGTCCGAAGGCCATCATGACCAAAGCACCAGATACTGGGTTCGTGGCGCCTCTTGCACCCTTCGATCTGCCCGCGATCGAGCGAAGCATCATCGAGCTGTGGGGCTCCTACGAGGTCGAGTACCGCAGCTTACATGGCCGGCGGCCCAGCGAAGACGCAGCTCCGGGCGCGCAAAAAGGGGACGCCAAGCCGACCTTCGTGTTCTTTGACGGCCCGCCCTTCGCGACCGGGCTGCCGCACTACGGGCACCTGCTCGCGGGCACGATCAAGGACGTCGTGCCCCGCTACTGGGCCATGAACGGCTACGCGGTCGAGCGCCGGTTTGGCTGGGATTGCCACGGGCTCCCGATCGAGAGCCTGGTCGAGGACGAGCTCGACGTCCACGGCCGCGCCGAGATCGAGGCGCTGGGGGTGCCGAAGTTCAACGCCGCCTGCCGGGCCGGCGTGCTGCGCTACACGCAAGAATGGCGCAGGGTCGTCGAGCGCATGGGTCGCTGGGTCGACTTCGACGACGACTACAAGACCATGGACCCCACGTTCATGGAGAGCGTGTGGTGGGTGTTCTCGCAGCTGTGGGGGCAAGGCCGCATCTACGAGGGGCACCGCGTGCAGCCGGTCTCGCCGCTGCTTGGGACGCCGCTGTCGAACTTCGAGGTCGCCCAGGGTCCGCAAGAGCGCAACCCCAAGACCGGCAAAGACGGCCACAAGCTCCGCGATGATCCCAGCGTCACGGTCCGCTTCGAGCTCGAGGACGAGCCGGGCACCTTCTTGTGGGCATGGACAACGACCCCGTGGACGCTGCCAAGCAACCTCGCGCTGGCCGTCCACCCCGACGTGGTCTACGCCAAGATCCGCGTGATCGAGACCGGTGAGCTCGCGTGGATCGAGCCCAGCTTGCTCGCGCAGTATCAAGAGCGCAAGCGCGTGGGCGAGACC
This sequence comes from Enhygromyxa salina, assembly GCF_000737335.2. Taxonomy (GTDB): domain Bacteria; phylum Myxococcota_A; class Polyangia; order Nannocystales; family Nannocystaceae; genus Plesiocystis; species Plesiocystis salina_C. The sequence continues at coordinate 5,732 of NZ_JMCC02000163.1, read as the reverse complement.
GAAGAGCTCGAGCGCCGCAAGGGCAGCGAGCTGGTTGGCCTCGCCTACAAGCCCTTGTTCCCCTACTTCGCGCACTTTCGTGAGCGCGAGGACGGCACCCGCTGGGCCTTCAAGGTGGTGGTCGCCGACTACGTCACGACCGACACCGGCACCGGCATCGTCCACCAGGCACCCGCGTTTGGTGAAGACGACTTTGAAGTTGGCAAGCGCGAGGGCCTTCCGCTGGCTCGGCCCATGGATCTCAACGGCGTGTTCGACGAGCAGGTGCCGGACTTCGCCGGGCAGCGGGCCAAGCAGGCCGACAAGGGGATCGTCAAGCTGCTCGAGGCCGACGGCAAGATCGTCGACAAAGACGTCTACCGCCACGCCTACCCGCACTGCTACCGGACCGACGAGCCGCTGCTGTACATGGCGCTCTCGACTTGGTTCATGAAGGTCGAGGACATGCGCGAGCAGCTGCTTGCGCACAACGAGCAGATCCACTGGGTGCCCAACCACGTTGGGACCGGGCGGTTTGGCAATTGGCTGGCCGTGGCCCGCGACTGGAACCTCAGCCGCAACCGCTACTGGGGCACGCCGCTGCCGATCTGGCGCTGCGACGAGGACCCCACCGACATGCACTGCATCGGCTCGATCGCCGAGCTCGAGCGCCGCGCTGGGCTCGAGCCGGGCACGATCACGGATCTGCACCGCGAGAGCGTGGACGACATCACCTTCCCATCGGAGCGGACCCCCGGCGGGACCATGCGGCGGATCTCCGAGGTGTTCGATTGTTGGTTCGAGTCGGGCTCGATGCCCTACGCGCAAAACCACTATCCCTTCGATCCAAGCAAGAAGCAGTACGTCGAGGACAACCTGCCTGCCCACTTCATCGCCGAGGGCTTGGATCAGACCCGCGGCTGGTTCTACACGCTGCACGTGCTCTCGACCGCGCTGTTTGGCCGGCCTGCGTTCGAGAACGTGATCGTCAACGGCCTGATCCTGGCCGCCGACGGCAAGAAGATGTCCAAGCGGCTGCAGAACTACCCCGATCCGCTTGGCGTGGTCGAGGCGTTTGGGGCCGACGCGCTGCGGGCCTACTTGATCTCGGGTCCGGTGGTGCGGGCCGAGCCGATGCGCTTTGGTCGGGACGCCAAGGACACCAAGGGGTTGATCGTCCGCGACATGGTCAAGGCCGCGATCCTGCCCCTGCAAAACGCCTACAATTTCTTGGTCACCTACGCGCGCGCCGACGGCTGGGTGCCCACCCGCGAGATCCTGAGCGCGCGGCCGACCAGCGAGCTGGATCTGTGGATCCTCTCGCGGGTCCAGAGCTTCGTCGCCCGGCTGCGCAGCGAGTTCGAGGCCTACAACCTCGACAACCTGGTGCCCGAGTGGCTCGGCATGTGCGACGAGCTCAACAATTGGTACATCCGCCGCGGTCGGCGTCGCTACTGGCGTGGCGCGAGCGAGAACGACCAAGACAAGGCCGACGCCTACGCGACGCTGTACCGGGTGCTGGTCACGATCGCCCACTGCATGGCCCCGGTCTTGCCGTTCTTCTGCGAGCACCTGTACCAGCGCCTGGTCGTTGATGTTGGCCTCGCCGAAGGCCCCGACGGCGACTCGGTCCACCTGCAGTCGTTCCCGGTCGTTGACGAGACGCTGATCGACCTCGAGCTCGAGCGCCAGGTCGCCCGGGCCCGCAAGGTCGTTGGGCTGGCCATGGCCCTGCGCGAGGCCGAGCGGATCGGCGTCCGCCGGCCGCTGCCTTCGTTGATCGTCGCCAGCCGTGACCCCGAGGTCCGCGCCGCCGTGGTGCGCTTCGCCGGCGAGATCGAGAGCGAGCTCAACGTCAAGACAATCGAGGTCGTCGAGGACGACGCCGGGCTGGTCTCGCTGTCCGCCAAGGCCAACTTCAAGGTCCTCGGTCGCAAGCTGGGCAAGAAGATGAAGGCCGTCGCAACCGCCGTCGAGCAGCTCGAGCCCGGCCAGCTGCGCGAGATCCTGGAGGGCGGCACCGTCGAGCTCGAAGGGGAGACCCTTGGCCCCGACGAGCTCTTGTTCCAGCGCGCACCCCTACCGGGCCGCGTGGCCGACAGCGCCGAGGGCATCACCGTCGTACTCGACACCACGATCGACGCCGCGCTCGAGCAAGAGGGTCTTGCCCGCGAGCTGATCAACCGGATCCAAAACCTGCGCAAGACTTCGGACCTCGACGTCAGCGATCGGATCGATCTCGCCGTCACGTGCGAGCCCAGCGCCAAGCTGTTTGGTGCGCTCGAGCGCGACGACTTGCGGGGCCTGATCCAAGCCGAGACCTTGGCCACCAGCTTGGTCGTCAACCCATCGGACGCCAGCCGCACCCACCAGGGTCAAGACGAGATCGACGGCGAGCAGCTGACCCTCGGGGTCAACGTTGCGTCGGCGTAGGACTCAGGCAGCGAGTCCATCACGGGCTGCTGGAGTGCTTGACGCACTCCGGGGCCTCGACCAAGGTTGGGACATGACCGAAGACGGCAACGGTTGGGTCAGGCATGATGAGCGGGGCGACGCCGTCATCGACGGGGTCTAGCCGGGGGAGCTCGAGGCATGTCAACGTTTCAACGCGCCAAGAACACCGAAGAAGCGTTTCGTGCCCTCGATCCTTTCGCGTTGATCAAGCCTGGTGATCCGCGGTTTGCTGACTTTGACGCAATCTTGGCGCGCGAACATTACGGGGTGTCTTCCAACCTGAAGCGCCACTTTCGCGGGATCCTGCAAGATCCCCAGTGGATGCACATCGGCATCGTGGGCCACAAGGGGACCGGCAAGACCACGCTCGTGCGCAAGGCCATGACCGAGCTGCGCAGCGAGGGGGTCATGGCGGTGCAGATCGACGCGATGCTCGAGCTCGATCAGGGCAACTTCACGTTCGCGGACATGATGTTGGTCGTCGCGCGCTCGGTGATCGCGTGCGTGCAGGATCAAAACATTGAGATCGACGGCGCGCTCGTGCAGCTGATCATGGACTGGTTTGCGGTGGAGTTGCTCGAGGAAGAGCACCGCAAAGAGATCACCGCGGCGGCCGAGGCCAAGGTCGGCTCGGGTCCCGCGTTGGCGCTCCTGGCGGAGATTTCGGCCACGGTCACGGCCGCGCTCAAGTCGGACAACGTCTACCGGCAGATGATCCGCAGGCAGGCGGAGCGAAACCTCGCGGAGCTGGTCGCGCGCGTCAACGCGCTCCTCGATGGTGTCCATGCGGCGCTCGAGCCCCGACGGCAGCAGCTGTGCGTCGTGTTCGACAACCTCGAGAAGTTCGACGATCGCACGCTCGTCGATCGGGCGGTGTTGCGTCGGGCCGATGAATTTCGCCAGCTGCGTTGTCACCTGCTGTTGTTCTTCAGCCCCGCGGATCAGTACGCCCCGCGCACTGTGCAGGCCAGTCAGGCATTTCCTCTGGTCACGGTCCCTGTGTTGCCGGTGCGCTTCTTGGGTGATCCCGCCGAGCATGTGCGCCCCGATGCCAAGCGCGCCGTCGAGCGCTTGCTCGACGCGCGGCTCGAGCTCGCGGCCGTGTTCGCCGATGTCGACGCCGCGATCGAGGCCCTCGCCCGCCTGTCGGGCGGTCATGTGCGTGACCTGCTGCATCTCGCGCGACAAGCTGGCGAGAACGCGGAGCCAGCCAAGATCCAAGTGCATCACATTCAAGCGGCCAGCGTGTGGCTGGCCGGCCAGCGCACGATCCTGATGCGCGAGAAGGACTGGCCGCGCGCGGTCGAGATCTCGCAAACGAACAAGGTCGGCAACCGCGACGAAGACTCGCACATGCTGCTGCACTCGTGCGTGCTCAACTACAACGGGCAGCCTTGGTGGGATGTCCACCCGGTGATCCGTCAAGACTCGCAGTTTGCTGCGGCAGCGCGCGATGACTGAGGCCGAGGACGCGGACGTCGCCGCGAACGACGAGAGAGAGCTCGAGCGACTGCTTCGGTTCTTGACGCGTCCCCGGCTGGACTTCGGCCTCGCGTTGGCCCTGTTCGTCGATCCCGCCGTGGCTCGTGACATGCGTGCGCGCGCGACCAAGCTCGCGCTGGAGCAGGGCTGCAATGTCGCGACCTTGGACCTCGCGCGAGTCGGGGCCGAAGGCGACATCATTCAACACTTGCGCGACCAGCTCGAACACGCCGACGCGGTGTTTGTCCACGCCCTCGATCGGCAGCTCGAGGACACGCTGGGCCACCCGTTGCATTCGGCCGCGCTCGTGAATCTCAACCATCGGCGGGATCAGCTGCCCGAGTTGCTGTCGGGGCGGGTGGTGTTGTGGGTCTCCAAGCGGCTGTACCCACGGCTGGCGAAGATCGCCTGGGACTTGCTCGAGGTCAGCCTGACTCGGGTCGAGTTCGATCGAGTGGCGCCGACTGCTATCGAGCCCGCCCCCTTGGAGGGTGCGCCCGCGTGGTTTGAGTTCGTTGGCAAAGCGCAGCTCCCCAAGTACGGTGAACTCGCTCGCGCGTGGTTGAACCGGGCGAATGCGGCGACTGATCCACGCGCCGAAGCCGAGGCCGCTGCGGTCGCGGCAACCTTGCTCGTATCGACCGTCGACTTCGATTCGGCACAAGCTCAGCTAGAGCGGGCCACCGCGCGATTCGAGCAGCTTGGCGATCTCGCGTCCGCCGCTTCGCAGCGGGCCCGCCTCGCTGACCTGCTCGGGTATCGAGGCTTCCACGATCGCGCTGAAGCCCAGGCTCGCGCCGCCGTCGGGCTTGCCCACACCGCGGGCAATTGGGCGACGGAGGCCCAATGTCGGCAGATCCTGGCCGACACGCTGCGTCGTCGCAGCCAGTGGGAAGAGTCTGCGACGACCCTCTCCGAGCTCGCTGCCGACAGCGAGGCCCGCGGGGATGCTTCCAATCTGGCCATCGCGCTCGCCAAGTCAGGCGCGCTGTTCACCGCCCACGATCAATTCGAGCGAGCCGAGGCCACGTTTCAGCAAGCGTCCGACCTGTTCGCCGAGCTTGGCGATGACGCCAATTGGGCGAGCGCCCGCAATTCCTTGGCGGATCTCCGCCTCGCCCAAGGCCGGCTCGACGAGGCGCGGCGCCTCTACATCGAGGAAGTCGCGCCAGTCGTCGAGCGGCTCGGCGACGAGCGCCAGCTAGCGATCCTCCGTGGCCGCGTGGCCAGGATTCACGCGAAGCAGGGCGAGCTAGACGCGGCGTTACAGATCCTGCGCGATGAGGAACTACCTGTTTTCGAGCGGCTCAACGACAAAGTCAGCGCGCTAGGAACCAAGATGATCATCGCCGACGTCCTGACACAAAAAGGTGATCTAGACGCAGCCGCCACACTGTTCGACGACGTCGCCAACGGGGCCCGAGCACTGTCCAACCCCGCGCTCGAGCTCGTGGCAACCTTACACGCAGCCGCCCTACACGAGCAGCGCGCCCGATTGAAGTCAGCGCTGACCCGCTACGAAGCCGCCAACCACCTCGCCAACCACCTCGGAGTCCCCCGCGACCCCGAACTCGAGCAAGCGCTGACCCGCCTGCGTCCCCCCCCAACCCCCACCGACAACTAGCGCCCCGACTTTCGGGCCCCCACAACTTTCGCCCCCCAAGACTTTCGGGCCCCCACAACTTTCGCCCCCCAAGACTTTCGGGCCCCCACAACTTTCGCCCCCCAAGACTTTCGGGCCCCCACAACTTTCGCCCCCCAAGACTTTCGGGCCCCCACAACTTTCGCCCCCCAAGACTTTCGGGCCCCCACAACTT
>NZ_JMCC02000162.1 GCF_000737335.2 Enhygromyxa salina | reverse complement strand
CCACCCCAGCTGACGAGATCTACGTCATCCGCCACGACGCCGACCACCAAACCCACATACAGTTCGGCGACGGCGAGCTCGGCAAGCGGCTCCCGAGCGGCTCCAACAACATCGTCGCCACCTACCGTTTCGGCACCGGCGGCAACGTCGAGGCCAACACGATCACCAAGCTGGTCCGCCCGATCGCCGGCGTGACCAAGGTCTCCAACCCCATCGCAGCCAGCGGCGGCGAAGACCCGCCCACCGAAGAGCAAGCCCGCGAGCAGGCAATTCAGAGCCTGCGCGTGCTCGGCCGCCTCGTCTCGCTCGCCGACTTCGAGGTCGAGGCGACCCACTACGGCGGCGTGGTCAAGGCGAAGGCACGATGGGAATGGGACGAAACGGTGAAGACGCGGTCGGCCGGAGCGGGGGACCGTGGTGGTTCGTGTGCGGGAGGTGGTTTGATGCTAGGGCTCGCCGCAGCAGCAGCGGTAGTAGTTGGAGTCGGCGGCGTCAGGGAATGTGCACGGACTCGATATGGAGTTGCCTTCGAAGTTTGCACACTGGTTGCCCGTGGCGTACCACACGTACGTCGTCCCACCGTAGCAACCATCACTCACACAGACTTTTCCCTCGCCCATACATACCTCGTTGCAGTTTGCCGGAGGATCCTCGGCTGTCACGCATTCGGTCAGTGTCGGGGCGCACTCACCCTCGACACAACCGCCCACATTGTCCTTGATGTCGCAGACGTGACCGCACGTTCCGCAGTTTTCGGGATCGGAGGACGTGTCGACGCAAAGTCCGTCGCAAAGTACCTCACCCAATTGGCAGTTGTCGCCGTCGCCGTCGCCGTCGCCGTCGCCGTCGCCGTCGCCGTCGCCGTCTCCGGGGTCGCCATCTCCGGGGTCGCCATCTCCGGGGTCGCCATCGCCGGGATCGCCATCGCCGGGATCGCCGTCACCGTCCCCCGACGACGTCATCTGCCCAGGTTCTACACAGATGTTGTCCTCGCAGACGAGCGCCCCCAGGCACAGACTCGAGCTGCACTCACAATCGAGCTCCCCCGCAACACAGCCAGCGTCGGTACCCGAGGCCCCGTCCGAATTGCAGCTTGAGACCAAGAACCCAAGTAATGCCGCAACCAGGAGCCGAGCGGATGTCTTGCAGTGCATCAACGGACGCTACCACGAGGCCCTTTAGGGCACAACCACGAGTCTTCCCATGCTAGATTTTCCGGTGATATTCAATACAGTCAGGGGTTCCTTGGACGACGGTGGGGGGCGTGACTCAGCGCATCCTCTGAGCGAGCGTGGGGTGGGTGTTGCTGCGGTCATCAAGGTCTTGGTGGCTCACCCCTCCGGCCACCCGGACAGCTTGAGTGCTCAGCTGGGTACGCAAGGCAGTGTCTTTGAAGGTCAGTTAGTGCCATCTAGCGGGGCAGCGTGGAGCGCTGCAGAGATTGTCGGCAATGACTTCGGTATCGTATTGGCGAACTCGAGCATAATCCCTGGCTACCGAGCGTATGTGCAAAATCAACAGGGCGCAAATGCCACTGTCTTCGAGGAGGTCAAGGACAACGGCACAGGGGATGGCGTTCTCGTCGGGCCGCCGACGCTCGTAGCCATCTCGACGCGGAGTCGCCGAGCACAGTGAGGGAGCAGCCACGACCAGCTACTCGGCCGTCGTGGTCTCGGTTTGCAGAGCTCATGCGTGAGCCAGCGAGGTGTCCGGGAGCTGGGCCACCTTCGCTTGCGGGATGCTGGCCTCGCCGAGTCACCGCGAGGCTGGCTTCCGCTTGTCCTAATTTCGGTCGTAGGGCTTCGCTATCGTGCTTGCTGAAGATTCTGCTTCTTCAGCCGCCTACTGACGAGGAGCGCCGCCCCCCGGTCGCGTGAGACTCGTCGATGATGCCAGCGTAGTCCGCCGCTTCGTAGCGCGAGAACAGCTCGGCGAGCAGGTGTGGCTTGCGATAGGGCGAGACGCCGAGCTCAGCTAGCAGAATGTCGATGTACTGTTGAAAGCGGGTGCTGACGGCGCACGATCGTGACGGCTCGAAATTGATATGAGCCCGCTTCCACGCCCGCACGTGCTCGATCGCGGCCTCCATTTGTTCGATCGGCGGTAGCACCAGCTCACCGCGGATCATCGCGCTGATCCACAGTGCACCGACCTCGGCGGCGGGTATGTGCATGAAGCCATGGTTGTAGCCGGCGAACGCCATTCGGGGGATCCGCGGGTGCAGCAGGTGACGATAGAGCTGCACGCCATCGGGCTCCCTCGAGCAGCTCGCGGTAGCGCGCTGGCATGAACGGAAACACCGGAGAGCCCGAGCCCAGACACACGACCACGAGCTCGCAGGGCAGCTCGGTGCCGTTGGCTAAGACGATGCCGTCTTCGACGAAGCGCGTGACGACGCCGCGGTGTGGGGTGATCTCGCCGCGGGCGACGGCCTCGTGATAGCGCAGCGGAGTCAGAGCCGCGGCCGAGCGCATGTCGGCGACCAAGGTGTGATCCGGCAGCAGCCGACGGATCCGGGCGCGGCCCTCGGGGCCGTGACCGAGCCCGGCGGCGCGATACTGCAGCGCCACGACTGCGGAGACCGTCGCCCAGAACCCCCGCACCACGGGGGCGAGCCGATCGTGCAAGAACCGCGAGCCAGCGGTTGGGTGGGCCCAGGCGATGCTCGAGAATGCCCGAGCCAATGATCGCGATTCGCATCGGCACAGATTATGCCGACTCGGCGTGACGCGAAATCGAGATGTGCCGGACACCAGTCATTGACGCTACCCGGCAGCGCCGGGACACTCGTGTCATGCACAGCCGCTCTCGTGCTCTCGGTCTTGGCTGCCTCGGCGTGCTCGTGGTCCCGCTCGTGGTGCTGGGATGCCGAGCGCTGCCCTCGGTACCGGCCGACCGACCTGTCGAGGACCAGCCGGTGAGCGTCCCAGCCACCGCGCCCGTGTCTGGGCCCGCGCTGACCCAGCCGGCGGCGTTGCCCGAGATCCCAGCAGAGCCGCCAGCCCCCACCGCGGCGGTTCCCCCAGGCACCCCGAAGGTCGAAGGATGGATCTCCGACATGGTGGCGATCGACGAGGACCGAGCGATCGTCCGGTTCCTGGTCCCGGGCCCCGACCACGAGAAGCAGTGGTGGATCGCCCTCATGCGGCGCGATGGCTCGCTCGCGTGGGTGCAGTCGCTCTCGGGCCAGCTCGCCGCCAACGAGGGCGTCACCGGTATCGAGATCATCCAAGACGCGGTCTCGGTCATGACCGCCACGTTTGTCGGTGACGATCCCGAACTCGAGCTGCACGGGTTCGCGCTGGCCGACGGCGCGCGGCGGTTCGAGATCGCCCACGGTCAGGGCTTTGCGCAGGGCGTCGCCAACGACGGCGGGCGACGGTTTGATCTGCGCGTCCACTACCCCGCGAGCCTGGGCGTCAGGCCGACGGCGGAGCTGGTTGCGACCTCCAGCACGAAGGAGCTGTGGCGCGCCTCGATCCCGATCTCACCGGCGCCGGGTCCAGATCCCACCCTCGTCGACGACTCGCTGGCGGTGCGCGTCGAGAGCAAAGACGACGACCACGCGTCCTGGTGGGTGTTCGAGCGCAGCAGCGGTAAGGTCCGAGGCAAGCTACAGGCGCGGGTCCAGAGCTGCAGCGACGGCACCCGATGGTTCGTGCGCAGCGATGACGGGCTGCTGTCGGTCGACCCCAAGACCGTCGCTACGCGCGACGCGGTCCCAGCAGCGTTGCAAGCGGCGGACCTCGTCGGCACTTGGATGCTCGACGACTGCGCGGTGATCCCAGGCGCGGTGGTCGTGCTGGCGTCGAGGGGCTACCGCAAGGCGATGGTCGCCTTCGACCTGGAGACCTTCGCCCCGCTCGGTCACGTCGAGCTGGGCGCGGTGTACGTCGGCTCCAATGGATTTGATCCGATGCCCGCTCGCATGCACGCCAAAGCAGCGTTTCCAGTCATGACCCACGATGGCGGGCGCGAGATCATGGTGATCGATCCAGTCGCGGGCCAGCTGCTCGAGCGCTGGGGCGCGAACGACCATGGCGCGATCGGCTATGCATTCATGGACTGGTCGGGCGGCTATCTGGCGTCGACGACCCACACACTCGCGGTTGTCGACACGCGCAGCGGTAGCCTGGCCGGCCTCGCCACGGTCCCCGAAGGCGTCTTCCCGGGCTCGCAGCAGCTCGTGGGCTCGACGTTGTGGCTGCCGCCCACGGCCCCGCTGCGGCTGGGCGCTCGGGCGCCGCGCTTGATCGATCTGAGCGCGGCCGCGTCCGAAGATCTACGTGGGGCCGTGCTGTTCGATGTCCACCCGATCGCGCCCAGTCCGGTCCGTGGTCGCGCGCAGTGCCCCGACCCGACCGCGCCCTTGACCGGCCCCGGCACGGGCAGCGACGGCACGCTGGGGCCTGTCGCGCAGTCTCGACTGCCCACGTGGGACCTCGACATTCTCCACGAGGCCGCGCGCATGCACGCGTGCGCGCCTGGCTTGGCGCCGTCGCTGTTGCTGGCCTGGTACGTGATGGAGGATGACCGGCCGCTGCGCAACGACTACGCGCTGGTCCTGGTCGAGGACACCAGCCACGGCCCGCCAACATTCACGATCGTGCAGGCGAGCCGGCACGCCAACAACCGCGAGTGGAACGTCGGCACCTCGCCCCACTCGAACCGCGAGGTCGTGCGGAGCTTTGACCACCGGCCGACCCGGCGAGAGATCGATGCTTTCTTGGCCCAGAGCGACTGGCACTTCGACCACGACTGGGGCCGAGTGCTCGCGGGTAATGTGCTCGACGCCGAGTGGCGGGCGGCGACCGGGCAGAGTCCGTGGCGCTCGTTCCCCAAGGGGATCGAGCGGCCGGACTGAGCGGGAACACCTGGGGGCCTGGGGCGGCCGTGCAACGCCGCCCTGGGTCTACCCCGGCCGGCCGGCCAGCCGCGGCCGGGGTCTCGTCGTCGCCAATGCAGCAGAGTGGATCGAGGGCCTCGCGCCGGAGGCCCTCGCCGTCGTCGAGGCCAGCCACTACGAGCGCGAGCGCGTCGGTGAGTCGATCCCGCCCGACGCGAGCGGCCTCCTGGCCGAGCTCGGCGTGCTCGAGTCGTTCGTGGACCAGGGCCACGAGCCGCGCCTGGGCAGCGCCTCGTCGTGGGGCGCGGAGGCCCTCGGCTACAACGACTTCATGTTCGCGCTCGGCGACGCCGCCTCGGCCTACGATCCGATCTCCTCCCAGGGCATCTACAAGGCGCTCCCCCCTAGCGCCGCCTAAGCCGCCCGCGACTCGAAGCGCAGAGGAAGCCGCCGAAGCCCGCGCAGGAGGAAGTTGGGTTGCCAGTCGGGCGGCCCCGGCTCGCGTGAGAACGGCGGCAAGCCGGCGAACAGCTCCTCGAACACGACCCGGCCCTCGAGGCGCGACAACGCTGCGCCGATGCAAAAGTGGATACCGTAGCCGAAGCTCAGGTGGGCCGGGTTGCGGTCCAGGTCGAAGCGCTCGGGCTCGGGGAAGTGGGAGGGATCGTGGTTGGCCGAGTCGAGCAATCCGCCGAGTTTGGAGTTGGCAGGCACGGCGACGTCGGCGATCGTGACATCCTCGGTGACGGTGCGTATGATCATGTTCGCGGGGGCGCGGAAGCGCAGCGCCTCCTCGATGAAGGCGGGGATCATCCTGGGGTCGGCGCGCAGGCGCTGCAGCTCGGCAGGGTTGCGCAGGATCTCGATGGTCGCGTTGCCGATTAAGTTGGTCGTGGTCTCGTTACCGGCGATCAGCAGCAGGCTGACCATGGACATGACCTCCTCGGCAGACAGCTTGTCCTGCTCGGACTGGGCCCGGACGAGATCGCCGATGAGATCGTCGCGGTATTCGCGCTGGCGCTGCTCGATCATCTCATGCAAGAACGCAGTGAACTCGCGGCACCCGGAGATGATTCGCTCGAGCTCGGCCTCATCCAAGGAGGGGTTGCGGCTGTCGCCGGCGACCAAGTCGTCGGACCAGCGCTTGAAGTCGGCGTGACGCTCCGGGTCGACGCCGAGCATCTCGGCGATCACTTTCACGGGCAGCGGCACGGCCAGCTCGGCCATGAGGTCGAAGCTGTCCTTGCGCGCGATCGCGGCGATCATCTCGCGGGCGAGCTCGCGGATGCGGCCCTCGAGTCGCGCGATCGCCCGCGGGGTGAAGGCGACCCTGGCGAGCTTGCGCAGGCGAGAGTGATCCGGTGGGTCGGAGGTGATCATCGAGTTGCTGCCAATCACCAGCTCCGCGCCCGCGAGCAGGCGCGGATCCTGGACCGTATTCTCATCTATGGTTGCCGACGAGAACAGCTTGGCATCGCGCATTACACGCTGCACGTCTTCAAAGCGACTGACGATGAACATGTCGTGTTGCGGGAAGTGCAACACCGGCGAGTGCTCGCGCATCTCGGCGTAGAGCGGATAGGGGTTGTCGTAGTTTTCGGGGCTGAACAGGGCGTTGAAGTCGGTCATGGTCGTTCGCAACTCGAAGTTGCGATGGCAGCCTGCCACAACCACCGGGTCATCGCAACTTGGAGTTGCGGTGGCCCGAGGTACAGTCGTGCACGGCGATGAGCAGGAAGCAGGTCCGAACGAAGCGGAGGGAGAAGCCACGGGTCGTTCGCGGCGAGCCGGTGATCCGCAAGGTCCTCGCCGCGACCCTCGCCGAGATCGCGAGCGCCGGCTACCACGGTCTGCGTATCGAGGAGGTCGCGACGCGGGCTGGGGTCAACAAGACCACGGTCTACCGGCGCTGGGCGACAAAGCAGAAGCTGGTCCGCGACGCGCTGCTGTCGATCACCACCGATAACTTCGTCGCCCCGGACACGGGCTCGCTTCGCGGTGATCTGCTGAAGTTAGCGCGCCGCCTGGCCGCGCTGGCGGCCGAGCCCCAGCTCCAGGGGGTGTTTCGGATGTTGTTTGCCGAGGGCGGCGACCCCGAGTTGGTGGAGATCGCCGGCACCCTGCGCCAGGCGATCGAGTTGGTGCCACGCGAGGTGTTCGCCGCCGCCAAGGCCCGCGGTGAGATCGGCCCGAGCGTCGACACGGCCCTCCTGTTCCAGGTCTTGGACGCGACGCTCAAGTGGTGGTTGTTGTTGGAGGGCAAGGTGGTCGACGACGCGAAGATGACGCGGCTGATCGATCTGCTACTCGACGGGGCGCTGAGCGACGTCTCGCCCAAGCCCGGCGCGAGCAAGAAGCGCCGCCGGGCCAGCGCTCGCCAGTCGTGACCTCAAAGCAATGTTCGCTGACTAACGACAGCGAACATCTGGACGGCCAGTTGGTCCAGCGTAGGGGGGGCAGGGTCTCGGCCAGAGCCTCGCCGGTCACACGGCCACGGCCATCGCGCAGGCGCCTGCGCAAATTCCGAGTACCAGCCCCGCATGCTCGCAACCGATCACCTCGAACAATCGACCAAAGTACGGTCTCGCATCTCGCATGGCATGTATATAAATGGGCGGACACCGGCATGTCCGAAGCTTCTTCCCCACCCGATTCCAACTCGGACTTGGCTCGAGCAAAGACTGCTCTGTGGGAGCAAGATGTTGCGGTCTATGAGATCCAAGCTTCGGCGGTTCTCGACCATCGGGATGGTCGCTGGTATGAGGTGGTCGTTTTCGTCGCCGGGGGTGATATGTACTGCGAGTCGGTCAGTGACGATATCCGCGAGTACTACGTCGAGAACTATGGGCAAAAGCGGCTTACCGTGCTGCGACCCAACCTGTCGCGACAGCTCGACGTGGTCATCCATCAGGAGGAGCTCCCCTCGATCCTCGGCATGTACGCTGACCGGGAGATCAATGGCGAGAAGTTCGAGTTCACGCCGGAGGGCGTAACAGCGTCATGGTGCGACAGTGAGAGCAGCTGTGTCGAGCGGAGCTGCGCGAGTCCGACGAGTACCGTCCACCTACCGTACGACTTCGCCACGGATAGCTACGAGGAATCTGTGGTCCAAGAGTGCGGCGCAAACCAGCCCAAATAGCGGGAGCTTAGAAGTCGGTAGCGAGATTGGACGTCGAGAGTTGTACGCTGATCGACAATTCCAACGGAGCCATCTTTCACGCCGACATCGATGAAGCGCCGGTTCGCGTCGACTCCAGCGTGTTCATCGGCAACACCTCGTCGAACGCCGGCGGCGCGCTCCGGGCCGACTACAGCACCACGGGCTCCTAGAGCGCCGATCAGTTTGGAGTCGCGTCGTCAGGTGCGTCTGGGGCCGTTCCTGCCTAGGAGGGAGGCCGAAGCTGTATCCGGCATACTGCGAGTGCCGACCGACAACGGCAGGAGCGGCCCCAGATGTGCCTGGCGTCGTGAATTCAAACTGATCGGCGCTCTAGCACCCGCGGTGGCGGTCTGTGGTGCACGCAGGCCGGCGACCCGAGCCTGCGCCCGGCGGACGCGCTCGACCTCGATGACGACGGCAACACCCTCGAGCTGCTGCCCCTCGATCTCGACAGCGGACCACGGGTGAACGGGCCGCAGATGGAGTGTGATGTAGATGCGGACATGCCTGTGTAGAGATTGCCAGTCCGCCCGGATCGTGTGAAGATCCTCGCGGCCCGCCTCGAGCGGGTGGAGCCACCATGAGCGCACTCGAGTCTCGCATTATCTCTACCTCTCGCCTCGATACACACCTGTGGCTCGCGGGGGCGCCCGGGAAACCCGCGATCTTGTTGCTGCACGGCAACGTGTCGAGCGCGGTGTTCTTTGATCGTGTGCAGGCCGCGCTCGGTGAGCGCTACTTCGTGATCGCGCCGGACCTGCGCGGTTACGGCCGCTCGCAGGTCAAGCCGGTCGACGCGACCCGCGGCGTGCGCGACTTCTCGGATGATCTGGCGGCGCTGCTCGGCAGCCCGGAGCTGGGCCTGGCTGCGGATGCCAAAGTTCACGTTGTGGCCTGGTCAGCGGGGGGCAATGTGGCCATGCAGCTGGCGATCGATCATGGCGCGCGGGTGGCTTCGCTGACGCTGATCAACCCCGGCTCTCCCTATGGCTTTGGCGGCACCAAGGGCGCGGATGGAACACCTTGTTACGACGACTTCGCGGGCTCGGGCGCGGGCGGGGTCAACCCGACCCTCGTCGAGCTGCTCGTGGCCAAGGACACCGGCGCGGATCAGCCGGTGTCACCTCGCAACGTGATGAACACCTTCTATTGGAAGCCGCCGTTCAAGCCCGAACCCGAGACCGAGGAGCGCTACCTCGCGGGCATGCTCGAGATAGCGATCGGGGAGCACAACTACCCAGGCGACGCGCTGCCGTCAGCCAACTGGCCCAACGTGGCGCCCGGGGTCGCGGGTATGAACAACGCGCTGTCGCCCAAGTACCTCAACCAGAGCGAGATCGTGCACCTGCGCGACAAGCCCCCGATCCTCTGGGTCCGCGGCGCGGACGATCAGATCGTCTCGGATCGCTCGATGTTCGACTTTGGTGTGCTCGGGGAACTTGGCGCGGTGCCGGGTTGGCCAGGCGCCGAGGTGTTTCCGGCCCAGCCGATGGTCGAGCAGACCCGCGCGGTGTTCGATCGCTACGCGGCGGCTGGTGGCGCCTACACGGAGGTGGTGATCGCCGACGCCGGCCATGGTCCCCACATTGAGAAATACGACGAGTTCATGGTTGCGCTGAACGGATTCCTGGCCAAATGAAAGCTCGAAAGTTAATTTTTGGATGTCTCACGGCGGGCGTGTTCGCGTGCACACCCGACACCCCCGACGACGAGGGCGCCGAGTCGGTCACCGAGACCGGCGACGGTGACGGTGACGGCGACGGCGACGGCGACGGTGACGGTGAGCCTGGCGACGGCGACGGCGACCCCGGTGACGGCGACGGCGACGGCGACGGCGATGGCGACGGCGACGGCGACCTGTGTGGCGACGGCGTGGTCCCGAACGTCAGCTTCGAAATGGGCTACGACGAGGTCGAGCACGGCTGGGTCCGCGCAGAGCGGTGGACGATCGACAGCCCGATCATCCCCGAGGATCCCTTCTTCCCGGACGCGCGCAGCGAGCAGACCGGCCAACAGCTCGAGTTCTATGGCTCCGAGCCAAAGCCGTCGCCGTCCAGCATCGTGCTGCAGTTCGGACCGGGCTGGGACACCGCGACCGGCAACCCCGTGCTGCTGGTCCACGGCGCCGACGATCCACCCGACCGCGCGTGGGCCAACCCTGGCGTCGAGGGGGCCTACGGGTGCGGCGACATGGTCTGTCCCGAGGAGGGCCTGATGCAGGGCCTCGCGGCCGCCGACATCCCCGTGGTCGCGATCGCGTTTCCAAACAAGCAGGGCGACAACTTCATGTGGGCCGAGCAGATCCACGCCGCGATCCAGGTCGTGCGCGAGTTGACCTGCGCCGAGCAAGTCGACGTGGTCGCCTGGTCCAAGGGCACGGTCGCGGCTCGCATGTACACGTCGAGCCTGACCGAGGACTGGGGCACGCCCTACGCCGACGACGTGCGCAAGCTAGTCTTGATCGGCGGACCCAACCGCGGCATGGACTACGGGTTTCGCTACGGCAGCGGTAACAACGGCACGGCGTGGCCGCCCGGCATGGCCCACGGGCCGACGGCGCACCACGAGCAGGTCATCGGGCTCCAGACCATCGACTACAGCGAGCACGCGATCTACGACCACGGCGGCGGCTACTATTACCGGGGGCAGGCGCAGATGCTGGCGAGCTGGATCGATACATTCGATCTGACCTTTACGGGCAACAACGGCCTCGGCCCCTACGCGACCGTCGACACCCTGTCCACGTACTACGGGGAGAGCATGTACCAGGGGACCTACGCGCGCGGGCTCGGGCTCGATTTCGCTGTGGCGCAACACTCCGTGATCGAAGAACTCGTCGACGCGGGTATCCCGGCCAGCATCGAGACCTACTTGTTGTGCGGTGAGATCAGCGACCAGGCCGACTACATCGTCGGAATCCCCAACGAGATCTCGGGGCCGAGTGACGGCGTCGTCTTTGTCCAATCCTGCGCGGCACCGGACGGCATCGGGCAGATCGGCGACATCGAGATCCTCAGCGACATCAACCACCTCGAGCTCGGCTTCGAAGAGCTGGCCCAGCAGACGATCATTGGGTGGCTGTCTCAGTGACCCACGTCGGGATTATGGCTGCGGGCGCCTATGTGCCCGCCACCACGATGAGCTCGGGCGAGATCGCCGCTCGCACGGGCATCCCCGAGTCGGTGATCCGCGAGAAGTTTGGGATCCATCAAAAGCCGATCCCCGGACCCGACGATCACACCAACAAGATGGGCCTGTGGGCGGCGCAAGACGCCGTCGCGCGGGCGGGCATCGACCCCGCCGAGATCGACCTGGTCCTGTGCACGAGCGAGGAGTGGAAGGAGTATCCGCTGTGGACAGCGGGCATCGAGCTCGCCCACGCGCTCGGGGCCACGCGGGCCTGGGCGCTCGACGTGCAACAGCGCTGCGGCACGACCATGGCCGCGATCGAGCTCGCGCGCGCGATGATCCTGAGCTCCCCGGGCATCGACACCGTGTTGATCGCGGGTGGCTATCGCAATTGTGACTTCGTCGATTTCGGCAACGCCCGCGCGCGCTTCTTGATCAACCTCAGCGCCGGTGGCGGGGCGCTGATCCTGCGCAAGAACCACGATCGCAATCGAGTGCTCGGGACCGCGGTCATCACCGACGGCAGCTTCTCGCTCGATGTGATCGTGCCCGCTGGTGGGACCGTGGATCCACGCTTTGACGACCCGCTCGGCACCGGTCGGCGGGCGCTCGACGTGCCCGATCCCGAGGGCATGCGCGAGCGCCTCGACGCCAAGTCGATGGCCAACTTCCTCGCGGTCGTGGATCAGGCGCTCGCGCGCAGCGAACCATCGAGCGATACCAATCACGCGCCCTTGACCCGCGCGGACATTGGCTTCCTCAACATCTTGCACATGAAGCGCTCGGCGCATCGCTACGTGCTCGGCGAGCTGGGGATGCGCGAGGATCAGAGCTTCTATCTTGAAGACTACGGGCACATCGGTCAGCAAGATCAACCGTTGGTCTGCGTCGAAGCCGCGCGCCGGGGGCTGCTGCGCGACGGCCACTTGATGGTCATGGTCGCGGCGGGCATCGGCTACGCGTGGTCGGCCTCGGCGATCGCCTGGGGCCCCGTCACGAAAGCAACAACAACATGAGCAACGAGCAACGAGTCGCAATTATCACTGGAGCCGCCAACGGGATCGGCTTTGCTACCGCGCAGGCGTTCGCGGGCGCCGGATACCACGTCGTCGGGTGGGACCTGGCTGAGGCTGCGGGCGCCGAATTGGTCCGCAGCATCGTGGACGCGGGCGGGGTCGCGAGCTTCGCTTCGGTCGACGTCAGCGACGCCGCCGCGGTCGAGCGCGCGGTCGCGGCGGTGATCGCCGAGCATGGCCGGATCGACGTCCTGGTCAACAACGCGGGGATCTTGCGTGATGGCCAGCTGGTCAAGGTCAAGGGCGGCGAGCTGGTCGGCAAGCTGGGCGCGGACCAGTTCGACGCCGTGATCGCCGTCAACCTCAAGGGGGTGTTCACGTGCACCCAGGCCGTCGCGCCACACATGATCGAGCGCAAGTACGGGCGCATCATCAACGCGTCTTCGGTGGTGGGGCTGTACGGGAATTTTGGTCAGACCAACTACGTCGCGGCCAAGGCTGGCGTCATCGGCATGACCAAGGTGTGGGCCCGCGAGCTCGGCCGCTACGGCGTAACCGTCAACGCGATCGCGCCTGGCTTCATCGCCACCGACATGGTCAAGCAGATGCCCGCGCACGTGCTCGAGGGCATGGTCGCGCATACCCCCGTCGGCCGGATCGGCGATCCGCAGGACATCGCGCGGGCCTACCTGTTCCTGGCCGATCCGGGCTCGGGCTTCATCAGCGGCACCGTGCTGAGCGTCGACGGTGGCATGGTCGTCGGGACCTGAGGGCGCGAGCATGGAGCGGCCAGCGTTGGTAGGTGACTGGTTGGGGCGGCGGGCGCAGCTCGCGCCCACGGCCCCGGCGATCGTGGATCTCAGCCGGCCTGGCCAGCCCGAGCCGCGGACGATCAGCTATCAAACGCTCGAGCGCGAGACCAACCAGGTCGCGCGGTGGTTGCAAGCGCGGGGGGTCGGGCAGGGGGATCGGGTCGCCGTCCTGGCCAAGAACCGGATCGAGGTCATCCAGCTGTGGTTTGCGTGTGGGAAGCTCGGGGCGATCTTGCAGGCGCTCAATTGGCGGTTGACTGCGGCCGAGCTCGCGCCGCTGCTGGACCACGCCGAGCCACGGCTGCTGTGCTGGGATTCGGAATTTGCCGGGCTGGTCGCGCGCCTGCGCGGGCTGAGTGTGGCGGCGCAACCGGAGTTTGTGGCGCTCGACGACACCGACGACCTGTGTCTGTCGAGCTGTCGCGAGTTGCCAGATGCGCCGCTGCCCGCCCTGGCGCTGGCGCCGAGTGAGCCGTGGGTGCTGTGCTACACGGGCGGGACCACGGGGCTGCCAAAGGCCGCGATCCTGACCCACGCCACCGTCACCTGGAACGCGATCAACACCACGTCGAGCTGGGGCCTGTCGGAGCGCGACGTGGCGATCCTCAACGCGCCGCTGTTTCACACTGGCGGCCTCAACGTGTTCACGGCGCCGCTGATCCACGCGGGCGGCTGCTCGATCCTGTGCCGCGAGTTCGAGCTCGAGCAGCTCTTCGATATCATCGAATCCCGCGAGGTCAGCTGCTTCTTTGGGGTCCCCGCCATGTTCCAGGCGATGCAGGCCCACCCGCGCTGGGCCAGCGCGCCGCTCGATCGAGTCCGCACGATCATCTCGGGCGGCGCGCCGTGTCCCAAGCCGGTGTTCGAGCAATTCTGGGCGCGCGGCGTCGACTTCAAGACCGGCTACGGGCTCACGGAGGCGGGGCCCAACAATTTTTGGCTGCCGCGTGAGCGTGTGCGTGACAAGCCCGGCGCGGTCGGCTGGCCCTTGCTTCACGTGGCGATTCGGATCGTCAACGCGAGCGGTGGCGAGTGTGGGCCCGACGAAGTGGGCGAGCTGTGGATCCGCGGCCCCCACGTGTCGCCCGGCTATTTTCGCGACCCGGAGGCGACGGCGGCCAGCTTTGTCGACGGCTGGCTGCACACCGGGGACCTGGCCCGCGCGCAGGCCGATGGCTGCGTGACGATCGTCGGCCGCAGCAAAGACATGATCATTTCGGGCGGCGAGAACATCTATCCGGCCGAGGTCGAGTCGGCGATCGCCGCTCACGAGGCGGTCGTCGAGGTCGCGGTGATCGGGGTGCCGGATCCGCGCTGGGGCGAGGTTGGCCGGGCGTTTGTGGTGCTCGCGGACGGGGCCAGCCTGGAGCTGGCCGAGCTTCAGTCGTTCTTGCGTGAGCGGCTGGCCAAGTACAAGCTGCCGCGCTCGCTGGTGATCCTCAGCGCGCTTCCCCGCACGGGCGCCGGCAAGCTCGACAAGCGGGCGCTGGAGCGCGGCTAATGCCACATGCTCGGGTTGGCGAGGTCTCGCTCCACTACGAGCGCGCAGGGTGCTGGGCGCAAGATCCACACGCGCCCGTGTTGGTGTTCGTCAATGGGCTGTTGACCGAGCTCGGCAGCTGGGCGGCTCACCTGCCGCATTTTGATCACTATCGCTGCTTGCTGTGGGACTGTCGTGGCCAGGGCCTGTCCGACAAGCCCGCGGTGAGTGAGTACACCGTCGCGGACCACGCCCGGGACCTCGCGGGGTTGCTCGACCGGCTCGAGCTGCGCGCTCCGGTCGCGCTGATCGGGTTGAGCAACGGCGCCGCCGCGGCGCTGTCGTTCGCGCTCGCGCAGCCGGATCGGGTGCGCGCGCTGGTGGTCAGCGGGGCCTACGCGCGGGTGGATCGGGCGCTGGAGCTCAAGCTGCGCTCGTGGATCCAGGCGATGCGCGCGGGCGGCGGTGCGCTGCGCTTTGACGTGGCGACGCCGTGGGTGTTTGGGCCGCAGTTCCTGGCCGAAAATTGGGCGGCGTTGGCGTTGTTTCGCGAGCGGGCGATGAGCCTCGATCTCGACGCGGCGCGGCGTCTGATCGCGGGCGCGCTGCTGCATCAACTCGACGACGCGCAGCTCGGCCGGATCCGTGCCGCGACGCTGGTGAGTGTGGGCGAGGACGACGTGCTGACGCCGCCGAGCATGGCGCGGACGCTGGCGGCAGCGATCCCCGGAGCGCGGCTCGAGCTGCTGGCCGAGGCTGGTCACGCCGCGGCGCTCGAGCGGGTCGAGGCCTTCTGCGACCAAACCCGGGGCTTCCTCGACCCGATCATGCACGCGCGCAGGCATGAGCAGACACGCGGCGGGTCCGCGTGAGGTGTTGGCGGGTGGATCTGACGTTCTTGGTCGGCTCGAACACGAAGTCGGCTTCGGTCAACGCCCACCCGAGCTCTCCGGCTGGCGACGCGCGGTGCAGCCAAAATCCCCACTGCCCGCTGGACTGGTAGATCGCAAAGTAGACCTGCCGGTCGCGTGCGGGCTCAGCTGCCACTGCTCGGGGCCGCCGTCGGACGCGTACGCGAGCAGCACGGCCTCGCGGGTTTGGAAGTCCACGCCTTGCTCAGCGCCGACGTAGATCGAGCCGTTGGGCGCGACCGAGATTTAATCGGAGCGAGGAGTCGGCGCGCTGAATGAAGGTGACGGCACCCTGGTGCTGGCGGGGCTCATCGCCGTGGTGATGGTCTTCGCGGAGCCCCCCGCCCGGTCATGACACGATCGCCGCCTCACGAAGCCGCAGCGCGTTTCGGTAGGGAGGCTCTCCGAAGAGGCGGATGTAGTCGCGGCTGAAGTGCGATGGGCTCTGGTAGCCGACACGGTACGCGGCATCTTCGGCGGTGGTCTGCTCGTCCACCATGAGGCGCTGGGCCTGCAACAAGCGCAGGCGCTTTTGGTACTGCAGCGGACTGAGCGAGGTGACCCGCTTGAACTGCTCGTAGAACACCGTTCGGCTCATGTGGGCAGTGGCAGCCAGGCCCTCGACGTCGATGGCCTGGTCGAGTCGGGCTTCGATGTGATGAGCCGCTTCGCAGATTCGGTGCGCCGCCCCGCCCGCCCGAACGAAGCGGCGAATGGCCGGACCCATGGGGCTCCGCAAGAGGTGGAAGAGGAGCTCTCGTACGCGCCCCTCCCCGAGAACGCGGCCGGCCTCCTCTGCGGCCATGAGCCCCGCCAGCCGATTCACGGCGCAGCGCATGCCCTCGTCGAGCCTGCCAACGAAGATTCCGGGGGGCAGCTCGCCGACCTCCTCGTCCCGACGATCCATCTCGGCCACCAGTCGGGCGAGCGAGACGAGCTCTAGCTCCACGAGCACCCCGCTGAAGGGTGCCGCGGCGATGCGACTCGTGAGCGGGAGCGGGACGGGGGTGAGGGTCCAATGGCCCGGCGAGAGGCGATAGGTCGCGCCGCCCAGCACGAGCTCCTTGGTACCCTCGGCGACCACCGCGAGGCAGGCACGCCAGGTCTGGTTCTTCAGCGCTCCGGTGCTGGCGGAGCGGATGCAGGCGACCTTGGGGATGGCGGTGGGGGTCAGCCCGACGTGGCCCGCGACCGCGCGGATGGCTCCGGCCAGGTCTTCGTCCTCCCCCGTCACTCGTTCCGACTGTAGGCGCCGTTGCGCAGGTCGTCGAGCAAGGTTGGATGCGTCGGACTCCAGTCGAGCCTCGCCCGCGTGAGGTCGTTCGACGTCGGGCAGTCGAGCGCGACCACCCAGCTCAGCCAGCCGAAGTGATCCTCGGCGTCCGCGGTGGGGATGCTGCGGGTTGGAAGGCCGAGCAGCTCGCCGATGGCCGTCGCGATGTCTCGAAACGGGACCTCGGGTTCGGCGACCGCGTGGAAGCGCTGACCAGGCTCGAGACCTTCGACGGCGAGGGCGAACACACGAGCGGCGTCGAGGCGGTGCACCGCGTTCCACCGGTTGGCGCCGTCGGCCACATAGGCGGAGACTCCGGTCTTCTCGGCGAGGTCGATCAGCATCGGCACGAAGCCATGGTCCCCCTCCCCGTGCACCGAGGGCGACGGGCGCACGATGCCAGCTCGAACCCCGCGCTCGACCAGCGCGTCGACGGCCTCCTCGGAGGCGGCGCGGGGGGTGTGCGCCGAGGCGCCGGGCGGATGCCGATCGGTCTCCTTGCCCGGCTCACCGGAGGCGGTGGCCGTCCCCGCCGTCGCGACCAGTGGCTTGCTCGAGCCTTCGAGCCCCGCCCCGAGGGCGCTGATGACCTGACGGTCGAGCTCGCACATCTCCTGGTACTTCGAGAAGTCGTGGACGAAGCCGACGTGAACGACGCCGTCGCTCTCGCGCGCTGCGGAGGTCAGGGTGTCGAAGTCCTTCAGATCCCCGCGCAATGCCTCGGCCCCTGCGTCGCGGAGCGCCTCTGCCGACGCGTCGGAGCGCGCGAGACCGGTGACTCGATGACCAGCCTCCAAGAGCTCGCGCACGATGGCCGAGCCAATGAATCCGGTTCCTCCCGTTACGAATATCTTCATGCACCGAGGATGCGGACGCAGATCAATGAAGAGAATGGGGGACCGTTCGCCATTCTTGCCCGATCGTCCCGGCATGGGAGTCGCGCAGCCGCCACGGCAGCGAGCACACCCACTGCCGAACCGGGACCTCCGGGAACACCTCGTCGACGAGGTGGGCCGCGACGTCAGCCATGCGCCGGAGATTGACCCGCACCCCCGAACTCAGCTCCAAGAACCACTGCGGCACTTCGCAGTCACGCTATCGCCGTCGGCAATCGATCGTCAATCGATCGTCAACCGAACTCGAGGTCGGGATACACCCCCGCATGGCAGTCTCCGATGAAGCGCCAGCACCTCGTCCAGGGCCTACACAGTGATCAGGGCGCCCCGATCTTCTCGAGGTCGAGCAGACGATGCAAGGTGTTGCAGTCGGGCAGGATCTCGTAGTTCGCCGTGCGCGAGACCCTCGCGCAGCCGAGCTCTCGCCGCTGTGGCGCGAACAGACACAGCTGCGTGCAAGTGGGCACGGTGATCGAGAATGTCGACCCAGCCTCGACGACCAGGCTCGGACCGCCGTCGTGGGTCCCGAGCTCGAGGTTCTCGGCGCACGAGCTCGAGATGGTCACGGAGCTCGTGACGTCGACGCTCCCGGTTGGTGGCGCGGTGAAGCCCCGCACCTCCACCATCTCTGGCGCCACCGGGCGCCCTTCGTCATCGAGCGACCCGATCTGGCTCACATTCTCGATCGCCCCCTTGCTGGCTTCGTAGTCGGCCTGGTCCTGCGCATAGTCGGCCTTTCGTTGCCGGTTTTCTTCGGCCGCCGCCGCCCTGTTGCCCGCGGCCAAGACCTGCTCGAAATCACGCTTTGCAACCATCTTGTCGTAGAAGGCCATCTCTTCCGCGGTCGCCCACGTGGCCGCGCCTTCACGTTCCTTGCCGGGCATGATGTGCCCCCCACACTGGACCATCAGATAGTAGCGATCGTCGAGTTCCGGCATTGCATCGAAGATCTTGCGACACATGGCCCCGAACGCGGCTGCATCTGGCTCGCAGACCGCATCCACGCGTTCGAAATTGAGCTGTTGGTTGTCGCAGACCGAGCGCTCCGCGACGTCCTCGCGCATCAACTCGCAATTGTTGGTCGCTAGCGCCAGCGTGAACGCATACTCCCGGAACAGCCACTCGGGGTATTTCTCGGGCTTCCCTTCGGCGTCGAGGGGCGGCGAACCCACGCGCGCGTACACCTCTTTCGCCAGCATGACGTAGTCCGCCACATGGGCGGCTCGATCGAACCCGGCGATGCTCGCGGGCGGCTCGAAGCTGTACTCGGGATCTGCGGCCGCACGCTCGACGGCGGCGAACAGATCGCGTTGCTCCCAGATGAACCGCGCCAGCACATAGCCGTAGCCGCTCGTCTCGGCCGCGCCGCGGGTGGCGAGGGCGGTTGCCCTCGCGTCATCGACTTGGGCCCGCTCGATGTGAATGGGGTCGTAGTTTGACCCGCCCGTGAAGTCCCTCCAGCTGTTGACCTTGGGCTTGTCGCAGGCGCCGAGGAGACCGAGCGCTACGGCGAAGAGCACGACTGTGGATCCGGTGGATGTTCGCAAGATGCGAGCCATACCATTGCCCGAGCGCTCGTGGCGCATATTTCGACCGATGAACTGCGTGCGCTGCTACGCCAGCGGATGTTGCGGCTCGTCACCACGCTGGTGACCGTGGTCGTGCTGCTGGCGGTTCTCGCCGGGCTCGCGTGGCGGCAGCAGGCAGCGGAGGAGCGCGCGGCTGCACGTGAGCACGCGCGCGAGCGCTGGCTGACGCAAGCGCCCAAGAGCCCGCATGGCGCGGCGCACTTCGGGACGTTCGTGTTCGCCCCGGCGCGCGAGCTGTCTGCGCTCGCGCCCGGTTACGACGAGGTCCTCGGGACCAGCGCGCGGATCGAGGCTCACGTGCGGGCTCCGCTGCTCGGGCGTCCGATCGCCGAGCTGCCCTACGCGGGTCGCTTCGGTTGGCCCTCGATGTTGTCGTTGTGCGAGCTGCTGCTGCCGCTGCTCGGCATCGCGCTGGGGCATGCTTGCATTGCTGGAGAGCGAGAGCGCTCGGCGTTGCTGCTCCCGCGCTCGGTCGGTGTGTCCGCGAGTCAGTCACGCAGTCCCGCCTCGAGGCGCTCGGCTTGGGGATGCTCTTGCTCGCCCAGGTCGCGCTCGTCGGCTGGGCTGCTCTGCGGCGCACCAACTTGGAGTCACGCGGGGGACCGATAGTAAGCCAAGAGTCGACCGCCCGTCCCTGACATAGTGGATGTTCTCGGAGCTTAATTGCGAGGTTAGATTCTCAGGTCCAGTTAATTACCGCAACCCTGAACGAGATAAACCTACCAATTGGCCGCAACGGCGTTGGCGTATAGAAACCCGCAGATCACGGGCCAGCGTCCTCGCCCGAGACGAGGATGCGACCGCGCGGCAGGTCGTAGGTCACCACGCAGCGCGACAGTAGATCCGTCCCCACCAGCCCGTCGTGGATGATTTCCTGGAACATGACCGCCAGCCCGGCGCGCGCCGAGCCGGGGGCCCCCTCGAACGCGACCGGCTGCTCGATAGTCGTGAAGTGCCGCGTGAAGGGGTTGCCAGTCTCGTCCTCCCCGACCTGGCGGCGCACGTCATCCGCCTCGAGGTCGATGCCCAGCAGCTCCGCGTAGCGCGGGTGCAGGATGATCGAGCGGCTCCCGGTGTCCATCATCACCTCCGCGACCTGGTCCCCGAGGCGGAGCGGCACGAAGAGATCGATGGCCGGGCCGTGGCGCCGGACGCTCACCGGCACCGCCCGAGCGCCCGCCTCGCGTCGCGAGAGGCTGGCGGCCGACTCGATGACCAGCCGCGACCCGGGGCCATCGAGGGTGAACGGCGTCTGCTCGAAGAACGGCAGCCCGACGAAGACTTCGAGCTGCGGCTCGCTGAAGAAGCCTTCGATATCGACCACGCCCGCGAGCACGTCCTCCCGCACGACGCCCGCGACCTCGAGCCGCTCCAGGCGCGTCAGGGGCAGCGTGACCTCCTGCCCCGACATCCGCTGCCCGCTGAACGACCCCTCGACGACGCAGCCGACGCGTTCACAGAGCGCCTGGGAGATCAGCTCGATCCCGATGCCGGTGTCGAGGACGGCGACGGTCAGCGCGCGGTCGTTCACCCAGACGGGCACCGTGTGGAACTGCCCCGACGCGTGGCCCAGCGGGACCACGGCCTCGGGCGGCGCCATCTCCGGCGAAATAGCCGCGTGCGGCGCCGGCGACCCCGTGTGGGATGCGCAGGCGCCGCACGCGATGGAGAGGGCGAGGAGCTGGCAGGTCCGCATGGCGCGATGGAACGACATCGGCGCCCCCCTGTCCACCCGTCGGGTAGCGAAGACCCGGCTGCTGCTCGACGAGGTCGGCGATCCGGTTGTTGCGCTGTAGGAGGAGTACGACCGACCCTCGGTAGGTCGAGCTTTAGCCCGAGCACCGCGAGCTTCGAGTCGTCAGTCATGCGAATGGGACGACTCGCGCGTGAATCATTCGATCTCCTCGGTGCCCACATTACCGCGGGGATCGGATTCATATTTTGGATGCGCTTCAAAGGCGTCGGCCGAGTTTGGTAACACCGGGGATCTCCCCTCGGTCGACCATGCAATAGACGGCCTTGCGGGAGACACGTAGGAGGGTGGCTACCTCATCGGTGTTGAGGAGTTGTTCAGCGATGCCAAGGGGGGGCGACGTTCGCCACGTATGCGTGTTCTTCAACCTCGCCGAGGCCCTGAGATGCGAGCCGCCCAGCGAGCTCAATCGGAACGGGGGTGCCTAGGCCTCGATGAACCCGTTGGCTTGTTGGTCCGCCACACGTTTTTGCATGTCCCGATGTGCATCGGTTGGCTCGGCGAGCCGACGAGTGCGTTGGACCTGCTCTCCGTCCGGCAACACAATTACGAGGTCGACGTTCTGCCCGGCAACTCGGATGCTCCATTGTCGTCCGTCGGGGTGGCGAAAATGGCGAAACTGCGTCGTCGTGGGTGCGCTCGGCCCGTTCGCCTGTTCCTCCGGAATGCTGGCGGGTGGACTGACCGTCCTCTCGACCCGTCCATCGACGGCGGAGTGACCTGACGCGGCGGCGACGGGTTCATAGACAGTCGTGTGGCCAAGGCTCGACGCGCCAACGAGCGGCTCCGCACGCGGCGAGGGCTCTTCGGAGCTGCTCCGTGGGGGTGGCTCACTCTCTTCCTCGGCAGCCTCCTGCTCGTCGGCGGCGCGACGTTCGCCGCCACGCAGCTCGGGCTCCCCCAGGCCTGGATCGGCGACGTCGGCGGGGCGAGCGCGATCGTGGCCGTCCCGCTCGCGCTCTTTGTGATCTACCCAGCGTGGATCGCGCTCGAGGAGCGTCGGCTCCGCCTCGAACTCGAGGCCCTCGACGACCGGGTCGACGCCATCGTCGAGGTACACGTCGACCCCCGGCGCGTCGACGCCGAGGTGCAAGACGCGAAGCATCGCCTCACCAGCGTCTCCGTCGCCGTCGCCATCTCCGTCTCCGTCGCCGTCGCCGTCGCCGTCGCCGTCGCCGTCGCCGTCGCCGTCGCCGTCGCCG
>NZ_JMCC02000161.1 GCF_000737335.2 Enhygromyxa salina | reverse complement strand
GGAGCGGCGGCTGGCGTGGCGACCGGCGCAGCGGCGGGCTCGGGGGCGGGCGCGGGGGCGGGCTCGGGGATCGGGCCCGTGCTGACTTCGAAGGTCGTCTCGATCTCGTTGTTGGTCGCAAACGAGATCGGCTGGCCCGGAATGTCGATGCTGATCTCGCTCTGGCTGTAGCCGTTGAACGACTCCGGCAGCTTGGTCGCGAGGTTGAAGTACACGGTGTAGGAAGTCTCCTCGAGGATCGAGACCAACGCCGTTGACCCGCCCGCGTCGATCTCGGTCGCGCCGCTGCCTTCCACGGTCACGTCGAACTCCGCCACGTCGCCCTGCTTGCCGCGCAGCGTCCAGGTCACGTCGACCTCGACCGGCACCGACCCAAACGGCAGCTCGCGCTCGTCGGCCTTGGTCGGGAGCTCGACCTTCTTGCCGACCTCGAGGTCGACCGTTGGCAGATCCGGCAGGCCGAACAGGCCAAAGTTCATCGGCCCCTCGTCCTGGCCCTGGTTCTCGGCCATGGCCTTGGTCAGCTCGTCGTTGGCCTCGCCCTTGAGGTCGATGATCGTCCAGCTCTCGGACTTGGCGAGCTCGGCCCGCAGATCCATCGGCGGCTCGCCGGCCTCTTCGGCTTGCTTGCGCATGAACTCTGGATCGAGCTGGCCCGACCCAACGTAGTCGAGCAGCTCGAGCACGCGGCCGTGAACCTTGAGCCCCGCGCCCTCGGGCGTTGCCTCGATCACGCTGCGGACCGAGAGCTCCGACTCGCCCTTGCCTTGGGTGCTCGACAGCTCGAGCTTGGTCTTGGTCGTGGCGATCAGCGTGAAGCCGTTGGCGTCATACACGTACTCCTTGCCGCCCTGGGCTTCGGCTTTGCCGCCGCCGCCGCCGTCCTTGGCTCCGCCTGCGCCGCCCGGCTCGTTGGATTTGTCCGAGTCGCAGGCGCTGCCGGAAACGGCGAGGCCAAGCGCGAACGCGACGGTGAGCAACGGACGAACGGGGGAACGGCGGGCCATCATGGGCCGCAAGCTACTTGCGCATTATGCGGGGTGCAAGCGCTGTCTTGGGTCTGCTACAAGCCTGCCCGCCGTGTTGAATTTCATTGCCGCGCTGTTCGGCCCTCGGGTCAAGCTTCCTCGCGATCGTGTCACGCGGATACCGAGGCGAGCGCGCAAGCAGGTCAAAGAACACGTCGACACGATGCAGCGCATCGTCGACGAGCTGTCCGGGCTCCCCGGGCTTGCCGACATGTCCAAGACCAAGCGCTTGCCGCGGGGTTTTTACGATCGTGTCGAGGACCTGCAGACCGCGTTCGATCGCTACGTGGAGGCCGTCCGCGGTGAGCTCGGTCTCGCCGACGCCGCCGTGCCCGGGACTCCCGCAGGCAAGGGCGGCTGCTACGCGGCGCCGTTCGGTGTCAGCGGGCCCGAGACCCTCGCGATCTACCGCGAGGTCCGCACCTGGAAAGACTTCCCGCAGATCGCCCAGCGCCTCGGCGAGCTCGGCGAGCAACAGTTCAAGGACATCCAGGCCGGCCACACCGGCAAGGACCCCGAGAAGATCCGCATGACCAGCAAGGCCGCCGGTCGGGGTCGTCAGACCTTCGCCGAGCGTGGCCAGGCGTGTCCGTTTCTCGACGAGGCCAAGGGTCGCTGTCGGGTCTGGGAGCAGCGGCCGATCAGCTGCCGCATGCACCACATCGTTGGCGACAGCGCGCTCGCGGATCCCCGCCACGAGCGGCACGCCGACGTCGAGGTCGTCAACATCAGGTTGCCCGTGCGCCCGCAGGTCTCGCTCTCGCAGATCGACAAGCGCATGGAGCTGGGCCTGTCGCCGTTCTTGTACGCGAGCGTGCTGCAGCTGCTGCAGCTCGGTGAAGGTGAGCTGCTGCAAGAAGTTGGCGAGGCCCCGCGGCGCATGCAGCAGGACGGGCGCGTGGTTCAAAAGGCCAACCGCAACGTCAAGCACGCCAAGAAGAATCAGAAGAAGAACAAGCAGCAAAAGAAGAAGCGCAAGTAGTCGCGCGGACCTCGAGATCCGCGAGGCGCCCGCGCTCGCCAGCCTCGCGGGGCTCGAGATCCCGAGGTCCCTCTGCCTAGAGAGGCGCGTGCTGGGGCGCGGGGGCGCGCGTCACGACCGACAGCGCCCGCGCTCCGAGCGTTCGTCCGCAGTCTTTCGCCCAATCGCGCAGCGCGTTGCCAGGCAACATGATCGACATGAAGCGCTGCAGCTTGACGAACATGTCGTCAAACCCCAGCGAGTCGAGCAACACCTGGGTCGTGACGACGTGCAGGTAGTGCTCGCGCCCGACCAGGTCAGCGAGCACGGGCACCAGCTCCGCGTCCTCTGGATCGAGATCGGGCAGGTTCACGTCGGGCAGCAGCGTGATCCCAGACCCGCGCGCGGCGAGCCGACGCAGCAGCTGGTAGTCGGAGGAGGTGACCGCAGGTGTGATCTCGAACTGCCCGCCGCTGTGCCGCGGCCAGGCTGGCACATCGGAATTCGGGGTGCACCAGGCCAGCAGCCGGTGACTCGAGAGCTCGGCGATCGATCGCGGCGTACCGTGACGCCTCAGATACCCCTTACTGGCTCGCAGCCCCTCCCGCATGGCGATCAGCGGCTGCGAGACTAGCTCCGAGTTGGCCGGCGGCGGGTAGAACGACAGAGCCACGTCGACCGAGCGCAGCAGATCGCGGGCGGGATCTTCTGAGAAGCGCAGCTCGAGCTGGACCTGCGGGGCCACGCGCTCGAAGAAGCAGCACAGCTCGTGCAGGCCCTCGGGTGGGGTACCCAGCGGCAGGCCAAGCCGCACCTTCGACGGCGCGACCGGGAGCCCACGCAGCATTCCAAGCAGCGCGCCTGCGTCACTCAACATCTGGCGACCGTGTCGGACCAACACGGATCCCGCGTTGGTCAGCGACACCCCGGCGTGATTGCGCTCGAGCAGGGGCACGCCAACGCGGGCTTCGAGCGCCTCGACCCGGCGCCGGAGCGTCGCGCGGGGCTGCTTGATCCCAGCTGACGCGGCCTTGAACGATCCGCTGTCGACGACAGCGACGAATGCCCGTACTTCATCGAGATCCATTGCACAGGTAGTGCGATGATTCGCGTGATCCGTCATGGAAACTGCTTACTGTCATTTACCGTCGGTTGGACAGTCGCGGGACGGTCGATAGCAGTAAACCGACGGTCTCCGGGCAATGTCGATACCCCGGCGTGATGTGTCACTCGACGTCGAGAACCTGCGTATACGACGCGCCTGGGGTGGATGGTTCTCGCCACCCACCTGGACGCTCAGCGACCATCCCAAGCCGCGCCATCGCTGCTAGCTTGGTGAACTGCGCGAGGGGAGACGAACGGCGGCTGCCCCAACCCCTCACGGACGCGTTCACGCCCCGGAGCCTCGGTCATGTGTGCAAAGTTGATCTTCGCGCTGATGCGGTGGTGGTTTCGTGCCGACCGACTGCGCCTGCTCGCAGTCCACGCGGTCGACGAGCTCGACACCAAGGCCCGCGCGCAGCTTGGGCCGCGGCTCTACGAGATCTTCTGCGCGAGCTACGGCGCGCTGTCGAGCGAGGTCGTGCTCGACGAGATCGTGTTCAAGCCGGGTGGCTACCTCGCGGTGTGGGTTGACGCGAGCGGCGAGCGTGTCGGCTTCGCCAGCGCCAAGGTTGACCAGGTCGAGCTCGACGGCCGACCTCACGCGGTGCTTCGGGTCGGCAGCTACTTTGTCCCTGGCCACCGCGGGGGCACGGCGGCGCGTGCGTTCGCGCTGTTGGTGGTCTTGTTCTACAGGTTCACGCATCCGTTCGCGCGGGTGTTCGCGGGCATCGAGACGCTCAACCCGGTCAGCTATCGGCTGACCGTGGACATGTTCGCCCTCGCGTTTCCGCACCGGGAGCTGACCGCCCCGGGCTCGATGGTCGATCTCGCCCAGGCCCTGGCCGGCGCGCGCGGGCTGAACTGTGCGCCGGATCGGCCGTTTGTCGTGTACTACCGAGATCCAGCCGTTCACGAGCGTTCGCTGAGGTCTAGTCGGATCATGGAGGATCTCGACGCGGCCTACTACCTGACGGTCAACCCCCACTATCGGGCGGGGCACATCCTGCTCGTGATCGTGCCATTCACCTTCTCGAATATCATCGCATCCACGAATCCGCCCATGAAGCGGGCGCTGCGGTGGCTGACCGGCCGGCGCGTTCAGCCACCCCTGCTTCAGCAACACGGAGAGAGCACATGTCACTAGTCAACGCTCACAATGAATGGGACCCGCTCGAAGAGATGATTGTGGGGGTTCCTGATTTTGCGCAGGTTCCACTGCCCGGTCCCGATCTCTACGCCATCGAATATCACGAGCACCACGCGAGCCCGGCAGAGATCCCCTCGGGTCGCTACGACAAACGGGTGATCGAGGAGACCCAAGAGGACCTCGCCGAGTTGGTGTCACTGCTGCAGAGCTTCGGTGTCAAGGTCCGGCGACCGGCGGTGACGGATCACTCGAAGGTGTTTGGAACGCCAGATTGGTCCTCGGATGGTGAATTCAACTATTGTCCGCGCGATGTGTTGTTGCCGATCGGACAGACGATCATCGAGACCCCGATGCCGCTGCGATCCCGCATGTTCGAGCCGCTGGCCTATAAAGATCTGCTGCTCGAGTACTTCGAGAGCGGCGCCAATTGGATCTCGGCGCCCAAGCCCCGGCTGCGTGACGACACCTGGAACCTTCCGGGCCAGGGCGACGCGCTGGCC
Source organism: Enhygromyxa salina (assembly GCF_000737335.2). Taxonomy (GTDB): domain Bacteria; phylum Myxococcota_A; class Polyangia; order Nannocystales; family Nannocystaceae; genus Plesiocystis; species Plesiocystis salina_C. The sequence continues at coordinate 9,523 of NZ_JMCC02000161.1, read as the reverse complement.
AACCATGAGCCGCTGTTTGACGCCGCCAACGTGGTCCGTGCGGGGCGCGACATCATCTACCTGGTCTCGTGCAGCGGCAACCGCAAGGGCGGCGAGTGGCTGGCGCGGGTGCTTGGCAGCGAATACCGCGTCCACTTTCTCGAGGGGATCTACGCAGGCACCCACCTCGACACCACCGTGACCTTGCTGCGGCCGGGCTTGGTCATGCTCAACCCCAGCCGCTTCGACCCGCAGCACTTGCCCGAGGTGTTCCGCAATTGGGAGGTGCTGTGGGCCCCGGAGATGGTCGATACTGGCACGACCTGGCCGTATCCGCGGGCGTCGATCTGGTCGGGTATGAATTTCTTCATGGTCAATCCCAACCTCGCCGTGGTCAACGGGGCTCAAAAGCCGCTGATCAAGGCGCTCGCGTCCAAGCGGATCGAGACCGCGACCGTGCCGCTGCGTCACTGCCGGACCCTGAGCGGGGGGCTGCATTGCGTGACCCTGGACATCCGCCGGCGAGGGACGCTCGAGGACTACTCGGGGTAGGAGTTCGCGGCGCAATGCCCCGTGGCGCCTGGCGTTTGGGCGCCTTGTGGCGCGAGTGAAATTGGCGCAAGCTCGAGGGATGCTGGGCTTGGAGCGAGGCTTGATCGATGGGGTCCTCGCGGATCCTGGGGCTCACGGGCCCAGGCTCGTCTACGCGGATTGGCTCGAGGATCAGGGGGATCCGCGGGCTGAGTTCTTGCGCCTGGAGTTGACGCTGCGCTCGCTACAGCCCGACGACGCTGCTTGGCCCGCCACCGAGAGTCGCCTCAGTCGCTTGCGAACGAGGGTCCAATCGGAGTGGATCTCGCTGGTGTGCGGCGAGCTGTGGCCCACGCAAGATAGCTGCGCTTGCCTGACGATCCTGTACGACGAGTTTGAAGACGAGGACGAAGACGAGGACGAGGACGAAGACGACGGCCCACAATACGCGCCCGTCGAACTTCACCGGGAGCTGCAGGACACCGAGGCACCAGGCTGGAAGCGGCTGCTCGAGCTCGTGGACGAGGCCGCCGCGGACGGACGCTCCGAGTTCCGGCCGCGTCGTGACATGACGCCCGAACAGTGGAACCAGATCGTCACCTTGCCCGCGTCGATCGCCAAGCTCGAGCGCGTCCAGACCTTGAATCTCTATGGCAGCCGACTCCTGCGGATCCCCCCGGAGATCGGCAATATGACCAGCCTGGAGACCTTCGTGCCCTACACCTCCTACGGGCTGCATTGGTTTCCCTACGAGATCACCCGCTGTCACGCGCTACGCGACAGCACCGTCAGCACGCGGGCGCTCTACGGCAACCACAAGCATCGTCCTCCGTTTCCGCGGCTCGGTCCCCGGCCCACGCTCGAGCATCCGCGCGCCTCGCCAGCCACGAGGCCGTGCAGCGTGTGTGATGAGCCCTTCGAGGATCGCGGGCTCCACCGTGTTTGGTGCAGTCTCCCGGTCGCCACAGATGTGCTCCCGCTGCTCGTGAACGCCTGCTCGGAAGCCTGCGTGAGCGCGCTGCCGAAGCCGCCGGAAGGCTACGTGGCGGGACCGCATCGGGGTGGGTTGGAGCTCACGCAGCCGCGTGGGCGCTGAGGTTTGATTGATGGTGCGTGGCGACTCAGCTGGGTCGTAGCGGAACGTGCCAATCGAGCCGCTCCTCCACGAAGTCGTCGCTTGGGAGCCACAGGCCCCACAGGTACTCGAGCACGCACGCGTCGCGCTTCGCATCGGCGCCGCTCGGCGTGGTGAGCCGCAGATCCACGATCTCGTCGTAGGTCGCCTCGAGCACCAACTCCGCGCTGTGCCCCGCGCCGCCACAGCGCAACCAGGCCGCGTTGGCGTGGGCGTTGAGCCAGGCTTGGCGATCGAGCCGGCCGCGAAACACCACGCCAGATTGGCTGCCGCGGCCGGAGCGGGTCCCACCACAGCCGCCTTTGCCGATCAGCCCGAGGTTCTTCGGCGCGATGGCCTGCGGAGGACGAACCCCCGACTCGTTCGCCAAGTAGCTGGTCATGGGTGACACCACGCCGCCGCGCTGGGCGACGTGGAGCTGCTCGTCTGCCTCGAGACCCCACATGAGCTCGGTGCCGAAGGTCAGCGCGGCCCAGCGGTCGCCGAGCGCGATGTTCGAGCGCGCCTCGACCTCGATCGGGGTGTTCCACAGAAGACCCGTGAACATGATCTCGTTGACATAGCGATCGAGCAGCAGCGATGTTTCATGACCCGCCCCCTCCGGCAGGGTCTCCGGCAGCTGGCGCGGCGCCGGACCGAGACCAACGACCGCCGGAAAGTCCACGCTGAGCGGGCGCGCCAAGACTTCGAATGTGCCAATGGACTCCGCACGTTGCCCGGCCGCGCCGACCTCCGGCGCGCCAGCCGTCCACACGACGCCTCCAGTGTTCGCCGCCACCGTGGCCCATGGGTGCAGGTCGTCCCGCGCGATCCAGGGCTCGTCGTTCACGACGACGCTAGCGAGATGGACGACCGCGCCGCTGTTGGCGGCGATGGCCTCGTAGTCACGGGGCGACAGTCGCGAGCCCAGGCGAAAGTCCGTGAACAGCAGCATGCGCCGCGGGTGCCCGTCTGGCGTGCTCCGCAGCAGCAGGTCGGCGGCCGTCAACGCCAGGCCCAGATCGCTGCCGTTGCCTCGCTCGAGCGGCGCCGCCTCGAGCAGCTCGATCGCCTCGTCTGCGGGCACGAAGCCGGGCGTGAGCATGTGGAGCTCGTGATCGAAGCCAAGCACCGTCACCTCGGCCGCCTTGGCGCGGAAGTGTTCGAGATAAGCCAGGGCCGCGTGGCGCTGGGCCTCGACTTCGTTCGGATCGAGCGAGCGCGACAGATCCAGCCCCACGACGACGCGGGCCCGCGCTGGAACGCTGGAGACCTCGGCTGCGAGCCCGACGCGCCAGTGAACGATGGTTCGCCCAGCGCCGGTCGGGACCGCGGCCAGCTCGAGCGAGATGGGGGCGACCTGCCACGGCACGAGCTCGATGCGCAGAGCGTGGTCGAGCGCGAACTCTCCCGAAGGCGGCGGGGTTCCATCGACGAGCAGCTGATCGCGGCGGTTGGCGGCCGACAGCCTCAGCTGCGCGACGTTGTGTTGCACGCCGAGTGACTCGAGCTCGATCACCCAGCGCCCCCCGTCCCACACGGCCGGCATGTCAACGGTGTACTCGAGGGTCTTGTCGGCCCCGGGCGCGATCGGAAACACCCGCAACGTGACCGCTGAGATCTGCTCCCAGGCCAGCAGGGCAGGGTCGCGGGGCTCGTCCACGCCCATACCCGTGAGCGCGAAATAGCGATCCGAAGCGAGCTTGGCTTCCAGGAGTTCGCCAGCGAACCAGCGGTCGCGTCCGCGGTGGCGACCGAGCGTGCGCAGACCGGTGGCCACGCCGCTGTACGGGAGCGCTGTGCGGTAGACGGCCTCGTCGTGGTGGTGGCCGGCGTTGTGGACCGTGCGCCTGATCTTCAAGCGGGCGTAGTCACGCTCGAAGGTCATCTCGATGTGATGGTTCCGCTCGCTGACCGCTTGACCGTCGCGGGTGCCCGACAGCTCGTCGTAGCCCGCAGCGTGGGCGAGCGTGGGGACAGCCGCGAGCGCACCCGCCAGCGCTGCGACGCGAAGACATGTTCGACTGGGATTCGGCATGATCGAAGCAGGCGTCGCAACGTGCCGTGTCAAAAAAAGGTGGGCTCTGCATCCAGCCATGTTCGAGCGCGCCGCCGATGTGTTCATCGTTTCGCGCTGGCGAGCCGTGCTCGGGACCGCCCGCCCACCTTGCACCGCTGGCGGCCAGGGTGCACAGTGCTCGCACGTGGCAGCACCCCCGTCTCGCGGCAAGCGCTTCTTGAAACTCGCTGGCATGACCGCCTCGGTCGCCGGCAACTTGGCCAGGACCAGGGTCAAGTCGCTGTTTCAGTCCGAAGCCGACGCCGCGGCCTCGCGCGAAGAGTCCAATCGTGAGTCGGGCAATCGGATCGCGCAGACCCTGGGCGAGCTCAAGGGCGCGGTCATGAAGGTCGGGCAGATGGCCTCGATCGCCCAGGACGTGCTGCCCAAAGAGCTGTCCGATGCGCTCGGCAAGCTCCAGCGCGAGGCGCCGCCAATGGACTACGCGGTGATCGCCGAGCAGGTCGAGCGCGAGCTGGGCTCGGCGCCAGAGCTGTTGTTCTCGCGCTTCGACCCAGAGCCATTCGCGGCGGCTTCGATCGGCCAAGTCCACCGCGCGACCACCGACGACGGCCGCGACGTGGTGGTCAAGGTCCAGTACCCGGGTGTCGAGGACGCCGTCGACTCCGACCTCGCGCAGCTCAAGTTGGCCCTGCGCGCGAGCGGGATCGTCAACATCGGCCGCGAGGCGCTCAACGCTTCGTTCAAAGAGGTCCGCAAGCACCTCCACGAAGAGCTGGACTACACCAACGAGGCCGCCAACGTTCGCCTGTTTCGCGAGTTCCACCTCAGCCCCGGACCCGACGGGGGGCCTCGCCACGACTTCATGGTGCTGCCGGAGGTTGTCGGCGAGCGCTCGAGCAAGCGGGTGCTGACGCTGACCTACGAGGGCGGGGATCAACTCACGGATCTCGAGGGCCTTGGCTACACCCAGGCCCAGCGCGATCAGCTGGGCCGCAACCTGTTCAACATGATGTGCAGCCAGGTGTTCGAGCTTGGCATCATCCACGCGGATCCCAACCCCGGAAACTTCGCGTTTCGGCCCGATGGCAAGCTGGTGCTCTACGACTTTGGTTGCACCAAGCGGCTGCGGCTGGACATCATTGGCGCCTACAAAGATCTGATCGAGCAGGGCATCGCGGAGCAATGGGACGCCGTGGATGACGCGCTCTTGCGCCTGGAAGTCCGCCGGCCCGATGGCCCCCGGCCCGACAATGATTTCTACAAAGGCTGGCGCGACACCTTCGCGGATCCCTTCTTGGACGTGGCGATCTTCGACTACGCGCGCTCGACCGTGCACGACGACGTGGTCAAGCTGATCCCCGGCTCGATCAAGCGCATGTCCTCGTTTCAGCCGGCGACCGAGCTGATCTTCTTGGATCGCACGGTGGTCGGGCACTACGGAAACATGCGGATCCTGGGGTCACGGGTGCCGTCGTACACCTTCTTGAAGCGCTACCTGGACGCCTTCGCGGGCGAATTTGTTGCGCGCCCGGCAGACCCGCCGGGCTGAGTGCTAAAGAGATACCCGCCGTGCTTGGTCGCCTGTTCCTTCTGTTCACTCTGGTTCCGCTGGTCGAGCTGTACCTGCTGGTGACGCTTGGCGGGCTGATGGGCGCGGGGCCAACGATCGCGTTGGTCGCGGGCACCGGCCTGCTCGGGTCGTGGCTGGCCCGGCGCGAGGGCCGGAAGGCGATCGCCAGCTACCGCGAGGCGCTGGCCAAGGGGCAGCTGCCGGAAGATGGGATCGTCTCGGGTCTGTTGATCCTCGCGGGCGGCGTCATGCTGATCACGCCCGGGGTCCTGACCGACGTGTTTGGGCTAGCGATGATGGTGCCGCCGATCCGGCGGGGCGCCGCGGAGCTGGTGAAGGCGCGGCTGCAAAAGAAGATTGAGGGCGGCCAGCTGCAGGTGATGCAGATCGGTGGTGGACTGGGCGGTGGACTGGGCGGTGGACTGGGTGGCGGACTAGGTGGCGGTCTGGGCGGCTTCGGAGGAGGCACGCGCGACGGCGGTGTCGGCCCCTACGTCGACGCGGAGATCGTCGACGTAGAGACGCGAGAGTCGGGCAAGGGCCCGCGCTGACATCAGCCTACTGCAGCGGGTAGACGGTGCTGAAGAAGTCGTTGCCGGTCCCGGCGTGACAGCCGGTGCAGGTCATGTCGCCGTTGCCGTCGGCGATGACCGAGTCGTTCATGATCTCGTACCAGTACCAGCCGTTGCCACCGTCGCTGTCGGCCTGGGTCTTGACCATGACGGCCCAGCCAACCCGCGCGTCGTTCATGTACAGCTCCTTGATGGCGGCCGAGCCGACAGGGTGCGCCGCGTTGCCGTCAGCGAGCGAGCCGTCGAGGGTCGCGTTGATGAACACCCGCACGTCGCCATGCGGGCTCGCGCCGGTCGCGGCGTGGACGGCGGACTCGGCCGCGAAGCCCGCGTAGGACTCGGCCTCGAGGAAGGGCAGCAGCTCGGCGGCGTTGGAGGGAACGGCGGCGTCACCATCGCCATCGCCATCGCCGGTGGTGTCGGTGGTGTCGCCGGTCGTGTCGGTGGTGTCGCCAGCGGTCTCGGTCGCGTCGTTGCCAGCCTCGTCGTCGCCCGAGTCACAGCCGAACGAGACGACCGCGATCAATGTGCAGGCTTGTAGATATTTGAAGTCGAACATGTCCGCCGAGTTTGCCATTTTTGGCGCGGCGATCACATCGTGGGGTCGAGCCCGACCTGGTGGGCGGCTCGAAACGATCGAATTTTGGTCTACGCGCCCAAACGAGCGTGGTCTTGCACGCCTGCGCTCGCGTGCTAGCTTCCGCCACGCCAGATTTGGCGATGAAGTTCGCTGCCCTCGGTGAACCAGTCTACGAACGCCGTCCGCAAGCGAACGAGAAGCCCTCGCCCGAGCTGAAAGCAGATGTTGGCTGCCCTCGGTGAACCAGTCCACCGAGACCTCCGCAAGCGGGCGACAAGCCCTCGCCCGAGCTGAAAGAACCCGAAGTTGTAATTCTCCCCTCCCATAGTCTGCCAACGCGCTCCGCCTAGCGAACGGGGTGCTTGCCCAGAAGTATCGGGCAGTCCTTCGCGGGGCTGTTCTCGAGCGGAGTTGTATCGCGGCTGTGCAGTCGTGATGTATTGGAGAACGGGACATGAAACGCCACAAGTATCCCCGTACGCGCCACTTGCCGTGGTCGCCCGGGGCAAGCCGCGACGATCTGGTCGCCGATGGAGTCGAAGCCTTCATCGGCCAGCGGGTCATCGTCAGCGAGAAGATGGATGGTGAGAACACCACACTTTATCGCGATCATTCACACGCGCGGTCGATCGACAGCCGCCACCATCCATCGCGTGATTGGATCAAGGGGCTCCACGGTCGCATCGCCTACCTGATCCCCGAAGGCTGGCGGGTGTGCGGGGAGAACCTGTATGCCCGGCACTCGATCGTCTACGAGGATCTGCCCAGCTACTTCGCGCTGTTCTCGATCTGGGACGCGGACAACCGCTGCCTCGACTGGGACGCCACCCTCGAGTGGGCCCAGACCTTGGGTGTGCAGACCGTGCCGGTCCTGTTCGACGGCGAATTCGATGCGGCATGGCTGCGCGACCTCGACCTCGATCTCGACAGGGTCGAGGGCTACGTGGTTCGCCTCGCCTCGGGCTTCGCCTACGCGGACTTCGACACGAGCGTGGCCAAGTGGGTGCGCACCAACCATGTTCAGACCGACCAGCACTGGATGAGCCAGGCTGTCGTGGCCAACGGGCTGGCCAAGCCAAACACGACCAAGGAGGGCGGCTCATGAACGGTTCCGCATCCGCCTTCATCGGGTCGATCCAAGCTGGCGCGACCCCATCGATCGCGGAATTTGTCGAAGCGCTCGGGCCCGAGATCCCCGGACTTTGCGAGCTCGAGGCCACGCCGCAAGATCCAGGCTGGCACGCGGAAGGCAACGTCTTCATCCACACGGGCATGGTCCTAGACGAGCTCTACGAGCTGCTTGCGACCCGTGCCCGGGGCATCAGCGGGCACCGCAGGACGGCGCTGATCTTGGGCGCGGCCCTGCATGACATCGCCAAGCCTGCAACGACCAAGGAGATGGAGATTCAGGGCATCCGCCGGATCGCGGCCCCGCGTCACGAGATGCGGGGTCGGTCCGAGCTCGTTCCGTTGCTGATGAGCTTCGACTTGGAGTGGCGGACCGTCGAGCTCGTCCTCGATCTCGTCGGCTATCACGTCACGCCCAAGTTTCTCGTCGTCAAGAATCGGGACCGCGGCGCGTACCTTCGTCTGGCTCAATCGGCCGATCCCGAGCTGCTCTACTGGCTCGAGCTCGCGGACATGCTTGGCCGACGCTGCGCGGACCAGGCCCAGCAGGTCGAGCACATCGAGATGTTCGCAATGTTCGCCCGGGATTACGGTGCGTGGCGTCGCTTTGGTGACGAGGCGCCGCGCTGGCGGGCGCTGTTTCGCGACGCCCTTGCCCCGCTCCCGCCGACCACCCGCGACGTCAGCTACGGCCAGTTCCTCGCTGATCTATGCGGGGGGCTGATCACCCAGCCCGAAGAGGGGCTCGCGCGAAGCTACCGCTACCGCGAACCCTTCCCCGAACTCGTCGTCACGGTTGGGCCAAGCGGATCGGGCAAGTCGACCTGGGTCGAACGTCACCTCGGCGATCACGATCGCATCAGCCTCGATGAGATCCGCGCCGAGCTTGGCGACCGCGGGGATCAGTCGCAGAACGCCAAGGTCCGCAAGCTCGCGCGCGATCGCCTGCGTGAGGCCCTGCGTCGCAAGGCCAAGGTGGTGTGGGACGCGACGAGCCTGCGTCGGGACTTTCGCGACGCGGTGACCAACCTCGCTCGGGACTATGGCGCGCTCGTGACCCTTGTGTGTTTTCCTCGATCTACCCGGGACTATCAGCGTCGCAACCTCGCCCGGACCACCCCCGTGCCGGCGGGGATCGTGGCCCGGCAGCTCGCTACAATGGAGTGGCCCGAGGCCGCCGAAGCCCACCGCGCTCTGGTCATCGGGGCCAACGACGAGCTGTTGGCCTACTACGGCGGGCTCGACGAGGCCCCGCCCTACGGCCTCGTTGCCACGGACCAGACCGTTCGGGAGCCCGTGTGATGTTGATCCCAGATTATCCGCGCACCCTGCATCTGGGTGATTCGGGCGCGGGCAACTCCAAGCACCACTGCCAATTTTCGGAGGTCGCCGGGCACCATCTCGTGGTCGAAGAGAAGGTCGACGGCAGCCACTGTGGCCTGTTCTTCGACGAGCAGGCCGAGCTGCGCGTGTTTACCCGCAACACCGTGCTCGAGCATCCCCCGCGGCGCCACGACTTTCGCCTGCTCGATCGGCTTGCCCACGAGCAGGTCAACGGGCTCTGGGAGGTGCTTGGGGATCGCTACGTGCTCTATGGCGAGTGGGCCCATGTCACGCACTCGATCTATTATGACGCGCTGCCGGGGTTCTTTCTGGAGGACGACATCTTCGATCGTGAGCGGGGGCGGTTCTTGTCAACGCCGCGCCGGGCTGTGCTGGTGGCACGGCTCCCGCCGGGGTTTTGTGAGTCCGTGGTTGTGCTCCACGAAGGTAGCGTCGGCGCGATCGAGGAGCTCCACTCGCTCGTCGGGGCCTCGAACTACAAGTCATCGAGTTGGCGGGAGCGCTGCTCGGACCTGCGGGCGGTCGAGGATAGTGAGGAGATGGAGGGGTTGTATATCAAGCAAGAGGATCCGGACTTTGTCCTGCGTCGGCTCAAGTGGGTTCGGCGGGGGTTCTTGGATTTCATTGTTAGCGAGGCTCGCGCCTCAGACCGACGAGGCGAGTAGGTCGCGTCGGCCGCCGG
>NZ_JMCC02000160.1 GCF_000737335.2 Enhygromyxa salina | reverse complement strand
CCCGACCGTGCAGCCCCGCACCCGCAGATCAACCACCCGCTCATGGAATTCCCCCAAAAATAGATACCCAGCCTCATCTCGCGGACAGGCGCCATCCGGGCAAAGCTCGAACGCGTGCGGCTCGCCAGCCGCCTGGCTGGGCGGCTCGATCATCCTGATATCCAGTGCACCGCGCAGCCCCCAACCGGGGAAGTCCGGGCGATCCCCACAAGCGCTGAGCAGCACCCAACATGCGGCGATGGCCACGCTGATCAACCGCTGAAACCCACCCATCCTTCATCTAAACTGTCACGCTCGAAACCCGGGCGAAGTGCCATCCGCCGAAGCTGAGCCCGCAACTTTCTCGTCGTCGTGAGCGACGCTGAGGCCTCCCCTGCGTACTCGTCAGGCGCGCCAGCGCGTCGTCCGGATGGTCGGGTCACGCGCCTGCGCGCACCTGCAGATCCGACAGCACGTCCTCGAACTGTCCGAGCGCCGCCCGCAGATCATCCGCGATCTTCTCGGCGAGCACATGCGGATCCGGCAAGTTCGCCGAGTCCTTCAGGCTCTCATCGCGGAGCCAGCACACGTCCAGGCTGACCGTGTCGCGTGCGCCCCATTCGTCGTAGGTGTCAGTAACTCTCGACCCACTCTTCGATCGGCTCCCCAGTCTCGCAGTGTTCGTCCAACACCCGATCCACGCGAGCCCGATCCATCCCCAAGTACAACCCGCGCGCCCCAACGATCGCATCGATCTCGGGCTCGATCTCGGGATCCTCACCCTCAGCGACCGCTCGAACCAGCATGTTCGGCCCCTCGTCGCAGCGCCCGAAGCAGGTCAAGTTGATCGCATGGACCCGGCCCTCGAGGCGTGGGCTGGCAGCGACACGAGCCTGAATGTGCTCGAGCAAGGCCTCGCTGTCGAGGCACAGACCGCAGCTCGGGCCATCGCAGACGAGGATCTGAAAGCGCGTCGTCGTCATTGTCACCGTCAACTTCTGCTACTCCGGCCGTCTGCGCAATGATCTCGATCAACATCCGCGAGCGCGCTCGTCCCTACCCAGCGACGGCAGCGACGCCCCAGCGCCTGAGCTGCGAGCGCGTCGCCGGCACGCCGATGTGGGCCACGCGAGCGCCCGTCTGGCAGATCGGGTTGGTGCTGCGCCCCACGACGACCCCCGTGACCGCGCTGCGGTACTCGGCGATCAGATCCCCAAACACGTTCGAGACCCGCGCGATGACCTCGCCCTCTTCGACCTCGTCGCAGACATCGGGGAACACCTCGAGCAGGCCGCCGTGCTGGGCGTAGACCCACCGCGAGCTGGTGCAGAACACGGGCGGATCGCCGGGCGGGTCCATCTCGATCGGGAGCATGCCGAGGCTCGACAGCACGTTCTTGATGCCAGCGAGCGAGTCGCGGATCAGCCGGGCCTGAAACCGCAGCGGGTTGCCGACCTCCACGGTGATCGCCACGATGTCGCGGTCGGCCGCGGCCTCGCGCAGGGTCCCGTCGCGGGCCTCGTTGTGAACGACGATCTCGGGGTGTTGCAGCGCGGCGAGCTTGGCGGTGTCGCGCTGATCCAAATTGGCGCGGACGTACAGCGAGTTGATCCGGCCGAAGCTCGCCGTGTGCAGATCAACGAGGTACTCGAACTGCCCCACAATGCGATCGAGGAAGCGGTGCGCGTAGACGTCGGCGGCGTTGCCGTCGGCCCGGCCGGGCATCACGCGGTTGAGATCGAAACCAAAGAAGGTCCGCTCGTTGGCCAGGTACGCGGGCAGGTTGACGATCGGGACCCCAACCAAGGTCCCGCGCAGCTGCTTGGGATCGACCGAGTCGAACAGCTTCTGGATCACGCGAATGCCGTTGACCTCGTTGCCGTGGACGACCGCGGTGACCCCAAACACGGGGCCCGGCTCGAGCCCACGCGCGACCAAGATCGGCAGCTGCACGGCCTGCCCTGCCCCATCGTGGATCAGCTCCACGGCGGCGCGGCTGCGCTCGCCCACGGCGAAGTCGTCGATCACCAGGCGATCGACGACGGGGCACTCGTGGACCGACTGAAACCTGGATCCGATCAACCCAAGATCTCCGCGATCAGGGCGTCGTCGTCGTTGAGCGAGCGGAACAGCTTGGTCCGCAGCCCGCCCTTCTTGTTGATCAGACGCTGGGCCATTTGGTCGATCGCCACGGTCGAGAGCACGGTCTGGATATAGGCCTCGATCAGCTCGTCGATGCCGACGCCGATCAGGTTGAAGTCCTTGCGATCCATCAGCAGCAGCCGCGCGGTGTCGCTGTCCCAGCCCCCGCCTTCGCGCTTGATCGACAGGTTGGTCCCGAGCATGTCCCAGCTCGAGTACTCGCCAAGCGTGGACATCAGCGGCGAGCGAGCGCGGCGGGCATAGATGACGAGCGGGCGAAACCCGCCCGGCCCGGCGCAGACCATGACCCGCAGATCCGCGACGAAGATGTTGCCCTTCTTGTTGGGGATCGTGCCCACGTGATACAGGCGGCCCGAGCGGGTCTTCGAGCTCCACTGCGCGTTGCCGATCAGGCTCTGAACGATGAAGCGCTCGTAGGGGTAGTCGGCGGCCATGAACGCATCGAGCTCCTCCTTGGAGGTGATCGTGTACACACCCTGGCCAGCGTTGCTGTACGGGACCTTGATGACGGCGTGGCCGCCGAGCCGCTGAACCCACAGGGGAATCTCGCGCTTGGACACGTCCCACATGGTCTCGGGCGTGCGAATGCCCAAGCCCGTGCCCATCAAGGTGCCGTTGTAAAAATCGTAGGCCTTGGCGGCGACCATCTTGTTGCGGCCGCCCGCGAGGCACGAAATGATCGGGTTGAGGATCACCGTCTTGGTCTGGATCGGCAGCCGGTTCCACGGCCGCTGGGTCACGTAGCGGAACGCGCAGCGGATCGGCACCCAGGTCTCGGACGCGTCGCGGATCTCGAGCACGCCGTTGACGAAGCGACAGCGCGGAGCTTCTTGGGCCTCGCCCTCGCCTGACTTTCGCTGGCTCGCGTCGGGGAACTCGACCAGGTGGACCGGCTCTTGAAACAAGTCGGCCATCGCGGCCGCGTAGCCCGACGACTCCATCGGGTTCTTGTCGTAGATCACCGCGAGCTCGCCCGGCGGCAGCCGCCGACCACGGAGCAAGGGCATGAACGCCCGCTCGAGGTTCTTGCGGTAGCCCAGCTGATCGTCGTGCTCCTCGAAGCTGGGCATCGACTTTTGGCCCGAGGGACACGAGTTGGTCTCGACCACGACCATGTGCCGCCGGCCAGCTTCGGTCGTGACATGAAGCAGGTCGGCGCCCGACCAGCGAAAGTGGCGGGGCTCGGTGTTGAGGATCTCTGCCAGGGTCTCGGGGTTGACCCGCGGGTTGAGGTGGCAGTAGCGGTTGATGATCCGGTCGTTGCTCAGCGCCAGGAAGAAGCGCACGAGGGGGTGCAGCTGGGCGTTGAGCACACGTGGATAAAAGTGCCGCTCAGCCTCGAAGCTGCCCGGTTTGACGTAGATATAGCTCTGCACCCGGGTCGGCTCGATCGCCGGATCGGGGCCCGCTTCGGGCGGTCCTTCGGGTGCCAGGGGCGCATCGGGCGTGCTCATCGGGCGGCACGCTAGCACTGTTGGCAAACCCTGGCGGCGTTTTTTGGGGCGCTCACAGGGCCGTGTGAGGCATCGCGCAGCCCGCGGCGCCGACATGCCTCATGTGCCGGCGGTGCATCGTGACAGCGGGTTGCGAGTGCTAATCTCAGCCCAGTGACCTTGCCCGACAGCTGGCAGGCCGAAGCCGATCTGCTGGCTGACGGCCGCGAGAAGCTCGAGCACCTGTGCGGCACGACGCGCTACCGGCACCTGTTTCCAACCGGGCCCAACATGGCCCTGCTGTTCCAGTCGTATCAAGAGCTCGATCGCTGGCGCACGGTCCACCGGCGCTCGAGCAACAAGCCGCGCCATCGCCGACGCGATCGTCGGCGTTTTTTTAGGCTGCTCAAGCGCTCGGTCCGCGAGGACGCGCTCGCCCGCGACCGCCGGCTGCTGTGGCGCTACCCGCTCCCGCGCCCGCTCCCGCTGCGCGCCCAGCCCCCCCCGATCGTCGACAGGGCGTTCGCCGAGGTCGACCTCGACGCGCGCGCCGAGGTCGAGTCGATCGTGCGAGGCGCGAGCTCCGTCGCCGTCGCGGCGGTCCCGGTCGAGAGCCCGAGCTACCGGGGCCTTCAGCAATTTCGAGACGCGCTGATCAACACCGCGCTCGAGCAGCCAGCTCAGATCCCCCGCCTGCATCCGCAGTACCTGCAGTTCATGGCCTCGCCGCAGCCAACCCGGCGCGCCCACCCTGTCGCCACGATGCTGCTGGTCAAGCTGCCGCTGCAGCTGCTGATGATCTTGCTGCTGCTGTTCAACGTCGCCTACTTGGGCGCCTACCACTTCTTCAATGACGAGCGCCTCGCGGGGTTCTTGACCGACAAGATCGGTGGATTGGTCGACGGTGAGCTCAGCTTCGGCAGCCTGCACTGGAGCCCGATGCTGATCGTCGATCTGCTGACGGGTCAGCCCCACACGGTGCACGGCTACGACCTCGAGGTCTGGGAGGGCTTCAAGATCGACGGGCTCGAGAAGTCCAAGCGCACCGCCTACGCCGAGCACGTCGAGGTCGAGCTCGTGATGCACGAGATCATCCCGTGGAACCGGCTGGGCGTGCCGGGCCTGCTCGAGATCCCGTGGGTCCTGCACTTCGAAGAGATCCAGAACCACGGCGAGCTGTGGGTTGACGTCCGCAGCTATCAAAACGAGCACCGCGACGGGGAGTGGATGCTCAGCCTGATCAACGCGTTCGACACCTACACGGACCTGAACCCGCCGCCCGAGCTCAAGAAGCTGTCGTTTCAGATCGATCACGGGCAGCTCGACGGCCTCGCGCTGCTGATCGACCTCGAGCAGCGCTCGGGCTGGTCGACGAAGCTGAACTTCGAACAGATCGAGATCGGCCTGGACTTCGAGGGCTGGGCCCCGGCCGACTACGCCGACTTGCCCGGTCAAAAGCCTGAGACCCTGCCGCTGCGCTACGAGGTCTCGGCCCGCGGGGGCCAGGGCAACGTGGTGATCACCAACATCCACGACGGGCCCATCGACATCGCGGCGCTGCGTGAGCTCGAGGTCGCGTCGGGCATGAACTATCGGCCGATCGGCGATCTGTGGCTCCGCGGCGACGCGGACCTGGGCGGCTCACCCACCGTGTTCGAGGGCCGGTTGATCGACGTGTTCGACGATCTGCGCTTCGACTTTGGGCTTGGCACCACCAACGCCGGCCCGCTCGTCGAGGTCCTGATGCCGCCCAAGCTCGACGATGAAGGTCGGACGCGATCGATGGTCGCGGCCCACGGCGCGCCGGCGAGCCTCAAGGCCAAGGGCCCGGCCGACGACGTGGTCCTGCTGGCGGTCGGTCAGGCCCTGACCCTGGATCTGTTTCCCGAGCCAGCCTGGGCCCTCGACGACGTCGACGTCTCGCTGTCGCTGGCGCTCGATCCACGCCCCGAGATCTGGCCGGCGCTCGAGCCCGCGGCCGTCGATCCTGCAGCGCCCACGGAGCCCGACGACGGCCAGCGCTGGATCGTCTACCTCGACACCCTGCGCGGATCGGTGCTCGACGGCAGCGTGCGCCTGCACCGACGTTCCGGCCAAGATCACATCGTGCTGCCGCGCGAGGGCGAACCTTGGTTGATCTCGCTGTACCTGGATCTGATCGGCGTCAACCTTGGGCAGCTGACCCCCGAAGACCCCGACTTCGGCGGGATGCTGCAAGGCAGCACCAGCGGCGGCGTGCAGATCCACCAAGTCGTGATCGGCGACGCAGGCCTCGACCACGCCGAGGCCGAGCTGCACGGGGTCGACATCACCCGCGACCGCGGGCCGGCCGACGACAACCTCCCGCGCAACCTCCGGGCTGACGGCGACGTGATCTGGGACGCCGTCGACGGCCTCGATCTGCGCGGCCTCAGGATCGGCGTTGACGGCGGGCAGCTGCGCCTGAGCGGGGGGCTCGACGCGAAGTTCGAGGAGCTCGCGCCAACCACCGCGAGCGTGCGCGTGGACAACGGCGAGGCGTTCCTGCGCGCGTTCGGCCTGCCCCGCTGGTTCGACACCCTGGCGCTGGACTTCTCGGGCAGCGGTCCGCTGTCCAACCCGCGCGGGTCCGGCTCGATCGATGTCGCCGGCGCTGGCTCGGGGGCGCTGGCGGTCGACGACATCCACGACGCCAGCATCACGTTCAAGGCTGGCACGCTGTCAATCAGCAGCCCGAGCGTGCAGTTGCTCGGCGGCCGCGGGCCGCTCTCGGCCGACTTGGTGCTGCTTGGTAGCAACGGCAAGGCGCTGCCTGATCCCAAGCTGCGCGCGGCCGTGCGCCTCGAAGAGATCAACCGTGACGACATCCTTGGCAGCGGGATCGGGGCCCGCGGGGCAACGATCGAGCTGGTGCTCGACGACGGCAGCGAGGAGAAGCGCCCGCTCCCGCTGTCGCAGCTGCAGGCCCGCGGGGGCGCCTACGCGCAGACCCTGTCGCTGGCCGGCATCGACTTTCGCGACGCCGAGGCCAGCTTCGCGTTCACCCGCGACGGGATCCAGATCGATCGCATGAGCGTCGCCTACCATCGGCCGGTCAGCCCGTCGCTGGACCCGCGCGCGAGCGTGCCGCTTGGCCGGGTGGCGGTCACCGGAGAGGTCAGCTTCGACGATGATCCGAAGCTGGCGCTCGACGTCCGCGCGATCAACCTGCCGCTGTCGGCGTTGGCCACCGCGCTCGAGCTGGACGTCCCGATCCGCGGCCAGGTCTCACAGGGCAGCCAGCTCGACGTCAGCGGGAGCCTGCGCCGCCCCGACGTCAGCGGCCAGCTGGTGCTCGCGCAGCTGGGCGCGTTCGGCATCCCGCTTGGCGGCGGCGTGCTCGAATTCTCGAGCGAAGACGTCCCCTATCAACCCGCCAACATCGAGCAGCGCCGCGCGGCGACAGGCAACCACCGCGAGGTCCGCGTCGGGGGCTCGCTGTCGAGCAAGTCTGGGGCCAGCGGCGACACGGGCAGCTTCCGCGGCAGCGTTGGCGAGCTCGACTGGCGGGTCGACGCGACCGTCGCGTTTGGCGGCGGCAAGGACAACCAGATCGAGGCCACGGTCGACCTGCGCTTCGCCAACCTCCCGCTCGACACCCTGCTCGCCCACCCCAGCCGCGAACAGTGGCGCGATCACGTCGTCGGCGGGCTGCAAGACCTCTCGGCCCAGCTGCGCTACTGCCCCAGCCATGAGGACGCCCAGAGCCCGCTGTTGTCGGCTTGCGCCAAGCTCGACCCCAGCGATCCGCGCCAGCTCGCCGGCAAGGCCGTCAGCATCGACCTGCACCTCGCCAACCTCTGGTATCGCGGCCGGCGTGACGGCGGCGCGGTGACAGGCGCCGATCCCTGCCTCGAGCGCGACACCACCTGCTCCGTCAACGCGCTCTCGGCCCGGCTCGATGGCAGCCACCTGAGCCTGGCCGAGCCCTGGCGGCTCCGCAGCGGCGGCAAGCAAGGTCCAGAGCTCGAGGTCCAGGGCACCTTCGATCTCACGGGTGGCGAGGCGACCACCGATGCCCCCGAGCCCGAGCTGGCCGCCGCGGCGCGTCGCTGCGTCCCTGGGATCCCAGACAACGCCAGCCTGCCCCCGGGCAACAGCGCGGCGTCGCTCGTCGGGGGCATCGACTTCAGCGCGATCGCGCCGTTCATCGGTCAGCTCGGGATCGACAGCCCGGTCGGCCGGCTCGCCATTGATCTCGCCGTCAGCGGGGTGATCACGGCGCCAACGGTGACCGGCTTCGTCCGGCTGCCCGACGGCGAGCCGATCGTGCTGAGCCTCGCCGACGACGAGGTCGACGCCCGCGGTCGCCGGCGCTCACGCCCGATCCCCATCGAGATCTCCAAGCTCGATCTTCGCATGGCGGGCGGCACCGTGTATCTCGACGGCGCGGTCTCGGTCTATGACGAGGTCCTGCGGATCGGTGAGATCAACAACCGCGCCAGCTTCCTCGATCTTGCCGGCCCGTGCAGCGGTCACTTCGCGCTGGCGGCCGCGGGCAACATCGACGGCGCGCTGCTCCGCCGGTTGGCCCCCGACCTGGTCGAGAGCTCGGGCGGCGCCCTCGAGATCCGCAGCTTCCACGCCGCCAGCAGCCTCGCGCGCGTCAACGCGTTCTTGTCGGATCTCGAGGCCCGCGACCAGCGTGAACAGCTGGGGGGCCCACAGCTCGTCGATGGCTCGATGTTCGAGATCCGCGAGCCGCCGCTCGACATGCTGACGGCGACCCTCAGCCTCGACCGAAAGGCGATCCGTGCCTCGATCTCGCAGGTGGGTGAGCTGCGGCTCGCGTCCGGCCTCGTCGAGGTCCGCCAGTGCACCCCCGCGCGACCGTGTCCGGTCACCGCCGACGCGGGCGGAGCGGCCACGGACCCCGGCGCCGCGCGGCGGACCCGGGGCCTCGCCGTGTGGATCGCGGGGCGTCGCTCGGCGCAGTCCAAGGCCAAGCCCAGCGACGCGCTGGCCGTGCGGATCGGCGACCGCGGACGCGCCGACCTGTGGGGCGAGCTGGTCTTGGCGGACACCTTCGACGGGATCGAGTCGGCCAGCGTCACCGCCGCCGCCAACAGCTTCCCGCTCACGCTGGCCGACAACTCCGGGCGCACCCAGCTCGAGGCCGCGCTCAGCAGCGATCGCATCCAGTTCGAGACCGACGGCGCCAACGGACGGATCAGCGGCGATCTGCTGATCGATCGCTCGACGTGGCTACGCGACGCTCGCCAGGGCATCGCCGTGCTCTCGTTCGCGGACCCAAACCCCGCCCCACCCTCGCAGCTGCCAGCGTTCATCCGCAACCTCGAGCTCGATCTGCGCCTGCGGACGGGCGCCCCATTTCGGCTCGACAACAACGTCGCCAAGAAGCTCGAGGCCCGCGCAGATCTGCGGCTCGGGGGCAGCGTCGGCGATCCCGATCTCAACGGCACGATCGACGTCGAGCGCGGGATCATCGACATCGACATCTTGGGCGGGGCCTACGATGTCTCTCGCGGGCGCGTGCTGATCATCCACGATCTCTCGCAGAGCAAGGTCGATGTGTCCGCGATTCGGCAAAAGCAGATCAAGGTCAACAACCAGCTGCTGACCTTGAACCTCAACCTCAGCGGCACGCTCGACGCGATCCAGTGGGAGTGCACGGCCCCCGGCGACACCTCGGGGGCCCTGGCGACCGCCCGGGGCTGCGTCGACTATTTGATCTTCGACGCCGGCAACACCGATCTCGCGGCCTCGGACGTGCGAGACAGCCGCAACAGCAACAGCCTGCTCGGCACCCGGTTCTTGCCGCTCGCCGGTCGCCTCGCCCAGGTCGAGCTCACCGAGGTGCTCGAGCGCGAGATCCCCCGCGCGGCCAACTACGTGCCCCCGATCCGGATCCGCGTGGACCAGATCGGCGTCGTGCTCGAGGCCGAGACCCGCCCCGAGTGGTTCCGCTGGGGCTGGGGCCGGATGGGGCTGAACGTCCAGTACACCCGCGGGTATCCTGGCTCGGTCGTCCGCGACAGCCGCTCGTTCTCTGGCCGCCTCGAGATCCTCGAGAACGCCGCGCTCGAGGCCGCCTTCGGGCTCCGCACCTATACCAACCGCGTGCTCATCGTCGATCCACCCAGCTACCGCTCGATCCAGTTTCGTGGAACCGTTGTGGCCCCCAGCGCCCGCTGATCGCGTGGTCGACCGTTGCTGATGATGCGTGCGTTCAAGCTAGCCCGGCACGGTGCCGAGACTTCGCCAGATGGGCGACGCGGGCGACGTGGTCTCGCCGTGCTGGCGCTCGCGCTGATCTGCCTGCTCGGTGTGTGGCCAAGCTCGACCCACGCAGCGCCGCCCGAACCCGAGACCGAAGCCGAGACCGAAGCCGAGACCGAGAGCACGAGCGGCGAGCAAGCTCCCGAGCAGCCGGAATCCCCCCCACCTGATCCCGAGCAGCCCGCGAGCGACAGCGAGCTCCAACCCTCGCAGACCGTTCGCAACCTCGAGGCGCCCGAGCCGGGGCGCGTCAGGCCGCCGGGTGCAACGCCGGGCCCAGGTCAGGAGCAAGACCGCCCAGGTCGCGGCGGACAGCTGTCGCCAGCCCCGGCCGATACCGGCGACGCGCCAGCGCTCCTACCTGGTACGGGCTGCGACATACGCAATCGAGGTGACGCGCTGTATCCGGTCGCCCAGGCGCTGTCGTTGATGGCCACCACCAACCTCGAGCTGCTCGACTGCAACCAAGTCGTCGACACCGGGCGTGGGCCCCGTATGATCGAAGCCCGGCTGCGCGGGTCGGACCAGGCGTTGCTGTTGTACCGACTCGAGCGCCTCGCGGTCGACGGCTTCGAGGTATTCCTCGCCCCGCTCGACACCCACGAGGTGCTGATGGCGGTCCGGCCAGCGGTCACCAGCGCCGGGGTGTTCTACGTCGACGTTCAAAAGGTCAGCCTCCACGGCACCTTCGTCCAGGGCGACGATGCACCCCGCGTCGAGACGATCATTGGCCTGCGCCAGGGCAACTTTTACCCCTTCGAGTACAGCGCCCGGCTCGCGGAGCTTGGCTACCGGGCCGAGTTCTACCCGGTCGCCAAGGGCGAGCTCGTGATCGAAGTCCGGCCCGGACGCTCGCTCAGGCGGGTGCGGATCCGCGGGCATATCCCGCTCGCCAAGCGCGACATCATGCGCCAGCTGAGCATCGAGGCGCAGCCGGGCGCGCTCGCGCGCGGTCAGTGCGTCGAGCCCAAGCGCCTGCGCCAGGGCTCCCCTCCCCCGATCTGCGACGGCCGCGACGTCGCCTGCCTCGAGTGGGAGCGCGACGAGCTCGCGCGCCTCGATCAATTCTTGTTCGACAGCGGCTACTTCGACGGCACCTCGCAGCTCGCCCTGGTGTGTGGCCGGGCCTCGGACGAGGCCGATCTCTACGTGTTCCTCGACAAGGGCCGGGCCTACAAGGTCGACCGTCGGGGCGTGACGATCGAAGACATCGACGCCCAGGGTGACGTCGGCAGCGGCGAGCCCCTCGAGGATCGGGACGTCCGCTGGATCCGGCGGCAGTTCATCCCCAAGGTGCTTGGCGTGTTTCGCACCCGGATCACCCGCGAGTTCATGGATCGCGCCCAGCAAAAGGTCATCTCGGCCTACGCCGATCCCAACGCGGGCCTGGGCCGATTCTGGCGCAGCGAAGCCGCGACCCCGCACCCCCAGGTCGAGGTCCGCACCAGCTACGACGACATCAAGCCCGAGACCAACTTCGACAGCCACAGCATCCCGCTGCAGGTCGAGGTCGCCCGCGGTCCTTCGGTCCAGACCGAGTTCAGGCACTCGCGCGGCGGCGGCAAGCGCCGGCGGACCCGCGACTCGGGGCTGCGCTTCAGCGACAGTCAGCTGCGCAAGCACATCCAGCTGTTCAACCGCCGCGAACCCGCGAGCCCGGCCGCGGCCGAGCGCGAGGCGGCCAACATCCGCGCGTTCTATCAGAGCAAGGGCTACCTGTTCGCGCGGGTCCAAGGTCAGCACCTCGACTTCAAGTCGATGGACAAGCTGCGCTTCGAGATCGCCGAGGGCCCCAAGATCGAGATCGCCGACCTCTCGATCACCCGGCCGGCCCGCCTGAACAACGATGTCGCCAGGCGGATCGAGCGGGCCTGGGAGGACGAGCGGCGCCTGCGATCTGGCGGCAAGTTCAGCGAGACCGACGCGCTGGCCGACATCCAGTCCGTGCTCGCTGCCTACAACGCCGAGGGCTACCTGTGCGCCGACGTGTTCGTGTACGTCGCGTTCTGGGAGGACGCGCTCCGAGATCCAGAAGACGGCCAGGCTGACGCGCCGGCCCAGCCTGGCGTTCGCGCCCGCCTCACCGTCCAGGACTTGCTCGACAGCGGCGGCGAGGCCAAGTGGATCGAGCAGTTCAACGCCGACGGCCTCGCCGGCGTGCTCAGGGCTGACCGCGCCAAGATCTTTGTCCGTGTCCACGTCGAGCCGGGGCCGCGCTTGGTCACCGCCAAGTCCGAGGACGTCCGCCTGATCGAGCAGCCGATCCCCTTCTCGCGCAAGATCACCGATCCGCTGGTGCGCGAGGCCAGTGATCCATCCGTGGCCGCCGAAGCGATCGCCCGCAGCCCCCTGCGCAGGCGCGGCGAGGCGTCGGCCGGCGACGTACCGATCACCCCCAGCCTTGGCCGTGAGGTCCGCAGCGCCGTGGTCAGCCACTACCACGGCAGCGGCTACCCGATCGCCGACGCCGAGCTGACCTGGCGCTACACCTCCCCCGGCGGCCAGACCCTCAGCGCCGACGCGGCCCGCAACCTGACCGAGAGCCGGTTTGGGATCTGCTACAACCGCGCCTCCGAGCGGCAGGTCGTCGTCGAGCCGGTCGTCAACGTCTATGAGGGCAAGGTCGGCGAGTTCGGTGAGATCCTGTTTCGCGGCAACTTCAAGACCCGCGACTGGGTCCTGCGCCGCGAGCTGAAGTTCAAGACGGGCGAGCCCTACGACCAGCGCCTCGTCGACGCGTCCGCGGCCTCGATCGAGTCTGCTGGCGTCGCCAAGTCCGTCACGATCACGCCCTACCCGGTCGACTGCGGCTTCGACGATCCGGGGGTCTGCCAAGTCCACCAGGTCATCGCGTTCGAAGAGGCCAAGGACGTGGCGATGAACGTCGATTTTGGGTTTGGGATCGCGACCCTCAATCCCTTCTTCTTGTTCGCCAACCCCAGCTTCCCCAACCTGTGGGGGACTGCCTGGGATCTGTCGCTCGAGGGCCGCTACGGGTTTGATCTGTCGAGCCAGCTCGAGAGCACCTCTCTGTGCGCGGGCCAAGAGTGCTTCGAGCGCCTGGTCGCCGCCACGCTCTCGCGCCCGCACGTGTTCGGGACCAGCTTCGATCTCGACATCAACGGCCGCGTCCAGCAGCGCGCAACCCCAGCCCGCGGCCGCATCTTGTCGGTCAACGGCGCCGTGCGGATCAGCCGGAGGTTCGGCGAGTGGACCTTCTACGCCGGCTACCTGTTTCAGCTGGCCAACGTCAGCAAGGACATCGCCAAGCCGCTCGCGGGCAGCGACAACGCGTGGGTCAACCGCGGCGGCGGCGTCGTCTCCGATCTCACCGGGCTGATCGACACGGGCGTGGTCCTGACCCGGGTCGACAACGCCTTCAACCCCCACGACGGCTTTTTGGCGACCATGGACCTCAAGCTGGCTTCGCCGTGGCTGGGTGGCCTGGACTGGTGGGCGCGCATCGACCTGAGCTGGCAACACTTCATCCCGCTGCCGATCCCAGGCACCCAAGAGCGGATCAACTTCCGCTACAGCCTGCGCTATGGCCACCTGATCCCATTTCACGGCCCTGGATTTCGCGGACAGACCATCGCCACGCAGACCGTGCCAGACGTATGGCGCTACTACGGAGGCGGGACCGCCGACTTGGGCCTGCGCGGGATCCTGCCCGAGACGATGCTCGTTGACGTGGAAGAGATCGATCTGCCGTTCGGCGGAGTGGTCTATCGGCCGCGCGCGCAAGGTGGCCACATTCGGGCGATCGGCAGCGTCGCGCTGCAGGTAACCTCGGTCCGCGACATCTTTGGCGGCGCACTGGCGCACTCGATCTTCTACGACTTTGGCGTGCTCACCCAGTTTTGGGACGAGTTCAATTTCGTCCGGGACTTTCGCCATAGTGTGGGGGCAAACTTCTTGAAACTGGATATTGGGATCGTGACAATGGCACTTGGTTACGCGGTCTTGCTGCCGGGGCGCTATAATGTTGGGCCTACCGATGACCGCAATGGGCGGTTCATCTTCGATGTTGGGGTCACGTTCTGAGTTTGATTCGGGTGGATGAGGGGGGCAGCCCGGCGGATGAGACCGTGGATGAGACCGTGGATGAGACCGTGGTTGTGACGGCGGGCAGCCCGGCGGGCTCCGAGGGTCCCTCGGGGCGAAACCACTCACCGCGGGCATGTGGTGTGTCGGTCTTCTGGTAGTACGAGTGACCGGCACCGCTTCGATTGTGTCTAATACGCCGTGAATTTTCGCCCCGAGGGACCCTCGGGGCCCTGGTTGCCGGGCCGTCGTGTTGCAACCTGTGTCTCCGCTGCGATCTGCGGGGGGCTGATGTGACGGGGGGCAGCCCGGCGGGCTGATGTGACGGGGGAGTGATTTGACGGCGGGCAGCCCGGCGGGCTCCGAGGGTCCCTCGGGGCGAAACCACTCACCGCTGGCATGTGGTGTGTCGGTCTTCTGGTAGTACGAGTGACCTTCACCGCTTCGATTGTGTCTAATACGCCGTGAATTTTCGCCCCGAGGGACCCTCGGGGCCCTGGTTGCCGGGCCGTCGTGTTGCAACCGGTGTCTCCGCTGCGATCTGAGGGGGACTGATTTGACGGCGGGCAGCCCGGCGGGCTCCGAGGGTCCCTCGGGGCCCTCGTTGCGGGCCGTCGTTTTGCAACCGATGGCGCCGCTGCAAGCTGCGGGGGGCGTATCATTTGGCGGAGGTCTTGGGTGCGAAGGCCCGCGATATGAGGAGGGGCGCATGATTGGGGCGGAGGTGTTGCGAAGCGAAGGCCCGCGAGGCGAGGCGACGTGCGAGGGCTCGGCAACCCGAGCCTTGCGGTTGGGGGATTCTCGGCGCTAGGAGCGATGTGATGAACACGAGCATCGAGTTTTGCAAAGGGAAATCCAGGCGCTCGAGAGGCAAGATGTCAGACGAAAGTGCATGCCGGATTCGGATCGAGGCGGAGACACAGGTTGCAATACGACGGCCCGGCAACCAGGGCTCCGAGGGTCCCTCGGGGCGAAAATTCACGGCGTATTAGACACAATCGAAGCGGTGAAGGTCACTCGTACTACCAGAAGACCGACACGCCACATGCCAGCGGTGAGTGGTTTCGCCCCGAGGGACCCTCGGTGCCCGCCGGGCTGCCCGCCGTAAAATCACCCCCCCGCAGATTGCAGCGGAGACACCGGTTGCAACACGACGGCCCGGCAACCAGGGACCCTCGGTGCCCGCCGGGCTGCCCGCCGTCAAATCACCCCCCGCAGATCGCAGCGGAGACACCGGTTGCAATACGACGGCCCGGCAACCAGGGCTGCCCGCCGTCACCCCCCCCGCATTCCCCCCTACTCAACCGCCCCCCACCCCAAGCCGAGCCCGCAACAACGCCTGGTGCCGAGGAATCTCCGCGACCGTCGCCACATGCCAAGCATTCATCTGCGCCGCAGCCCGCGGCATCCGCCCCGGATCCGCGACAAGCAAAGCCTGACTACGCTGCTCGAGATGCAGCAGCCACGCGTGCGCGCCCAGTCCGATTACCAGCGCCAACATCCAAGGCCAGCGAGCCCGCCGGCCCCACCCCTCCACCGGCACCGCCCGGCGCAGCTCGAGGACCACCAACGTCGCAAGCGGCACCCCAACCACAGCCGCGATCGTCACCGATATTTTCAGAGGAAGCGCCCGCTGTGCCCACGCCTGCGCCCAGTTGCCAGGATCGAAGCCCAACCCCAGCGCGATCACCAAACGATCGCCATCCATGATCGTCGAGCACACGTTGGGATCAACAATCGCCGCCGCCAGCAACAACGTGGTCGGAACCATCGCCAGCAGCGTCGCCGCCCCCAAGCGCAGCTGCCAGCGCCGCCGCTCGATCGGCGCCTGCCCCTCGAGCCAGCGCGAGAGCCACACGACCCCCGGCAGCATCAAGGGCACCGCGTCCAAAAGTTTGCGCGGACCGAAGGCCGTGCCGCCCGTCCAGGTCCGCGTGCCCAGCACCCGATACGGTTCGATCTCCCGGGTGCCCGCGTCCAGCCAGATCTGCACGGCGACGAGCCCAAGCAACACGATCGCCCCTCGTTGTCGCCCCGCCGCGCCGATCGCCAACCCCAGCAGCCCAAGCACCAGCACGGGGCACCACACCAGCGCGCCGTGATGGGTCGACAGCAAGAACGCGCGCAGGTGATGGGTGACCTCGCCGCCGTAGTCGCCCAGGCTGCTCGCGCCGTACATCCAGATCTGCATGCGCAGCACCACCAGCGGCCAGACCAAGAACGCGGCGCCGCTCACCGCCCCGTGGCGCGCCAGCAGCCCAAGCCGATCGCGCACGGACATCTCGGCGCTCGCAACCCAGCGCTCGTGGGCCACCAGCACCGCGAGGATCGCCAGCTGCGGGCGCACGGCCGTGGCCAGGCCCGCGTAGATCGCCAGCTCGACCGGCCGCCGCAGGTTTGCCGCCGCGCGCTCGGGATCCGCGACGGCGTGCTCGATCGCGTCGAACCACCGCATCGTCAGCACGGCGACCACGGCCGCCCCCCACAAGTGCGGGCGCAGGGGCGACTCGGCGGCGTAGTAGAGCAGCGGGGTGCCCAGCACCAGCGCGGCGCAGGTCAGCGTCGCGCTGCGCTTGTCGACGTGCGCACACAGCCAGCGATGGACCCGCGCGATCAACCACGCCAGCACCAGCATCGCCCAGCAGCGCAGGCCCAACAGCGGCAGCGTCCAGGTCGCGGCCCGCTCCGAGACACCCTCGCCCACCAGCACCAGCCCCGCGAGCCGACCCAGCAGCCAGCCAGGCGCCTGTAAAAAGCTCGCGCCGGCCGGCCAGTGGTTGGACACGACCCCGCGCTCGGTCACGAACGCAAACAGCGGCGACATGCGCAGCGCCGCGTACTCGTCGTCATAGAGCAGGTCGCGGGCCTCGAAGATCGCGTGCAGATGCGCCTGCATCCCGGCGCCGTCGGCGTTGTCGGTCAGGATGTTGGCCCACGGCGTACAGATCGCGGCGAGCGCCACGACCGTGACGATCAGCAGCGCGAGCTGGCGGCCGCGGAATGCTGGGCGCCCGTCGTTCGTATGTTTTTGGGTCGGCGTGGAGCGATGATAGCTTGAGCGCCGACGCTCGCGGACGATCCGCCTGGATCATGCGAGCAGTCCGATTTCGCTCCCCGATCCCCCTTCCGATTCAGTTCGGCGCGCCATGCTGATCACTGCCACGCTCTTCGCCCATACGCTGCGGGCCCTCACGGGCCTCGAGCCCGGACCCACCGCCGACGAAGCCAAGATCGAGCCCACCGAGGTTCGCTACGTCGAAGCCGCGTGGCCCGAGACCGTCGTCCGCGCGCGCCCCTGGGTGCCCCACCGCCGGGTCGCCACCGTGTCGGATGGCACCCGCTTCGTGGTCCGCGGGATCGTCCAGAGCCGCGATGACAAGGGCTGCTCCGGCAAGCCCTGGTACGCCGTCTACCCGTTTGGCTTCGTGTGCTCGGAGCACGTCCAGACCAGCAAGCGCGGGCCAACACCCGGCGCGGCGATGCAGCTAGACCAGGATCAGCGGGTCCCCTTCACCTACGCCTTCGTCCGCACCGACGGCGTCCCCATGTACAACGGCTACGCAGACATCGACGCCGGCGTGCCAAGTCGACCGCTGACCAAGGGCATGAGCGTGGTGGTCGCGCGCAGCCTCGAGTACGACGGCGCCGAGTGGATCCAGACCGAGGACGGCGCGCTGGTGCCCAAGGCGGGGATCCGATACGGCGGCCAGGGCAGCGAGTGGGCCGGGGTCGAGCTCACCGGCGACCACGCCGGGCCCAGCTTCGCGTGGACCAACCTCAAGAAGGGCACGCCCGTTCGGGCGGCGCCCGACGCCGGGGCCGAGCGGGTCCTCGAGCTCGAGCTGCGCACGCGGGTCCCCTTGCTCGAGCGCAGCGACACCGGTCGCAACACGTTCTGGCGGGTCGGTGAGGGCCTGTGGATCGACGCCGGGCACCTCAACGAGGTTCACCTCACGGCGTCCGCTCCGCCCGAGGTCCTCGACGACTGGCGCGGGAAGAACACTGGCAATGATCAGTGGATCGACGTCGACCTTGGTGAGCAGGTGCTCGTCGCCTACCGCGGCGGTCGAGCCGTGTTTGCGACCATGGTGTCCTCGGGCAGGGGCATGCCCACGCCGCGCGGCAACTACCCCGTGTGGGCCAAGGTCGCCGCAACGACCATGGCCAACCAGGCCTACGAGGACAACCCCTACATGGTCCAGGGCGTCCCTTGGGTGCTGCTGTTTCAGGGCCACAACGCCCTGCACGGGGCCTATTGGCACGACAACTTTGGCAACCGCAAGAGCCACGGCTGCGTCAACTTGGCGCCCTACGACGCGCGCTACGTGTTCGAGTGGACCGGGCCGACGCTGCCGCACGGGTGGACCGGCTACCTCCCCAGTGATCTGCAGCGCTCGGTCGTCGTTCATGTGCGGGACTCGAGCGCGGCCACCGAGTTCGTCCAGGATCGACCGATCGGTCCGCCCGATCGCGAAGCGGAGTCGGCCCGCGCCGACGAGGCCGAGCTGCGCCGGGCGGCCTCCGCGATCGATCGGGCTCCGCAGTACGATCCCGCGTTCGTGCCCGGCGGCGTGGTGCTCGAGCCCGAAGACGCGGCGCTGCTCGAGCCCGCCAACGGCGGCGCC
>NZ_JMCC02000016.1 GCF_000737335.2 Enhygromyxa salina | reverse complement strand
GAGCGCTCGCCCGCGCAAGCGGCCGCGCTCGCGCAAGCGGCCGTGCTGCAGCGCAGCTGCCTCGACGCGCGCGCCGCGGTTGTTGGTTCGTCGGGCGCAGAGCTGATCGCCTCGCTGCGTGCGTACGCGCAGTCCGATCCAAGCGCGGCCTTGGTCGGGCGCCGACCCACGACCGGCGCGCCCCGCTGTGTGTTCGTGTTCAGCGGTCAGGGGGATCAGTGGTGGGGCATGGGCCGCGAGCTGCTCGAGCGCTCGCCCCGGTTTCGCGCCGAGCTCGAGCGCTGTGATCACGAGCTCGCGCCGCTGCTGGGGTGGTCGGTGATCGACGCGCTCGGGGCCGAAGCATCCGGGTCGCGCCTGGCCGCGTCGGCGGTCGCCCAGCCGGTGTTGTTCGCGCTGCAGGTGGCCCTGGCGCAGCAGTGGCGGCGGTTTGGGATCGAGCCCGACGCGCTCGTGGGACACAGCTTGGGCGAGCTCGCGGCCGCCCTCGTTGCGGGGGTCCTCTCGCTGGCCGACGCCGCCAAGCTGGTGGTCGCGCGGGCGCAGGTGACCGAGCGCGCCGCCGGGCTGGCGAAGCTCGCGGTCGTGGAGATGGGCCCCGAGCCGCTAGCGACCCTGCTCGAACAACAGGGGCTCGAGGGTCTCGAGGTCGCCGCGCACAACGGCCCCGAGCAGACGGTCGTGTGCGGGCCCGCGGCCTCGCTGGCGCGGCTGGCCGGGGCGCGGCTGCTCGATCACGCGTATCCGTTTCACAGCGCCCACATGCAACACAGCGCTGACGAGCTCCGGGCCGCGCTCGAGGGATCAGGCTTGCGCGCGCAGCCGGGCACGATCCCGATCACCTCGACGGTGACCGGCGCCGAGCTCGATGGGTCGCGCTTCGACGCGGGCTATTGGGCGTCGCAGCTGCGCGCGCCGGTTCAATTTGCGGCGGCGATCGCTGGCTTGATCGACGCTGGCCACCGCCACTTCGTCGAGATCGGCGCGCACCCGGTGTTGTCAGGATCGATCCTGAGCTCGCTTGGCTCGCGCGCGGGCGTGGTCGTGCACTCGCTGCGGCGTGGCGTCGACGCGCGCACATCGACGCTCGGGGCGCTCGCGCAGCTCTACGTTCACGGGCACACGCCAGACTGGTCGGCGGTCTACGCGGGAAGGGCCCCTTGCAACTCGGTGCCGCTGCCTCGGCTGCCGCTCTCGCGCCAACCGGCTTGGCACGCCCCCGCGTCGCCGCGCGAGCCGGACAGCCAGATCACGCACCCCTTGCTTGGCCGGCGTGTCGAGCTCGCCCATCGAGCGAACGAGCGGATCTGGGAGGTTGCGCTGTCGCTGACGCGCCTGCCGATGCTGGGGGATCATCGCTTCGAGGGGGCGGCGATCCTCCCGGCGACCGCGTATCTGGAGATGGCGCTCGCCGCTGTGATCGAGCAGCGCGGGGCGGGCCTCGAAGCTGGCGCGATCACGCTGCGAAACGTGGAGATCCTCGCGCCCTTGTCGGTGCCCAACGCGTCGGCCCGCGCGGTCCAGCTGGTGCTCATGGACGAGGCCGCGCGCTTCGAGATCCGCAGCCGCGCGGGCGAAGCTGGCGCGTGGGTGCTGCATGCACACGGTGAGATCGATACAGGGACCGAGATCGCTACCGCGTCTGAACCCGAGCTCGGCGAGCCGCCGACCTTGTCAGATCAGCCGGGCGGGTCCGCGGCGCTCCACTACGAACAGCTGCGCGCCCGCGGACTCGACTACGGCCCCGCGTTTCGCGGCGTCGAGCAAATTGGCCTGCGCGACGGCGTGGCGGTGGCCAAGCTCCGCGCGACCGCCCCGGTCGCCGCGGATCCGCGCTACCACGTTCACCCCGCGCTGCTCGACGCGGCGGCGCAGGTGGTCGCGGCGCTCGGCGGCGACGAGGGCCGGCCGTTCCTGCCCGTGGGCGTCGCGGCGATCCGCTTCGTGCAGCGCCCCGGCCCGCGCGCGTGGAGCTTGGCGCGGATCACCAGCGAGGCCGAGCGAGCGCGCACGGTCGACCTCGAGCTGCGCGACGAAGCCGGCCGGCTGCAGGTCGACGTCCAGGGCCTGCAGCTGCGCTACCTGGATCTGGCGAGCGCGACGGCACGCGGCCGGCAGGGTCTCGACGCGCTCGTCTATCAGCTGGAGTGGCGCCCAAGTCGGCTGCGTGCGCTGCCACGCGCGCAGCCGCCTGGCCTGTGGTTGGTGCTCTGCGATCGCGCAGCGTTCGGCGACGCGTTGATCGCCGCGCTGGCAGCCACGGGCGACCGCTGCGTGCGGGTCGAGCCGGGCGCCGCGTTCACGCAAGTCAGCTCGGATCACTACCGTGTCGATCCGGCTCGGGCCGAGGACATGCACGCGCTGTTCGGGCACGTGCGCGAGCGCGGCGAGCCGTGCAGGGGCATCGTCCACGGGTGGAGCCTGACCGATGCCCAACCCAGCGACGACGATCCACCACAGGACCTCAACGCCGAGGTCGCCGCGCTCGAGCGCAGCTCGATCCTCGACGTCGCCGCGGTGGTCCATGTCCTGCGCGAGCTCGTGGGGCAGCGCTGGCCAAGCCCGCCCAAGCTGTGGTTGGTCAGCCGTGGCGCGGCCCCGGTCCGTGACGACGAAGCGATCACCACCGCTGGCGCGCCGCTGTGGGGCCTTGGCCGGACCCTCGCGCAGGAGCACCCGGGCGTGTTTGGAGGCATCGTCGATGTCGATCCCCACGCCACAGCCCAGGCTCAGGCTCAAGCGTTGATCCGCGAGCTGCGGGCGCCCGACGGCGAGGTTCAGATCGCCTACCGCGACGCCCAGCGCCACGTCGTTCGGGTCACCCGGGCGCGTGTCCCCGCGGCGCCAAGCACCAGCGCCCAGCTGCGCTGTCGCGTCGACGGCTGCTACCTGATCACCGGTGGCCTGGGCGGCCTGGGCCTGCACGTCGCCCGCGAGCTGGTCAATTGCGGCGCGCGGCGCTTGGTGTTGATGGGCCGCTCGGCGCTGCCCCAGCGCCACACCTGGGCAAGCGTGGATCCAAGCTCGCGCGTGGGCGGTCAGATCGCTGCGATCCAGGGGTTCGAGCGCGAGGGCGTGAGCGTTCACCTCGCGGCCGTCGACGTCGGGGATCCCGATCAGGTCAAAGCGTTCTTGGATCAGCATCGGCGCGAGGGCTGGCCGCCGATCCGCGGCGTCGTTCACCTCGCGGGCGTGCTTCAAGATCAGATCCTGCTGCGCCTCGACGCGGACATGCTGGCCGCCGTGTTCCGAGCCAAGGTCGTTGGCGCGTGGGTCCTGCACCGCGCGCTCGCTAGCTACGATCTCGATCTGTTCGTGTTGTTCTCCTCGGTCGCCGCGGTGCTGGGCTCGGCCGGCCAGGGCAACTACGCGGCGGCCAACAGCTACCTCGACGCCCTCGCTCGTCACCGCCGCGCGCGGGGGCTTGGCGGCCACAGCATCAATTGGGGTCCGTGGGCGGACGTCGGCGTCGCTCGGGATGATCGTCGCCTGGCTGGGCGCGGGATCCAGAGCCTCGCCCCGGATCAGGCGCTGGCGTCGATGCGGAGCTTGCTCGCGTCCGCGCGCGCGCTGGGGTGGACGCAGATCACGGTGATGGACGTGGACTGGTCTCGCTTCGCCCGCGCGCACCCGACCCTCAGCGCGTCGCCGCCGATCGCCGAGCTCGTCGCGGCCGAGCTCGCGGCCCAGCAGTCGGCAGGACAGGCCCCCACGCCCAAGCCAGGGGAGGCCGCGGCCGCGATCCTGGCGCTGCCGATCCCCGAGCGAGGTCCGCGGATCGTCGCGCTGCTCACCGCCCACATCGCGCTCGCCGTTGGCCGACCGGCAGAATCCCTCGAGGCGGATCGCCCGATGGTCGAGCTGGGCTTGGACTCGCTGATGGGCATTGAATTGCGCGCGCGGCTCGAGGCCCAGCTCGGGGTCGAGCTGCCGATGGCGACGCTGCTCGAGGGGCCGTCGATCCACGTGCTCGCCGATGATCTGCTCGCGCGGCTGTCGTCGACCCCAGCCGCTTCGCCCGCGCCCGGTCGGGCCGCGCGGCGCAGGTGGCTGCGCGCGCGGCCGGGGCTGCCCACGCTCACGCTGATCCACCCGGGCGCCCTCGATGTCGAGTGCTACGCCCCGTTGGCGGCCGCGCTCGAGAGTCACGGGGTCGAGGTGATCGAGCTGCCGGAGCTCGAGGCTGGCGGCGCGAGCGAGCTCGAGGCCCCGATCACCGCGCTCGCGGATCGCTGCGTCGAGCTGCTGGCGGGCTCGCAGGCGCAGGCGCAGCCGCAGATCTTGGCCGGCTGGTCGCTGGGCGGGGTGCTGGCCTACGAGACGGCGGCGCGTCTGCACGCGCGTGGCCACGCGGTCGACCACGTCGCGCTGCTCGACAGCCCCACCCCGCACGTCAGCGACGACGCGGCGTCCTACGCAGAACCAGCGCTCATCGCAGCCTTCGCCAGCTACCTGGGCGCGCGCGGCATGGCCGGCTCGCCGCCGGGCTTCGACCCCGCGAGCGAGCCGCTCGAGCAGGTCCGCGCCTGGGCGGTGGCGTTCGCCGGGCTGCCGCCAAGCACCGACACCGAGCAGATCCACGCGCTGTTTGGCATCTACGTCGCCGGTCTGCAGCGCTCGGTTCGGCGGCTGGCCGGTTACCAGCCGCGGCCCTACGCCGGGCCCGTCATGTACCTGCGCGCCGTCGACACGCTGCGGGCCTTCGCCGAGGTGTTCCCCGACAGCGTGGAGGTCTGGCGAGGGCTGTGCACCGGGCTGACGGTCCACGATGTGCCGGGCGATCACTACTCGATGTTTCAGGCCGCGCACGCGCCCAAGCTGGCGGCCGCGCTGCGGACCGCACCTGATCTGACCTGAGCTGGCCTGACCTGAGCTGACCATGGACGACGCACAGATCCACGCAATCCGCTGGCGCGAGGGCTTGGACGTGTTGCGGTTCCTGTACCGCAACCCCGCGCGGACCGATCAGATCACCCGGGTGATCGAGGCGTGGCAGGGCCGCTCGCTCCCCCGCACGCTCGCGCGCATGCGGGGTCGCCCCAAGGCCCGGGCGCTGCTGCGGCGCAAGCCCTCACTCGGCGACGCGCTCGCCGACTGGGAGCGGCTCGAGAGCCTGCCAGCCGGCACCCTTGGCCACGCGTACCTCGCCAGCTGCGAGACCCTGGGCACCACCCGCCGCGGCATGGGTGTGTACGTCGAGACGGGCACCTCGCCCGCGCGCACGGCCGCGCTCGAGCCCGACGAGCGGTTCTTGCAGGACACCCTATTTTTCAGCCACGACCTCTATCACCTGGTGACCGGCTACCAGACCGACCTGCTGGGCGAGGTGTGCCTGCTGGCGTTCACGGCCGCGCAGACCCGCAACACGGGGGTCATGGCCATGGCTGGGCTCGGCGCCTACTCGATCCGGCTGCCGCGTCTGGCTGGCCAACGCATGATGCTCAACGCAGCCGCGCTGGCGCTGCGGGCCGAATGGTTGGTCGAGCAAGACTGGGTTGAGCTGCTCGATCATCCCCTCGAGCAGATCCAGCGCGAGCTCGGCCTGTGGCCGCCGCCGGTCTACAAGCCGGTCTGGGTTGGCAACAAGCCAGGGCAGGGGAGGCGCGCGTGAGTTCGCTGCCCTCGGTGAACCAGTCTACGACGGTGTCCGCAAGCGGGCGAGAAGCCCTCGCCCGAGCTGAAAACAGTCACGAACGCGACGACAGCCCCGAGATCTCGATGGCCCGCTGCATCAGGCCATGCATGCGCTGGCACAGGTACGCGTGGTGCTCGATCACCGCGGCCTCGGTGACCTCGTTTGGATCGATGTCGGCGACAATAGGCTCCTCGAACACATGCCAGAGCTTGACCGGCCGCGGCACCAAGGTTGGCCCCACCCCACGAAACAGCGGCAGCGGCAAGTGGTACTTCTTGTAGAAATCTGCGGTGATCGGCAGATCGGCGACGTCGAAGATGTCGTCTGCAGCCGGGCAGGCGGCCAGCACGATCGGCGCGCCGGTCAGCAGCGCGATCCAGACGAAGCCCAGCCGGCCCTCCCAGTCGAAGGTGTAGTGCTGCTTCGTGCTACGCAGGGCCTCGCGCATGCCCCCGGGCCCAAGCCCCAGCAGGCCGCCGTTGCGCAGGATCTCAATCGCCGCGTCGCGCTTGCCTGGCCACACGCCAATGTCACGCATCGCGTTGCCAACGGCCGGCAGCTTGAACAGCAGATCATCGGCCAAGATGATCGGTCGGCGACCCAGCGCGTCCAGGGCGACCGAGCCCAGCAGAAAATTTTCGTAGGTTGCGAGGCTGTGGGTGCTGGCCACCAGCACCGGACCCGAGCGCGGAAAGGCCGACAGCCCAACCACCTCATACGAGTGATACGCCCGGAGCAGACGCATCGCTCGATCCCACGCGCGGGTGGTCAGCCTCGTCTCCAGCTTCATCCCTTCATGCTAACTCAGCGCCACCGATCATGACATCACCCACGCCCGTCTTCGAAGATCCGATCGTGTTCGTGCTAGGGGTCGCCCGCAGCGGCACGACCTTGCTGCGGCTGATGCTCGCCGGTCACCCCCGGCTGTTTTGTCCGCCCGAGATGGTGCTCGCCCCGTTTGAGACCATGGCCCAGCGCCACGCCTTGCTCGAGCGCCGGTTTTGGGAGAAGGGCGGGCTGCGGCGGACCTTCATCGAGCTCGAGGGTCTCGACGTTCCAGCCGCCAAGCAGCGCGTGGCCGCGCTCTCGACCCTTGGTGTCGACGAGGTTTACGCGCTGCTCAACCAGCGAATTGGCGACCGCGTGCTGGTCGACAAGTGCCCGCACCTGTGCAACTACCCCGCCGCGATCCGCCGGCTCGCGGGGTGGTTTCCGGGCGCGCGGTTCTTGTGGATCGTGCGCAACCCGGGCTCGGTGATCCGCAGCCTGCAGAACGTGAACATGTCCGAGGCCCTGTTCGAGGGCTCGGACTACACCAACGCCGAGCAGCTGTGGCGCGGGGGCAACCAGGCGATCGCGTCGTGCCTGGCCGAGCTCCCCGAGCAACGCTGGCTGCGGATCCGCTACGAGGATCTGGTCACCGCCCCAGCGCCAACCATGCGCGAGGTCTGTGGGCTGCTCGAGCTCGACTACGACGACGCGATGATCCAGCCCTACGAGGGCGATCGGATGCGCAGCGGGCCCAAGGGCGCGCGCGCGGTCGGGGATCCCAACACCTCCACGCGCGCGCGGATCGAGCCCGAGCTGGCGGATCGCTGGCTGACCGGCTTTGATCACCGCAGCGTCAACGCGCAGACCAAGGCGCTCGCGGCCAGCTACGGCTACGATCTGGACAGCATCCCGCTGCCGGGCTTGTCGGAGGTCTCGCGCGCGATGGCGGAGGTGCTCGCCGACGTGGCCAAGCTCGAAGCCACGATCGACCTCCCCGATGATCTGCACAACCTCGAGGGCCGCCGGTTCTTGCTGCGCATGCTGTCTGCGACCGTCGAGACCTTCACCGAGTACAGCGATCCAGACTGGCCCCAGTTTCACGCGGTGATCGGCCCGACCCGCAAGATGTTTGGTGATTGCCCCGACGCGGACGTGGTCCGCACCCGGCTGTCGCTGGGCGCGGGGCGGCGGTATCGGGTCTCGGGTCGGATCCCGCCGGGCACTGTCTATGTTGGGTGTCTGCTGCATCGGCGCGGCGGGAAGATCGGCGCGCACCTCAACGACGGCGCGATCGCCCGCGACGCAGACGGCCGCTTCGAGCTGCTGATCAGCGCCGACGAGCTCGAGCCTTTGCCTGGGGTGACGGTGCTGAAGGGGGAGGGCGACGAGACCGAGCTGGTGATCCGTCAGTACTTTGGTCAGCGCAGCGCCGAGCCGCCGCTGAAGCTCGAGGTCGCGCTGCTCGCCAACGATCCGGCCGCGCCGCGAACCGCCGCCCCGCTCGAGCCCAACGCCTACGCCAAGAACCTGCGCAACGCCGGGCGGATGCTCGCGACGATCGTCGAGCGCAGCTTGATGTTCTACAAATTCGTGACCGCTGGCGGCCTGCCGATCAAGCAATTCCACGCGGGATCGGGCGAGCGCCTGTTTCCAACCCCCGACAACCACTACCAAGTGTGTTGGTATCGCTTCGGTCCCGAGCAGGCGTTCGTGGTCCGGGGCAAGCTCCCGCAGGCCCGCTACTTCAGCCTGTGTCTGTACAACGTCTGGCTCGAGAGCTTCGACTACACCCGGCATGCGATCTGCCTGAACCACACCCAGCTGCAGGTTGACGCGAACGGCGAGTTCACCGTCGTGCTGGCCGACAGCGATCCGGGCGTTGGCAATTGGCTCGACACCTCTGGCCACAGCGCCGGCTACATTCTGGCCCGCTCGCTGCTGCTGCAGGGCGACGCGCCGGCGCTGCAGACCGAGACGGTGTGGCTGTCGGAGCTGGGCGCGGGTGATCAGCCGTCGTAGCGCTCGCGGCGGGTCAGCCGGGTCAGCGCGGCGGCCTGCTGCGGCGAGCTTGCGAAGCGCAGCACCAGGCCGTGCGGGGTGACCCGATCCACGCTCGCCTGGATCTGCAAGCCCGCGACGACCTGGGCTTCGCCGTTGGCCTCTGCGACCACGAAGTGATCGAGCCGGATCGTGGCCCCGACCGCCCGGCGAACCCGGGTCTCGACGAACGCCCGATCACTGCGCAGGTTGACCAGCTCGGCCGGCGCGCCCTCGAGGTTCACGGACACCCGCCGGGTCCAGCCCGGCTGATCGAGATCCGCCGGCGGCGTTCCAAGCTCGCTGACCAGCCCCAGCTTGGCGAGCGCGCGCAGGATCAACCCGCAGCCATCCACCTGCCACGCGTGAACTTGGGTCGTCGCGGAGCCGGGGAACACGTGATGATTGTGGTGCCAACCGGCGCCCAGGCTGACCAGGGCGACCCAGGCATTGTTGGCGCTGCGATCGCGCGCGTGCAGGGCGAAGGGGCGCGAGCCGTACACGTGACAGATCGAGTTGACCGCCCAGATCGCATGATTCACGAGAAAGGTGCGGATCAGCCCGCCCCACACCAAGCCGATCCAGGCCCCGTGCCAGGTGCCCGTGAGCGCCCCGCCCAGCACGGCTGGCAGCGCAAACCCCAGCGCCAACCACCACAGATAGTTGCGGTGGATCGACCACACCATCGGCTTCTCGAGCAGGTCGGGCACGTACTTGGCCCAGGTGGACTTGCGGCTGATCGCGTCGACCTCGTTGAACAGCCAGCCGACGTGGCCATCCCACAGGCCAAGCAAGAGCCCGCGCGCGCCGTCGCCACGCAGCTGCGGAGAGTGGGGATCACCCGGGCGATCCGAGCGCTCGTGGTGGCGGCGATGCGTGGCCGCCCACCACAGCACCGGGCCCTGAAACGCCATCGAGCCGAGCCCGGCGAGGACCGCCTCGACCCCGGGCCGGGCCCGATAGCTGCGGTGCGAGAAGTAGCGATGAAACCCGCCCTCGACCCCGAACAAGGTTGCGATCCACAGGACCACGAACACGACCAGGTTGGCGGTCTCGAGCACGTCACCGCGCCACGCCAAGTAGGCGCCAATGAACACCCCAGCGGTTGGCAGGCTCAGGACCAGCGCGACGGCGGCCCGATCGATCCACCGCAGCCTGGCCCGATCGCGCCCCCGATCTCGCGGCTTGGAGCCCATCAGTCGGCCCCGTCCAGCCAGTCGCGGTTCCAGGCCCGCAGCGAGTCGCGCATGAACAGTGCCTGGCGACGCAGGCCGCGGCGGGAGTTGTCGTAGAAGGCGCTCAGCACGTGGCGGCTGGCGGTGAGCGGCTTGAACCCGACCATGAGATCGCGGACCTCGGGCGACGCGTTGCGGTGGTACCAGACGTACGCTCGCAGCATCTGGGTCATTGTATAGGGCGGGGTCGTGCGCACGCTGGGGTCTTCGAGCCGCCAGTAGCTTGGGCAGAACTGCACCTCGCGCAGCACCGCGCGAATGTTGGCGGCCGCGCTCGCGGCCGTGATCTCGCCCCGCGCAAACCGGTGCATGTGAGCGGCGGCGCTGTCGACCATGTGCCGACACTCGGGCACCGCCGTGCCCAACAGCGAGGTGAAGGGGGCCTCGCGCGAGCGCTCGAGCACCGCCCGATCCCCGGACTCGAGGTGGCGCATCAGCTGGGTGCCGTTCAAGTAGGTGCCAACCTGCAGCGCCGCGACCCAGACCCGGTACCACGCATCCCACAGCTCGTAGTCGCGCCAGCCAAGATAGGAGTTGGCGACGAATTCGTCGTACAGCTTCAGGTTGGTCTGGAAGAACGCGTCGACGTGGGCGAAGCGGGCCGCCTCGAACACGCCGTCGCCCAGCGCGGCGAGCAGCTCGTCGGCGAACAGATCGATCACGCCCACGGTCAGGTTGAGCCCCGACGAATACAGCGGATCGACAAACCCCGCCGCGTGGGCGAGCAGCAGCCAGCGATCCCCCACGGTCTGGCGCGAGCTGTACTGCAGCCGCCCGGTCGACACCCAGCCGCGCAGCGCGTGGGCGCCCTGAAACTGCCGCGCGACGCCGGGCATCCGGTTGACGTGCTCGAAGAACTCTTGCTCGGGATCCCTGCCCGACTCCCCCTCCGACTCGGGGTGAAGCTCGCGGTCGAGCAACAAGCCCACGGACGTCAGCTGGTTGACCGCGTCGAGGTGGTTGCCGAAGGGGATCACCCACAGCCACCCGCCCTCGAACACGTGGTGCAGGGTGGTCTGCGAGAGCGGATACACCAGGCCGTGGCGCTCGCGGGCCTCGCCAACCCGATCGTAGGGGGTGACGCCGACCATGTGGGTGAAGATCGCCCGCGAGTTGGTCCGCAGCGCGTCGGGCTTGTTGCGTAGATTGAGCTGCTTGGCGAGCGGCGAGCGAAACCCGGCCGCGTCGACCAAGAACGCCGCGGTGATCCGCTCACCGGTGTCGAGCGTGACCGCTACGCCGCCGCCCTCGAGCTCGAGATCGATCGCGCTGACCCGGGTCGCTTGGCGAACCTTCGCGCCATGCCGGGCCGCGACCGCGAGCATGAACGCGTCGGTGTCTTGGCGAAACAGGTGGCAGTCGGGCCCCCACGGCGGCGCCCCCGTTGGGAATTGGTGCGACTGGGTTGGCTCGTGGGCGTGGCCGGGTCGGTGATACAGAAAGCTGAACGCCCGCTTGACCCCGCTCGAAGCCCCGATGTGATCGCGGACCAAGTAGAACTCCGAGAGGTACGCGAGCTCGGGCAGGTCGTACTTGGCGGCGAGCAGCTTCAGGCGAAAGCTGGTGTCGGGGGTGGTCGCCTCGCCGATCGCAAAGCGTGGGTGGCTGCCCGCGTCGATCAGCAGGACCCGGCGCCCATGGCGAGCCAAGATCGCCGCCAGCATGGTCCCGCCCAGGCCGGTCCCGAGCACGATGACGTCGTAGTGGGTGCGGTTCATGGGGTGGCTTCGTGCGGGATCGGCCAAGACAGTCGCGCGAGCGTGCGCAGCGACTTGGCCAGGGTCGCCGGCCACGACCCGGTGCGGTAGCGGACCCCGTGGCGCGCACACACGGCCCGGATCTCCGGGGCAATCTCGCGCAGCCGGTTGGGCGGCAGCTTTGGAAACAGGTGATGCTCGATGTGATAGTCGAGCCCGCCGCACAACACCGACATCCAGTGCGGGACCTCGAAATTGTTGGTCGCCTCGATCTGCATCTCGTACCACTCACCGCGGGATTTAGCCTGGCGGCCGGCGCCATAGTGATGCACGTCCGGGCCAATGTGATTGCAGTGCATCGTGGCCGCCGTGTAGACGTCGCGGACGTGGTCGGCCAGCCAATTGCCAGCGAGGACCTTGAGAAACAGCGGGCCCGCCAGCGCCGGATAGACCACGTAGTTGGTCAGCTTGTAGGGCACGATCTTGCGCAGCGCCCGTTTGTGCGCAGACCAGAACGTGCGCAGCGACTTGTGCTTGGCGACGACCGCCTCGTCCTCGGTCCTGGCGAACAGATCCAGCACCCCCGCGCTGTGCAGGCTCATGCCCGTCCACCAATACAGCGGGTAGGTCGCAGAAAACAGCAGCTGAAGCCGATGATAGAAGTGGTGCTTGGCCTCGGGGCTCCAGCGGGCGAAGCCAACGAGCAAGTCGGAGTCGCGCCCGACGATGTTGGTGTGACCGTGGTGCAGCAGGTTGTGGGCCCGCCGCCACGACTCTTCGTCGATCTCACCGACCCAGCGAAACCGCTCCGAGTGGTACTTGGCGGCGCCCGGCAGCTGCTCTAGCTTGTCGTAGGCGCCGTGCAGGGCGGTGTGCCCGATCTCGCAGACTTGCAGCTGGTGGGCGGCCGCGAGCGCGAGGATGCCAGCGGTATAGCTAACGGGGTCCATACCCGCGAAGATCAACACGCGCCCGGCAAGGGTCAGACGCCGCGACAGCTGATCGATCGATTCTATATAGGCGATATCGCCGTCGCCGAGCTCGCTGCGCACGCGCTGGTGGATCGCGTCGAGATCCTTACACAGCGAGGCGAGCCGCTCCTCCTCGCTCGACCAGGCTGGCTCTTTGGCCGGTCGTTGCTCGGTGGGGCGCTCGTACACGCACTGACGGTAGAACAAGCGCGGCGCAGCGTCGACTGTCGGCGCGGAGCGTCGCTCGGATTTGGATGGCCGAATTTCGCCCAGCCAACTCGCTCAGCCGAGCTCAGCCGAGCTCAGCCGATCAGGGGGACAGCTCGGCCGACGGGCCACCGCAGCGTGCGGCCCAGCGCGGTCGGACCGCGACGACCTCGAGCAAGAGCACGCGGACCTCGTGGGGCTCTGCCACCTGCGCGTAGGCGGGATCGACAAACTGCTCGAGCAGCCGCAGCTCGAACACCTTGGCCAGCGCTCCCGCGATGTGCTCGGGCATCACCAGATAGTCCGGGCGTTCTTCGATCAGCGCACACGCCTTGGCCGGGTCGTCCTCGGCGTGGGCGATCGCGGCGTTGTTGAGCCCGAGCGCGTCGATGATCTTCATTGAACGCGGCGTTCGGTAGCGCAGCGAGCCCGCGCCCTCGACCGCGAGCACGGCGTCGTCTGGCAGCTTGGCGCTCACGTAGCGCGCGGGGTCCCCGTGCAACAACGCGATCCCCCGCTCTTGGGCTCGCTGCAGGGTCTGGGTCGCGGGGATCTGCAGCCCCGTGAGCAGCGCGATCGGGAGCACCAACACCAACGACAGCACCCGATGCGTGCGCGCCAAGCCCAGCGCGATCACGATCAGCGGGATCGGGGCGAAGATCGCAAAGTAGCGGGCCTCGAAGAACAGCACCTCGGGGTTGAGCGGGCGGCTGGCTGCGGTGCCGAGCATGCCCGTGACGTAGGCGACGATCAGCGCGAGCAGCTGCCAGCGACGAATCGGTGCCAGTGACTGGGCCGGTGACTGCGGCTGCGGGTCCGCGCCAGGCTCGAGCACGCCCTTGCCCGACAGATCCGTCCACAGGGCGGCAGCGATCAACGCCAGCCCGCCCACGCCCGCGAACCACGGCTGCCACGGCAGCACCTGCTCCGACAGATACGCCCAGCCCTGCGCCAGCCCAGCGGGGCCGGCGTCGGCGATCTTCACATAGGCCGTGTTTG
This sequence comes from Enhygromyxa salina, assembly GCF_000737335.2. GTDB lineage: Bacteria > Myxococcota_A > Polyangia > Nannocystales > Nannocystaceae > Plesiocystis > Plesiocystis salina_C. The sequence continues at coordinate 88,032 of NZ_JMCC02000016.1, read as the reverse complement.
GCCAGGGCCAGCCGCTGACCACCTGGCAATACAGCACCCACGCTGCAAGCCCGGCCGCGGCGCCCAGCGCTGGCGTGGTCCACCGCAACGAAGCGCGCGCGCTCGCCCACGTGCGCGGCCGGCTGAGCAGATCGGCGAGCCCCGCGACGATCGCAAACCCGACGAGGCATCCAAGCACCTCGGCCCGCGCGAGCTCGGCCGCGAAGGCCAGCACGGCGGCCAGCAACCAGTTCTCGCGCAGGCACGCGCGCAGGCACGCGAGCACCAGGCAGGTCGTCAGGGGAACCTCCATGCCCGAGCTGGCCGCTTGCAGCAGCGTGGGCGAGGTCGCGCACAAGATCCCAGCCAGCGTGGCGATCGACAGCACCGGGATCGGTCGCTCGAGGCTCGCGCGCGCGCTCGCCAGCTCCAGCGCGATCATGCTCGCGAGTCCGGCCGTCGCCGCGTGCAGCAGCGCCCCAAGCAGCTTGACCGACACCACCGGGTCCGGGCCCGTCGGCCACGCGGCCAGCAGCACGACCCACAGCGGGCTCGAGAAGCCGGTCTCCCAGTCGCCGGGGTTGTACGACAGGCCATCGCCCAGCCGCAGGCTCTTGGCGTAGCTGAGGTGGATCCACGCGTCGTCCAGGCAAAACTCGTCGACGTCACCGCCGATGAACGCGTACGCGCACGCCAGCACCAGCGCGATCACGACGCTGATCCGCGGGGCCCACAGCTCGCGCCGCGGGATCGGATCCGGCTCACGGCTCGGCTGGCTCGGCTGGCTCGGCTGGCTCGGCTGGCTCGGCTGGCTCGGCTGATCGGGCCCACCTGATGCGTCGGACGTCGTCATTGTGGCTGCGCGCCTGCGATCTCGAGCACGACCTTCCCGAATTGCTCGCGGCGATCCAAGTAGCGATGGGCCTGCGCGGCCTCGGCCAGCGGGAACACCCGATCGACGATCGGCGAGAGCGCCCCCTCGTCGATCAGCTGGGCGATCCGAAACATGCTGGCCTTCGAGCCCATCGTCGAGCCCAGGATCTGGATCTGGCGAAAGAACACCTGGCGCAGATCCGTGGTCGCGTCCCAGCCCGACGAGGCCCCGCAGGTGACGACCCGGCCGCCGCGCCGACACAGCTTGATGCTGTGCGCCCAGGTCGACTCACCCACGTGCTCGAACACCAGATCCACGCCGCGCCGGCCGACCCCGGGCAGCGCCCGAACTTGCTTGGGCCAGTCGTCGTCGCTGCTGCGCACGCACGCGTCGGCGCCCAGCTCCCGGGCCTTGTCGAGCTTGGCGTCGGTGCTGGCCAGCGCGATCACCCGGGCACCGTGAAGCTTGGCGATCTGCAGACCCGCCGAGCCCACGCCGCTGCCGGCCGCGTGCAGCAGCACGGTCTCACCAGGCTCGATCCGCCCGCGCACCACCAACATCTGCCAGGCCGTCAGAAACGTCAGCGGGAACGCGGCGGCCTCGATCATCGACAGCCGCGCGGGCTTGGGGACCAGGTTGACGGCCGGGACCTCGAGCTGCTCGCAGTAGCCCCCCGAGCAGCTCTCGCCCAGGATCCGGTAGTCCACGCACAAGTTGTCCCAGCCGCTCAGGCACGCCTCACAGCGCCCGCACGAGAGCCCGGGGTTGACGATGACCTCGGCGCCGACGAGCCCAGGCTCCACGCCCTCGCCGACCTCGGCGACGACCCCCGCGATGTCGCTGCCGAGCACGTGCGGGTAGTCGAGCCGCAAGTTGGGCAGCCCGTTGCGAACCCAGATGTCGAGGCGATTGAGGGCGCACGCGTGGACTTGCACCACGACGTGGCCGGCTCGCGGACGCGGGGCGGGTCGTTGGGCCAAGGTCAGGACCTCGGGGCCACCGTGGCGCTCGAGGATCATCGCGGTGATCGTGTCGGTCATGCTCGAATTCGTCCTCGCGTGGGCGCGGGCCCAGCTCCCTGTCGGCATAACACGAGCAGCCTGGTTTCAGCTCGGGCGAGGGCTCCTCGCCCGCTTGCGGACAGCTTCTCAGGCTGGTTCAGCGAGGGCAGCGAAGGGAGCTGAGACCAGCTTGGCCGCGGGTTTGCACTGTTGCAGCCCCGAAGCGCCGCTTGCCGCCTGTTTCTGCGTCAGGCCCCGCTGGAGGTCGAATGCCGTCGCCTATGAGTCACGCTCCCCGAAGTCTGTGTCGCAACCGCCTCACACGTAGTCCGTGGGCCGTGCCCATCTTGTTGCTATTTGCATCGCCGCTCACGCGGGCGCTGGCGATCTCGGGGACCCTCGCGTTCGGTACCGGCTGCGGCGAGGCCCCGAGCCAAGACGAGTGCACGCAGTGGCACGCCGAGTGCGTCGAGACCTGCAGCTCGGACAGCTTTGAAGGGTGCCTGTGGACCTGCGAGGCCGAGTACGACGACTGCCTCGACGAAGCGGAGCAGGCGAGCGTGCGCCGGGCCGAGAGCGCCGCCGCGGTCGCCGAGGTTGGGGTCGCGTGTCTCGCGGTCACGCTGTGCTCGCTCGAGTCGCTTGGTGACGAAGACGGCGACGGCGACGGCGACGACTGGAGTGACCCCGAGCCAGAGTCCGACGACTGGGGCCAAGACTGGGGCGAGCAGTCGCCCCTCGACGAGGCCGAGATCGCCAGCCCTGAGCTGTCCGATCCGCCGTCCGATCCGCCGCCCGATCTTCCCCTTCCCCTTCCCGACGAGCGCTGAGCGCTGAGCGCCGAGCTGGCGCAGCTTCACGGAAAGTCGAACTGCAGCGTCTCGGCGTCGCGGACCAGCGACGAGTAGCCATCGACCAGGGCCTGGACCTCGCTGAGCTTGGGCTTGCGCTGCCCGCTCTTGCGCTGGAATTCGTCGACCAGCGCGTTGTACTCCTCGATGTCGTTGGCGAAGGTCTCCATCCAGAACACCTTGTTGGCCGCCGCGCGGTCGCGTTCATAGATCTCCAAAAATTTCGCCGCGGCCGCGTCGAACGCAGCGTGGAGCGGCAGGCACGCCTCGATGTTGGGCGTGGTCTCGTCGGTCATGCAGCGGATCATGGGGCGCGCGTGGATCATGACGCTGCGCGACGCGACCTCGAGCGGTGATCGTCGGACCTCGAGCACGCCGAGCAAGATTGGATCGTTCTCGACGTGGCGCAGATCGACGGCTTGCTGCAGCTCGCGATCCGCCCCCTGCCACGCTTGGTGTTGGGCTCGCAGCTGCGGATCGAGCTCGATCAGCCGGGCCCAGTCGTCCTCGCGCCAGCGCTCATCGTCGAGGTAGCGCTCGATCTCGCGGGTCAGCTCGGCGTAGCTGCTCGCGTACTCGACGATCTCGATGGTCCGCTGCTCGATCAGCGGCATCGGGGGCGGTGTCCTGGCCGCCTCGAGCACCCGCCGGCACGTGCGAAATGTGTTGCTGTCGATCCCGCGCAGGAACACCCCCTCGCGCTTGCGCCTGGGCTTGCCGTCCTCGCCAACCTGATCAGCGTAGCGATCCCAGCTCTCGGCCATGACCGAGGCCACGACATCACGGCAGACCGAGAACCCGCGCAGCTTGGCGTCGACCCGCTCGGCGTAGTCGGCCGGATCGACCTCGACCGCTTGATCGGCGGGCTGCTCTTCCTCGGTGATCTCGAACAGATGACAGCCGGCCGCCCCCATCATCAGCGCCGCCGCAGCCAGCCCTTGCCAGGGGCGAAGTGGCAGCAGTTTGCGCAGCGCCGAGTTGGTTGGGGAGGTCATGGACTGGAGGACGGCACAGACCTAGATCCAGTGTGGGTCTTCGGGGACGATGATGCGCAGGTGGTGGAACAGGTTCTCGACCCGGTAGTGCTCCGCGGTCACGAACTCCTCGCCGTCGATCTGCGAGGGGATCGCGGGCCCGTTGTTAGGCCGAAACATGCGCAGCTCGATCGACGTCCCGCGCCGGAACTCGCGCCCGCTGAGCCCAACGACCTCGAGATCGTCATTGGTCACGGGGTTCTTCTTGTGCTTCGAGATCGCAGACATGACCCAGTCGGCGTGGCTGCGAAACGGCACGACCTCGAATTTGCCGTCGTCGGCGCGCGAGTCCTCGACGAAGATCCACTCGCCGCCGTAGAGGATCGTGCCGTTGACGACCAGATCCGTGAGCCCGACCCACTCGAGCACCTCGCCGTCGACGGTGACCTCGCACGAGAACAGCGAGCCGGTTGGGCCCCCGACGACGGACTTGACCATCTGGCTGACGGCGGCCCCAGCGTAGACGAGCTTGTCGCGATACAGCTGCTTGACGAGGGGGACCTTGGCGACGAACTCGCGGTCGCGGTTGCGCTGGGCCAAGATCCGCGCCGACAGCCCGAACCCGCAGTTGTCGAACCACAGATCCGAGCGGATGACCTCGCCGTCATCGTCGATCGCCTCGATCCGGCCGACGTCCATCCACTGCTCGCAGCCGCCCGCGATCGTCTTGATGTTCTGCTCGAGCGCCTTGGGCCCGGCGCTGATGCCGAACGATCGGCCCTGATCGTTGGCGGTGCCCATTGGCAACATCGCAAGGGGGACGTCGACGCCCGACCGCTCGCGGGCCAAGATGATGCCCTTGGCCGACTCGGCGAAGGTCCCATCGCCGCCCAAGTACACGACCCGCGCGACATCCTCGCGCTCGATCCGATCGGCGAGACCCGCGACGGTCTTGCCCTCGGGCTGGGTCGCAAAGAACTCTGGCTCGAGCCCTGCGCTGGCGAGGCCCTCGAGCGCGCGGCTGATCGCGCGCTCGGCCTTGCCTGTGCGGGCGGTCGGGTTGGCGACCAAGATGGAAATTCGCGCACTCATGGGCTGAGCTGGAACGCTCGAAGCGCAGAGGATACCAGGCAAAGCGCCGTCCAAGGCGCCCCTGGGGCCCCCGTGCCCGTGGGAGTTCTCGCCGGCCGTCGGGTCTCGTCGCCGCCTCACATCAAAACTGAACGGGCCGGGCCCGAGCGGTCCCCGAGCGGGGCGAGATCTGATAACCCTCCCCCCATGGTCCCCACCTCGCGTTTGCATCTCGTCTCGTTCTCGCTGTTGATTGGTTGCGTCTCGCTGGGCTGGGCTTGCAACAAGCCCGAGGTCACGCCGCCCACGGACACGCCAGTCGCGCCAGCCGACACGAGCGCCGACGACGAAGTGAGCTTCGCCAACCCGGGCGGGATGTGGATGCCAGGCCAGCTCGCGACGGGTGGTCACGCCCAGACGCTCGAGTCGCTTGGGCTCGAGTACGATCCGGCGGCGCTGACCCAGCCAACCGAATTCCCGCTCGGCGCGATCGTCAGCCTGGGTGGCTGCTCGGCTTCGTTCGTCAGCCCCGACGGCCTGATCATCACCAACCATCACTGCGTGATCGGGGCGCTCGCGCGCAACAGCAGCAAGGACGAGAACCTGATCGAGGACGGGTTCTTGGCCAACACCCGCGACCAAGAGCGCTGGGCCGGGCCAAACCAGCGGGTCTACGTGACCTCGTCGTTCACCGACGTGACCGACCAAGTGCTCGCGGGGCTCGAGAAAATCGAGGATCCCGAGGCGCGCTGGGACGAGATGCAAAAGCGCCGACGCGAGCTGGCCAAGACCTGCGAGGCCGCCAAGACCGACGTGACCTGCCACGTGGCGTCGTACTTCGAGGGCGCACAATTTTTTCAGATCGAGCAGCTGGCGCTGCGTGACATTCGCTTGGTCCACGCACCCGACGCGGGGATCGGGGTGTTTGGCGGCGAGATCGACAACTGGCGGTGGCCCCGGCACACCGGCGACTACTCGTTCTACCGGGCCTACGTCGGGCCCGACGGCAAGCCGGCCGACCACGCGCCGGACAACGTGCCGTACAAGCCCAAGCACTTCTTGAAGGTTGCGACCGAAGATCTCGACGAGGGCGACTTCGTCATGGTCGCGGGCTACCCCGGCCGGACCTCGCGGCTCAAGACCGCCGCGGAGGTCGAAGACGCGACGACCTGGGCCTACCCCCATCGGATCGCGCGCTATGAGCAGTACCTCGCCGCGCTCGAGGCCGCGGTCGGCGATGACCCGACCTTGGCGATCAAGGCCAACCCGCGCGTGCGTGGGCTGTCGAACGGGCTGACCAACGCCAAGGGCATGCTCGACGGGCTGGGCAAGGGTGGCTTGGCCGAGACCCGCAAGCAGCAAGAGGCCGAGCTGCAGCTGTGGATCGACGGCGACGCCCAGCGCAAGGCCGCCTACGGGGCCGTGCTCGCTGAGCTCGCGGCGCTCGACGAGGGCGCCAAGGCCACGCGCGAGACCGACGCCTCGTTCGCGGAGCTGCAGCGGACGTCGACGCTGCTCGCCCGCGCGCAGATGATCCTGTCGGCGGCCAAGCAGCGCGAGCAAGGGGAGGGGCCCTCGGCCGAAGATCTCGCCGAGGCCAAGATCGATCTCGAGGAGCAACAAAACAGCTACGCCCGCGAGATCGACCGCGCGGTCGTGCAGATGAACCTGACCCGGGCCGCCGCGCTCCCGGCCGAGCAGCGGCCGGCCGCCCTGAAATTGTTCGTCAACGCCGAGGTGCTCGACGCCGCGACGATCGCAGCGGCGGCCGACAAGCTCTACGCCAAGACCAAGCTCGAGGATCCCAAGCATGTGCTGAAGCTGTACGAGACCGCCAAGCTCGCGCAGCTGCAGCGCAGCAAAGATCCCTTCATGGTGCTGGCGATCGCGCTCGCGCCGATGATCGAGGCCTCCGACAAGCTGCAAGCCGAGCGCGCCGGCCAGCTCGCCGTGCTGCGCCCGCGCTACATCGCCGCGCTGCGCGAGTTCGCGGCCAGCAACGGGCAGATCCTCGCGCCCGACGCCAACTCCACCCTGCGGATCACCTACGGGACCGTGCGCGGCTACAGCTCCGGCGGTACCGACCACACCCCGTTCACCACGGTCAGCGAGATGATCGCCAAGCACACTGGCGAAGAGCCCTTCGATCTACCCGAGCGCGCCCGCACGGCGATCGAGGCCGGCAAGTTTGGCCCCTACGTCGACCCCGAGCTCGGCGAGCTGCCGATCGACTTCCTCGCGGATCTCGACATCACCGGCGGCAACTCCGGCTCGCCAACGCTCAACGCCCGCGGCGAGCTGATCGGACTGGTGTTCGACGGCAACTACGAGTCGATGGCCTCGGACTGGGTGTTCATGCCGGCGATCACCCGCTCGATCCACGTCGACATTCGCTCGGTGTTGTGGGTGATGGACGCGGTCGACGGGGCCGATCACCTGCTCACCGAGATGGGCGTCACGCCCTCTTTGTAGGCGTCGCCCGGAAGTGCACCAGAATGCAAAAGGCCCGCGCTCTACAGCGCGGGCCTTTTGAGTGTCGGTGACGCGAGCTCATGCGTCTGATAGGACGACCATTGCCTCTTCGAAGGCCGTGTCGCGATCTTTGACCTTGGTCCGCTTGATGGCGCGCTTGAGCGCGGCCTCGCAGTCCTTGTCGGTGAGGGCTTCCTTCATGTCCATCAGGACCTCGAGGACGCAGTCGTCGCCGACGTTGTAGATGGTCTCGTCGTCCCACATGAACACGTCTTCGAGCGCCTTGGCGTAGCCGCCGACAGAGCCGTCGGTCTTGTCGTTGATCCGACGCTCGCGGATCGCTTCCTTCTTTTGAGTCCGGCCGATCTCGCGGGCAATTCGTTCTTGATCGGTGCGTTTCATGGGAATTCTCCTCGGTGGGGTGGTTAGGGGCGCTCACGGTAAAGCGGCCAGACTGCTGCAAGTGCAAGCAAAGCCCGCCGACATCCGGGGCGCGTGCGCCAGCATCTAGACGTAGGAGTCGACGACGCTGGCGCTGCGAGGCAGTGTTTAGGGGGAACGGGCGTGTCTGTCCAGCGTCTCGCGCAAACTCCGGGCCGGCTGGTCAGCCAGTCGGTGGCCGCGATGGCTAGGCCGGACCACCGCGGCACACGCCCAAGGCCACGCCTGTGGCCGCCCGCGCCGATCGGGTCTCGACCACGAGCAAAGTCGCAAACGTCGCCGAGAGATCGCTGCCCGGGGTGAGCCAGTCTGCGAAGCTGTTCGCAGGCGGGCGAGGAGCCCTCGCCCGAGCTGAAAACAGATCTGTTGGGATACGGACGGCATTCGTGGACTCGTTCATCGCGGGTAGCGAAGTCCAGGTTGGGTCTAGAGAAAATCTAGATTGTGATGACTCGCACGTCTGAACCTGACCGCCGGGCTCTCTGTGTGACCAGTAGCGCTAGCGCTACTGTCTGGATTGCGGGGCCATTGCCAGGTAGGGTCATGGTGCCGTGCTCTCGAGCAGTCTGATAGTTTTGGCTGCAGTCCGATACCCCAGTCCGCTGGGTTGTCTACGGGGTTGTCTGCTGGGGTGTCCGCAAGCGGGCGAGCAGACCTCGCCCCAGCTGAACGTAGAGGCGTGCAAACTTTACCCGCGCGGTCGCGTGCGAACTCACGACGAGTGAACTTCATGGCCAACGAATTGAGCAACGAGTCAAGCAGCCTGTTTCCCAGTAGCGACACTGAGAAGGAGGACTCCGGTCTGATGGACATCATGGCCGTCGCGGCCAAGATCAAAGACCAGGAGTCCGAAGACGGGGACTCGGACATGAGCCCTGGAGACTCTGGGTTGATCCTGTTCACAGCTGGCGACGATGAGCCCAGCGCTGGCGGTCAAGACGACGACGCGCTGTTCGGAAGCTTTGCTGGGGGACTGGGCGCGGGGTTTGGTCCGGCGGCGGAGCCCCTGGTGGGGACTTCTGCCTCGCCGCTCGCCGACGCGAGCGTGGCGTCGGCGACCCCCGCGGTCGCGGCGGACAAGCCGGCTGAATCCAAGCGTAGCCCGCTGGTGTTCGTGGCCCTGTTGCTCGGCCTCGGTGTGGTTGGCGGCGGGATCATGTTGATGTCCAACAACCGCGAGCAGCCAGATCCGCAGGCGAACGCCCAGGTCGCGCCAACAGACGGCGACGCGGCGGTCGGCAAGGCGGAGCCCACTCCCGATCCCAACGCGGAGCAGGCGGGGGCGTCTGCTGGCGCGGCGGTCGAGCCTCAGCCCGAGCCCGAGCCCGAGGCCGACACGGAAGGCCTGCTGCTCGAGGGCGAGACCGAGGGCGCGGGTCTGGGTCTGCTCGCGGACGGCGACGACCCCATGGGGATGCGCGAGGGCTTGCTCGAGAGCGACGGCACCAACGGCGTGGCCAAGGTCGGCAAGTGGGACCAGGGCAAGAGCAGCCCCAAGCCGGCGAACACGGGGGCCGATCCCGCGCCCAAGCCCGAGCCCGAGCCCGATCCCGAGCCCGACTTTGACCCGCTGCCCGAGCCCAAGAAGGGTGGCAAGGTCAGCGAAGAGGACGTCGACTGCCTGCTCAACCCCGATCTCGCGAAGTGTCAGGGCGGCGGCGGACAGAAGCCCAAGAACGAAGAGGTGCTCGCGCCCAAGCTGCCAGAGAAGCTGAGCGCCGCGCAGCTGCGTCAGGGCTTCAACAAGATCAAGGCAAAGGCCAAGACTTGCGGGCTCAAGCACAATGGGCCGTCCGGGACCTCGGTCAAGATTCACGTCTCGATCCAGGGGGCGACCGGCACGGTCGACTCGGTCAAGGCGCTCGGGGAGCACGCTGGGACGCCGCTTGGGAACTGTGTCGAGGACACGGTCAAGGGGGCGGTGTTCGAGCAATTCAAGACGCCCTCGATGGGGATCGACTATCCCGTGATCATGTGAGCTGTTTTCAGCTCGGGCGAGGGCTTCTCGCCCGCTTGCGGACAGTCTAATTACCGACGAGCTTGGTCAGGCGTTTGGCCTGGTTGATGGTCTGGGCGAAGCGCGGCTGCCAGTCGCCCGTTTCGATCTCGTGTAGCAGGGCCTTGGCGGGGCCGTCGTCGCCGGTCGCAAGCAGGTTTTGGGCGCGGCGGAGCCGGTGGGTCGGGTCGGTGGGCTCGACGGCGATCGCTCGGGCCCAGACTTGGTCGGCGCGGGTCAGGTCGCCGCCGCGCTCGAGGGCGTCGGCGATCCAGGCGAGCGCGTCGCCTTCGGCGGCGTGGCGGTCGAGGCTGCTCGAGAGGTGGCGCCACGCGGCTTGGTCGTGGCCAAGGGTCCACAGCAGCTGGGCGCACTGAAGATCGATCTGGGGGTTGTCCGGATCTTCGAGGCGCCAGCGATCCGCGACGGCGAGCGCGGCGTCGAGGGCTTCAGCGCGCGCGCTGGCGTCGCCGCTGAGTGGTTGGGCGAGGCGGCCGCGGAGCTCGAGCAGGCGCGCGAAACCGGCGCGGAGGTCGGCGAGGCTGAGGCCCTCGTCGAGCATGACGAGCATGGCCCGCTCGAGCTGGGTCGCGGCCTCGTCGAGGTGGCCCTGGCGCTCGGCGAACATCGAGGCACGCAGCAGCACGGGGGCGGACTCGTTGATGGGTTCGACCGCCAGCACGGTCCGCAGCACCGAGCCGGCCTCACCGACGTGGCCGCGGGCGATCAGCGCGTCGAACAGCGCGAGCGCGGGGACAGGATCGAGCTTCGTGGGGTCGAGGCTGGCGATCACGCGCTGGACGTCTTCCACGCGACCGAGCTGTTGGGCGCTGTTGAGCAGCTCGATCGCCAGCCGTGGATCGCCCGAGTCGATCACGCGCTCGCGCAACCGCGTCCACGTGAGCTGCCAGCCGGCTTCGCCGAGCGCTTGGGTCATCGCCCACTGCACGCTCCAATCGATGAGCGGGATGGTGTGATCGGCCTGCGCAGCCTCGAAGTTGCGCTGAAACAGCAGGCCGGCTTCGTCGTAGTGCCCGGCTTGGTACTGGGTGAGCGCGGCTTGGTGCAGCGCGATGTACTTGAAGCGGTTGTCTTGGGTCGCCAACGCCGACCACGCGGCGGACTTGCGAGCGGAATGTGACCACCACCGATGGCTCAGCTGCAAGGTCGCAACATAGGCGTGGGTCGGGTGCTGGTAGTCGCGCAAGAACGCCTCGAGCTGGCGCAGGCTCGCCTCGTTCGGGCGGCCCTCGGCCTCGAACAAGAGCGCGCGGTAGCTGGCCATGAACCCGACCGGGGTCCGGCGTAGATCCTCGTCGCGGGCCAGCTTGCGCAGCGCTCCGGCGCCGCTGCGGCCCTGCACGCCGGCGGCGATGTAGGCGGTGATCGGGCCGTCGTTGGCGGCGTCGAGTGTGGCCTTGCGTTGCTTGGCGTCGGCGCTGCGCAGGCTCGCGCCAGCCAGCACGAGCTCGCCCGGGAGCACGCGGCCGGCATGGTCGCGCAGCGCTTGCAACACGCGCAGTTCGTTGGGTTCATCGTTGAGGGCGGCGTAGCCGGCCAAGCGCTGGTGCTGCAGATCGATCCACGCGGCGTCGCCGGGCTGGTGGGCTTCGAGGGCGCGCTCGAGATCGGCGGGGCTGGGCAGCGGCAGGTTGACCTCGGTGGCCTGCGGGGCGCCGAGCGAAGCGATCGTCTGCGCCGGGCCCACGCGCTTCAGCTCGCGCTCGCGCTCACGCCCGTCATCGCCAAGCCGCAGCAGCACACCCGCGTCGGTCCACTCGAAGGTGGTGGTCGAGGTGACGTGCTCGCCAGCGTGGACCCGCAGCGCGATCACCCGGTGCTGGGCGTCGAGCTCGACCTCGAGCCATGTCGGCGCGGACTCGGACTCTGGCCCGGACCCTGGCATGGACTCGGACTCGAGCGGTCGCAGCTGCAGCTTCAGCGGGGCGCTGCGCTCAACCGTATAAAAGTAGGCCAAGTGCTCGGCGCTGGGGATCATCCACGGGATCCACTCGCCGAACAGCGCGGGCGAGGTCGGGCCCACGGCGCGGGCGACCGACAGGCCGAGCTCGGGGTAGTCGGCGCGCAGCTGCACCCCGTCGTAGATCACCCGCTCGTCCAAGAACCCCCATCGCTCGCTGACCACGGCGAAGTTTCCGTTGGCGTCGATGTCGAGGGTGCCGCCTTCGGGCAGCTGGTAGCGGACGTTTGCCTGCGCTTGGCGGGCGGCGGTGATCAGCTCGGCGGCGGGATCGCTGACGTGGCCGCGCGCGCCGTCGAGCCCGGTCAGCAGCAGCCGCTCACGGGCGAGGTCGAACGGCTCTTCAAACAGCGCGGGGACCAGCTCGCCCAGATCGTTCAGGCGCGGATCCGAGGTGTAGTGACGCGACTGTGGCCATGGCTGGGTGCGCGCCCACTGTCCGTCGTATCCAAGCGAGAGCGCCCCGGTCACGACCGTCGAGGCGAAGCGGCTGTCCGCGGCAGCCGAGCCCGCGCCGAGAGAGACCGCGTCTTGCTGCAAGTTCGCGCCGGTCGTCGACCACTGACTCGGGTTGGTGCCGCCGCTGACGAAGCCGCCAAAGAGGCTGCGGAGATCGGGGTTCTCCAAGCCGACGGGCCCCGACGTGATCCGGGTGCCTCGGCCGCCAAAGCCCGCGCCTGTGTCCACGCCGCCGCGCGGCGCTTCGCCAGTGAGCCCAAATCCAAACCCGCCGCCCCCGCCACCGCGCCCCGTGCCGACCATGCCCAGGCTGCGCCGGTCGCCCAGGCTGCGCCGGTTGCCCAGACCGAAGCCCATACTGTTGGCGAGAGGTGTCGTGGCCATCGGGCCGGCCCAGTTCACGGGCGCCGACGCGCCGTCGCCAACGAGCATCTGCACGGGCGTGCGAACCACGTATTGACCCTGACCTGCCTCGCTGCGTCGGCCTTCGCGGACGACCTCGATCTTGTCGGGGGCAGGGTAGTACGCCCACGCCTGCTCCGAGGGGCGGTGGACGTTGAAGTCGCGGTACATCTGCTCGCTCTCGAGCACCAACAGCGAGGTCGTCGGGGTGACCAAGAAGTGGGCGAGGCCCAGCTCGGTGATCTGGGCGGCGTGTTGCTCGACGCCTGCCTCGGTCAACGCCGCGACGTGGGCCTGCGCCCAGGCCCGAGGGAGCCAGCCGGCCTGATCCTCATTGGCGTGATCACGCTTGGGCAGCGCGACGCGCTCGGACCACGCAGCCTCGCCCACGCGCCCGCGCAGCTCGACGGCGACCGGTTCAGGGTCATGGGCGGCCAGCTCCGCGAGCAGCTCGAGAGACTCGCCCTCGGCCAGCGAGCGCGCGCTGGCGTGGGTTCGCTCGGCAGCGATCACCTGCCCCTGCGCGTCGACGAGCGTGGCTTCCAGACCCAATACGCGCGCGGTAGCGAGGGTCGTGAGCAGCTCGAGCGCCCGCCACGACACCGACTCGCCCTCGTCCACGTGAACGTGCAGACCCGAGCCGGCGGCGGCCAGTCGCTCGAGCGCGGGCGCGTCGTAGGTCGGGCCAAAGCTGACACCCACGAACGAGGCCGCGCCGCTGAGCGTACCCGCGAGCGCGTCGACGTGCGCGGCCGCGTCGACCATCGCCGCACCCGCGCTGCCGCCCAACGGCTGGCCAAGGCCATCGCCCAGATACAGGATCGTGGGCACCCGCGCGCGCTTGTCATCTGCCGGAGCTTTGACCGCAGCCAGCCGCTCGAGCCCCGCGTTCAGCGCCGCGCTCAGATCCGTCGCGCCCAGCCCAACCTTGGTGTTGCGGGCCAAGAACGCCTCGAGCGCCGCGCGGTCGAGGGATCCGACCCGCTCGAGCTCTGCCGACGCCCATTGAAGCTGGCTGTCGAAGCCGAGCACGCTGAGCCGATCATCGCCGTCGAGGTGATCGAGCAGCGCGAGCAAGAACTGGCGCTGGGCTTCGAGTTCGTTGGGCCCGCGCGAGGCGGACGTATCGAACAGCACGACCCAGTCGCGCGCTGGCGCTGCGGTTGCCTGCTCGGCCTGCTCGATCGAGCGCAGCTGCGGACGCAGGCGCAGGCCCAAGTGTTGGCGGCCATCGGCGTGGCGCAGCTCGTGGCGCTCGATCCGAGGCGGCGGCAGGCCAGGGCCCCCTGCGGCCAGGTTGGCGACGATGTCCGCTCCGATCGCATGATCGCTAGCGGTGAACTGCGCGATCAGATCCTGGCCCTCTTCGCGCAGCTCGAACTCGTGGTGGCGCGACGAGAACGGCCGCCCCGCGCCTCCAACCACGCGGATCCGGTAGTTGACCGCGCCGACCGGCAGATCCAGCTCGGGGATCGGCACCCGCAGCTCGCCCTCGCCGTAGAGCTCTTCGAGCGCGACCGTGTACGAGAGCAGCACGCGCTTCTCCGTGCGGGCCGGGAGCGGAAAGATGCGGATCTGAAACAAGTTGCCCTGCATCCACTCGAGCAGCGCTGGGTCCCGGCGGCGATGCACGATCTGCTCGTAGATGTCGCGCCCCCGCTCGCGCTGCACGACCCCGGCCTCGATCCGCTCGCCGTCCACGTACATGGCCAGCCGCGAGATCGCAGCTTTGGGCGGGAGCGGGAACTGATAGACGCCCTCGAGATCGCGCTCGAGGTGGTTGAAGAAGGTCTGGTCGATCGTCGTGCGCACGTGGCCGTCTTCGACGTGGACGTCGACGCTCAGCTCGCGCACGGGCAGCGGCCACTCGGGGCTGCGGTGGGTCTGGCCGGTCCATCGGGGCACGCGCGCGAGCAGGTTGCCGCGGCGCACGGGCACGACCCCGGCTTCGGGCGTGAGCAGCTCGCGGGCCCAGTCGATCTCGAAGCTCAAGCGGCGCCCAGCGATCCGCGCGGGCTCGGTCTCGCTGCGCAGCAGCGCCTGCTCACCAGCGCGCAGCAACAGGTCACCCGCGCCGTCCAAAGACTGGAGGTTGGCCTGCCCGTGCAACACCGCGGCGAGGGTCTGGATCGCGTCGCTGCGCAGCAACACCCGCGTCCCCAGCACCGAGGCGCGGCCTTGGGCCGTCTCGACCAACAGCGGGTTCGGGGCCGTCCGCACGTCGAGCAGGACCTCGCCTTCAACCAGACGCAGGTGGCGGGGCGCGAGCTCGACCAGCTCGGTGCCCCTGCGCAGCAGGGCCCGGCTTCCGTCGGCCAGCATCACCTCGCGCGGCTCGAGACCGTGGTTTTCATAGGTGGCGATCAGCTGGGCCTCGCCGTGGTCGAGCAACTTCTGACCCAGGCCCAACACCCACGCGAGCAACACCGCGGCCGCGAGCGCGACGAAGATCGTGGCGCCGCCGATCCGCCGCCGCTTCAGCTTGGCGCGCGCCAACGGAATTGGATCGTCGACGTCGGCGCGCGCGGATCCCTTGGTCACTGGCTCGCTCGCGGCGGCCTGTGCGGATCGCAGCTGCGCGAGCATCCGCGCCCGGGTCTCGGCCGGGACCGCGGGTGGACGCTGGACGTGGTTGAGCAGTCGCTCGATGTTGGCGTCGAGGACAGCGTCGTCGTGCGGGTCGGGTCGCTCATGCTCGGACATCTGGAAGCTCCTGTTCACCAAAGGCTGTGGCCAACGCCGCGAACGCCTCGCGAAAGGCCCGGCGCGCCCGCGCCAACATCGACTTGGCCGCGTCCTCGCTGCACGCGAAGGTGGCCGCTAGCTCGCGGATCGTCTCGCCGCGCAGGTACTTGCGCTCGAGCGCGTCGCGGTAGTCGTCGGGCAAGTTGGCGATCGTCATGTGCACGAGATCGCGGGTCTCTTCGCGAGCGAGGACCTCGTCGCCGAGCGGCGCGCGATCCAAGCCCTGGAAGATCTGCACCAGCGTGGCGTCGATCCGCTCCCAGGTCTCGCTGAGCTCGCGGCTGCGGGCGCTGGTGCGCAGCTGGGCGCGGATCAGGTTGCGCGACAGCCCACACAGCCACCCGCCAAGCGAGCCGCGCTCCGGGTCAAAGTCCTCGCCGCGCTCGAGGGCGCGCAAGAAGGTGTCTTGCACGACGTCCTCACACACCGCGGGGTCACGGCCAACCCGATAGAACACGAACGACCACAGCCCATCGACGTGGGCCTCATAGAGCTCGCCAAGCGCAGACTCATCGCCCGCCCGGGCGCGGCTCAGCCG
This sequence comes from Enhygromyxa salina, assembly GCF_000737335.2. Classification (GTDB taxonomy): domain Bacteria; phylum Myxococcota_A; class Polyangia; order Nannocystales; family Nannocystaceae; genus Plesiocystis; species Plesiocystis salina_C. The sequence continues at coordinate 72,248 of NZ_JMCC02000016.1, read as the reverse complement.
CTGCGCGTCGATCCGACGACCCCCGCTCATGCTGGCCCCAGTGTAGCGGCGGGTGCTCGATTGAAAGTTCGCGGCATGCGGATCCTCGGGTGGGCTGCGCTGTGCTGTGACGCTGAGGTGGCCCCAGTGACTACTGTCAGCTCGACGGGGCGAGGTGTCGCAGCAAATGAAAAAAGTTTCTCTCAGCGCGGGCGAGGCGAAATCGGACTGTGGTGATTTCAGCAGTGGAGCGATTGTGGACCCCGCTGGTTGACGAGCGAGCTGTTCGCACACGACACTGCCCCGTGGCCGATCCGATCCGGCTCCGCACCATCGATGACGTGGTGCTTGCCTTCATCGAGCCCAACGTCGACCTTGGCCCAGGCCTCGAGCGCTGGTACGCGGCCATGCGCGAGCCCGGCATCCACAAGACCTTGGTGCTCACGGTTGGGCCGGTCGTCAGCCTGCCCACCCGGCGAAGGCGGACCGTCAGCGAGCTCGACGCACGAGGGATCCGCATGGTCGTGGTCACTGACGACAGTCACAACCGTGGCCTGGTCACGATATTTTCCTATCTGGGGGTCCAGGTCGCCATGTTCAATTGGGCGTCGCTCGAGCAAGCCGCTCGCAGCGTCGCCGCGCGGCCGGAGCAGGTCTCGTTGATCGTTCGCGTCGCTTGGCAGCTCCGCGCGGCCTCTCCCGCAGTGGATGACTCATAGGAGCCCGTGGTTCAATGCCTCGCGGGCTCCTGGGGTTGATCGCCGCGCCGGGGCAGCCGACGCTAGGCCCATGAACCGGTGCATCTCGACCACGGCCTCGTTCGCCCTGCTGGGCTTGGTTGGCTGCGCCGCGTGCAATTCGAGGCCGCCAGCTGGCGATGACGGACAGACCGCGGGCACGGGCGAGTCCGCCGACACGCAAGCCGAGAGCGAGAGCGGGAGCTCGAGCGAGCCGATGGCCTGTGAGCCGCGCGAGCCAGCGGTCCCGACCGCCGGGTTCTTCGTCGACATCTCGGATCAGAGCGGCGTCCGGGTTGGCAACTTCAGCGAAGATCCGCCGGCCGGCACCGTGATCAACGACCACAGCCGCCTGGCCTTCGCCGACATCGACGGCGACGGCTGGGACGACATCGTCGCGCACAGCCTGTTTCCCAACCCGCAAAATGGCGTGCCCTTCGAGCACCTGGTGTTTCGCAACCAGGGTGACGGAACCTTCGCCGACTGGTCCGACGTCTCGGGCCTGCGCGACGTGCAAGCGGGGTTCTTTGCGTTCGGCGACGTCGACAACGACGGCGATCAAGACGTGTTCGCGGGCCTCGATCTCGACGCCTACGCCGACCACCGCAGCTCGATCTGGCTCAACGACGGCGCGGGCCACTTCACCAAGGTCCCCAGCTCGGGCGTCGAGGCCACGCCGACCGTCGCTGGCAACGCGGTGTTCGCCGACTTCAACGGCGACGCGCTGCTCGATCTCTACGTGGGCATGGGCGGGACCACCTACGCTGCCACCGACAAGCTGTACGCGGGCGTTGGCGACGGGACCTTCGTCGATCAGAGCGCCGCGCTGTCGGGCAACCCACAGCGGCCAAGCAACGGCAGCGTGACCTGTGACTTCGACGACGACAACGACCTCGACGTGTTCGTCTCGACCTACTCGGTCAGCACCGCTGGGGGCCACAACGTGCTCTGGCAAAACCAGGGTGGCGGCTTGTTCGAAGACCGCGCAGAGGCGCTGGGCTTCGCCTACCAGATCACCGGCAACTACTGGCTCAGCTCGACCGGCAAGGGGCAGGATCCCGAGCCACGGCCCGCGACCGGCGTGTACCGGGGCAGCAACGGGTTTGGGATCGACTGCGGCGACGTCGACAACGACGGCGATCTCGACGTCCTGCTCACCACGATCTCGCACCCGGTCGACAGCGACTACAACCGCAAGTGGTCGGACCCAAGCCAGCTGTTGATCAACGGCGGCGAGGCGCAGGGCTACGCGCTGAGCAACCAGTGGCTGGCGCGCGGGCTACCTTACAATGAAGGGGACGTCGACGGGGCGCTGATCGACTTTGACAACGATGGCCGCCTCGACATCTCGATCTCGCGCGAGCGCAAGTACGAAGGTAGCTACGCCGACCCGGAGCAAAAAGCGTGGTTCGGGCTGATGCGTCAGCGCGCGGACGGATCCTTCGAGAGCCTCGGCGTCCAAAGTGGCATCAACGATCCCAACGAGGCCCTGCTGCGCATGAAGGGGGCCCAAAACCACGCGTGGTCCGACATTGACCATGACGGCGATCTCGATCTTCTCGTTGGCGGCCGCGACCAGGGCGGTGGCCGACCCAATTTCTTGTTCCGCAACGACGCCGGGCAGGACAACCGCTGGCTGGCCGTGCGGGTCACAGGCGACGGGTCAACGATCGACCGCGACGCGATCGGCACCCGCGTGATCGTTCGCAGCGGCACCCAGCTGCGCGTGCGCGAGAAGAAGTCCAGCCGCGGCATGTACAACTCCGAGGACTCCCGGGTGCAGCACTTTGGACTGGGGGATCTGCCCTGCGAGGCGCTCGAGCTGGTCGTACAGTGGACCGACGGCACCGAGGTCGTGTTCGACCGCAGCGAGTTCGGCGAGGACATGTACGTCGACGTTCGCTACCCAGACCTGATTGGACCGGGCTGAGATCGTGGCTGGGTCTCGGGGATCTCCAGGGCCGGGCGAGCCATCGTGCCGTACCAATCGGTCCGCGGGCGATCCGCGAGCCCGTACACGGCGCCGACGACCCACGAGGCACAAAGCCACATCCCTGCCAGCTCGCAAGTTGTGCCGCGGGCGACTTCGCGGCGATCTAGACGTTCGCGCTCGTGTTCGCGATCTCGCGCACTCTCGCCGGCGCCGCGATGATGCTCGTGCCTGGTCCCTCTCCGGGTCTGCTACTCCATCGATTTTGGAGCCCGGGCGGGGGTTGGGCGATGGATCCCAACTTCGCGCTTGACGCTCGTCATGACCTCGCTAAAGTGGCCGGGTGACAAAGGGTGGAGACCGGCCAACAGACAAGAGTTTGTTCTGGCAAATTGTGGAGGACCGCGACGTGAGGCTCGATCATGTTCAACGCGCAGTTCTGCGCTACCTCGCTGACGTCGGTGGTGCTGCCACCGACTTCGAGCTGAGGATGCGTGTCAACCACCCCCCTTCGCGCATCCACCAAGCCCTCGAAGGCCTGGTGCTCGAGAACCTGCTCGAGCTGAGCTCCTCAGAGGGCTACGAGGTCGCCAGCCTCACCCGAGTCGGCCAACGCGTGGCTTGAGCATTCGCCGCGTTTTTCGTTCTGTCTGCCGTTCTGCTTCTCGTTCTATTTTTCGTTCTGGCTTTCGTTCTGTTTTTCGTTCTGGCCCAGGGCCGTCGGACCTCCAGTCCGCACGCTGCGCTGGGCTGATACATTTAAGGGGGGTGGGTCCTACAGGCCCATGAGCACATGGACTGGGTCCTCGCGTTTTTCATTGGCATGGGCACCGCCCTGGTCGAGTTGCTCTCGCGCTACCGCGACGAGCCGATCAAGGTCATCGCAACCAGCGAGTTCGCGTGGCTCTACCTGTTGCTCAACGGCGGCATGGCTCTTGGCGCCCACGCGATCTTGCTCGACACCGAGGTCACCACGGTCGACACCAACGTCGGCCGCGCAACCTTGGCGATGGGCTCGGGCCTGTCTGCCGCGCTGGTTCTGCGGGCGCGCGTGTTCACGGCGCGGCTCGGTGACGAGCAGGTCTCGATCGGTCCAGGGTACATCGTCGATCAGCTGCTGGGGATCATCGACGCGCAGATCGATCGTCGGCGCGCGCTGCAGCGGGTCTCGATCGTCGTTGGGCTGATGGACGGCAAGGAGTTCGATGGCTCCCGGATTCACGCCAGCACGATGATCCTGGGTAGTCGCCAGAACCTCTCGCTGCAGGAACAAAAGGACCTCGCCAACCAGATCCGCGAGGTCGAGGTCCGCAAGATCTCCGACCAAGAAAAGGCCTACGCGCTCGGCTTCATCCTGCTCGACTTCATGGGCGAGAGCTTCTTGAAGGCCGTCGCCGAGAAGCTGCCGCGCGTGGAAGAGCCGCCCCAGGCCACGCCGCACTTCGTCAGCGGCGGCATCACCGAGACCGGCTCGGGCATGGTCTCCAAGCGGACCTGGGGCGCCTCAATGCCAGTCCAGCGCGCCAAGGTCGTGCGCGAGCTGCTGACCGGCGTCGCGCTGGAGGCCGTGCGCAAGCGGACCGTGGAGCTGCTCGACAGCGGGCAGCTGGGCACCAACGAGGATGAGCGCACCTTCTTGCGTGGGCAGATCGCCGAGATCCTGGGCCGCGAGTCCAGCGAAGAGGACAAGGTGTTCGCGCTTGGGTTTGCGGTCCACTCGCTGTGGGACTCGGTTCGGTTTCGGGATCACTTTGGCGAGCTGCCGCGCACGCTGGCGCGCGATATGGCCCGGGAGCTGCCCGAGGGCCGCGAGCGCGAGCCGGCTGGACGGGCGCGGGAGCTGCCTTCAGATCTGGCCAAGGCGCGGCCGCGGGATCAGTCGGACGAGGCGCTGTCTCGGACGGGGCGCGGCGAGCAAGCTGGGCGTGGCGGCGCGCGGCGGGGGACTGGATCCACGCGGCCGGTTGGGCGGCGGTTGGAGGAGTCCAGCGATGACGCCGATCACGAGATGGTGGATATCAGCATGTCCGGGGTCGCCTTCGACGCGGAGGACTCGGGGTCGGACCGGCCCAAGACGGGCAGCCATCCCACGATCAACGTGAACGCGGGGCCGCTGCCGATCGCGAAGAAGGACAGTCGCTAATCTTTGTCGACCCGGGCGTGGAAGCTGCCCGAGATCGACCGGGGCCCTTTCACGCCGCCGATCCCAGACCACTCGATAGTGCCGTCGATGAAGTCCCCATCGTCCTTGGTGATCTCGATCTTCGCGTCCTGCAGCAGAACCACCGTGGATTCGCCAAGCAAGTCCTTGGCCAGCTCCGTGGTCTTGTCGTCGTCTTGTTCCTTCTCGGCCTTCTCGACCGCCGCGACGTCGATGCCAACGCCGGTGAAGTTCGAGTTGACCTTGTCGGTCATGTAGCTCCCGGGGCCCTTGTAGTCGCGGATCAGCAGGGTCAGGGCCTCGCGCTGGGACTTTCCGTCGATCTTCTGGCTTCGACTGGAGAGAACGCGCAGATGACCTTTGTCGTTGAGCTTGGCGCTGGCCCGCTCCGTGCTCCAGTCGCGCTCGCCGAGCTTCAGCTTGGCGTGGCCCTTGTCCTCGTCCTGCTTGGACGCTTTTTGGGGCGCGTCGACGCTATCGGCCTTGGCCTCGTCTTTGTCGCTCTTGTCGCTCTTGTCGCTCTTGTCGCTCTTGTCACAGCCCCCGGCGAGGGCCAGAACTGCGAGCAGGGGGAGCAGTCGATACAAACGCGTGATCGCCATGGATCGGCCGTACCGGACCCTTGGCTGCGTTGTCAACCGACGCGCAGCCCAGTGGGGTACTCTGCGTCGATATGCCGCACATCTCGGACGCGCTCACCCGAATCCTGTTCGGCATCGCAGTGCTCGCTGCCTGTACGCCATCCGAACCCAGCGATCCGGTCGCACCGTCGATCGACACCGACACCGAGACCGAGACCGAGAACGATGCCGCGCCGGTGCTCGTAGGTCAGCTGAGCGCCCACGATGGCAGCCCGCTGAAGGCCGCGCACCTGACCATGACGCGCAGCGGCTTCCGCACGGGAGTCGCCGATCTCGAGCTGCCTGCGGATGGCCGCTTACGTGTGGAGCTGCCCGGACCGGGGGTGTACTCGATGCGCTTGGCGGGGGTCGATCATGCCGAGCGGCGGGTCAGCTTCGCCGTCGCCGGCGGCACCGTCGAGCTCGACGCCCGGCTCGGTACCTACGCGCACTCGCTGGGCGACGAGGGCGTCACGGTTCGCGTGCGCTACCTCGACGCCGACGGCAAGGCCGGCGAGGCGCACGATGGCGTGGTCGAGCCCGTCCAAGCTGGCGCGCGGGTCTACGCGGTCCCGCTCGCGCCTCCGCCGGGAGCAACCGCCGTGCAGTACCAACTCGTCACGACCAGCGGGCGCAGCTTCAACGGGCCTGCGGCGCAGCGGTGGGTCTACGACGGTGGCGGCGACTTCTGGTCCGAGCGCGACCTGACCGGCGACACCAGCTTCGAGATCGCCCTCGACGAGCTCGCTCCGGCCGGGCAGTCGTCGCAGCTCGAGCTTCACGGCGAGCAGGTTGTGGGCTCGCTCGCGGATGAAGGGCGCGCCGTGCTCGACGAGACGCTCGCGCAGCTTCGCCAGGCTCTCGCCGCCGCCAAGGACGCCGATGCCGTCTGCGCCACGGTCCGCCCGCTCGCGGCCAGTGCACGCGAGCAGGTCGAAGCGCTCGACGACGCCCAGCTGCGCGCCCACGCGGCGCTGGCCTGGGGCACCTTGTTCGGCCAGGTCGCGGGACTCGAGTCAGCGTGCCTGACTCCCGCGGACCTGTACTGGCTGCTCGATCTCGTGCCCGCCGATCACATCGCGTGGAGCTTCCTCGGTCTGCAGATCGACAGCGTGTTCGGTGCCATGCTCGACGATCCGAAGTCCGGTGAATATCGTCGGCAGCTTCAGACCGTGCAGACCGATCCAGGCCTGCGCGCCCACCTGCTCTACCTCGATCTCCGCCAAGCCGGCGACGACGAAGCCGTAACCGGGCCCCTCTACGCCGAGCTCGTGCGCGACTATGGCGACTCGTACTCGGCCCTCTGGGCGCGCTCGGACTACGACCCCAATCGCCCCCTACAGCTCGGTCGCACCATGCCCGACTGGAGCTTCGAGGATTTCGCCGGCCAAGCCGTCCGCGCGGAAGACCTGCGCGGCCGCCCGTACCTGATCGATGTATGGGCGACGTGGTGCGGGCCCTGCGTGAGCGAGATGCAGCACCTGCATACCGCTTGGGAGACCCTCGGCGGCGCAGACGGGCCGATCGCGTTCGTGTCCGTGAGCGTCGACGCCCAGGTCGACACGGTCGAAGCGTTTCGCCGCGACAAGTGGCCGATGCCGTGGATCAACCTCCACGAGCCGGACGAGAGCGCGCTCCAAAAAGCGTGGGAGTTCAGCGGCGTCCCGCTGGTCGTGCTCGTTGACGCCGAGGGCCGGATCGCAGCGACCGAGGAGAAGCTGCGTGGCGAAGCGCTGCTCGAAACCCTGCAGGCGTACGTCACCAAGCCGTAGCGCTGTCGGTCGGTGACCATGCTAGGCCGCCCGATCCCGGGTTCGGGTCGTCGGCAGCCCGTGCGCGCTGCCCCGCCGGACCCACCGACCCCCGCGAACAACCAAGCACCCCCAGAGTCGTCCCCAACAGGGGCCGGTCCCACGCTCACCAACCCAGCGCCCGCATGCGCGGATCGGAGCACGAGGCCCGAACAACGAGGAGCGCACAAAGGCCGCCGACGGCCCGAACCCGGCGTATCTACGCACGTGGAGATTAGCGAAGAGAAGAACGGTCGGGCCAAGCTCGAGCAACGAAAGGAAGCGGGGTCACGAGACTGGAGTAGACCGTAGCCGGGTTCGGGTCGTCGGCAGCCCGTGCGCGCTGCCCCGCCGGACCCACCGACCCCCGCGAACAACCAAGCACCCCCCAATCCAACCTCGAACTTCAGACCTACGCAGCCCGAGCCCGAGCCCGCCAAACGTTCCAGCTGCCCCACATGATCACCAATACCCCAACCCCAATCCCAACCAACGCCCACCCCTCCACCCACAACGCCGCCAGACAAACCACCCCACCAGCAACAACCGGCCCCCGCACCAGCTCCATCCACTGGGCCCACCGCTTACCCTCGACCAGTCCCAAGAACACGACGGTGCTCATCACGATCGCCAAGCACCCCGCCGCTCGCTGGCCCCAACCGTAGCTGGCCTCGAACATCAAGAACACCAGGAGCAGGGCCCCAAGCAGCAGGTAGTGCCCGCTCAGATACCAGACCAGCTCGGGCGAGACCTCGGGCCGGTACTTCTCGGACTTCATCCGCTTGATCTCGTTGGGGTCTCGCTCCACCCCCTGCGGCAGCCAAGCCGGGTGCGCGAACCATACCCACAGCTTGTCGCGCAGCCGCGTGGCCTGGCGCGCGAGCGAGGCCATGTGCTGGAAATAGTTGAAGTTGGTCCACAGCGGATTGTAGCTGTGCACTGGCACGGTCGTGCCATAGACGACGCGCTCGTCCTCGGCGGCGAAGGTCCCAAACATGCGATCCCAGATCACCAGGATCCCCCCATAGTTCTTGTCCAGGTATTGGTCCTGAACGCCGTGGTGAACCCGGTGGTGAGAGGGTGTATTGAACAGCCACTCGATGGGCGCGGGCAGCTTGCGGACCAGCTCGGTGTGGATGAAAAATTGGTAGAGTAGATCCAGCGCGTACGCGCCCAGGAACACTTCAACGGGGATCCCCAGCAGCGCCAGCGGGATGTAGAAGAAAAACCAGGTGATCGGCTCGAAGATGGGCTGGCGCAGGGCGACGGCCAGGTTGAAGTCCTCGCTCTGGTGGTGGACGCCGTGGACCGCCCACAGCACGTTGATCACGTGGCTCTCGCGGTGCCACCAGTAGTACAGAAAGTCGACCAGCAGCAGCGTGGTCAAGAACAGCCCCCAGGTGCTCTCGCCCCAGTCGACCAGGGCGAAGCGCTCCACCGCCCAGGCGTACACGAGCAGCGGCACGAACTTGAAGAACACCTCGAGGACCTGAAACACGGTGCCGCTGGTGACGTCGGCCAGCGCGGTCCCGAAGTAGTAGTAGCCCTGTCGCCCCTGACGCCTGGCGATCGCGGCCTCGATCAAGATCGAAGCGAGGAACAGCGGGACCGCGAAGGCGATGGGGTTGATGCCGTGTTCTTCGGACATGTTGCGCTTCTTTCATACGCGATCATGGGTGGGGTGTGCACGTTCTTTCACAGGCTCGCGCACAACGGCACGCCACGGCGAAGGGCGGGCATTCGGCGTCCGGTGACATGCGCGCATCGAGGGAGTGGGAACGGCGATGCCTTGGCCAGCCACGCGAGGCCCATCCAGAATTGACCCTGCTAGCATCCACCGCAATGATCCTGGCTCACCAGCTGCTGACCGCCGAAGCGCAGAAACCCGATCGCTGGATGCTGTTCCTACACGGCATCCTGGGCCGCGGCGCCAACTGGCGCAGCTTCGCCCGTAAGTGGCTCGCTGATCGGGCGCAGGCGGGCGAACCCGACTGGGGCGCGGTGTTGGTCGATCTGCGCGATCACGGGGACTCACAACATCTGTCGGGCGATCGCACGGTCACGGCCGCCGCCGCAGATCTGGTCGCGCTGGCCAAGTCGATCACGCAGACCCACGGCGGACGGATCGCGGCGGTGCTCGGGCACAGCTTCGGCGGCAAGGTTGCGATCGCAGCCGCCGACCAGCTGCGCGCGGCCGGCCTCGGCGCTGACGAGCTGTGGGTCATCGACGCCCCCGCCGGCCCCCGCACCGAGCCCCGCGACCGCAGCACCGACGCTGTGTTCGCCGCGCTCGATCAACTACCCCCGCAGTTCGAGTCCCGCGGCGCGTTCGTTGACGCGCTGCTCGCCGCGGGGATCGCCAAGCCGATCGCGCAGTGGCTGGCGACCAACTTGGAAGAGGTCAACCCCGACGCCGAGCCCCGACAGTGGCGCTTTGGCCTGGACCTCGAGCGGATCTCCGCGCTGCTGCGAGACTTCACGACCCTCGATCTGTGGCCCGCGCTCGAGGCCGAGGCCGCGGCCGGAGCTCGAGTCACCCTGGTGCTCGGCGAGCGATCCCAAGCCGTGTTCGGCGACGAGCTCGCCCGCGCCCAGGCGCTCGCCGAAGCCGGCGACATCGCTCTGGCCACCGTCGCAGGCGCTGGCCATTGGGTCCACGTCGACAACCCTGCTGGCTTGCTCGAGATCCTGTCCCGCGCCTGATTGCACCGTCGGCGCCCAAGTGCCACCTTAGTGGCCGGTGAGCGACGCACCCGAGCCGGCCAACGACCGCCCCGTGTTGGGGCCCGAGCAGGCTTCGGTGCGGGGCGGGCTCCCGTTCACGCCGCTGACGGAGCTCTATCTTCGTCTGCTCCAGGGTTCGTGGCTGGGGATCTTGGTCGTGTTCTCGCTGGTGTTCTTGCTGGCCAACGTGGGCTTCGCCGGTCTGTACTTGGCCGGCGGCGACTGCATCTCGGGTGCCCGGCCCGGCAGCTTCGCCGACGCGTTTTTCTTTAGCGTGCAGACGATCGCCACGATCGGCTACGGCGGCCTGGTGCCGAACGGCACCTACGCCAACGTGCTGGTCACGATCGAGTCCATGGTCGGGCTGCTTGGCGTCGCGCTGGCGGCCGGGGTCGTGTTCGCCAAGCTCGAGCGGCCTGGGCCAACGTGGGGTCCTCGAACAACGTGATCCTCGCGCCTACGACGGGCGCCGCAGCCGGTGCTCTCGCGCGGCCAACGTGCGTGAGCGCCCGCGCTGGGTTGGCTCGAAGATCTGTACACCGGCCCCACTGATGGCAAGATTCAGCCGTGCCCGCGCCGCTGTCCGAGTCCCTGCTGCATGGGCGCCCCGCCCCGGTCGACCGCCGACCGAGCAGCCCGTGGGCGTACTCGCTGTGGGGCATCTTGGCGGTCAGCGTGTTCGTGCTCTACCACGTGAGCGTGCTGCTGGTGTGGAACTCGCCCGGGGTCAGCTTGGCCAAGAACTTTCACGACAGCTTCTTGAAGCAGGTCAAGGGCCACGAGTACTTCCGCGGCACCAACAACACGCAGGGCTGGGACATGTTCGCGCCCAACCCGACCAAGGTGAACGCGTTCGTGCACGTGTTCGTGACCGACAAAGATGGCGTGCTGTGGGACTTCGAGCAGGACATCTGGGAAGAGGACCGCTACCCGTACTTCTTTTATGACCGCCGCGGAAAGATCAACCGACGGATCGACGGCAAGAAGCACTTCCAGCGGATCTACGGGGCGTGGGTGTGTCGTGAATGGGAGCGGCAAAACGGCGGCGAGGCGGCGATCTCGGTCAGCTTCGTGCGCCGCTGGACGACGGTGCCCGAGCCCGCCGAGGTCTTGGCGAAGGGCGGCTGGAACCAGTGGGAGGCGCCGGCCAAGCAGCTCGAGCAAGAGACCATCACCTGCAAGACGGTCAGCCAGGGCCAGCTGCCGAACGAGCTGCGCGAGCGCTATGGGTTGGATCTGATCGACGAAGAGAAGGGGTTTCGGGCGATCCGCGAGAAGACCTGGTGGAGCGTGCGCGAGGCAGAGAGGGTCAAGGCCGAGAAGGCGGCGAAGGCCGAGGCTGCGAAGGCGAAGCGGGCAGGGCAGTCGCCTGGGCAGCTCTAGAGCGGCGCAACACGGTGTGAGTCGACCCCGCAAGCGCACGCTGTACCCGCCGCCTGGCCATGGCAGAATCGCGGCAATGCCTCCCGCGCCGAAGCAAGCGCCGCTGCACGAGACACTGCTGCACGCGCCGCAACAATTCGCCGAGCGCCGCGCGAGCAGTCCGTGGGTGTACCCGCTGTGGGGCATCCTGGTCGCCAGCGTGTTCGTGCTCTACCACGCGAGCGTGCTGATCGTGTGGAACTCCCCCGGCAAGGGCTTGGCCAAGGATTTCCACAAGAGCTTCCTGCAGCAGACCAAGGGCTACGAGTACTTTCGTGGGACCCGCAACAACCAGAGCTGGGCCATGTTCGCCCCCAATCCAAACCGCACCAACGCGTTCGTGCGCGTGTTCGTGGAGGATCAAGACGGCGAGCTGTGGGACTTCGAGCAAGACATCTGGGAAGACAACCGCTACCCGTATTTTTGGTACGACCGGCGCGGCAAGATCAACCGGCGGATCGACGGCAAGAAGCACTACCAGCGGCTGTATGGCGCGTGGGTGTGCCGCGAGTGGGAGCGCCATCACGACGGGGTGCCGGCCAAGTCGGTCAGCTTCGTCCGGCTGTGGACTCGGGTGCCGCACCCGCAAGAGGTGATCGCCAAGGGCGGCTGGGATCAGTGGCAGGCGCCCCGCAAGCAGACCGAGCAAGAGACGATCACCTGCAAGACGGTTGTGCACGGGCAGCTGCCCAACGAGCTGCGCGAGCGCTACGGCCTCGAGCTGATCGACGAAGAGACGGAGTTCCGGCCCGTCCGCGAGCGGACCTGGTGGGACAAGGCCGAGGCCGAAGCCAACCGGCTCGAGCGTGAGGCGGAGCGGGTCGAGCGACGTGAACGCTGGGAGGCCGAGAAAGCCAGCAAGGTCATTCATGGACCTGGTGATCGCCCGGCGCCGATCCTGGATGCTCGCGGGCCGCTGCGCGAGCCAAGCGATCTCGTGAACCCGCCCGAGCACGCTGACGCTGACGGTGACGCTGATGCGGACGCCGACGGCGCAGACGACGAGTTGCAGGACCAATGAGCACGCCAGCTGGGATGTTGGGGGGTGGCCTCGTGCTTGGGCTGGTGCTCGGGGCGGGCGGGATGTTTGGGTATTTCACGTACATGGCGAGCGCGCCCAGCCTCGACTGTGATGCCGGCCAGCTGTGTGGTGCGGGCACGGTTTGCGTCGCGGGGCGCTGCGAGCTCGAGGTCGCCGAGACCGAGGTGGTCGAGGAAGACGAAGCGCCCGAGCCCGGCAAGCGCAAGCGCAGGCGAGGCCGACGTGGTGGCGGTGGCGGTGGCGGTGGCGATGGTGGCAGCGCCGAAGAGGGCGAGCTCGCGGCTGGGGGCGGCCCGCCGATCGACAACGACAGCAACGTGCCGCGCTTCAACGCCACCGAGGATCAGAGCATCTCGATGTCAGATGGCAGCGAGCGGCTCAGCGACGGCGTGATCGACCGGGAGCTCGCCAAGCTCGACTCGAGCTTTCAGGCCTGTGTCCGCGACGCGGCGGCGCGCATGCCTGATCTGAACAGCGGCACGGTGCGCTACAGCTTTGGCGTCGACAAGAAGGGCAAGGTCACCGGCGTCAACGCCTCGGCGCCGGCCCGGCTGACCGAAGCCGGAATGATCCCCTGCGTGCGCAAGGCCGTGTACGGCCACCGGTTCCCTGCCTTCGACGGCCCCACGATGAAGGTCAGCTCGAGCTTCTCGGTCGACTGAGCGCGAACGGGCCCGGCGTTGACCCGCACGCGGCCGAGGCCAGATAGTTGGCGGATGCAGCCACGCGCACGCACCTCGATCCTACTGTCCCCGATCCTCGCCCTGGCGCTCTTTGGCTGTGGCGACTCCGCGGGCGAGGGCGGCGGCGACACCTCGTCCGGCGACGGCGACGGCGACGGTGACGGTGACATGGGCGAGAGCGACACCTCGAGTGATGGCGTCGGCGAGACCGTCGGCGACGGCGACGGCGACACCACCGGCGACGGCGACGGCGACACCACCGGCGACGCCTGCGGCACGGAGTGGGCCGAGAAGGACGGGGTGACGGAGTCAATCATGACAACCTGGGGAGCGCCCTGCATGCAGGACGCCGACTGCCAGGCCCTGCTTGGCGACGACGCCATCTGCATCACGGACATCATTGGCGTGTTCGCCCTGCCCGGGGGCTACTGCAACAAGGCCTGCAGCCTGCCCGACGCCCAGACCACCTTCGTGCTCGACTCCGTCGAGTGCGACCCCGAGGGCGGCATCGCCTGCATCGGCGCCCAGGATCTGTTCACCGCCTGCGCGCCGCCGTGTGAGAGCTCGAGCCAGTGTGGGCGCGAGGGCTACGGCTGTCAGCCGATGCCGATCATCGCTGGCGAGGGCGACCCGAGCTTTTGCCTGATGAACACCGAGGACTGCTGCCTGGCCGCAGAGGGCTGCGACTGAGCCCCCGAGGGTCGAGTCAAACGCGGCGGCCCTCACCCGCGAGCTTCACAGCAAGCAGGGGAGGGCCGGCGACGCTGCTCGCACGCGCTAGGCGAGCGGCAGCACGGCCTTGTCGGCCGGCTGCAGCGCCGAGACCAACAGCTCACCCGTGCCCGGCTTTTGCTCGATGCGAATTGGGTGCGGGAAGGTTGGCGACGACACGCACTTGACCGCGCGGATGATGTCGATCCGCTCGCGGTACTTGCCGCCCCACTCCGACGCGATCTCTTTCGAGCTCAGCCCCATCTCTTCGATCAGGAACACGGCGTCGGCGGTGTGCTGCATCGCCTCGCCACCCACCGGCGCGCCCGTGTCCTTGATCTGACCCACGCACAGACAGGTCACGCCCTGCTCATGGTTGTAGGTCTTGAGCGTGCTCAGGTGATCCGCCGTCTTGTTCTTGCTGGGATCGAGCATGTTCAGCGAGTCGATGACCACGAACCCGATCCCGGCCTTCTCGACCAGGTAGCGGTACTTGGCGATGAAGTCGTCCCAGGTCTGACCGCGGTGGTACTGCGACTCGATCACCCACATGTTCTCGAGCACCTGCTTGCGAAATTCCGCTTCGCTGAGGCCGGTCGCGGACATGCCGATCTTGGTCATGCGCGAGCCAAGGTCGTCGCGGCCCGAGCCGGCCTTGTCATGGAAGCCCTCTTCGGCGACCACGAACGCGACCTTGGTGCCAGACTGGGCCACGCGCGCCAGGGTGCCAAGGGTCGTGCGGGTCTTGCCCTTACCGGGGGGGCCAACCAGCGCCATGGTGCAGCCCTTGGGCAGGCCGCCCAGCGAGTGCTTGCCGTCTTCGGTGAGGCACAGGTGGTCGAGCACGGTGCCAGTTGGCAGGGGCTCTTGCTTGCGGATCAGATCGTCGAAGGTGGCGGGGCGGATGATGTCCGCGTCGAGGCCCGAGTCTTCGTCTTTGCTGAGCTCACCTTGGAAGGGGGCGGCCGAGGCGTCGAACTGGGGGGCCATGCCCATCCCGCCGGCCATCTGCCCCATCATCTGCATCATCTGCATCATCATGGGGTTCATGCCGCCCATCATGGGGTTCATGCCGGGCATGCCTTGGCCGGGCATGCCTTGGCCGGGCATCATGCCTGGCATCCCGGGCATCCCGGGCATCCCAGGCTGTTGTGGCTGTTGCTGGTTCTGGTCGTCGTTGGCCATGTCGGTTGCTCGTTTGCTCGGTGGGTGCTCGAACGAAGCCCGCCGGCTAGACTGGTGCCGGGCCGGGGGGCCGGACCATAACACCCCGGCCGCGCCGTCCGCATGGCCCGCCTCGAAAACTCGGAGATCGCCGCGCTATTTGGCGAGATGGCCGACCTACTGCAGATCGACGGCGGCGACCGTCACCGGATCGCTGCGTTTCGTCGGGCGGCGCGGATCATCGAGGGCCTGCCGCGCCCGGCGGAGGAGCTGCTCAACCGGGGCGAGCTCGACAGCGTCCGGGGGATCGGCTCGGGGACGGTGCATCGGGTCAAGCAGATGTTGCGGCGCCACAGCTGCGACGACCTCGATCAGCTGCGCCGCAAGATCGGCCCCGGGCTGCGCGAGATGCTGAAGATCAAGGGCCTCGGCCCCACAACCGTCCGCAACATCCACAATCGACTTGGCGTCGAGACCATCGATCAGCTCGAGTACGCGGCCCAGGCAGGCGGGATCGAGTCGATGCCGCGGATGGGCACGGCGATGGTCCACAAGATCCTCGCGGGCGTCGAAGCCTATCGCAAGCGGCGGGGCAAGGTCCCGCTGATCGAGGCCCAGCGGGTCGGTCGGCGGATCCTCGCGTCGCTCTCGTCGCTGCCCGAGGTCGCGCGGATCGAGCTGGCCGGGAGCGTGCGCCGGGGCAAGGCGGCGATCGGTGATCTGGATGTGCTGGTGGCTTCGAGTGATCCAGGCCCGGTGTCCTCGCGGTTTCAGAGCCTGCCCGACGTCGAAGAGGTGCTGCTGCGCGGGGACTCGCGCTGCTCGGTGCGGCTGCGCAACCAACAACAGGCGGATCTGCGCGTGCTCCCGCCCCAGAATTTTGGCGCCGGGCTGCACTACTTCACGGGGTCGAAGCTGCACAACATCGAGCTGCGACTGCGGGCGGGTCGGCTGGGGCTCAAGGTCAGCGACAAGGGCGTGTTCACCCGTGACGAGCAGCTGATCGATCCCTGCCCAGAAGAGGCCGACGTGTTTCGCCACCTGGGCCTGCCGTGGATCCCCCCCGAGCTGCGCGAGAACCAAGGCGAGGTCGAGGCCGCGGATCGCAAGCGGCTGCCAAAGCTGATCGAAGCTGGCGACTTGCTCGGTGATCTGCACATGCACACGACCGACAGCGACGGGGCTGGCACGCTGCGCGAGATGAGCGAGCGGGCGCGCGAGCTTGGGCATCGCTACATTGCGATCACCGATCACTCGAAGGCCCTGCGGATCGCCAACGGCCTCGACGAGCCGCGCCTGGCCGCGCAGCTGCAGCGGATCCGCCGGCTCGACGCCCAGCTCGATGACCTGCAGCTGCGATCGGGGATCGAGGTCGACATCCTGGCCAACGGTGAGCTCGATCTCGACCCGGCCCTGCTCGCGCAGCTCGACTGGGTCGTGGCGAGCGTGCATCGGTGGACGGACCAAGACGAAGCAACAATGACCAAGCGGGTGATCCGGGCGATCGAGAGCGGGGTCGTGGATTGCATTGGCCACCCAACCGGGCGCCGGCCGGGCAAGCGCGACGCGTATCCGCTGAATCTCGAGGCGGTGCTGGCCGCCGCGCGGCAGCATCAGGTCGCGCTCGAGTGCAACGGCGGGCCCAATCGCATGGACCTGGGTGATGTCGACTGTCGAAAGTGCCGCGAGCGGGGCGTGGCGGTGGTGCTCAACACCGACGCTCACGCGCCGCGTCACCTGGGTCGGCCGGAGTTTGCGCTGGCGATGGCGCGGCGGGGCTGGCTCGAGCGCGAGCACGTGCTCAACGCTCAGCCGTGGGAGGTCATCGCCGAGCGTCGGGCCCGGCGGCTGCGGGACCATGGGGACTCGAGCTGGCGAGCGGTGCCGGTTCAGGTTCAGGTCCCCGGTGGCGCGGCGCCGGACAGCGAGGGCGCGGATGAGGATGCCGATCCCGATCCCGACCCCGATCCCGATGAGCTTCGCGCGGAGCCGTCCGGCAGCGAAGACCACGCGTGGATCGATCTCGACCCGCTCGAGATCCCGATCGAGACTGCGCACACGCCGGTCGACCACACGCCGGCCGAGCCCGTCGCGGCCGCGGACCCGGTCGAGGACGTCGGCGCGCTGCGGGCCGCGCTCACGCAGGGGCCCCTCAGCGAGCAACTACGCGAGCGCCTGAGCGCGTGGCTGATGTCTGCGGCCGCGGATCCCACCCTCGAGCGCGCGCTGGGCGAGATCGGCGAGAACCCGCTGCAGGTCGGCTTCGATCTGCTCAGCAAGCCGTTATGATGCCGCCATGCGCGTCGCCGTGGCATCTGGCTTGGCCCTGCTCTTCATCGTCGCCGGCTGCTCCGACGACGAAGCGCTCGACGACGAGGGTCAAGAGACCGGTGAGACCGAAGGCTACGGCCCGGCCCGCGGGGAGCTGGAGATCACCGGGATCGAAGTCTCGCAGTCGGTCGTCCAGCCGATCTACGTGGACGGCACGGTCGTCGACCCAACGACCTACGGGGTCCCGCTGGTGCCCAACCGTCACATGTGGGTGCGGGCCCTGTGGGATCCGCCATTGGAGTGGACCCCCCGCCCGTTGATCGCTCGTCTCCACGTCGAGTACCCCGACGGCAGCGAGCAGGTCATCCCCGATCGTGAGACCCAAAAAGGCAGCTCGCCGATCGTGGTTGGCAAGTCCACCGCCGATGATCTGCTGTCGGGATTTTACTGGCGCCTGGCCGCGGAGGACGTGGTCCCCGGCATGCGCTACAGCGTGACCGTGGTCGAGCCCGAGCCGGCGTTCGACATTCCCAAGACCACGGGCAAGACCCGGTGGCCGCGCGACAAGAACACGGCGTTGCCCGTATCGGGTGATCCGGCGGCGCTCAATCTGTACATTGTTGGTGTCCACTATGACGTCCCGGGCTGCTCCACGGACACCAGCGTGCTGCCCGAGGCCGAGATCGAGGCGATTCGCTCCGGCTTCGAGGTCTGGAGCGGGATCGAGACCAACAGCGTGACGATCGACACCTCGCTGAGCGTCGACATTGGCACGCAGACCGATGTGCTCTCGCTGCTTGGGGTCGTGGGGCCGATCCGCGCCGAATATGCCGACATTCCCGACGCGTTCTTCTTGATCTTGCTGGACGACTGCAGCGTGGTCCCCGACGGGATCTTGGGGGTCGCGCCGGTCAACAGTGATCCGCCGGTGTTGGGTGAGGCTTCGATGCGCTATGGCGCGGGGCTGTGGAATCCAAATGACATCCGCGAGTCGGTCAATACTGCCGTTCACGAGGTCGGCCATGCGCAGGGGGCCCTGCACGCGCCGTGTGGCGGTGCTGCTGGACCGGATCCGCTGTATCCCCACCCCAACGCGACGCTTGGGGCCCGCGGGCTCGATCCGCTCACGGCTCAGTTTTACGCGCCAGAGGCATACACCGACTTCATGAGCTACTGCCGGCCGTACTGGATCTCGGACTACCGGTTCACGAAGAGCTACAACGTGCAGAGGATGTTGACCGCGTGGGCCGGCGCCGACATGCCCGGACCGAGCGTGGCGCTGCCCGATGGGTACACCGGGTCGGTGCTCACCGGGATCGTTCAGGCCGGGGGCGAGAGTCAGTGGTGGGTCAACGCGAACCCGATGCCGCCAGTAGCGAAGCTTGGCGGGGAGCTGCGGGTGAGCGTGCGGACCGGGGCGGGGGAGATCGAGCTGGCCACCGACACGCGGTTGCTGCCCGATGTCCCGGAGGGGCGGCTCGTGCAGGTTCCGCTCGTTGATGGGGTGGCGTTCGAGGATGTTGTCGGGATCGACGTGCAGGCGGTGCACGGGGGGCTGACGCTCGAGGTGGACGCGGGGGAGATTCGCGACGCACGCGCGCTGGAGTTCAACGTACGGGGCTAGCCCCGCTTCGCGGCGGACCAGCGCACGCGAGGCTCGAGCGCCTCGACGTGCTCACGTGCGCGCTCTGAAGCCTGAAGGTCGGACAGTGCGGGGAAGCGCCCCGCGTCTGTGGCGACTCAGATCAATCCGAACGAGGCCGTGGGTCGCCCGCCGGGCGACTCACATTCAGATCCTCGGCGCGACAGCGCCCCGGCGATTACGGTGTGTAGATTTCGGTCTGCTTCCCAGCCGCGCTACTGAGGAGGACCAGGCCACCCGGCAGGGTCGACATCGCAGGCCGGAACCACCGCGAAACGTTCATGTCGTTTGCCACGGTCCAGGCGCCCGTCGAGGGGTCATAGGTCTCCGCCTTTTTACCCGCGCCACCGGCGATCAGCACCTTGCCGGACCCCAGGCGAATCGCGGAATGGTCATTGAACGCGTTGTGAGTGCTCCCTGTGAGCGACCAGGTGCCGGTACCCGGATCGTAGAGCTCCGGCGTGCTGGCGCCGACAAGCAGGACCTTCCCGTTCGCCAGCAGCGTCGCCGTCGCGTTTGTGTGAAAGTTGTTCAGGTCGCCCGTGGCAGACCACGTGCCGGTACCCGGGTCGTACAGCTCCGCCTTGTGCGAACCCGGAGTGCCGGTCCAGATATAGGAGCCGCCGGCGGCGAGCACCTTCCCGTTCGCCAGCGCCACCATGCCGAACTGGGCGCGATAGTCGATCATATTGCCTGTGTTCGTCCACTTGTTCGAGGTAGGGTCGTAGATCTTTGCCGAGCGTGAAAGGGTCCAGTTGTCGCCGTCACCGGCCACCAGCACTTTACCGTTCGAGAGCGTGACGGCCTGGGCCACGCCATTGTCGGCGATCGTCGGTCCGCCGCTAACGCTCGTCCACGTATTCGTCGCAGGATCGTAGCGTTCGGTGCCGGCGTAGGTGAACGTGGTGGAAGAGTATCCGCCGATCGCTAGAACCTTGCCGTTTGACAACCGAACGACGAGGCCCCTGGTGTGGTCATCGTTGGACGGCGCCGCAAGCGACCACGTGCCAGTGGCCGGGTCATAGATCTCCGCGACTTTGGGATTGTTGGAACTGTTGCTCAGAGCGAAAATCTTGCCCGTGGGGAGCGTCACCGCCGCCTGACCTCCCCAGTGGTCCACCACCGTCGACCCCGTGAGCGTCCAGCTACCGCTCAGCGCTAGGGTTGTGGCGTCTCCACTGACGGTATCTACACTGAGATCGTCGGTCGTGGTGGGCGTTGCCGTCGACTCGGCCTCCAAAGGCTCGTCGTCCTCCAAAGGCTCGTCGTCCTCCAATGCCTCGTCGTCCGCCTGGTATTCGACACCATCGATCTCGACAGCGTCGCAGCCGACGGTGATGCTTGCGAGTGAGAGGATAGCGAGCGCGTTCATCGTGAAATTGCTACGCATGATTTTCCCATTTCTGCCGCCGGCCACCACGGCCGCTGCGGTCGCATTCAACACGGCGCTTGCGTTCGGATAGTTTCGCTGGCACGCGAGAATTGGCGACGGGCTGTCGAGGCGCGCATGCCTCCCAGCGTCGCGCCCGAGGGGCGACAGAGCACGGGCGCGCAGCCCGTTGCGAGCCACCGGCGCGAAGTAACATCTGCCCCAGAGCCCCGTTGGGGGGGGTGTTTTGGGTCGACAGGGAGCTCTCCTCCATGTCCCAACGCTGAAAAGGAACAACCAATGTGATGACAATCTCGAAACTCCCTCTCACCGCGACTTCCGCTCTCTTGCCGACGCTTTGTGCCGCTCGTCATACCCGTGCCTACAAACAACTTTGCAGCTGCGCGCCCTGAGCCGACTGACGGACGCAGACCGAGGGCTTGGGCCTGAGCTCGCCGAGCAGCGAACGAACGAGGAGGGAGGTGGCGGGGCTGGGGGCGATGGCGTTCATGATGATGTCGTTTCGAGTTACCGAGCGCAGTGGAGGAGGCGTCGTTGCCGTCCTCGTGGCTCGCTGGGGTAGTTCTGGGCCCCCGAGAAACGATCATCGAAAGTTGACATTGCTTTGCCTCGAGCATGGCGACGCGACCCACGCGGCGAAGCTCGATGAGCTGATCCGCTACGCCGTCAGCGACGACCGCGCGATGTCGTCTGGCTTGTTGCCTGTCTTGATCAAGCGCATCGCACCTCGGTAGCGCGGGCAAGTCATGATGTCGACCGCGAACACCATCTGAAGCAGCCAGGCACAAGTGTGGCGAGTGGGTTACTTGGCGAGCACCTCGGGCTCGGTCGCTTCGCCGTCGAACAACAAGCGTATCTGCGTCGGCTCGGTCGACGCGCGCCAGCTCGGACCCGGCCGCTGGATCGCCTGCGTCGGCGGTAACCGCGGAGCGGGCAGAGATAATCTGAAGCAAATGGTGGTGGGAGACATGGAGCAACGAGATGGAAAACAACCCCCGCCCAGCTCCCTCCCAGTCCTCCCAATGGCGAACACTTCCCCTTGTCCTCGTGTCGATGCTGGTGACAGCGTGCGACGACGAGGCGTTCGAGTTGGGTGATGAACAGGTCCTCGAGGAACTAGAAGAAGCGATGCTAGAGTTCGAGGTCGAAGAGGTTGAGCCAGTCGGCGAGAACACCTCAGAGCTCCCTGTCCTCGCTGCTGAAGACGACACCAACGTTTGGGGAAACATATACGCTCACAACGTCATCCATACCTTCGTGTTTGACCCAATTGGACCGGACTACTGCCGGTTTCATCTGTTCTACGGCAACTATCCGACGGGCTATGCTTGGATCAAGTTCGACCCAGAGCCCGGGGGCGGGGCCTCACGATGTGGAGCTGTTACATCCCGTGTGGTGACCTACGACGGCCAGTACCACATTGGCGACGCTCTCCGCTGGACCCCCGGGGTCTGGGCGCAAGCGGCTCCGGGAGTGGGGAACGTCATACAGGCGTCCTTCTGCGTCGAAAGTCACTATTGGGGGCGCCAGGTCATGGTGTTCAATGCCCTCACTCGGACCCGCGAGCATTTCTACACGAACCCCGGACTCACCTGCTACTGACGGCCGCGCAGCCCCTCGCAAGGGTCATCGCCACCACAACGGCCGAGGCTGAGCACCGAGCCAACGCCGACGAGACCGAGCGAGTGCTCGATGCCCATCGCCCGATGATTCCACACCTTCGAGGCGCTCGGCCGCCGTACTCGGAGCTTCGCTCCTCAGCCCACGGCCGAGCGGATCTGATCGAGGGTGTGAACTTGGGTCATGGGCAGCAGGGCAGCGATCGCTGCCCGCGACCACTTTACTTCATATAGTCGTCGCAGCCGGGCATGGTTGGGTCGATCTTGCAGGCCTTGCTCGACTTGGTGGTCTTCGACGGCTTCTCCACGTCGAAGCTGCCCACAGACGTGGTCTGTTTGCTCGACGCCTTATTGTCGAACTTCTTCCACATCAGGGGACTCGTGCGCGGCGGCGCGTAGCGGTACCACTTGCCCGAGCCGCCGACGGTCTTCGAGCCAGGGCACAGGCTCGGCGGCATGAAGTGGTCGTCGGCCGCGGCGCGCATCTCGTCACCACAGCTGGGGTTGAGCTGGATGTTGTGCTTGGCCGACTCCCACAGGCTGCTGACGTCCTTCCCCCCCGTCGACTGGTAGACGCAGTGGTCATGGATCAGACAACCCACGCCCCAACCGCCGCCGCCCCCGATCATCGCGGGCGGGGCGTCGCAGCCAGGTCCGCAGCGGCCGTTGCACTCGTAGACACCGTCGAGCGCCTTGGGGCCGGGAATCGTCATCTGTGCGGCCTTGGCCCGCGACCACCAGCCTGGGACCGAGGGCGAGATCGTCTCGATGGCGACTGACTTGGACATGAACACGTCGAAGCTGATGCAGTAATACTTGCCGTACTCGACGCACTCGATGTTCCCGTCGCGGGCGTCGTCCAAGAAGCTGCTGCAGCTCGAGATGGTTGGGATACTCGAGAAGTAGGGCAGCTCTGCGGCCTCGTCGACGAGATCGGTGGGGCCAAAGCCCAGCAGCGAGGGGTCGTGCCCGAGCGTAGAGGTGTCGTCGCTCGAGTCGAAGCGTCGGAGCTCCTGCAGCATCTCCGAGTTCTCATCGGGCTCCGCGTCGGCCCACGCGACGGGCTCTGCGTCGACCTGGGCATAGGCGTGGCCCTCATCGAGGAAGCTCGGCGCGGATGCGTCGAGCACGGGGAGCTTGGCGTCCCACGAGTCCCACACGAATCCGGGCAGTGACTCGCCCATCATCCCGAGCGCGCGGTAAGTGTAGAGCACGGCGATCGGGTCGATGTCGTCGCGCTCGAGCGCCGAGATCGCGCTGTAGGCCTCGCTGACGGCGCGCCAGTCCTGCGGCGTGAGCTCCCCGTGGTTGCCCTCGATGAACAGCTCGCCTTGCTCGTAGTCGGCGCGGAAGCTGGTCGAGACGGTGCTCGTGTGGAGATCGACCTGGACGACGTGGTCGCTGAGTACGGCGGCGTCGAAGCTGACGGCGCCACCCTCGGCCGTGTGGAGCGCGCCGTGGATCGAGTGGGCCTCCGCGCGGAGCTCCAGCCCCTGCGCGGGCGCGGGCGTCGTGGACTTCACTCCCGCTCGGCTCGGTGCGGGGGAGATAACGGGAATCACGGCTCCGAGGCCAAGAATGAGGATGAGCGAGACTGTTCGGTGCGACACAGGCGCAGTGTACAGACACAAGTCTGGCGCCGTTGAAGTTGTCTCGTATTGTGTCCGAAACCTGGGTCCAAAACCTGGGCCTTGCGGGCATCGCTCAGTTCGTGGCGCCCCCCCCCCCGCCGATGTGGCCTCGTCCGTTTTCTTCCGACCGGCGGCGGCGGTTTGACCATCGCTCTGTCCAGCTCGCTCGCATTGCTGGTCGCCGCGTGCACGCTGACGATGCCGACGCTCATGCCTATCCAATGGCCGGCGAGCGGGTGGAGTTTGAGCTCACGGGCCCCGTTCGACGAGGTGCTCAGTTCCTCAGCGGCCGAGGAGAGAGAGCATGACCCCGAGGCCCACGGGCGCCCACAGGGCGGCTGCCGTGCTGGCGACCAAAACAACCAAGACGCGGCGAGCGTTCTGGCGGAGCCTCCAGGCGAGGTCGTCGCAGGCCTGCAGGGAAAAAACGGAGCCGACGATCCCGAGGCCCACGGGCACCATCCCGAAGCCGCGCATGTGGGAGCTGCCGGCGCTCTGTACAAGAACGTGGGTCCAGTACGCGAGTCCCCAGACTGCTACGATCGATGCGGCCGCGAAGCCGCGAGACCAGCTCTGGCGACGAGTGGCGGGATCGAGAGTGGCGGGGTGGGTCGTCATGTCGCCCGCCCAACTGACCGGCGAGCGCGGGATTCCGAGAATCCTGCGGCCACCCTACGTCGCCACGGCTTCTGGAAGCAGCTCCCGAGCGGGTCGCCCTCATCCGCTTCGACGGCCAGTTCCTGGACGCCATGCCGGTTCTGGGCGGCTCGACAAGGCTGGCGCCCTGCTCGAGACGGCGTGCACACCGTGCTTCCACGCGCGCCGAAAGTTGTAGCGGCGCCCTGGGTCTACCCGACCGCAGCGAGGAGTCGGCGCGCTGGGGTTGGCGCAGGTGCCAGGGGTTGCCTGTCGCTCAATTCAGAACACCTCGAGGAATGCGACGAGGTCGGCCTTTTCTGCAGGAGACAGCGACTCACCCGGGAAGAACGAGGGCTGCGGCGTGACGTGGATCGGCGGGAACGGGCCCCCGGGGATCGCTGGCAGGATAGCGCGACTGTACAGTTCAACGACCTCCTCGAGGGTCAGCACATTGTTGTCGTGAAAGTAGGGCGCGGTGTTTGCGATGCCGCGTAGTTGGGGGACGTCGAAGCCCTCGAAGTCCGATGGGTTACCGGTGATCAGCGCCCGGCCAGGGTCGGTCGTGAACGGGATCGGCCCGCCGGATGGACCGGCGATTGGGACGCCGCGCTCGTCGACAGCTGGAAGGCCCTGCTCATTGAACAAGGGCAGCGGCGGCAGGTCTGTCCAGTGCTCCGTCCGCGCGTTGTCCCGGTAGAAGCGAAAGCGGTAGGCCGGGAAGTTCGCCGTGATGTTGTAGGGGATCGGTTCAAACGCGAGCCCGATCTGACCGAGCACCGTGGCGGCGGTGATCCCAATGAAGGGGAACTCGCCGCAACCCTCTTCAGGGGCCTCGAACACCAGCGTGAGACCCTCGAGCGCGATATCGAAGACGCCGTTGTCGTTGAGATCGGTGAAGTCGCGGTTGAGGTTGCCGTCGGGCCGCGGGGCGAAACACAGCGCGTCGTGGATCTGGCGATCGACGATGATGTCATCACGCGCACCGCCGTGGCAGCCCATACACGCGAAGTCATAGACTTCTTTACCGTGAAGCTGTTCAGGGGTCAGCGTGGCCAGGAACGCGGGATCGTCCTCTGGGATCGGAATGTCCGCGGCAGGGATCCCCGCTTCGAGCTGCTCGTGCACGAATCGTGCGCGATCCGAGGAGAATTGTGTGCGTTCGAAGTCGGCGATTCGCTTGAGCAGGCCATTGCCGGTCGCGTGGGAACTCTCGCTGTGATGCTCGATGGCCCCGAGCGCCTGGGCCTCGAGGGTGTCCGCGCGGCCGTCGTACAGGTACGGGCCTGTAAATGATGTGTTGATGATCGAAGGGACCGCCCGCCAGACCTCGACGATTCGGTCGGGGGGCGTGACGACATTGCCCGCGAAGTCGATCACGTCCATGTTGTCCGGCAGTGGGATCAGGATTCGCGCAAGGCCGTGCGAGAGGTTGTTGAAGGTTGGATTGTCCGTGCCGCGTACGTCGGCGTCTATATCCGCGAACAAGGGGTTGTCCGGATCGTTCTCGAGCAGGTCTTGGACGTGCTCGGGAGGCAGCCCCCGGTGCTCGTCCGCGACATGACAGTCACCGCAGGCGCGGCCATTGGTGCCAGACAACGCGGTCTCGAACTTTTTCTCACCGACGCTCGACTTGGAGCGCAGCAGGGTTGAACTATCGGTATTGGGGGGCTCTGTACAAGCCGATATCGACAATAGGCCAGCGTAAATGAGATAAGTGGACGAGGTTCGTTGCATTGAAGTCACTCTCCCTACATCGGCCCCATGTGACACCGGGCGACGCTGCCTCATTCAACTGTACATGATGGCACGTCAAAGTGTAGGGGTTTCATCGCTCGATGTGACGGGAACCCCGACAATGTCCAAATCTGGCTACTATGCATCATAGCGTCGGCTGGATGCGGGGGGGAGGGCGAGCGACCCACGCTCCCGCTTCGCGTCGCGTTGGCGACGCGGCGCGCTTTCATGGGGGCAGACTGGACGGCCCGTCGCCCGAGGCCGACCCGGCGGGCAGGTCCAGATGAAAGCAGGTGCCCTTGCCGATGTGGGTCTCGACCGAGAGCTCGCCGTCGTGCTCGTGCGCGATCCCGTGGGAGACCGAGAGACCCAAGCCAGTGCCATGGTCGCGGTCTTTGGTGGTGAAGAAGGGGTCGAATATCTTGGTGCGAATCGCTTCTGGGATACCGCCGCCGTTGTCTTCGACGCTGATCCGCACACGATCGACGCCCTCGAGCGCGTGCGCCCGGATCTGGATGTGCTTGCGGGCGTGGCGGCCGGGGTGGTGCTCGTTGAGGGCGTCGCGTGCGTTGGTCACCAAGTTCATGATGATCTGCTGGATCTGCTGGCTTCGGCAGCGGACCAGCAGCGGCGGGACGTCAATTTTCATCGTGATCTGGTCTCGTCGTAGGATCGCGTTGATCAGCGAGAGCGTGCCATCGATCAGCGCGCGGACCTGGACCTGCTCGAAATCCTGCTCATGCTCCTGACGCGAGAATGTCAGCAGGTTGCGGACGATCGCGGAGACCCGCTCGGTCTCGTGGGTGATCTCGCCAGCGAATTCCAGCACGGTGTTGCGGTCGTCCGGGTTGTCCGCGATCAGCTCGGCGTAGTTCATGATGCCCTGCATGGGGTTGTTGATCTCGTGGGCGACGCCGCTAGCGAGGGTCCCAAGCGACTCGAGGCGCTGCTGCTGGCGGACCTGGGCCGCGAGCTGCTCGCGCTCGGCCTCGGCGTGCTTGCGATCGGTGATGTCGGTGGCGACGGCGATCGCGTTGCGCCGGCGCCTGCCGGACCGCCCGTCGATCGCCTCGGGCCCCTCACGATCGAGCTCATGATCGAGCTCACCATTGGCCTCACCGTCGAGCTCACCATCGAGCGCAATCGCAGCGATGCGGACCGCGTACCAACGCGACGTGGACGGCCCCGGCAGCTCGACCTCGAGCTCGCGCTGCTCGCCGTTGGCAAGGGCCAGCTCGACCGCTGCGTACCACTTCTCGCGTGACTCCGGGGTCATTGCGACGATGAAATCGGACTCGGCATCGAGGCTGCGATTGACGAACGCGAACCTGCCACGCTCGTCGAGCAACGCGATCATGTCGGGGGCGCCATCGACCAACGAGCGCCAGCGGGCTTCGCTGCGGCCCAGCGCCGCGTAGAGCCGGGCGTTGTCGAGCGTGCTCGCGGCTTGGTCGGTGATCAGGCGCAGGGTCTCGATGCTCGCGGGCGTGAACCCGTGGGTGCGCAGCCGGTTCTCGAGCACGAGCACGCCGATCAGCGCGTTCCTCACGATCGGCATGGCGATCAGCGAGTGGACTTCGTGGCGCGCGAGGTAGGGATCACTGGCGAAGCGTGGATCGCTGCCGGCGTCGTCGAGCACCAATGACTTACCGGTACGCACCACGAAATTGATGATCGTACGGGGTGCTTGGTCGCCGACGTCGCGCAAGCGCCGGGGCTTGCGGAGCACGCTGGCCCTGTGGTCGGCGCCGCGAGCTTCGGCGACCAAGGTCAGCTCACCACCGCGCTCGAGCAACAGCTGTCCGTGGCCTGCCCCGGCGCAGGTCAGCGCCGCGTCGAGCACCCGGGTGATGACCTCGTCGAGATGCAGATCCTCGGTGATGACGCCGACGCTGCGCAGCACGCCCTCGAGATCCAAGCTGGTGTTGGAGGAGCCAGAGCTGGGGCCCGTGGCTGGACCCGTGGTCGGGCTGCCGCGCCTGCGCTCGGGCTCGGCGAACAGCGTGGGCTTGCGGGCGCGCAGACGTTCGAGCTTGGCCTCTGCGCCCCAGGCCGAGTACGCGTCCCATGCCCTGCGCCACGCGCCCTCGACGAGCACACCGCCGCCGTGACGCTCGAGCAGCTCGGCGACGAACTGGGCGGCGATGCCCTCGACCCAGCGGCAGCCCCGGGTCCGAGCCTGAATCCAAGCACGATCCAGGTGGGCGATGGCTCGAACTAACCTGGCCCGCTTGGCATGGCTGCGGACGGCCTCGCGCAGGCCCAGCGCGAGCTCGAGGTAGTGCCCATAGTTGCTGGGGCAGGCCTTGGCCCACGCGCGC
The DNA here is from genome assembly GCF_000737335.2 of Enhygromyxa salina. Classification (GTDB taxonomy): domain Bacteria; phylum Myxococcota_A; class Polyangia; order Nannocystales; family Nannocystaceae; genus Plesiocystis; species Plesiocystis salina_C. Next base: position 44,038 of record NZ_JMCC02000016.1, on the reverse strand, counting down.
AGCAGGCTCAGGCCCTTGTTTGCGAGCGACTGGGCGTTGGGCGGCAGCGCTTGCCCGGCGAGACGTTGGGCGCTCACGGCCACGCACAGCGCCAGGTACGAGCGAGGGACCAACCAGCTGTTGAAGAGCACAACCGCGATCTTGGGCGCAGCCCGGATGCCGGTCTCGAGCGCGGCGGCGTAGTCACCGAGGACCACCTGCACGAGCGCGATGTCGGCCAGCGCCGCGTAGTCGTTGGTCGGGACGCCGCCGCGGGCCAGCAGCGCCTCGGGTGTGAGCTGGGCGATCCCGCGGGGCTGCCCGTCGACCTCGAGGGCGCGCTCACCGAGCAGCTCCGCGCAGCAGTTGACGGCGACCCAGCTCACGCTCTGCATTTGCTTGGCGCCGCGGCACCCAAGCTCGTACTCGATCTCGAGCGCGCGGCGATCCAACACCGCGAGATGGGTGCCAACCTCGAGCTGCATGTCGAGCCCAAACGCAGCGATGAACGCCGCGTGATCGAACTCGCCGAGCTCGAGGGCGAGCAGATAGGCGAGCTCGAACTCATGGAGGAAGTCGGCGTAGGGGCGCGTCCGGTGGTAACAGAGCGAGCCGGCGATCGCGACGATGTTGGAGCGGGGGACGTCGGGCTTGTCGGTGCGCGCGCACAGCTGCTGAGCGAGATCGATGGTGCGTTGGGCCTCGTGCGGCTTGTTGAAGCCCCCGCCGACGTTGATCGAGAGATCCGCCATGGCGATCGGCGTGGTCTCGTGAAACCCGTGGGTACCCAGCAACAGGACGTGGACGCCGCTGAGGTACATGAACAGGTTGAGGTCGACGATAAAGGCCGGGTACTTGAGCTGCGAGACGATCTCGAACAAGGCCGCGCCGCGCGGATCTTCGCAGGCCGGGAGCGCCATCGCCGTGTCGAGGTTGAAGCCGCGGATCATGAGCCACGCGCGTGTCAGGCTGAGCAGCGCGCGGCCAAGACCGACCTTGCGCGGCAGCGGAGCCCCGAGCTGCGCCAAGGCGTCACGCCCGAGCGCGATGGCCTCGGGCTGCCGATTGTCGAGCTGCAGCAGCCGGATTCGCCGCGAGATCACCAGCCCGTACTGGTAGGGGCTGAGCGGGCGCGCGAGCAGGGTGTCGAACGCCGCGTTGGCGCGCTCGTGTTGACTGGCGAGGGCCAGCGTCTGCGCGTGGCCAAACCATAGGCCGAACACGAGCTTGTCGTGTTCACCCGAGGCCGCATCACTTGGAAGGCTGGGATTGCTGGGAGCATGCTCGAGCTGCTCGAGCCCATGACCGAAATAGCGCAGCGCGAGATCGTAGGCGGCCGAGTCGAGCGCGCGCTGACCTGCGCGCAAGTTGAGCGTGGCGACCTCGACACGCTGCGCAGGTTCGAGCTGCTCTGGGATCCCCGCGTCGAGGTGCTCGACGATCTCGAAGAGTTGCTCGTCGAGCGCCGATCCCTCGAGCGTCTCGAGCAGGTGGCGGGCGATCTTCCAGTGCACCCGCCGGGTCTCGTCGGGCGGCAGCTGCCGTCGCGCCGCGTGCTGGATGCTGTCGTGGGTAAAGCCGTACTCGTGGCCGATACCAACCAATAGGCCGGCTTCGATGAGCTCGAAGGAGTTGCCGACCAGCTCGCCGGGGGGACAGTCGCTGACCAGCGCCAGCTCGGCGAGCCCGAAGCGGATGCCCAAGCAGGCCGCGCGCCCGAGGAGCAGGCGGGCGGGCGCGGGCAGCAGCCGCAGTCTGTTGCTCATCATCTCGACCGCGTCGTCGGGGATCTGCGCGGCCTCGACCTTTGACTGGTCCCAGCGCCAGCCGTCGGCGTCGAGCAGCAGCAGCTCGTTGGTGACCAGCTGCGACATGAATTGGCCGATGAAGAGCGGGACGCCGCCGGTCTTGCGTTTGACGATCGCCGCGAGCGTGTGGAGTTGGTCCGACGCCCCGCCCAGGGCGTCGTGTAGCAGCGCCTCGATCGCCTGGCTCGAGAGGGGGGCGACGTTGATCACGCCAGCTCGGGGTAGACGCTGGGCCTCGACTTCGTCGATCAGCGCCTGCAGCGGATGACCCGCTGGGATCTGACCTGGGCGCAGGGTCCCGGTGATCAGCAGTGGGCCCGTCACGCCACGGATCAGGGTCTCGAGCAGCGCGATGCTGCCGTGGTCGGCCGCGTGTAGATCGTCGAGCATCAGCACCAGCGGGCCGTGCTCGCACAGGGTCGAGACCAAGCGCTCGATCGCTACATGCAGCCGGTTGCGGCCCTCGATCGGGCCGAGCTCCGCCAGCTTTGGTTGCTCACCAACGATCAGAGTGAGCGCCGGGACCAGCTCGCACACGACGTTGACCAGACCCCCGAGCCCCGTGACGAGGCGCCGACGCCAGCGCAGCAGGCCGGCGTCGGTCTCGGTCAGCAGCAGCTCGAACATGCCGGTGAACGCCTGGACGATCGCGGCGTAAGGCAGCTCGTGATAGGCGCCATACTTGCCACGCAGGACATGCCCACCGTGGCCGATTGCGGCGACCTCGAGCTCATCGAGCAGCGCGGACTTGCCGACACCAGGCGGGCCGGCGAGCAGGGCGGTCTGGCGAGCCTTGGACGCGATCAGCTGTTCGAAGGCTTCACGCAGCTCGCGGTGCTCGTGCTCGCGCCCGTAGAGCTGGTGGGGGAGCTGCAGCGAGGTCGAGCGATCTGCGCGACCGAGCTCGTAGCTGGCGTCGGGCTGGCCGCGCTCGTGGAGGCCGAGCAGCTCGCGTAGATCGGCCGCGAGCCCGGTCGCCGTTTGGTAGCGGTGTTCGGGGGCCTTGGCCAGCAGCTTCATGACCAAGCGCGAGATACCGATCGGCAGCTCGGGCACCAGCTCGTGGGGGGCCCGCGGGGTGCGAGCGAGGTGGGCATGGATCAGCTCGAGCGGGGACGTATCCTCGAACGGCCGCTGGCCCGTCAGCAGCTCGTAGAAGGTCACACCCAGCGAGTACAGATCACTGCGAAAGTCGACACTGCGGTTGGTGCGACCGGTCTGCTCAGGCGAGATGTAGGGCAGCGTGCCGCTGAGGATCTGGTCGTCGTAGATGTGGCGTCGCTCGCTCTCGAGCAACACGGAGATCCCGAAGTCGGCCAGGTGAGCACGACCGCTCTTGGCGTCAAACAACAGGTTGGCCGGCTTGATGTCGCGGTGAATGATCCGCTGTGCGTGGGTCTGGGCCAGGATCTCGGCGATCTGTATGGCGATCTGCCCGAACAGCTCGAGCGGCAGCGGTTGCCCTGCCGCGAGCACGCGCAGATCCACGCCCGGAGCCCGCTCGAGGATCAGCACGAGCTGATCACCCACGCGCTGCAGTGACTCGGCCCGGACGATGCCTTCCACGTCGAGGCCGCGGATGAGCTCGAACTCGTGCTGAACCCGGGCTTCTACGGTCTCGTCAGCGATGTCGAATACCTTGGCGATGACCTCGCTGCCGTCCCGCTCGGATACGGCACAGAGCAGACGCGAGCGCCCCGACCCATGGAGTGGTCCGGTTACCCGATAGTCGGCGAGAGCGAGCACCATGGGATCACGCGACATCATAGACGACGGCGTCTGAAGTTTGTGCGCGGACAACGAACAAATGAGGGGCGCGAGAAGCCCGCTCCCCCATCCTGTCTGCGAGGCCGCGAGATGTGCTCCGGGACATATTTGCCAAGGGCTCGTTCACGCCGGCCGACGGAGGGTGGAGGGTGGAGGGTCGAGGCGTTCGAAGCGAGCGCGCTGAGGTTACCCTCGTCTTCGCGCTCCTTCCGGTCGCGCCCACGTTGGGCAAGAGGCACACGCCGCGCTGATCCACCCATGACCATGAACGTCGCAGTCGATCATCTCCGCTTCGAGCTCGACCCGCTCACGTCGGCGCCAGTGCGCGAGCTGATCGCCACGCATTTGGCCCAGATGCGCTCGCAATCACCGGCCTGCAGCGTGCACGCACTCGACGTCGACCACCTGCGCGGGGCCGACGTTCGGTTTTGGTCGGCCTGGATCGGTGCCGCGGTGGTCGGATGCGGCGCGCTCAAACAGCTCACGCCCACGACGGGCGAGATCAAGAGCATGCACGTGCTCGCGGCCTGGCGTGGCCATGGCATCGCCGCGAAGCTGCTCGCCCACATCGAAGCCGCTGCACGCGACCGCGGGCTCACCCGACTCTCGCTCGAAACCGGCTCGCAACCCGCGTTCGAGCCGGCCCGCAAGCTCTACACCTCGTTCGGCTACATCGCGTGCGGCCCGTTTGGGGCCTACACCAATGATCCAAACTCGAGCTACATGTCCAAGCTGTTGTGACCGGCTTCGCGTCGCGGGCCGCAGTTCGCGGGACGAGCGATCCAACTCATCACTAGCGGCAGCGGTAGTGATCACCGATCCAATAGACGGGTTCACCACCCGGAGACGACCGTGGGCGGGCCTTGGTCGTTGCCTGCGTGCGCGGCGTAGCTGGCGAGGACGAGGACGCTCGCTACACACAGCGCAGACGCGGCGAGGAGGGCTCGCGGCAGTCCGTACACCGTCACGCGACCGAGAGTGGAACGTGGCCCGCACACAGGGTCGAGAGCTCGGTGAGGGAGCAGTCTGGGGCGAGCCAGCGGGTGGCCTGATCGGCGAGCAAGATCACCGGGCTCCGCTCGTGAAGATCGGCGAGCTCGGGGGCGGCCTGCGTCGTGAGGATCGTGCACGAGCGCAAGGTCTCGCCGTCCAGCTCGCGCTCGGTCCAGAGGCCGGCGAGGCCGAACAGTGGACTGTTTGGGACGCTGACGTAGGCGTACTCCCCCTTGGGGCTGCGGCGAATCCAAAAGCCAGAGGCCGGGAGGAGGCAGCGACGGGTGGTGAAGTACTTCTTGAACTTGCTTGGCGCGGTCTCGGAGCGGACGTTGTATTGCGGTCGCTGTTGCAGCGGGCGCTTCATCCAGCTCGGCGCCAGCCCCCACCGGGCCCACACGAGCTCGCTGGCTGCGGGCGCGTCGGGCTTGGCGTCAACGATGTGACGAATGATCGGGACGCTCGCGGTAGGAACAAAGGGCTCGCCCGAGAGCGTGGGGACGCCCTCGGTGGTCAATCGCAAGATCGAGCTCCAGCTGCGCCAGCTGTGCTCGTCGGAGCCGGTTACGAAGCGACCACACATGCTCAGGCCTCAGCTTCCGGGCCGTCGGCGTAGAGCTCGCAGACGAAGTCTTCATCCGACCACCACGCGCCCGCAGAGTCGGCGGCGTGATCCGGATCAGCCTCGAGCGCAGCAGCATCCAGCCACGGCGTGGCCTGCCCGGTGTCAGACTCGTAGTGTGCCTCGGTGAGCTCGAGGATCTTGGGAACCGGGATCGCGCGTGGCCGATGGCGGACAGCCCACGAGTTGCGGAACAAGTCGACCATGAGGTGGCGGCTGCGCGCTGACTCGGCAAACAAGATCGGGGGGACCAGCAAGTACGGAGCCTGCACGACGACCTCGACATCGAGGTAGTTGGCGGGGGTGGTCTCATCATTCCAGCAGGCGGCGAAATTGACTGGCGCGAGCGGCTCTTCGGAGCCGACGTAGATCTTGCCGTTGGCGACCACGATCTTGTCGAGGTTCAAGAAGATCTCTTGACCCATGATCGTGATTGGCGCGCTAGCGATGCGTGATTTGGCCCAGCGTTGGGCCCGATCGTAGAGGTCGACCGTCTCGACGCTGCGGCTCGCGTCCCAGTTGGCGAAGCAATGAAAAGCGCAGCAGATGCTGGCGTCGACGTGCTCGGGCGGCGGGAACAATGTGGAGATGTCGAGGCTGGGAAACACCGGCTCGGTGCGCTCACACGCGCGCGACTCGAGGAACTCACCGATCCAGTTGTTCGGGGACGTGCTCGGGGACGCGTCCATGTTCGAGCTGCTCGGTGGGTCCAAGACCACGCTCGTGCATAGCTTGCGGAACGCGTGGCTGCCGATCTTGCAGTTGAGCAGGTCGAGGACCGCGATCGCGGCGCACTCGGGGATGGAGATGCCGCGGGTCGGGAACCAGTAGTCGTAGCCGTTGGTGACGAAGTCGACGCCGCGATAGTGCTTGTGAATGAAGGGCTCGCTCGGTGCGGGGGTCTGATCGGCTCGGCCCCAGTGGGCCGCGGCGGCGCGGTCGTAGAGCAGGTGAGCGTCGCGAGCGAGGTCCGGCAAGAACACGCTCTCGCCGGTGAGGTAGCAGGCCTTGGCGAACATCTGCGCGATGTCGGGATCGTGGGACACGTCGGCGTGCTCGAAGATCAGCTCTGTCCGCAAGAACAGCTTGCGCCCCTGCTCGTATGGGGCGCCCTCGTGGGCCTCGTCCTGGGGGAAGATGACGCAGGTGAAGGGCTGGATGTCGCAAAGCGCGATGTCGTCACCGATCTGCAGCGCTGGCTCGGCACGACCACCGGTGAGGTAGATCAGCAGTGTGTAGCGCGAGACGTGCTTGCGGGCCGCGTCGTAATAGGGCGTGTCGATGTGGCGGCTGAATTTGCCATCGCCGGGCTCGAAGCGGTTGCAGCGAAACACCGGGTTGACGTGGGAGAAGCCCTGCATCCAGCGCTTGGGCATGGCCTGTTGGACCGCTTGGGTCAACACTTCGCTCAGGCGCGCGGCGTGGAAGATGAAGCGCTGGCCGCCGCGCGATGCTGCGTTGAGCGGGCGAACCTGGAGGTTGAGTGAGTCGAGGCCGGTGAGCAGCTCGCGGGTGTCGGGGGACGCGAGGAGCGTGAAGGTGTAGGCCCGCGGCGCGCGGGGGGGACCGAGCGGGCGCCGATCCGCGAGCGCGAGCTCGAGGGACTCGAACCAACGGTCGAGCGGCACGATGTTCTCGAAGGTGCGAAATGAGAATTCTTCAGGGTCGACGAACACGGCGGCGAGCTCTGGCAGCCGCGCGGATGGACGCGCGAACAAGTGCCGGATGTCGTCGGGAATGTGCTGCGCGGGCAAGAAGCGCACGGCCTTGAAGCGCGCGCTGGGGTGATGAGACATCGACAGGCCGTTGTGCTCGAGCACCGGCTCGACCTCGATCGCGTTGACCCGGTCGCGAAAGCGTTGCTTGTCGTCCTCGCTGGCGGCGCTGGCCGAGAGCGCGAAGAAGCGGTCGCGCAGCTCGAGGCCGCGCGCCAGCAGCAGCTCGTTGGTGGGGGGCGTGACAATGGTGTCGGTTGGCGAAGCGGCTGCGGTCATGGGCTGGCGCTCGATAGGGCCGCGAAGTAGCGGCGAATGTTGGACGGGAGCTGTTCGGAGCGTGCGATCGCTAGCGCGCCTTCTTGCCCCACGTCGGCGCGATAGAGCTGCAGCGCGCACAGCCGCGGGAGCTGCTGTGAGCTGGCGAGAGCCTGCGCCCCTGCTGCGCCGATCTGGTTGTCACGCAGATCGAGGAAGGCGAGCTGGCGCAGGTGCGGCGCGGCGGCGAGGGCCTTCGCCCCCGCTTCGCCGATCCGGTTGCGCTGCAGGTGCAAGGCGGTGAGCCCGGTCAGGTGCGCCGACTGGGTGAGGGCTTCGACGGCGGCGTCGCTGAGGTGGGTGTAGCGAAGGTCGAGCGCGGTCAGCTGCGCGAGTCCGGGGCACGCGGCCAGGGCCTGGGCGCCCTGATCCTCGAGCGGGCTGTACTGGAGCGCGAACGAGCGGATCCGGCCGAGATCGAGCTCGAGCAGCGCGCGGAGCAGCTCGAGCGGGACGGGGGGCGGCGTGTAGTCTGCGTAGTCCTCGACGTACTCCTCCTCGTCGTCGTCGCTGGGAGGCGCGAGGCGGAGGCACAGTTGTGCGAGCAACGGCGCGCTTGGATGCTCGATCAGCGCGCAAAGCGGGTCGAGCGAGGTGTCGTGGAGGATGAAGGTTGCGCCGACGACGAACCCATGTCGCCACTCGAGCTCGCAGCCCTCGGGCAGCTCCCCGACCTGCCACGACCCCTGGTGGACGTTGACCAGGTCGTTGATCTCGGACTGGATCGCCCGTATCTCGGAAGCCTCGAACACACGCGAGCGCTGATGTTCGAGGCTGATCAGACGCCCGCGTGCGTCGCCTTGCTCGGACAGCCAGTCGGCGTAGACGAGCCAGCGATCCCAGTCATCGAGATCTTGGCGGACGGAGGCCGCGAGTGCGTGATGGGTGTTGAGTGTGCCCACGGGGAATCCTGGCCCAACCAGCTCATGCTACCAGAATAGAGGGCGATCCAACGGCAATATTGGGTCACCCCGCGATACAGACCCCGACCTCCTCATACCCGATCAGCGCAGCATCAGGACAGGGAGGAGTTTGAGTCAGCACATAAATCACTTCGTAGGCGGGATTGTCGGCTGTCGCACGCAGATGGTGCGCTCAACCAGGCAAGTCTATGTCACCGCTGTGGCTCACTGCCAGCGCCCGCCCAACGATCTCGCCGACGTCCTTTGACAAGGTTGGGGAGGCGGCGATGCGCTCGAGCTGCTCGCGCAGCAGCGCTTGGCGTTCGCTATCGAAGCGGCGCCAGCTGTTGAAGGCAGAGACGAGGCGAGCGGCGACCTGGGGGTTGAGTTGGTCGATGGCGATGACCTCGTCTGCCAACAAGCGATAGCCACGGCCGTCGGCGGCGTGGAAGTGGGCCTGATTGCGCTGGGCGAAGGTGCCGAGCAAAGCGCGGGCACGATTGGGGTTGCGGCGATCGAAGTCGGCGTGATCTCGCAGGGCGAGCACGCGCTCGAGGGTGTCCGCGACCCCGGCTCGAGCTTGAACCGCAAACCACTTGTCGAGCACCAGCGGGTCGCTTCGCCACTGCTCGTGAAAGGCCAGGACGCCATGGTCGCGGGCCTCTCCGGGCAGCTCGACGAGGCAGGCGAGCGCGGCTTGGCGATCGGTCATGTTGTCGGCCGAGTCGAACTGCTGACGCGCGAGCGAGCCGCCTTGTTTGGGATCGCTGGCGCACAGGAAGGCCAGGGCGGTATTGGCCAGGCGACGTCGCGCGATCGACTCTCGGCTCGCGTCATAGGCCTGGCCAACATTGCTCTGGTGCGCAGCCAAGAGCAGGTCGTGGTGGGCGCGGCCCAAGCTGGCCATGGCCTGAGCCCGCGCGTGGTGGATCGCATCAACGGCGACGACCGACATCGCCTGACCGAGCACGCGCTCGTCGGGCAGGTCCAAGGCGAGGGCCTTGAGCGACCCATCGAGCGCATCGTCAGCAGCGATGGCGCCCCAGCTGTCTACGAACAGCGGGTCGAGAACCGCAGCTGCGCCGGCCTCGATCGCGCCGACCATGGCCAGCAAGGTGTCGGTTGCGAAGCGTTGGCCGGCATCCCAGCGGTTGAAGGCGTCGCTGTCGTTCGCCATCAAGAACGCCAGCTCTTCGCGGCTGCGCTCGATGTGCAGCTCGACGGGGGCCGAGAAGCCGCGCAAGACGGACACAACCGGCTTGGCGGGCAGGTCAACGAACACGAACTGTTGCTCGCTCTCGCGTAGCTCGAGCACGCGTGTGCCGCTGACGGCGGCGGCCTGGTCTTCGCCTTCGAGCCGCAGCGGAAGGTCGTTGCCATCGGGGCCAAGCAGCCCCACGCTGACCGGCATGTGACGCACCAGGTAGCTTTGTTCGCCAAGGGAGGGCGGGCCTGACTGGGTCAGGGTGAGGGTATAGCGACCGTCGGCCCAGGTCCCCAAGGCGTGCAGCTGCGGCGTGCCGGCTTGGACATACCAGCGCTCGAATTGCTCGAGGTCCGCTTGGTTGGCGTCGGCCATCGCCGCGCGAAAGTCGTCGCAGGTGACCGCTTGACCGTCGTGGCGCTCAAAGTAGAGGTCCATGCCGCGTCGGAAGCCTTCGGCGCCGAGCAGGGTGTGGTACATGCGGATGACCTCGGCGCCCTTGTTGTACACAGTCGAGGTGTAGAAGTTGTTCATCTCGACGTAGGCGTCCGGGCGGATCGGGTGCGCCATCGGGCCGCGATCCTCGGCGAACTGAACGATCCGCAGTCCGCGGACATCGTCGATTCGCTTGACCGCGGCGGAGGTCATGTCCGCCGTGAATTGTTGGTCGCGAAAGACGGTGAGTCCCTCTTTGAGGGTCAGCTGAAACCAGTCACGGCAGGTCACGCGGTTGCCGGTCCAGTTGTGAAAGTACTCGTGACCGACGACAGCTTCGACACCCTCGTAGTCGTCGTCGGTGGCGGTCTCGAGCGCCGCGAGCACGTACTTGGAGTTGAAGATGTTGAGACCCTTGTTCTCCATCGCGCCCATGTTGAAGTCGTGCACGGCCAGGATCATGTAGATGTCCAAGTCGTACTCGAGTCCGAACACCTCTTCGTCCCAGCGCATCGCGTTAGCGAGGCTTTGAAGCGCGTGGTCGCACTTGTCGATCTCGTGCGGCTCGACCCAGATCTCGAGTCGAACCTCGCGGCCGCTGCGAGTGGTGAACGAGGCAGCGTGAGCGCGCAAGTCACCGCCGACGAGGGCAAACAAATAGGTGGGCTTGGGGAAGGGGTCTTCCCAGCGCACGCTGTGGCGGCCGTCTTCGAGGGCCTCGCTGGCGACGCGGTTGCCGTTGGAGAGCAGCACCGGATAGCGCGTCGCGTCGGCGATGATCTGGGTCGTATAGCGCGACATCACGTCGGGACGATCGAGCATATAGGTAATGCGGCGAAAGCCCTGCGCCTCGCACTGGGTGCAAAAGGTGCTCGAGGATCGATACAGGCCACTAAAGGCCGTGTTCTCTTGCGGCTTGATACGCACGCGGGTCTGGAGCTCAAATTGCTCGGGGAGGGGCCCGGAGATCTCGAGGTAGTCCTTGGTCAGCGTGTAGGCGTTGGGGCCAAGCGGCTTGCCGTCGAGCTCGATCTCGAGCAGCTCGAGCAGCTCACCGTCGAGGCGCAGGGCCTCGGCGGGCTCGCGAGCTTCCGGGTTGCGACGACAGCCCAAGCGGGCGGTGACCAAGGTGTGCGCCTCGGCCAGCTCGAACACCAAGTCGACGGTGTCGACGAGATGCGAGGGCGGGGCGTAGTCCAAGCGGCGCACCGGGGTCGGCTGCGGGTCCTTCATGCGGTGAAGCTACCGCATTGCTGCGCTACCGCGGGACGCGCGAGCTGTTTTTGCCGGCGCGGGAGCTGTGGCGTGTTCTGAGCTTACGTGACGGGGCTGCTGCTTGGGTCCGAACTCGACATCGCCGCGGTAATGGCCTGATGACGAGAGTGTCAAATAGCCTCGCCCCACGCGATGCCATCGTAATATTCGAACACCACTCGCCGACCGAGCGCGTCGACCTCGAGGTGGTGGGCCCCGAGCGTCGCGGCGTCGTGGGCGGCGTAGGGTTCGATCGTACCTGCGAGCGGGTCGACGGCGAGCAGCTCGTCAACCTTGAGGCTGTGGAGAACGACGAGCAGCCGGCCATCGTGAAGGATGGCGGGCGTACCCACGTACAGCTTGGGGTCGAAGCTCCAGGTGGCGAGCTCCTGACCGCTCGCGTCGAGCAGCAGCAAGTCGACCGGCGGGATCGCTGCCGGATCCTCGACCGGTCCCTCGACGCGCGCGGCCTCGACGAACATCGTGCCGTCGTCGTAGAGGTGCAAGGCTCGGGGCCAACCAACGGCCAGCAGCTCGCCCGCGGGTCCTTCAGCGTCGAACCACCGCATGGCGCCGAGCTGCGCTTCACACCCAGGCGCGGCGCACGTCTCGGTCAGGCCGCTGACGGACCCGCGGTCACCAGAGGGCGCGAGCGTGACCGTGGTGTTCCCGTCTGCGGCCGGGTGCAGGACCTCGCGAAGCTCGAAGTCTGGGCCCGAGTAGCGCGCGACCTCGCCGTCGGCCTCGACGATCGTCACAGCCCCGTCGGCGGTTGGGCGCGGCGTCTTGGCGCCAGTCGCAATGGACAGTCCGCCCGCCTCACGGACGCCGAACAGCTCATCGTCGCGGATCACGAACAACGGGGCGCCAAACGCCTCGGCTTGGAAAATTTGGAGCCAGCTGTCTCGCAGCAGCTCGCCCTGCGGACCGAGGTCGAACAGCACGCTCTCGACGAACTGTTCAGCGTTGAAGCCGTCGCTGTCTTGAATCTCGTAGACCTGCTGAAACACCCAGTCACCGACACCGTTAATGCGAAGGCGATCCTTGCGCAGGCCGAGGTCGTCGCCCGGCTCGTTTTGGAAGCCCACGACGCTGGTGAGGCTGACTTCGAGCGTGTCCGTGTCGGCCCGGAACACCTGGTTGGCGAGGTTGGCGAACACCAGCTGGCTCTGCATTGGCGAGGTAGCGACGGTGTCGCAGTTGACCTGCGTGGCCAGCTCGTGGAGTTGGTCGCCGATCGCGACCTCGAGGGTCTGATCCCCGCACCGCCACAGCCGCGCGCCAGGTTGAAACTTGCTGGGCACGAACCCAGTCGTTGAGAGGGGCACGGGGTCGAAGGTGTACTCGACCTCCGTGTCGAGGTTTCGCAGCGTCATCGCCGTGGACCCGTTGCGGCTCAGCAAGCGGCCACGCGGACTGAGCGCGTACTCCCACACATCTGCGGCGGGGCTGAGGCTGTCGGCGTCGCCGTCGATGCGCAGCAGCTGGACCTCGCCGCGTCGGAGGATCAGCGCGTCGCCGCACGGACCGAAACTCCTCAGCTCGCCGCCCAAGTAGCGCTGAAGCGGTGGCGCTTCGATGTCTGGACACCAACTGGCGTGATCGAGGCCTTCGCCGGGGACCTCCTCGACCGGTGGCTCGTCGCCGGTCTCGTCGCCGGTCTCGTCGCCGGTCTCGTCACCGGTCTCGCCGCCGGCTTCGTCGCCAGACGGGAGCTGACAGGCCGCGAGGCTCAGCCAGGTGAGGGCGACCAAGGCTGTTGCTGGACGACAGAGGGTCATGGATGCTTCGTGCCATCCAGCGGCTGGATCGATCAGGATGAAGTGCAACCTAGTGCCGCACACCCTAAGTTCGATCCGGGTTAGGTGCGGCACTGAGGCCCAATGGCAGTGTCGCAGCTCCTAGCAGTACGCCCGGTACAGCGTCGTCGCCGCTCCTCGCCCTTGGGCCTCAGCTCCGCACCTAACCCGGAACGAACTTAGGGTGTGCGGCACTAGCGGATGCTCACGTTGACGTGCTCGAGACGCCCCCCCCACGATGTGCCCCAATTCGCGGACCCGTCTGCCGCCACGCTCATCACGAAGGGCTGCATCCTCGCGCTCTCGCTGTTGTGAGAGCGCGTACTAGCAAGCGAGAGCCGGGACGCCTGGGGCCGAACCCGGCCGAGCGCGAACGCTCGACGAGGCCCGCGCGGTGCTGCTCGACCGCGCGAGCTGACTACGACGCACGCTGCGTCGGGTCGGCACTGATCGACGATACAGTCGCGGCGAAACTACCTCGTCCCCCAGGTCGTCCACGCGGAGCTCTTGCGATCCATCGGAGCCCGAAGCAGAAACCGCGCCGCTACGGCCACACCGCCGCGCCGCCGCCAAAGGTCGCCAGCTGCGCGCCAGTGAACATTCGCACCGAGGCATTGGCCATGTTGGCCGCCCCCGACTGGCCGTGGTCGTAGACCGCCTGGATGTTGTACCCCGCCTCGTTGGGCCCAACGTCGTTGTTGAAGTAGTCCTCGGCGCAGATGTTGAGGCCAAGCACGGTGTTGGGTGAGACACACCAAAACGGAGCGACCGCGCCGTCGGCCGCGATCAGGGTCTGCGAAGCGCCAACCACCAGCGGCGTGACGCTGTCGTCCACGGACGTGCGGTAGGGCGTGCCGGCGACCCACGCGTCCCAGTAGTTGATCCACGCGTTGGGGTAGAAATTGACGTCGACGGCGCCCGAGGCCACGATCGCACCAACCGTCTCCCACGAGTCGATCTGCCGGCCCTGGTAGCAGGTCGTGCCCCACAGCGCGACGATCGGGACCCCGCCGCGCGCGGTGCCGATGAGGTTGGGGGCGGTCGCGGTCTCCAGCCAGTCGCCGGTGATGTTGCTGCCAACCAGGGTCTCGAACGACGAGTCGCTGAGGCCGCTTTTGTAGCCGTGGGCGTGGGTCTTGACGTCGAAGCGGTAGCCAAGCGCGGTCAGGTGGCGCATGGCGTCCAGGATGCCGTCGCGGCTTGGCTCGAATACGGCGTCGGCCTGCTTGAACGCCTGGGCGCTGGTGTTGTTGGCGTTCGAGGTGTCGTTGTCCATGACCAGGGCGACGTAGTCGTAGGACGCGTAGTGCTTGGACAGGTTGGTGCCAAGCGACTGCGCGAGCGTGGTGAAATTGTCGTCGTCGTAGTGGAAGTAGAGCAGCAGGGCGACGCCCTCCTTACCCTTGTCGACCTCGTCGCAAGGCTCGGGGGTGAAGTCGTCCTCGTTCTCCACGCCGTCATAGTCAGCGTCGGCGCGCATGACCTCGACCTTGGCCGAAGCGCTGCCGTTGCACTGATTGTCCCCGCACAGCGGCGCCGCCCCAACGACCTTCGTGAAGGTTGGCTGGCCGTTGACCGGGTCGCACTCGAGCAGCACGTTGGTGCACGCGTTGCCGATGTCGTCGCCACCGTTGACGCCGCCGTTGTCGTGCTCGGTGAACTCGGCGCACACGGAGATGTTCTTGCTCGCGCCAGCGTTGACCATGTAGGTCCCAAGCGACATGTTGTGGCGTTGCTTCTGGCCCACGTTGTAGACGAGCTCGGGCACGCTCGCGACGGTCTGGGTGCCGTTGGGCGCGGTCGCGGTCACCTTCGTCGACATCTCTGCGCGGCCCTCGGACACGCCTTGACCGGTCACGAACTTGGTCTGGATCAGCCGCACGTCAATCTCGCACTTGCCGGCCACGGGCGGGCGCGAGGGCTCACCCTCGGGGTTTTCACACAGCTGCGGGTTGATCGGGTGGGGTGTCCATTGGCCAGCTCGGAACTGTGAGTCGTCCTCGTCGCTCGCGTCGTCGAAGAGCGCGTCATCGTCGAAGCCGGCCTCGTCAAACTCAGCCTCGCAGGCGGTCGTCAACAAGGGCAGCGCGAGCAGGCTCGCAACCAAGATACGGGTGGTCTCGTGGTGGGTCGTCATCGTTTGTGTCGCCTTCGCCAAGTCATTGGCGACGAGGTCGAGCGCGATGACGCGGGTGTCGTCGGTTTTTCTCGGGCGCACGGACGACCCCGCCCGGCGGTCGTTCCCGTGGACGGCGCGCGCGGACGCTGCCGCTGGCAAAGCTACTTCGTATCGATATAGTTGCCGTTGTCCGCCGGGTCGAGGTCCACGGGCGCCCCGCCCGGTGGGATCGGATGCTTGGCGCTCCACAGGATCCCCTGAACGACGACGCGGCGGAGCATCGGCGCATGTGGGGTCTCGGGCTGGTCGATCCAGTTGCCGTACCAGTGGCCACCGGTGAAGCCGAAGCCGCGGCCGCCATCAGGGCGATCGTACGTCCACGCGGTGACCTCGGAGCGACCTGGGTGAGCCTGCGTGTCGGGGGTCGTTCGGGTTTCTTCGGGCGGGACGTCCTCGAGGATCCGCGTAATCCCGATCTCGCCTTCGACCCAACGCATGTTGTAGTACCACTCCTCGTCGATCGTCAGCGCAGTGACGCCGGTCGTCACCGGGTGCGCTGGGAACTCGTCGAAAGTGGCCGTCCAGATCGGGTTTACCGAATACCCTGCTTCGTAATATCCGCCCAGCCAGGGGAGGATCTGGGCGCCGAGCGCTGGCGCATAGTCGACCGCGTAGTGGAGGTTCACGAAGCCTGCGCCAGCGTCGATGTGCTCCGCGAGGACCGCCAGCTTGTTGGGATCGGTGAGCGGGTGTTTCTCGGCCCCGTCGAGGTAGAACACGATCGCGTCGGCGCCCGTGAAGATCGACTCGTCCGTTGGCCAACCATTCTTGACGATCACCGGGACGACGCCGGGCGTCTGGCACAGCAACTTTGCCAGGATCGCAGTTCCGGCGAAGAACTCGTGCGCGCCCTGTGGTTGCATCACGCTCGGCGCCCCGGCGACCAAGACGATCTTGGTTGCGTTGGGGTCCTGCGGCTCGACCTCGACGGGGACGACAGACTGGTCGTGGGCGTCGCTCGGCATCGCCCAGGGCTCGCAGATCACGTCGGGCGGCAGCGGCTCGCCGGTCGTCCCGTCGTCGGTCGAGTCGCTCGAGTCGCTCGAGTCGGTGTCCATGCCACCGGTGGTCTCGTCGGTGTCCGAGGCGCTCTCCGAGCCGTTCGTGGCCGTCTCGCCCATCGTCGTGGCGCCAGTGGAAAAGCTCCCGCCCGCGGTCAATTCGCGGGCGTCGGGGTCGTCAGAGCAGCCGACGACGACAGTCAGAAGCACGGGAACGGCGCAGCGAAACGGCGAGACCAACATGGCCCGCCTATACCACGGACCTCCGGGCCAACAATGGTCGAGGTCATCTACGAAACGCCGAGCCCGAGCTGGGTCCGTGCGACGAGTCAGGCTAGAGCGACACGCCCATCGCCTTGCACTCCTTCTTCATCGCCCCGCGACGGATCAGGGTGACCTTGTTGAGCGACGACTTGGCCTTGCCCCCGTTTTTCATCTTGCAGGCCGACAAGGTCATCAGCTCCGCCGTCTTGGACTTGCCCTTCTTCTTGTAGCTGGCGGCGGCGAGCTTGTAGGCCTCGGCTGCGCTGCCTTTGTTGTAGGCCGACTGGGCCGCGGCGTAGAGCTGTTGGTCGTCGCGGTTGTCCACCGCTGGCGGAGTGGGCTTGGCGACGGGCTTGGGTTCGGGCTTGGGCTTGGGCTTGGGCTTGGGCTCTGGCTCGGCCTTTTTCTGGGGCTTGGGCTTGGGCTCGGACTTGGGCTTGGGCTCTGGCTCTGGCTCTGGCTCTGGCTCGACCGGCTCTGGATCCTCGTCACTGGGGATCGGATCCGCCGCGGTGTCGGAGGTTGTAGTGGAGTCGGCCTGGGCGAGCTGCACGGGCTCTGGCTCCGCTGGTTTGACTGGGTCTTCGACCTGCGCCGTGGTGTCGGGCGCCTTGGCCTGGTCCTTGGTCTGCTGTTTCGAGGGGAGCAGCGCCACGATCAGCGAGAGCGCGGCGGCGCCGGCCAACATGTACAGCGCGATCTTGCGCTTTCGCTTTTGGTCGGACAGCGGCTGTTCGAGATCCAGGTCAGCGATCGCAACGTGGACCGTGGGGGCCGTCTCGGCCTCGGCCTCGGCGATGATCTCGCTGGCCAGGCCGTCGACGAGCGAGGCGGTGTCCTGCGGCCGAACGGGTTGAGGTGCGCCTGCAGGACCTTGTGGCGGAGCTTGCTCGGGTGCGGGCTGCTCGACGAGCGCCGCCGCGGCCGGGGCGAGATCGCTAGGCGTGGGCCGTGCCCTGGGCCGCGGCAAGCGACCTGGCCGCGGGAGCCCGCGCGGTTCGTCGGGGTGGGTCGCGGCCGCCTCCGCCGGATGGGTGGGATCCCAGGCACCCTCTTCAGGGCGTAGGATCACCGCTGGCGGCTCGTAGGGCACCCCGATCTGCGGCTGTGCGTCGGAGACCGTCGACGTGGTCTGCGGCGGCGGCGGAGCCCGCTTGGGTCCTGACCCAGTTTGCGGCGCGACCGGCAACCCGGTGCGGGTCGACTGCTGGGTGACGGCGACGGCCTGGTCAGCGAGCTTGGCTTGTTCGGCGAGCTTGGCTTGTTCGGCGAGCTTGGCTTGTTCGGCGAGCTCGGCTTGTTCAGCGAGCTCGGCTTGTTCAGCGAGCTGGGCTTGTTCAGCGAGCTGGGCTTGTTCAGCGAGCTCGGCTTGTTCAGCGAGCTTGGCTTGTTCGGCGAGCTGGGCTTGTTCGGCGAGCTTGGCTTGTTCGGCGAGCTTGGCTTCGTCAGCCAGCTTCGGCTTTGGCTTGGCGACAACCGTGACTTCGTCGCCGCGGTCGGGATCGTCGGCGAGGTCGGGATCGTCCGCGAGCTTGGCCTGAGGGCCGGGCTTTGGCTTGGCAACGACGGTGACTTCGTCAGCGATCTCGGGCTCCGAGGCGCCGCTCCGATCAACGAGTTCGGCCTCCTCGACGTCGACTTCGAGGTCTTCCTCGTCGCCCTCCTCCTCTTCCTCGATCGGCGTGTCCGCCGGATCGGACGCGAGCGCAGCCGCGGGCTTGAACTCGGGCTCGGGCTCGTCGCTGGCGGGCGCGACCGCTGCCACCTTCGCGGCGAGCTTGGGCCTGGCCTTCGCCAGCTTCGGTTCTTTCGGCTCGTCTGCGTCGCCCTGCTCGGCCTCGGCCTTGCGCTGCGCGGCCAACCGAATCTTCTCGATCAACGAGTTCGCCGAGGGCAACGCGCTGCTGGCCGTTGACGAGCTGGCGCTCACGGCTGGCTTGATCGGCGAGATCGGCTTGATCGGCGAGATCGGCTTGTTCGGCGAGCTTGGCTTGCTCGGCGCGCTCGCGCTGCTCCCCCGCTGCGAGTTGTTCTCGCCGATCGGCGGGATCACCGGCAGCGGCCCAGTCGTGGGTGGTCGAGGCGCCCCCTTGCGAGCCACCAGCGGCGGCAGCGGCGGTGGCCCGGCCGACTTAACCTTGGGTCCTGACTTCGCGCTGGTGCCGAGCGTGGGCACATCGAACAGATCGTCGAGCCCAGCGTCGGCGCCGAGCAGGTCGGCCGCGGGTACGCCGTGCAAGGTCTTCGGCTGCGGACCGTCGCTCGAGAATTCGGGCAGCGTCGGTGGCTTGTCTGCGCTCGCGCCCGATACCGAGTGGCCGTCGTCCCGCTCGGGATCGACGTTCGAGGGTTTCTGGTCGTCGGGCTTCGCCACGAGGTCACCCAGATTGTACCGGTTGTGCGGCCGTCGTGTGTGGCACAGTCGCGGGGTGCGTGTGCACTTGATCGACGGTACCTACGAGTTGTTTCGCAGCTTCTACGGCGCACCACCCGCGACTGGCCGCGACGGCCAGGAGGTCGGCGCGTGCCGAGGGCTGCTGCGATCGATGCTCGCGTTGCTCCGCGAGCCAGACACGACCCACGTCGCGATCGCCTTCGATCACGTGATCGAGTCGTTCCGTAACCAGCTCTACGCGGGCTACAAGACCGGCGAAGGCATGGACCCGGCCTTGTGGGCGCAGTTTCCCCTGGCCGAGCAATTGTGCGACGCCCTGGGTCTGGTCGTGTGGCCAATGGTCGAGTTCGAGGCCGACGACGCCCTCGCAACCGCGGCGGCCCGCTGGGCTGATGCGCAGGGGGTCGAGCAGGTGCTCTTGTGTTCACCTGACAAGGACCTGGGCCAGTGCGTTCGCGGTGACCGGGTCGTGCTCTTCGATCGGCGCCGCAAGGAAATCTACAACGCCGCGGGGATCGAAGCGAAGTTCGGGGTGCCCCCGGCTTCGATCCCCGACCTGCTCGCGCTCGTTGGGGACAGCGCGGACGGCATCCCCGGGATCCCGCGCTGGGGCATGAAGTCAACCGCCGCGGTGCTGCAGGTCTACGGCCACGTCAGCGCGATCCCAGATCACGACCTCGCGTGGAGCATCAAGATCCGCGGGGCCAAGGGGCTGGCCAAGAGCCTCCGCGAGCAGCGAGAAGACGCGAATCTGTTTCGAGTCCTCACGACCTTGCGCACCGACGTGCCGCTCGAGCAGAGCGAGCTCGATGATCTGCGCTGGCGTGGCGCCAACAAAGACGCGCTCACGCAGATCTGCGAGCAGATCGGTGACGTCGCCGCGCTCGCGCGCGTGCCCGCCTGGATCTGAGCGTCCGGCCGCGCACAGGCGATATACTCCGCCGGGCGTGGCCTTCGATGAACAGCTTGGCGGCGAGGAGACGCAGCCGGGCATCTTGGGCTCGACCGGCGACGCTGGCGAGAGCGGCAGCGTGTTCGCGTCGCGCCGCGGCGCCGAGGTGAGGGTTGGCGACCGCCTGGGCGACTACGAGATCGAGCGGCGGCTCGGCGCTGGCGGCATGGGTGAGGTGTTCGCCGCCCGCTCGCTCGCGACCGGCGAGCGCGTCGCGTTGAAGGTGCTGGCCCAGGCCGGCTCGACGGCGCTGTACCGGTTCAAGCGCGAGTTCCGGGCTCTGGCCGACGTCACCCACCCCAACCTGATCACGCTGCACGAGCTGGTGATCGCCCGCGAGCACCCGCCATTTTTCACGATGGAGCTCGTCGATGGGGTGCCGTTCACGGAGTACGTCCGCGGTCACACGCCGGCCGGCCAGCTGCCCAACCTCGTGCGCCTCGGTCGGTCGCTGGGCCAGCTGATCTTCGGCATCCACCACTTGCACCTCGCGCAGTGCCTGCATCGCGACGTCAAGCCTTCCAACGTGCTCGTCAGCCGCGGGGGCAGGGTGGTCGTCCTCGACTTTGGCCTGGTCTCGGAGCTCGCGGGGATCGACGTTGGCGTGACCCGCGACGGGGCGCCGCTCGGGACCCCGGCCTACATGGCGCCCGAGCAGGCGGTCGCAGGCAAGACCACGCCGGCCTCGGATCTGTATGCGATCGGCGTGATGTTGTTCGAGTGCCTCACGGGTGAGCTGCCGTTTCGCGGCTCGGCGATCGAGGTCATGATGCACAAGCAGGAGGGTGAGATCCCCGATCCGCGCACCAAGGTCGCGGAGCTGTCGCCCGACCTGCGCGCGCTGTGCATGCGCTTGCTGGCGCGCGACCCCGAGAGCCGCCCAACCGGGTCCGAGCTGATCACGACCTTCGAGGCGCTCGACCTCGGCCTCGACCACGGATCGGGCAGCAGCTCGTCTAGCAGCTCGTCGGGGCCGCGGGGCGGCGCCGCAAGCCTGCTCGCAGGGGCCGGCGCCTCGGGGGTGTTCGCCAGCACCTCGCTCAGCTCGGGCTCGATGGTCGGCGGCGACCTGCGCTTGGGCACGCGCGCGCCGTTCATGGGTCGCAAGCGCGAGCTTGGCCAGCTCAGCGCGGCGCTGCGCGACGTCGAAGAGATCAACGCCGCGGTCACCGTCCATGTGTTTGGCGCGAGCGGGTTCGGCAAGTCAGCGCTGCTGAATCGGTTCTTGGGCCGGGTCCGGCGCAAGCACGAAGCCTTGGTCTTGAGCGGTCGCTGCCTCGAGCGCGAGTCGGTGCCCTACAAGGGCGTCGACGCGATCATCGACGCGCTCTCGGTTCAGCTGCGGCGGATGCCCGAGGTCGAGGTCGCGGCCTTGCAACCGCGCGCGCTCGGGCCCCTCACGCGGATCTTTCCGGTGCTCGGCGATGTGTGGCCCAAGCCCGCGTACTCGGGTCCCGGCGAGGCGACCGAGCTGCGTCGGCAGGGGCTCGGGGCGTTGCGCGAGTTGGTGCAGCGGCTCAGTGATCGCCGGCCCTTGGTCGTGTGCATCGACGACTTTCAGTGGGCCGACATCGACAGCGTGCGGCTGCTCAACGCGTTGATCCGGCCCCCGGACGCCCCGGCGATGTTGGTGCTCCTCGGGTTTCGCAACGACCTCGAGCTCGGGCCCGGCTCGCGCGAAGCGATCGCGGAGCTGACTGGCGCCAGCGCGCTCGAGGGCCGCGACGTGCGTGACCTGCAGCTTGGGCCGCTCGCGCAGCAAGACGCGGTGGAGCTGACCATGAAGCTGATGGGCGAGGCGGCCGACCCCGCGCTCGCGCGCAGCCACGTGGAGCGGGCGGGGGCCAACCCGTTCTTTCTCAGCCAGATCGTGCTGGGCGGTCACGCGAAAGGGGAGGGGGCCGGCGAGCTCGACCTCGACGAGATCGTCGCGCGGCGGATCGTCGATCTCGATCCTGATCGGCGCACGCTGCTGGCGTTGGTCGCCGCGGCGGGTGGGCCGATACCCGTGGTCGCGCTCGATCAGCTGGCGCTCAATGCCACGCTCGACGCGGTCCTCGACGAGCTGTGCGCGCTGGGGTTGCTCACCCGTCCGCGGACCCACGCCAGCGACGAGGAGCTGGGCACGGCCCCCGATCGCTCGACTTGGGCGGTCGAGACGGCCCACGGTCGGATCCGCGAAGTGGTGCTTGGCGAGCTCGAGCCGGCCGAGCTGCGCGCGGTTCATGTCCAGCTCGCGGAGCTGCTCGAGCAGCACGGCGGCGATCTCGACACCCTGGCCGAGCAGTTTGCTCGTGGCGGCGCGGTCGAGCGCGCCGCCGCGTACAGCGAGCGCGCGGCGGTCCAGGCCGCCCAGGCGCTGGCGTTTGCCCGGGCCGCCGAGCTGTACGAACGAACCCTCGAGCTGCTGCCTGCGACCGCGCCAGCGGCGAAGCGTCGGAGCCTGCGCCTGGCCCTGGCCCACCAGCTGATCAACCTGGGTCGAGGGGCGGCGGCCTCGGACATCCTGCTGGAGCTCGCGGTCGTCTCCAAGCCCGACGAGGCTCGATCGCTGCGCCAGCGCGCGGCCGAGCAGCTGCTTCGCGCGGGCCGCCTCGACGAGGGGCTGGACCTCAGCCGCACGCTGTTCACAGAGCTCGGCGAGCCGATGCCGCGGGGGTTTTGGGGGGCGGTGTGGATGATCGTGCGCGAGCGGGCTCGGCTGCGCTGGCGGGCGCTGTTCGGCGCCCGCGAGCTGCGAACCGAGGCCGAGGTCCCCGCGCAGCTGCTGACGCGACTCGATGTGATCTCGAGTGTTGCGACCGGGCTGTCGCTGCAAGAGATCATCTTGACGCAGGCCCTGCACGCGCGGGCGCTGGTGCTGGCCCGCGAGGCTGGCGAGCCCCGGCGGCTCGGGATCGTGTTGTCCTACGAGTTCGTGGCCCAGGCCGCGCTTGGTCGCAGCGAGGCCGCGCGGCGCATGATGATCGATTGCCGCGAGCTCGCAACGCGGGTCGACGACGTCGAGCTCGATCGCGCGATCGATCTGTCGGAGGCGATGATCGACTGGTTCGGCGGGCGCATGCCCAAGGCCCGCCTGCGCTTGGCCCACTTGCTGCGCCGGATCGAGGCCTCGCCGGGCGCCGACTGGATCCGCGCGTATGCGGCGATCCGCTACGCCGAGACCTGCATGTACAGCGGACAGCTCGGCGAGCTGCGCCGCGAGCTGCCGCGCTGGATCACCACCGCCCGCGAGCACGGCAACCTGCACGAGCTCGCTTCGCTGTGTGGTGTGGGGGCGACGGTGTCGCTCTATTACGATGATCTCGACGGTGCCAAGCGCCACCTCGACGCGGGCCGCGAGTGCTGGGACGCCTCGCGCTACACCGTCCCGGACTTGACCCTGGATCTGTCGGCGGCCAACGTCATGCTGTACGGCGGCAACGCCGAGGGCGCGCTGGCCGAGGTCGCGATGGCGGCCGCGAGCGCGCGGGACTCGGGCATGGGTCGGCTGCCGTTGATCTCGGTGTTGATCCAGCAAGCGCGCGCGCGCGTGGTGATCTGGTCGGCCGTGCGCAACCCGAACGACCTCGAGCTGCGTCGGCAGGTCGCGCGCGGATGCAAGCTGCACCGCAAGATCAAAGATCCCCTGCTGCTCGGCGAGGCCCGGCTCAACGAGGCCGCGCTGTGCTCGATCCTGGGCGACCGCGAGGGCATGCGCCGATCCTGGCGCGACGCGCAGAGCCACTTCGAAGACAACGGTATGGGCGCGATGCTGGCGGCTGCGCGACTGCGGCTCGCCGCCCACACCAAAGGCCGCGAGTCGGCCGAGCTCGAGGCGCTAGGCGACGCGTACCTGCGCGAGCAGGGCATCCCCAACCGCGCGCGCTTCCTGGATCTGCTCGCGCCAGCCCACCGAATACCGAGCAAGTGAGCTCGCTGCCCTCGGTGAACCAGTCCACTGGGCTCGGTGTGGAAGGCCAAATTTTTGGTTCGACCGGGGTCCCACGCTAGCGTCGAGGCTTGGAGGACTCCGCCGTGTCCCACGACGCGTTTGAACACGAACACGAGATTGAGCCGGGCTGGACCGGCGGTGACATCGAATTCGATGATGAGCCGCCGATCAGGGAGCGCAGCAGCGACTCCGGTGAGCGCAAGTGGCTGCTGTTTGGCGCCGCGATCTGTGGCCTGGTGACCGCGGGAGTCGTGTTGTCGCTGAATGTCGGCGCCGGGTCCGAATCGCCCGACAACCGGCTGGAGCTGCCGGACACGGCGTTTCTCGAGGTGGCCGCGGCGCCGGATGCCAGCGCGGCGCCGGCACCCGAGCCCGCCGCCGACGCGCAGGAGCTACGCGAGACCACCACGCTGGTTGCGGCCTTGGGTGCCGCCGTCGACTCGCCGGACCGCCAGATCTTCGACGCTCCCCCCGCGCCGCCGCTGCTCGCCGACGAAATGGAGCCCGAGCCCGAGTCCGAGCCCGAGCCGCGCCAGCCGACCTCGACCTCGACCGCGCAGCCGAAGCCGGCCGCGCCCGCGCAGGCAAAGCCGGCCGCGCCCGCGCAGCCCAAGCCCGCCGTCGTCGTCGAGCCCGTCCCGGCGCCAAGCGTCGTCGTCAAGCCAAGCCTCGACGGCCTGCCGAGCATCGAGGATGAAGACGAGGAGGACCTGCTGCCAAGCGTCTGGGGCCCGCGCAGCCCAGCTACGCCGGTGGACCCCAGCGAGGCCGACGCGGACGACCCTCAGCCCCCCAGCCACGCCGAGACGTCGGCGTGGAGCTTGCCCGGCGCGTCGTAGCTGACCGCGTGCGAGGCCGCGTAGCTTGGCACGCTGACGACCCGCGCCCCCGGATCGCCGAGCACACCGTCTTGGTACTCGATCGTCCACTCGCGCGCGTCGGGATCCACGATCACGCCCGCGACCAGACCCGTGTAGCTCTCGAGCGCGGCTGGAATCGCAGGGGTATAGATGACGACGTCGTAGGCCGCGTCGGTGATCAGCGTGTCGACAAACACCAGGTTTGACACGAACAGCTCACCAAAGTGACCGTCGGCCGGATCGACGTTCAGCAAGCGGGCCTCGTAGCTGCGAAATTGCCCGAGGGCCTCGGCGTTGAAGCTGAGAAAATAGCGATCCCAGGCTTGCAGCGCGCCGCCGTGGTCGGGCCAATTACCCAGATCCGCGTCGGCTGGGTACGGGTCTGCGCTGACGAAGCGCCACCCCTGGGGTCGATCGCGGGCCGCGATGCCGGCGATGTTGGTGATCTCGACCCCCAGCAGCGCCTGCGTGGCGTCGACGTCGTTGAGGCGGGCGGCGACCAGGTTGAACACGTCATTGAGCCACGACGCGGGCGCTCGGTAGTCGTAGGCGCTGCGGCCTTGATTGCCGATGAAGCTGATCGCGTTGCCGTACGCATCACACGGCCCGCCCTTCTCGGCGCAGCTGGGATAGTCGACCCCGAGCTCGAGCGCGAATTGTTCGATCACCGAGTCGGGCTGCTCGAACATCGCCCCGGCCGTGAATTGCTGGACGCTGCCCGTGAGCGCCGGTTGAATCAGGACCTGGCGCCCGAACTGGGCAGACACGTCGGCCGCCGCGGTGCTGGCGTGAACCTCGAGGTGGTGGGTCTGGATCTCATCGACCAGGGCTG
Organism: Enhygromyxa salina; assembly: GCF_000737335.2. Lineage (GTDB taxonomy): Bacteria > Myxococcota_A > Polyangia > Nannocystales > Nannocystaceae > Plesiocystis > Plesiocystis salina_C. The sequence goes on along the minus strand of NZ_JMCC02000016.1, from coordinate 18,825 downwards.
CGTCGCTGAGCTTGCGGGTGCCGTCCTCGTAGGCGTTCGCCCACAGCAGCATGTCGAGCATGATCTGGGCTCGGATCCCGCCGTAGCTCTCCGCCACCAGCACGACCTCGGTGGCGCGCAGGCTTGGGTGCGCGGCCAAGAAGCGCAGCAGGGTCCGCACGAAGTCCGCCGCGTCGCGGTAGCTGTTGAAGCTGGCCACGTCCATCGCCTGCGCGCGGGCGGAGGCGTCGCTTGGATCGCTCAGCAGCCCATAGGAAAAGCCGGTCTGACGGGCGTCGATCCACAGCAGGTTGGCGAAGCTGGTCCAGCTGTGCGGGTTGTCGACGACCGCCGCGTCGGGCCCGGTCAGCTTGGGATCGAAGCTGCGCTCGCCGGTACTCAGGCCCAACAGCATGCCGCTCGAGACCCCCGGCCCGCCGTTGAAGAACACGAACAGTGGGGCGGGCTGGCGCTGATCCTGCGCGGGTTGAAACGCCCAGAATTGCCGGGAGTCCGTCGAGCTCAGCGCCAGCGCGTTGGGGCCCTGGCCGAGCACGTAGTCGACGCCCTCGAGCTCGATGAAGCCCGCCGCGGGCTCGAGGCACGCGCAGCTGAGCTCGCCGTTTTCGCAGGTGCATGCTGCACACGGGGGTGGCGGGCAGTCGGCTCCGGTCTCGGTCTCGGTCTCGGTCTCGGTCTCGCCTGGAAGATCGGACAGCGCCCCGGTCGCGGTGGCGTCCGTCCCGGACTCGCTCGAGTCCTCGCCCACGCTGGCGTCGGTCGCCGACGGTTGCGCGCATGCGCCGACGACCAGCACGGTTCCCAGCGCGCATGCTCGGATCACCACATCCATCGCCTCCATGCTAGCGCCTCGAAGGATCTCCGGACCAACCCTAGCGAGACTTGGCCGGGGCCACGTCAGCGACTAGAATCCGCGTCCGATGGGCGAGGCCGCAAGCGACAAGCCGTACGAAGATCTCGACGCCGAAGAGCAGGTCGAGGCGATCATGAGCGACGAGGGTGGCGCAGCCATCATCGACTTTTGGTCCCCCACCTGCGGCCCCTGCATGGCCATGGCCAACGACTTCACGGCCGTCGCCGGGCAGTTCGACAGCGACGAGGTCCGGTTTTGCAAGGTCAACACGGCCACCCACGGGTTCCTGGCCGCGCCGTTTCGGATCCAGTCGGTGCCCACGATCTTGTTCGTGCTCGACGGTGAAGTGGTCGACGCCGTGGTCGGGCGCATGGACGCCAAGCGCCTGGGCAGCCGGGCAGAGTGGCTGCTCAACAAGAAGCGCCGACGCAGCAAGGGGCTGCTCGGGCGCTTGTTTGGCTAATGCGGCGCACCGACGCGACATTCGTGAACCACACATGTCTTCGAGGGGGCTCTCAAAAAGCCCCCTCGCTTCGGCGGCGGAGCCCCCTTCGCTCGCCTGTCGGCTAGTCGCCCCAGCGTATGTCCAGCACCGTGTGCATGGGGTCTGCGTAGCCAAACAGCACGCGCGGGACCTCATTGCACTCGGCCAGCGCCCCTTCGAGCACGCCAACGCCGAGCGTCTCGGTGACCTCGGAGGGGCTTCGCGCGAAGTGGTAGCGATAGTGGCGATCGCCCACCGACTCCGCGAACACCTCGCCCGGGTTGCCCGACATGTTCCACGCCTTCGCGCCCAGTCGCATCACGCGATCGGCGTTGTGGCGCAGCACCCCAAAGGTCACGCGCCCGGGCAAGCTGTCGGCGAAGGTGGCGTAGAGCGTGCGGCCAATGTGGCGGAGCCCGGCGCTGCGGCTGCCGTCGTAGATGACGTCGGAGACGGCGCAGTTGAGGCGCAGGAAATTCACCCACGGGTAGTCGCGAAACGGAACGAAGCGGTCGTCGTCGAGCCCGGCGGCGCAGATGATGTCGCGCTCGTCGGCGCGCTCGGCCACCAGCTCGAGCGTGCGGTTGAAGAACATGCCCTTGATCGTGGGCACGCCGACGATCCGGGCGGTGATGTCCTCGAGGTCCAGCTCGAAGTGCGCGCGCGGCTTGACGAACGGTTGTTCCCCCTCGAGGGCGATCAACATGGACGCAGTTTCGCATGCCCGCCGACCGCCGGATAGCGGCGTGTTGCGCTAAGGTCGGGCATGTCTTCTCTCCACGAGTGTCCGCGCGCGGCAATGGCGGGGCGGTCGATCGTGGTCGCCGCGGCGTTGGTGCTTGGTTGCCAAGCCCCAAGCGCAGACCCAGGCCCATCCAACTCGGCTCGTGCTGTCGTGTCGCCGCCCCCCGAGGTCGGGCCCGACCCCGCGCCCGAGCCTGGGCCCCTCGTCGCGCCGGCCGTCCGCTACCAACAACCCGACGCCGATGTCCAAAGGATCATCGATGCCGCGCCAACGCCCAGCGTCAGCTTGGCGAGCGATGGCCGCACGATGATGCTCGCGGACTACCCCGCGCAGCCGGGCATCGAAGTCCTCGCCGAGCCGATGCTCGCGCTCGCGGGTGAGCGCATCAACCCACGCACGAACGAGCGGCGCCGCACCAACTTTTACAACCATCTGCGCTTCGTCGACGTCGCAACGGGCGAGCACCGCGAGGTCACCGGGCTGCCGGATCGGCCGCAGCTGAGCGGCGTGGACTGGTCCCCCGACGCCAAGCACGTCGCGTTTACCCACACCGCCCAGGATCACGTCGAGCTGTGGGTCGCCGACGTGGGCACCGCCAAGGCCCGGCGGCTGACAGACGCGCCGCTCAACGCCAGCTTGGACGACGGCCTGGTCTGGCTGTCGGGCAGCGAGCGTCTGTTGGTCTCGCTGGTAGCGACAGCGCGCGGCCCCGCGCCGATCGGCGGCAGCGTTGCCCAGGGTCCTTGGGTCGAGGAGACCTCGGGCCGCGCGGCGACCAATCGCACCTACCAAGATCTGCTGACGAGCGCGCTCGACGACGCGTTGTTCACCCACTACTTCAGCCGCGAGCTGGCGATCGTGACCCTCGACGGCGCCGTGACCAAGCTGGGCAGCGGCGACGATGCGCTAGGTGTGTTCACCGACTGCGATCCCTCACCCGACGGGCGCTGGCTGCTGGTCGAGCGCCTGGTCCCGCCCTACTCGCGGGTCGTCCCGTACTACCGGTTTGGTCACCGCGTCGAGCTGTGGTCGCTTGTCGATCCTGGCGCCGCGCCGATCGTGCTGGACGCCCAACCTGCTGCGGAAGAGGTCCCGATCCAAGGCGTGCCGACCGGTCCGCGTGGGTTCTCGTGGCAGCCGCTCGAGGGCGCGAGCCTGACCTTCGTCGAGGCCCTCGATGGCGGCGATCCGCGGGCCAAAGCCGAGCACCGCGATCGGCTGATGCGCTTGGTCGGCCCGTTCGCGGGCAAGACGGTCAGCGATGCCACGGAGTTCACCCGGCTCACGCACCGCTACGCGGGCACCTCGTGGCTGCAGCAGCCGGGCCGGTACCTGGTCAATGAGTACGATCGAGATCGCAAGTGGCTGACCACGCACCTGCGCGAGCTCCCCCGCGAGGGCGAACCCGCCAGCCCCGGTCGGGTGTTGTTCGACCGCTCGGTCCACGACAGCTACGCCAACCCGGGGGATCCCGTACGCATCAACCTGCCCGACGACACCTGGGTCGTGCGCGTCGAGGGCGAGGGCGAGGCAGCCGTCATGTTCCTGGACGGCGCGGGGGCGACCCCCCAAGGTGATCGGCCGTTCCTGGATCGCCTGGCGCTCGCGCCCGACAGCAAGCCCGAGCGCCTGTTTCAGTCGCCGAGCGACAGCTGGGCAAGCTTTGTTGGGTTCGCGGGCGACACCTCGACCGCGGTCTTGCGGCGCGAGGGCCCCGGCGATCCCCCAGATTGGTTTCGAGAGCCGCTCGCTGGCGGCGAGGCGCTGGCGCTGACCAAGCTGCCCCACCCGCACCCTGGGCTCGACGGGATCCACAAGCAGCTGCTCGACTATCGGCGGGCCGATGGTGTGCCGCTGTCGGCCACGCTCTACCTGCCACCAGGCTACGACCCCGAGGCCGGCGAGCGCCTGCCCTTGGTGATCTGGGCCTACCCGGTCGAGTACGTCGACGCCGACACGGCCGGGCAGGTCCGGGCCGCGCCAACCCGGTTCACGCGGCTTGGCGGGGTCTCGGCGACGATGTTCTTGACCCAAGGCTACGCGGTGCTGTTCGCGGCGATGCCGGTCGTGGGCGACCCCGAGACCATGAACGACACCTTGCTCGAGCAGCTCGAGCTCTCGGCCAAAGCCGCGATCGATGCCGCGGTCGCGCAGGGCGTGGCCGATCGTGATCGGGTTGGGATTGGCGGCCACAGCTACGGCGCGTTCATGGTCGCCAACTTGCTCGCGCACACGGATCTGTTCAAGGCCGGGATCGCCCGTTCGGGCGCCTACAACCGCAGCCTGACGCCGTTTGGGTTTCAGAGCGAGCGCCGCGACTTGTGGGAGGCGACCGATGCCTACGTGCGCGTGTCTCCGCTGTTCTCGGCGGCAACCCTGAACGAGCCGATCCTCATGATCCACGGCGAGATCGACGACAACTCCGGGACCTACCCGATCCAGACCCAGCGCCTGTTTCACGCGCTGCAGGGCTTGGGCGGCGTGGCGCGAATGGTGATCCTGCCGCACGAGGCCCACGGCTACCGGGCCCGCGAGTCGGTGCTGCACACGCTCTACGAGTCATTTCGCTGGTTCGACCTGTACGTGAAGCACCCGCAGGAGGATCGCGCGAATGAGCCAGGCTGATCTCACGATTGTAGCGATCGAGCTCCCGCGCGACGCGGGCCGGTTCGTCAAGGCGTGGTGGCCGATCTATCGGGGGGATCCGCACTGGGTCCCGCCGCTGATCTCCGAGCGCAAGACCTTCTTGGATCCGGGCAAGAACCCGTTCTTTCGCACGGCCAAGGTCCAGTGCTTCATGGCCTATCGCGGGCGAACCCCGGTTGGAACCATCGCCGCGACGGTTGACGCCGAGCTGCAGCTGCGCGAGCCAGGTGTGGGCCTGTTTGGGTTCTTCGAGTTCGTAGACGAGCTCGAGGTCGCCCGCGCGCTGTTCTTGGCCGCGACCAAGTGGCTGCGCGAGCAGGGCATGACCTGCGCCCGCGGGCCGTTCAACTTCAACCAGAACCACGACTTTGGCCTGCTCGTCGACGGCTTCGACGTGGATCCCAGCGTCGCCAACTCGCACAATCGCGACTACTACGCCAAGCACTATGAGGCATTGGGCCTGCGCGGGGTCATGGATTGGTATGCGTATTGGCTCGAGACCGGGCCGGTTCCGCCGCTGATCGATCGCCTGGCCCAGCGGGTCATGTCGCGCTGCCCCGAGCTGCGGATCGAGACCATGGACGCCGCCGACTACGAGCGGGGCGTGCAGCTGTTCCGCGAGATCTTCAACGACGCGTGGGACCACAATTGGGGGCATGTGCCCATGTCGAAGGCCGAGTTCGAGTTTCTGGGAAAGCGGCTCAAGCCGTTGCTGGATCCTGGGCTGTGCTTTTACGCGTACATTGGCGACGAGTGCGTGGCCGCCTCGATCGCCCTGCCAGACACCAACCCGGTGACCAAGCCCATGAACGGTCGGCTGTTCCCGTTTGGCTGGTGGCACGCGTGGCGCGGAGCGAGCCGGATCACCGCGATGCGGGTGCTGGTGCTGGGCGTCAAGCAAAAATACCAACACCTGGGGATCGGGGCGCCCATGTACAAGCGGACCTGGGAAGAGGCGGTGCGGCGGGGGTATCGGGGCGCGGACGCGTCGTTGGTGCTGGCCAACAATCGCCGCATGCGAGGGGCGCTCGAGCGGCTTGGCGGGCGGATCTACATGACCTATCGCGCCTACGAGCTCGAGCTTGGGTAGCAGCCCGTGGTGTAGTGCATCGTGTCGCCTCGCGCCGGAATTTTCGTCGAGGGCGCGAAGCCAAAACGCCGCTGTGGTGGGCCCACTGCAAGTTTTGGCGACAAAGCCCTCGGCGAAAAGGCCAAGCGAGGCGGCGCGAGGCATTGCACCACGGGCTGCTAGAGCGCCGATCAGTTTGGAGTCGCGTCGTCAGGTGCGTCTGGGGCCGTTCCTGCCTAGGAGGGAGGCCGAAGCTGTATCCGGCATACTCCTACTTGGTATGTTTATCCCACGAATTCGGCACTTCTGAGCGTACCTTGACCACGGTTCCGCGTCCTCTCCAATTTCAACCACGTTTCTGCCAACCGCCCACTGGCCCCCGGATTTGCCATGTCCGCGGGGCGCAACGTGCGGGTTCGATCACTGCTCGTCGCCGGAGTCTAGCAGACCTGCGCGCCTGAGAAGGAAGTCATCCACACCCTCGCCGCGAAGACGCCGGATGATCTCGTCGACCTGTGGGCGGCGGCCGCTGCCGATCTGATGAAGGTGCTGGGCGGTCTCAGCGCTGCTCCAGTGCATGTAGATCTCGGTCATGTCCAAGCTCGCGTGCCCAAGCAGATCCTGCAGGGAACGCAGCGGCAGCCCGCGCTCGGCCCACTGCCGCCCGAGGCTGTGGCGCCCGACCTTCGTGGTGAGATGGATCCGCTCGCCGGTCTCGTCCCGCAGCTCGAGGCTCTTCGCCTGCTCGCGGAGCTTGCGAAGCAGTGACTGGCCGTCCGCTGGCCGCTGCGAATCCCTCAACGAGGGGAACAGCAGCCCCCAAGCATCGGAGGTAGGCAACCGGCTGACCGCCTCGCGCACCTCCGGGTGCAGCGGACCGCGCCGAGGTCGGCCGCTCTTGGTCGGGCCGAACTCCTGGCCGTCCCAGTTGCGTGCGATGTTGATCGTTCCGTTCTCGAAGTCGATGTCCGACCAGCGCAACGCTTGGACCTCGCCAACGCGACAGCCCTGGCGAAAAAGAATTGTGAAAAAGGCGTAGAGCACGATCCGCGGCCTCACACTGAGCAGCAGCGTCTCGGTCTGGGCCTCGCTCAGAGCAGCAGGGACCCGGACACGTTCGACGCGAGGTCGGGTGAGGTTGGGTGGCAGCGGCAGCGCGCGCTCGACTGCGCTGCCCTTGCGCTTGGCGAACTTCAGGATCCCCCGCACGTAGCGGAGGTGAAGCGCGACGGTGGTCTCGGCGAGTCCGTCGTCGACCATCTTCTTGTGCACGTACTCGTCGATGCTGTCCTCGTTGACCTTCGTGATCGCGCGGCGCCCGAAGAACGGGACGAGGTGCACACGCGAGACCGCCTCCTTGCTCTCGATCGACTGTCGGCGGTTGGCGCCGTTCCGCCGGGCGGGGTTCGAGGCGTCCTCTAGCCAGCGGGCAGCCCAGTACTTGAAGATCCGTGGGGCCGTTGGATTTACGCGAGGCGAGCTCGACTTGGGTTCACCTGCGCGCTCGAGTATCGCGGCGCGCTCGGCCTCCGCCCACTGTTGGGTGCGGGCGCGGGTGTCAAACGGAGAGAAGCGGCGAAAGCGAACCCGCTCGCCCGCCACGCTGACCGTGAAGTCGACCTCGAGGCGTCGGCGGCTGCCGACCTCGCTGATCTTGATTCCGTTCTTGGTTCGGGAGTTTCGTCGTTTGTTAGTTGCCATGATCTGTAGTGGCCGCGCACCCACTCCGGGTCGCGGGTTCCATGAGGTGAGACAATCGGACCCCACACGCACAATCCACGGGTCTTGTTCCCTATTTGCACAACTTCCCTACTAGATTTGCTCGCATGCAGGCTTACTGATGCAATGCACCGATGTCATCGCTATTCTGCTGTAGTACTCGCGCAGCCTTTGCTCGTGCTCGCGCAGCTCCGCGCAAAACACCCGCACGTTCATAGCTCCCGGCGGCACTGGTCAATATCGATGTCGTGACTTCCCCAGATGAGCCATGGGCATGGGCCAGATGGCTTGCGAGTAGTTCAGACCACATTCCGGCGATACGCGGGAAATGTTGCAGTTCGTAGGATCCGCGCTCCCATGCTGTGAGTACTGCACGTTCGTCTCCATGCCTGGCGTGTTCGACAACCTCCCCACTAGCGACCGCGATGCGCCCAATGTTGGCGAAGCGCACGGGGAACGCCCCGTCCGGCCTCGGGCGCGAGATCTGGCCGCGAGAGAAGAGCAGCAACGCAGCGATCGGAAGCGCCGCCACGACCCATCGCCGTCGTGGACGCGAGATCGCGTGAAGTGCCGTAGCCAACTCGTGCATGTCCTGCCACCGCTCGCTGGGATCACCAGCGAGGCCGCGGCGAAGCACCCGGGCGACGCGGCGACCCATCCTGGATCCCACCACCTCCTTTGCCACGAGACAAAAGCTGTACTGGTCTGTCTTGGCGTCGGGTGGCAACCCAGCGCGGATCTCCGGCGCGAGGTATTTCGTCGCGCCCCCTCGGCCTGCCCTCGCCAGCCCGAGATCGATGATGACCGGCTCTCCACCGACGACCATGATGTTCGAGGGCTTGACGTCGGCGTGAACCAGCTTGGCGTCGTGGATCGCGGCCAGGCCATCCGCCGTTTTGGCCAGGAGCGACAGCAGAGCCCTGCTGTCGTCCCGTTTTAGACGAACCCACCGACGCAGCTTGATCCCGTCCAGATACTCCATCACCACCTCGACCACATCTTCCTCCTGGTAGACATCGAAGACGGTGACGACGTTGGGATGCCTGATCGCTGCGAGCGCGCGAGCTTCGCCAAGGTCGATCGCGCGGGTCCGCTTGAGCGCGACGAAGCGCTCGAGCACGCGATCCCACGCGCGATACACAACACCGAAACTGCCACTGCCGACGACGGCATGAAGCTGATATCGACCGCGAAGCACTGGGGGTTCCGATGGAGCACCCAAGCGTCGAAGCGCGACGTGGCGAGAGACGGCGACGAAGATCTCGTCCATCTCGTTGGTCATGTTCAATCCTATTTAGTGAAGGTACAGTCGCGCCCGCAGCTTGGACGTCGCTAGCCGAATTCGAGAGCGAACCGTCTTCTCTCGAGCCCCTACCTGCTCAGCGACCTCCGCGGCCGAGAGTTCATGGAGATATCGTAGTCGCATCGCTTCTCGCTGATCCGAGTTGCTCAACTCATCGAGCGCCCGCCGGACCTCGAGCCGACTGACTTGTGCCGTAGGAGACGTCCTCGCCGCCGGCGTCAACTCGGGTCGTCGCGTCCGCCTTCGATAGTGGCGACCGACCTCCGTGCGAGCCACCCGAGTGAGCCAACCCGCGAATTCACCGCGCCCCAAGTACCCGCCCCCCATCACCCTGACCCACACGTCATGCGAAATGTCGTATGCTGTATGCAATGACTCCACCCGAGTCGCTATCCATCGAAGCAGGGTTCGATGATGGCGGTCGATGAGCTCAGTTCCTGCTGATGTATCCCCTTGTTCAACCCAAGACCGGTACAGGGCGATGTCATCTCGTGTCACGCGGCGAAGTGTCAGGGCAGAGGTCGAGAGAGTCAACTACTACACCCCAGCGAATCGCGGTACTCAGATTGCCATATCCACATTGTGGAATGTTGCCACCTTGTGTTGAAAATTTACCCACGTACACACTCGAATTCCGACCGGCCGGTTTGCAAGAGTGAGCCAGTAGTCGCCGGAGCAGCCGCGATCCGGCCGCAGCCACACGCGCCGAGGGCCGAGGCGTTTGAGGCTCTGGCCAACTGTCCCGGCGACGAGTGAACCTGCGGTCGTGGGTGCCAGTGGGACTGTATCCGTTGCGTGCGGTTCGGACGCGCTATCGAGCAGCCCCTCGGGCGAGCGGCCGGTTTGCAATCCATGTGGAAACATCTCGAACGTCGTGCGTGTGCTGGTCTCCCCGCTCTGCATGTAGCTGCGGCCGCGATGGTGGCCAAAATTGGTGCGGCCCGAGCACTCTCGCGTGCTCAGGCCGTACCCGACAGCCGCTCGGCCAGGGTCACACGAGGGAGTAGCGAGTCCCGCGAGCCTGGCCGGTGTAGGTCACGGCCCCAGAGCCGATATGACGGTTGAGCGCGGTGCGGAGTTGGTGGGGCGTCGCGCCCAGCCGCTTGCGCAGGCCCTCCGCGCGGACGTCCTTGCCCCCGAGCGCGGCCAGCCCCTCGAGCACGGCCGCGTCCAACTCGGCGCGGCCCTCGTCGGTCCTCACGTTCCAGGCGCGCGACCGACCGGCGGCCTTTGCTGGCGCCGCCGGAGTCGCCACCGGCTCGACGGCTGCCGGCTTCGTCGCTTTCGCGGGCCGGCCGGCCGTCGTCGCTTTCGCGGGCGGGCCGGCCGTCGTCGCTTTCGCGGGACGGCCGACCTTGCGCGCCGACTTGCGCTGCTTCGCGGGTTTCGCCGCGCCGGTCTGCTCGGGCAGCACGTCGCGTAGAACGACCCCTCCGAGCGCGGGAAACTCGACCACGAGGGCCTTCAGCTGCGCCGCTGTCGTCGAGGGGTTGGCGGCGACGACAGCACGAAGCGCCGCTGCTCGCTGTTGATCGAGGGTGTTGGTGTATTGAACAACGATGCTCATTGGTGGTGTTCCTTGCCTCATTCGTGGACAGATGCCAAGCGCTGCGTCAGCGTTGCGTGGACAGTCGCGGGGTGCCTGGAGAGATGTCGTCACTTGCGGCGGCGAATCGCGTCGCTCGCCTTGCCGCGCAGAATGCCGACAAGATCGCGTCCGCGGGCCTGAAGCGTCACTCCGAGCCGCTCGACAGCGCGCTCGCCGACATCCGCGAGTGCACCGATCGCGTCATCGATCAGATCCCCGCTAAGTCGGCGAGCGTCGAACTCGGCGCGGGCGATCGGGTCGAGCAAGGTGCGTCGAGCTTCATCGAGCAACCGGGCCTGCTCGGTGTCGCCGCCAGGCTTGTCGGGGTGGGCGTCGCGGATCTTCTTTTTATAGGCGCGGCGGATCTCGTCGGCGGTCGCGTCTGGGTGGATCCCGAGGGTCTCGTAGTGGTCGGCGCAGCTCATGGGGCTCTCCTCGCTTCGTGGGTGTCGTCGGTTGATCAGGTAGTGGTGTCGTGAACGAGCGCCCGAGCGCGACGCAGGACCTCGTCGAACCGCGCGCTGGCGATCTCGATCCGCTCACGGCTGTGTCCGCGGGTAGCGGCCAACAGCTCGACGCTCGCGGTCTCGAGCAGCTCGAGGGCCTCGCGTTGCCGCCGAGGATCCCGTAGCCAGCGTGGGTCGCCGTCGATCCGCAGCGCGAGGCGCAGCGCCTCTTCGGAGCTGTGCACGTCGAGCTTTTGATAGACGTTGTACAGGTACCACTTCAGCGTGGGCTTGCTGACCCGCAGCTCGACCGCGATCTGCTCGCGCGAGATCCCACGCAGCAACAGCGTGAGCGCTTGGTGCTCGCGGCTCGACAGCCGGTAGCGGCGGGCGACGACGTCGGCGATCTCCTCGAACAGGTCGCCCTCGATCTGCGCCAGATCCCGCACGGGTTCGAACCCAAGCGCACCGAGCACGGCCTCGATCCGCCGGGCCGACTCGTCGCTAGCGACGCGAAAGTCGACGCGCTCGAGCTCGGCGCCGGCTTCGGTCTCGTGGCTGCAGTCCACGGCCACGCGTTCGAGCCGAGCGCCGTCGGTCTCCTGGCTGGGTTCCTCGGTCATCCGTTCGAGCTCAGAGCCAGCTTGGTGGTCGCAGACCCCGGTCACGCGTTCGAGGTCGGCATCGGCTTGCCGACCGCAGGCCTCGGCATCGGGTTCGAGCTCAGCGCCGGCTTCGATCTCGTGACTGCAGTGCACGGTCACATGGCCTCCGAGTAGACGCGCATGACCAACCCGGCGAACGCGTCAGCAATCCCCCCGTCGAACAGCTCCGCAGCCTTCTCGAGTTCGTCGCGGTCGACGCTGTTCTGCGCGCCCATGATCACCTCGCGGATGAGCTTCGCGGTCAGCGGCCGATCCTCGAGCTCGTCGAACACGGCGCCGAGCGTGGGCGTGACGCTCCGCAGCTGGTCCCGAACGTCGGGGCCGACCAAGCCGAGCAGTCGCCGGGCCCGCTCCACGATGTCTCGATCCGCCTCGCTCATGTCGTCCTCAGGCTCTGCGGGCGGTGGTGGCGGTGGCGGTGGCGGTGGCGAGTTCGCGGCGCTGTCGTCCGCGCTCGGGTGCGGCCGCGCTCGCGCTCCCGTCGCAGCCGACGGCGGCTCGTCGCGCGGACGAGACGCAGCCGATGCCTCGCGGTGCTTGGCCGCGTTGGCCATGAGCACCGCCTGGATCAGCAGTGACCCTTGCTTGATCCCGTCGCGCATGAGCTCGGTCCGCTCCTTCCCGAGCTCGGCCGTCTGCTCCACGCTGGCGAACTTGGCTTGGCCCTCGAGGCCCTGATGAAACAGAGTGACCCCGAGCCCCGCGATGTCGCCCGCGCCCTTTGTGAGGGTCTTTAGCGCCTCGTTGAGGTAGCGCGAGCCCGAGAGCTGCCTGGCCAACACGGCGTCGAGTCGGCCCACCGAGGAGAACAGCAAGCGCTCGAGGATCGTGACCACGCGATCATTGGATTGCTGGACCACGAGCATGGCGAACGCCGTCGGATCCGACCGCGACAGCTCCACGTATCCGGCGTAGTCGTCGTAGCCAGTCGGCGCGGGTGGGACTGCGGAGGGCGGCGGCGGTTGCCAGCTGGGCTTGTAGTCATGCTCGCCGAAGTCGTGGTGGTCGTTGTCGTTGAATGCTGCGCTCATGTCGTCCGCCGCGGCCGTGTCGGTGTTCAAGTAGAAGGTGATCGAGCGGTACTCGCGTTTGGGCCCGTCCGCGTCCGGCTCGTCGAGTTCGCGGCGAACCTGGGCCTCGAACTTGCTCTCGCAGGTGCCGCCGTCGTGCAGGTGCGTGGCGTAGGCCGTGACCGCGCGGGCGATCTCGACGTTGCTGTGGCCCTCGAGACCCCGCAGACGGTTCTTGGTTAGGAATCCCGTGGCTGCGGTCTCGTGCGGCCGCCAGCGAAACCGGATTGCGAGCAGCTTCGCGTCGCTCGCCAAGCGCTCGAGCCCGTCGATCAACTCGGCGGGCACGTCCGCGTCGAGAAGATCAGGCAGCGAAGGGGTCGGAGTTTCCCAGTCCATGAATACCAGCCGTTCTCATTCCCTCGTGAGGGCGTGAATCTTCGAATACCGGCAGTCTTCGCTGCCGGCAAGCGATGAATGCAGCATTCATGGGTCGGGTTCTCGGCGAACTCACGACAATTTCGGATTCGTTTCGACTTTGCATTTAGCCTCGATCCGCGAATTGCCGGTGCTATTTCAAGTTTCACGGCGTCGAGAAGGTCGCGGCGAGAACCCCTAAACGGGCTGACGTGAGCCGCCCACCTATCCAGAGTCGGGCACCGAGAAGACTTCATGCGAAGCGCAACAAAGAACCTGTCGCTGCTGTTCGCGGTGCCGCCCATGGGCGGCACCGGTGGGGGTGAGCTGTGACGACCTCGCCCAGTCCGGACATGGAGGAGGGGATCGCCCCGGTGGGCTCCGAGGCGTGGAAAGCCTGGCAGCTGAAATTGCCGCCCATGCCCGAGATCTTCATGCGTTCGAGGACGGCGTCAGCGCCTCTCACGGGGACGCCCGGGTCGCGTCGCCGCTCAGCGATCACAGCGCTCGCGGTCATGGTCGGCTTGGGCGTCGGCGCGTTCGCGCTGTATCGGTGGCGCGCCGGCAAGCTGGACCAAGAAGAAGCCCCAGCGCCGGCCCTGACCGAGGAGCCGGCAAGTCCCATCCAGGAGCCGGTGAGTCGCGGGGTCTGGTTGCCGCAGACGCCCGAAGAGTTTGATGACCTTCGATTGACCGTACGCGCGTTCGTTCGCCTGGCGCCGAACATCGAGGATCACCGTCGCTTGGTCTGGCTCTGGCATTGGCGCGGCACGCCGTATCCAACCGTGGATCAGCCTGGCGAGCACCCGTCGCATTGGCAGCTGGCCGAGATCATCCGGGGCCTCGTCGACGAGGCCCGAGCAGAGGCGCGACCAGCGGCCACCATGCCCGCAAGCGCCCCCAAGGTCGCCACCGAGCGGGCCATGTCGCCGGATCTGACGGCCTTCACCTGCGACATACCAACGCCTGGCTACTTCTATCGCGTGCGGGCGGCGGACGAGCTCGTGGGCGAGGCTGGGATCGTCTCGAGCGTCCTGCACGAGGCCGCGCTCGATGCCGCCGCCCGCAAGGGCTGGCCGACTCACAAGGCCGAGGCGCGCGCGCGCAAGCTCGCGGCCAACCTCGAGGCCCAGGCCGCGTATCGAGAGATGCTCAGCCGAGGCGAGTGGAACGCCGGACAGCTCGAGCCGCTGAGCGAAGGCGCGCTGCTGTGGCTACCGCCGGTTCGTCGCATGTCGCTCATGGACCGCAGCCGGTCGCGGAGGGTCTGCGTCGAGCCGCGGGCTTGGCCGGACGGATCGAGCAAGCTGGAGCCGCCGCCGCAGCTGCGCGAGATCGCTGCTGGCTGCTCGCCCATCGATGACTCCCCCGGGGTCTCGTTGCTCCCTGAGGACGTGAACACTCAATTTCCGGCCGTGAGTGCAGCGATCATGGCCACAATCGGCGCAGACGCACCGGTCATTTCCGGTTCGTTTCGATTTTGCGATTAGCCTCGCTCCACGATTTACGTCGAGAACGTCGCGGCGAAACCAAACAGGTAGACACGCGGACCTGCGACGCCGCGTGCCAGTCGTTGAAATTCCAGCCTAGCCTACCGAGGATTGGCTGATGGTGACTCGTCTGCGCGGGCGCTCGACCCCCGGTGCTCGAGTTCCTCGATCAGAGCAGCAAGCACGCGCTCCAGCAGCCCCAACTCCACGGCGGAGCGCCCGATCAGCAAACCCGTGATGCGGGCGACATCCTCGGGTACGCCCTCGAGTTCGAAGGTAACGAACATCGCCGCGACGGAGAGACCCAACCCCTTGCAGACCTTGCGTAGCGTCCGCAACGACGGCGAGAAGTCCTGATGCTCGAGCCGTCGGATCGTGTCGGCCGCGAGCCCGCTCCGAGCGGCCAGCTCCTCTTGTGTCATGCGCCGAACCTCGCGTAGGCGTTTGACGTGAGCCCCGAACGAACTCGAATTGTCGGCTTTGTCCATTGTTGTTGCCATCCCCTCGTCGCTGGTGGCGTCGGTCCATAGAGCCTCGAGCGTTTCGAACAAGATCTCGAGCAGCTGCATGGCCAGCTCGTGGTCGCATTCAGGCCGGCCCGCCACGAGGTCGAGGAGCTCTCGCCTGACGTCTCGCACGCCCAGCTCGTACTCGACAAACAGCGTGCTCATCTGCAGCCTCAACCCGCGCGCGAGCTTGTCCAGCGTGTCGAGACTCGGGGAGAGTCCACCATTCTCGAGTCGACGGACGGTGTCAGGCGACAGACCGCTGCGCTCCGCGAGGATCTCTTGCGTGAAGCCCCGCGCCCTTCGAAGCGAACGCACGTGCTTACCAAAGCGAGTTCGATCGGATGTCATCGTCGAGGCCACCAACGCCAGCGCGTGGGCACGCGTGCAGATCGCAGCGCGGAGAGCTGTCCGAGCAGTTGATCAAGCGTCGGTCGCTCTGCTGGATCCGATCGCAGCGCCGGCCGCAATGTGGCAGTCACGGTCGGCGACACGGACGACGGGGCCTCGCCCTCGTTGAACTGGCCCTCGCGGGCGCGCTCGACCAGCACCATGGTCGCGGCCGAAACATCGGCGCCAGGTGGCGGCTCGCCAAACGGCGGACCCCCGAACAGGCAAGTCCACGCACAGCACGCGAACGCAAACAGGTCGCCCTCATGCCCACGCCGCCCATCGGCCACCTCTGGCGCGATGAAGCCCGGCGTCCCAACCACGCGCCCGGACCACCCGGGCGTCGTCACCAGGCCAAAGTCGCCGAGCTTGGCGACCCCATCTTTGACCAACACGTTCGCCGGCTTCACGTCGCCGTGCACGAGCCCGGCTGCATGAACGAGCGACAACCCACGGCCGACTTCGAGCAACCGATCAAGCACCTCCGACCACGCCTCGCCACCCTTCCATGCCAGGAGATCGCAGTCACACAGATCCATGACCGAGTACAACCATCCGTCATGATCACCCACGTCATGCACACGCAGAATGTTGGGGTGGTCGAAGCGCGTCATCGCCTGAACCTCCGCCAGCAGCCGCCACGTGGTCTCGTCGTCGCTGTCGTGATGCACCTTCAGCGCGACCTCGCGCGCGAGCAGCTGATCCACCGCAGCGAACACGGTGCAGCCTCGCGTCCGAGCGATCGTGCCGAGCAACAGGTATCGACCGCGCGCGCTCGCCTTGTCCGCGAGCAGCTTGCCTGCGACGTCGGTGATCGGAGCACCCACCCTGCTAGCGACGACCGACATGACCTTGGGCGACCACAACCGGCGCGCATCCGTGAACACCGGTCCCCACGACCGGGGCGGGCCGATCAACCACAGCTCCTGGCACGATCGCCACGGCGGCACGCCTCGCGGAAACTCCTGTCGCCGATCCTCCACCGCGTCGTTCATGGAACACCGCGTCCTACAGCGGGGACTCCCTACGCTGCACGTCCGTTGCCCACTCACACGCGCTGTGGCGGCTCTCGTCGGCGCTGCCCCGGACGGAAATTGATCGTAGACGGAAATCAGCGACTTCGAGCATCGCCTCAACCCCGTCACGGGATGCTGCACGCGCGTGTTTCTCTGATCGGGTCAGTTTCGCACTTGTCCCAAAGGCCAGGGGTCCTCGGGAGTCGCTGATATCTTCCGCACGATGCTGGACCATCAGAAGCTGCTCGACGGGGACCCGTCGGCGACGTCCCACTTTGTCAGGGTCGCCCGCCAATGGGCGCGCAGGTTCTTCCGCAAGCGAAGCCAACTCGACGGGGTCATTCAGTCGGCGATGATCGAGATGCTCGCCAAGCTGCGCGCGGGCAACATACCCGAGCCTGAGCGCATGTTCTTCTGGGTGCTCTCCTGCACCAACAACGCCGTGCGTCGCGAGTTGACGCGCGTCCGCAACAACAGGGTCGTTGGCTGCGAGTCGGCGCGGCATTGCCTGAGCGCCGTGGGCCCGAGCGAGCGGGTTCGTGCCCGTGACGAGCTGCAGCGGGTCGACGCGTTGCTCGAGGTCTGTGACGCGAGCGCGCGCCGGATCATCGAAGCGCGAGCGTACGGGTACACCTATCGAGAGATCGCCGACGAGTTGAATCTCGGGCCCGCGGCCGTGCGCGCTTCGGTCTCCCGTCTCCGCAAGAAGCTCGTTGCGCAGCTCGAGTCCCAACGACACCGAGAAGGTCTGCGCCGAAAGGCTGTCCAAGCGACACTCGACCGGCATCGTCAACTGCCACCTCGATCCGATCCCTCGAGCTCGATCTCCTCAGCGACCGCGACTCGATAACAGGTGCCCGTTGTCCGCCCCTCACCCTCGAGCAAAGGTCGCTGTCCGAGCACAGCCAACACCAAACCATGCTCACGCCCCGTCATGATCACCACCTTCTGGTCCGAGGTGGTCGAGCGCCGCGAGCAACCTGCGACGGCGCGACGCGGACGAAAGCGCGAAGCGTTCCCCGATCATCCATCCCTGCGGCGCTCGAGTGATGAAATAGTCGAGGACCGGCAAGTACGTGGATAGACGCACATCCTGGCCCCGCTCGAGTCGAACGATCGCGCTCGTCGCCACCCCTGTCAGTTCCGACAGCTCCGCCCGCGTCAGCTTGCGCTGCTCCCGAAGCTCGCGCAAACGCTGCCCCACGACTGGCTGTCGGAACTTGCTTGAACTGGGTCGCGCCACCTCGATCCGCGATGTCAGGTGCCCCACATACTTGTGACGAAAAATCTCAGACTTTTGCTGCCTGGTCGCCGGCCCGCTGCCCGGAACCGCAGCTCACCCAAAGCGGGCAGCGGGCCGGTGGTGAATTCTCCCGAGACGATACATTTGCGGGGCTGCTACCATCGGAGGAGCATGGTTGATGCATCGACGGAGTCATTCGACGACCTTCCTCGGCTCTCGGAGGAGCGCTTTTTCGTGATCGGCGGCATCGGTTCCGGGGGTCACGCGACGGTGATGCAGGCATGGGACCGCCAGCTCCAGCGCCGGGTCGCGTGCAAAGTGTCGCTCGACTTGTCGGCGCTCGACACGATGAATCCCGAGATGCTCGAAGCGCTGGGGATCACCGACAGCGCGCGAGAAGACCTCTGCGAGGCCGCAGCGGCGGGCCGCAGGTACACGCCACTGCGTGAGGCCCGGTTGCTCGCGCTGGTCGAGCACCCCAACGTCATCTCCGTAATCGACGTGGGGCTGTTTCAACTGCACTTCATCGCGCTCGTGATGCCCTACATGCCGGGCGGTACGCTGGAAGAGCGCGAGTTTTTGGGGCCGTGGGAGGACACGTTGGATGTGGCGCTGCAGATCGGCCGCGGGCTGGCGGCGATCCATGACGCGGGGATCCTGCATCGTGACCTCAAGCCCAACAACATCCTGTTTGATGCCGATGGGCGGCCGTTTGTGGCCGATCTCGGGCTCGCCTGTTTGGTCAACGACTCGCTGGGCATGGGCGATCGCGTGGGCACCAGGGAGTACATGGCGCCCGCGGTGATCGACCGCGGATTTTTGGATGTCCGCGATGATCTGTATGCGTACTGCATGATCGTCTACGAGATGTTTCACGGCCACTCGCCGTTCGCCAGTATGGCGGACCGCGAGCGTGGGCGGGTGTCGAAGCCGAACCGCGCCGACAGGGTGCCGCGCTCGATCGACAAGATCCTCGCCCGGGGCCTGGCGCCCGACGCTGGCAAGCGCTGGCCGAACATGGCGGCACTGCTGGGTGCGTTGGAGATCGAGCACCAGCCGACGCGGCGGGGCTGGCCGTGGGCGGCGGCTGTTGGTGGCGCGGCGATCGCTGCGTCGGTGGCGGTTGGGTTCTTGGTGTCGGCGCAGCCGGCCCACGCCGACGCGTGCGAGGAAGTCATGAGTGAGCTCGAGTCGATCTGGAACGACGAGCGCCGGGCCGAGCTGCGGGGCGCGTT
>NZ_JMCC02000159.1 GCF_000737335.2 Enhygromyxa salina | reverse complement strand
TGAGCGCGACGAGCTGGACCTCGGACCCAACGAGCGCGCGCTCGAACACCCGCGCGCAGGCGTGGGCGTCGAGGGGCTCGAGGCCCAGCTCCCGACGCATGCGCCGACGGCTGGCCGCGGACACCTGCATGCCGCCGACGTCGAGCGCGGGCCAGTTGATCGCGCAGGTGGACCCGGACCGGCGTCCGGCGTGACGCTGGGAGTCGCGGTGGGCCGCGAAGTGATCGAGAAAGGCGTTGGCGTAGGCGTAGGCGACCTGGCCGGGGTTGCCAAACACGCTGGCGATCGAGGAGCACAACACAAAGTGGCGCAGCGGAAGATCGGCGCTGGCCTGATCGAGGTGCAGCGCGCCCAGGCGCTTGACCCCGATCACCTGCTCGAGCTCTGGCTCGGTCTTGTCGAGCAGCCGGCCGTCAGCGAGGACGCCGGCGCAGTGCAAGATCCCGTCGAGGCCCCCGCGGCTGGTGCACGCGGCGACGAGCGCGGCGACGGCGTCTGGGTCGCGCAGGTCGCAGCGCTGGTAGTCGGCGCTGGCCCCAAGCGCCCGCAGCTGGGCGAGCTTGGCCGCGATCTCGGGGTCGAGCTCGGAGCGCCCACACAGCAGCAGGCGGGCGCCGTCGCGTCGCGCGAGGTGGCGGGCGAGGGTGAAGCCCAGCCCGCCAGCGCCGCCCGTGATCAGCCAGCTGCGCGCGGCTGTGTCGGTTGGGTCGTCCGCTTGGATCGCCGCACGCTCGGCCAGCGAGGGCGCCCAGCGTTGGTCTGCGCTGTACTCGACGCGCACCTCGGGGCCGCCGTCCTGCCACTCGCTGGCGAGCCGCGCGACGATCGCTTCGGTGGTGTCGTCGTTGTTGTCGAGGGTGAGGACCCGGCCGGAGAACCCGGTCCACTCTCCGCGCAGCGAGGCAAACGCGGCCGCGAGCGCGAGATGATCGGGCTGGGCTTGGTGTGACCACGACAGCAGCCGCAGCGAGCTCGGGGACCCGGCGCGAGCTTGCAGCGCCTTGAGCAGGCGCAGGATCAGGCGCGGGTGGGCGGCGAGGCTGTTCGCTGTTGCGGGGGGCTGGGCGAGGTCATCGTGGAGACCGTCGAGGATCAGCTGGGGCAGCGCCCCGGCAGCATCGAGGCGGTCCACGAGCGCCTCGACGCTCCCGACTGGATCGATCACGAAGCGCCCCGCGTCGAGCGCCTCGAAGCTCGCTCCTGGGGCCACCTGGATCCACTCGACCTCCGGGTGGGCGGCTCGCAAGCCGGCAGTGAGCTGCGGCTTGGCGCACAGGACCCAGCCCAGCTGCGGCGCGGCCAGTGTGGGGGTCGCCGGCCGGGCCTCGCAGGTGACGCCCGAGATCGCGATCGAGCTTGGCGCCGCAGCCACGCCAGGGTCGGCGCGCGGGCGCAGCTTCAACCCATGGACCTCGGCGATGACGCGACCGCCCGGCTCGGCCACGCGCAGGTCAAAGCCGAGCGCGGAGTCAGCTTGGGTCTGCACGTGGACCCACGCCGTGGCTGTCGCGGCGCCCAGGATCTGCACGCGCTCGATCGTGTGCGGAATCAACAGCGCGCCGGCCTCGGCGTTGGCCAGCGCGAACACGGACTGAAAGCCAGCGTCGAGCAGGGCCGCCCACGTCGTCGCGTGTGGCGGCGGCGGCGTCTCGGGGCCGAGCTGAACGAGGCACTCGCCCTCGCCCACCCACAGCGCCCGCAGCAAGCGAAACGCCGGCCCGTAGGCGATCCCGGCCGCGGCGAAGTGGACGTAGGGATCGAACGCGCCCTCGACCCGACGACAGCGAGCCTGCAGCGCGACGAGATCCAAGCGCGGGCCGGCGGCGCTGTCGAGCGCTGTATCGGGCGTACCCAGGCGGGCCCGCGCCCGGGTCTGGCCGTCCGCGATCAGCTCGATCTTGGATCCGTCGACCCGGCGCAGCTCGAGCTCGAGGTCCGCGCCGGGCTTGGGCTGCAGCGGCGCGAGCAGCTCGAGCTGCTCGATCGTGCGGTCGGGGACTCGCTCGCGGAGCAGGTCGATCACGGCCGCAGCCGGCAACATCGCGCGACCGTGGATCTGGTGCTCGCGCAGGCGCCAGTCGTTCGCGTGAATGTGCACGTGAGAACGCGGGGGGACGGCTGCGAGGTTCTCCTCGTCGATGTCGATCCAGTAGCGCTCACGGGCGAACGGATAGGTGGGCAGCGAGATGCGTCGCGGCGGCCCGGGGTACAGCCGCGACCACTGCGGCTCCCCGCCAAGGGTCCACCACCGGCCCCAGTCCAACAGCGCGGCGGCGTCTAGACCCGGGCCGAGCGAGGTCGTTGGCGCCGGGCCGCGATCGTGGGCCCGGACTTGGTGGGCGCAGACCAGCTGCGGCGGGTCTTCGCCAGCGATGAACGCAGCGATCGCCCGCGCCAGCGCGGGGGCCGAAGCCGCGACAACAGCGAGGCGCGCGGCCATGGGCTCACGGCCAACCGCGAGCGTGTAGCAGGTCCGGCCAAGCTCGCGGGCGGCCTCGCTGTCGACCTCGAGCTGCGCCCGCATGTTGGCCGCGACGGCGATCAGCCGCTCATGGGTGCGGGCCGAGAGCAGCAACAAATACGGGCCCTGAATCGCTGGATCGAGAGCCGCGAGGGGATCGTGGCTCTCCTCGATCACGAGGTGGGCGTTGGCGCCGCCCGCCCCGAACGAGCTCAGCCCGGCGCGCAGCGGCTGCTCGACGCCGTCGAGGGTTGGCCGGGTCCAGGCCCGCGCCGCGTGGACCAGCTCGAAGGTCGAGCCCGCGAACGCGATCCGGTGGTTGGGTGGATCGGCGTTGATCGTCGGCGCCAAGGTGCGGTGGCGCAGCTGCAAGAGCACCCGCGTGAGCCCGCAGACGCCCGCGGCGGACTCGAGGTGGCCGACGTTGGCCTTGATCGATCCGAGCGCGCGGACGGGCTGGCTCGAGCTGCCAAACACCAGGTTCAAGCCAGCGACCTCGATCGGATCACCGAGGGCGGTGCCGGTCCCGTGGGCCTCGACGTAGCTGATTGACTGGGGATCCACGCGCGCGCGGTCCAGCGCCTCGCGCACGCAGGCGGCCTGGGCGTTGGGGTTGGGCACGGTGTAGCCCGAGGTCTTGCCGCCCGCGTTGAGCGAGCTCCCACGGATCACCCCCCAGACGTGATCACGCTCGGCCAGCGCGCGCGCCAGCGGGCGCAGGACCACCGCGCCGGCGCCCTCACCATCGACGAAGCCGTCGGCGCCCTCCCCAAAGCTGCGGCAGTGTCCCTGCGGCGAGAGCATGCCAACACCGCACAGCCCGATCAGCTGCAGCGGGTGGGTGATCAGGTTGACGCCGCCGGCGATCGCAAGCTCGCACTCACCGTGACGCAGGCTCTCGCAGGCCAGGTGGATCGCGGTCAACGAGGCGCTGCAGGCCGTGTCCACGCCCAGGCTCGGGCCCCGGAAATTGCACAGATAGGACAGGCGATTGGCGATCGACCACAGGGCGGAGCGGGCCCCGGTCGTGACCCCGCGCGCCCACGCGTTGGCGCCGAGGCTGGCGTAGCCGTTGTTCATCGCGCCAACGAAGACGCCGACCCGATCGTCGCGCGCGGCCAAGCTAGAAGGCGGATGCCCAGCGTCCTCGAGCGCCGCCCAAGCGACCTCGAGGAACACCCGCTCTTGCGGGTCCATGCTCCGAGCCTCGCGCGGCGAGATGTTGAAGAACAGCGGATCGAACTTGTCGGCGTCCTCGAGCACGCCGCAGCGCGCGGTGTAGAGCTGGCCCTCGCTGCTGGGATCGGGGTCGTACCAGCGCCGCCAGTCGAAGCGGTCGAGCGGGAGCTCCGAGATCGACTCGCGGCCGGCGAGCAAGTTGGCCCACAGGTGATCGAGCGTGGGTGCCTCGGGGTAGCGCCCGGCGAGGCCAACGATCGCTATCTCATCGCCGCGTAGATCGGTCGGGCTCGCGCGCAGCAGCTTGGCGAGCACGCTGCGCTTCTTGTTCACGAGTGCGTCGCTCATCGTGCTGGGCTCCCGTCGGGTGGGGTCTGGCGCAGGGTGGTCTCGAGGCGCGCGAGCAGGGCGTCGAGCTGGGCCTCGGACATGCCCTCGAGCACGCGGTCGGCGAGGTCGCCCGCGGGCGACGGTGGCGGTGGGTCGGCCTGGGTCTGCGAGCTGGGCGAGGCCGGCTCGGCTGCGTGGGTCGTGGCTTCGTGTGGGGGCTCGTGCGGCGGCTCGCCCAGCACCGCGCGCAAGGCCGGCGCGAACCCCCGCGCGAGCGCGTCTGTCAGCGCAGACAGGGTGGGGTTCTCGAACAACAGCGTCGACGGCAGGGGACCGAGGGTGCGCTCGAGCTCACGGACGAGCTCCATCCCGACGAGGCTGTCGACCCCGTAGATCTCGAAGGTCGCCCGCGGATCAAAGCTGTCGGCGTCGAGCTTCAGGACCCGGGCGAAGGTGTCGCGCAGCCAGTCGAGCAGGGCGTCTGGGTCGACCTGGTCGGGCGCGACTGGATCCACCGCGTGATCGACCGGAGCCGGGCGCGGCGCGGGGCTCGGGGCTCGCTCGACAGTGGGCGTGGGCGCAGCCGCGACCGCGATCACGCCATCGCTGTGACTCACGATCACGCTCTGGACCAGCTGCGCGGGCGCGAGCCCCGGGAGCCCAAGCGTCTGCACCTCGCCCAAACCCTCTTGCGCGAGCAGCTCCCGCCACATCGAGGCGCTCAACAGCGGCGCGTGAGGCAGGCGCCAGTGTGGATCTTCGAACGACCACCAGCCCGGCGTCATGCCGAAGGTGAGGGTTGCGAAGGCTTGGGTGGCGACGGTCTCGAGCAAGATCAGCGCGCCGCCTGGACGCAGCGCGGACTTGAGCCGGGCCACGGACGCGGCGAGGTCGCGGGTCGCATGCACGACGTTGGCCGCGAGCACGACATCGACGCTGCCGAGCTCCACGCCTTGCGCGGCGAGGTCACGCTCGAGGTCGAGGTTAGCGAAGCGCGCGAACGGATAGCGCGCCCCGAAGCTGCGCTCGCCATGGCGGACGAAGCCGGTCGAGACGTCTGTGTACAGGTACTCGACGACCTCGGCGTGGGGGCGCAGGGCCTCGAGGGTCGCCGCGCTCGTGCCTCCGGTGCCGGCCCCGATCTCGAGCACCCGCACCCGCCCGGGCGCCGCGGCGCGTCGCTGCCGGACCGCGGCCTCGACCGCCGCCGCGCTCAGCTGGTTGTGATAGTCCGCGATCGTGTCGCCCTTGTAGATGCCCTCGACGAGGGCCATGGACCCGCTCGGGAACATCACCTCGGTGGCCGTCGCCGCGCCGCTCAGGATCGCCGGGCTGGCCCCCACGCAGACATCGAGCAGGCGCACGTGCGGGCGCAGCTCGGGGTAGCGGTCGGCCAGCGCCTCGCTGTCGCAGGCGTGGATCAGCGCGTCGACGCTGGGGTCGACGCGGAGCGCTCCGTCGACGCGGCGCAGCGCCCCGGCCTCACACATGAGCTCGACGAACGCGGCCCACACGGGCGCGTGCGGATCGGTGACGGCCAAGCGCGCGGCCGCTCGCGCGGGGTCGAAGTGCGCGCCCACTTCGGGCAACACGCCGCGCTCGCGCAGGACCGTCAGCAGCCGCGCGCTCGCGTGGTTGTTGAGCGCGCGGGCGCTCTCACGCGCCCGCGCGAGGGTCTTGGCTGCGAGCGGGGGCGCTGTCACACGCGGCGTCCCAACGACAGCGCCGGCCTGATCGGGGGCCGCGATCACGCTCAGGGTCCAGCGCGCTTCGATGCCCATGCGCGCGAGCAGCCACGGCTCGGCGTCGAGCACGAGCAGCTGGGTGGGAGGGGCGCCGAGCACCTGGGTGATCGCGCGCAGGCCCTGGGCCGGCGTGATCGCCCGGATCCCGCGCGCGGCCAGGCGCCGACGATAGCGCTCGTCCTTGACGGCGCCGACCGAGCCCCAGTAGCCCCAGTTGATGATCCGTGTTGGGATCTGTCCGGCGGCCGCGACCGCCCGCGCGAGCGCGTCTTCGAAGGTGCAGGCCGCCGCGTAGTTGGCCTGGCCGACGTCGGTCGAGAACGACTGACCCGAGGAGAAGAACAGCAGCCAGTCGAGCTCGAGGCCCGCGCACGCCGACACCAGCTCCACGCTGCCTTGCACCTTGGGGGACAGCGCGCGCAGCAGCAGGGCCTCGTCCATCCGCTCGAGCGACTCGTCGCACAGATCCATGGCCGAGTGCACGACGCCGTGCAGGCCCCCAAACCGGCCGACCGCGACCGACACGGCCGCGGCGATCGAGCCAGGCTGGGCTGCGTCCGCGCGCAGGTACACGACCTCGCCGCCAAGCGCCTCGAGCTCGGCGAGCGCGGCCTGCAGCGCCGCGTCGGGCTCGCGGCGGCCAACCAGCGCCACCCGTGCGCGGTGGGTGGCGAGCTCGCGGGCCATGCTCAGGCCCAGGCCGCCGCTGCCGCCGAGGATCAGGTACGCGCCGCCGGATCGGTAGCACGGGTGGGCATCCGGCCCGCGCTTGGGCAAGCTGATCGCTTCGAGCGAGCGCGCATACCAAGCGCCGCCGCGCAGCACCCAATAGCCGAGGGTTGCCGGGCCCGCGGACAGCAGCGCTGCGACCTCCAGCGACTCGTTGGCGACGGGGACACCCGCGGCCCCGATCCCGGGATCGAGATCGAGCAGCTTGACCTGCCAGTTGGGGCGCTCGCGGGCGAGCGAGCCAACGAGCCCGTGGAGGGCCGCGTCGTCGGGGCTGGGCGGCGTGTGGTCCAGCGAGTGGACGCCAAAGCTCGCCACGCTCAGGTGCAGCGGCTCGCGCTCGAACCCCTCGGCGAGCAGCACCTTCACCAGCCGAAACAGCGCCAGGGCCCGCTGTGTCGCTCGCTCGCCCAGCTCGTCGCCCGGCTCGTCGCCAGCTCGGGCGCCCGCGCCGACCACCACCACGTGAGCGGGCCGCGGGAGCCCGCGCAGGCAGGCCTGGATGTCGTCTCGCGCGAAGGTGCTGGCCGTCAACACGCTGACCTCGTCGACCTGCTGGGCGAGGGCGCTGATCAACGGGTGCCGCTCGTCGATCGCAACGATCCAGACCGGGCCCTCAACGGTCGCGCCGAGCTCGGGGCTTGGGACGCGTCGCCAGCGTGGGCGGAAGAACAAGCCGTCGGTTCGCGCGGACGCGACTTCTTGGGTGGGGGGAGACGCGATCGCGGTGGGGGGAGACGCGATCGCGGTGGGGGGAGACGCGACCTCCTGGGCGGGTGGCGGCGCTTCGGGGATCCAGTGGCGCGCGCGGTCGAACGGGTAGCCCGGCACCGACAGCCGGCGCAGGTCGGGGCCAGTGAACAGCGCGTGGAGATCGTGGAGCTCACCGCGTGTCCAGCTGTGGGCGATCGTCGCGAGCCCGGCGTCGCTGAAGCCCGAGGCCGCCAAGCCGGCACCCGTACCGCCGCCGAGGCGCCGACGCAGCTGCTCGACGGTCCCGCGCACGGCCGCGCCGCCGCCGGCCAACCACCGCCCGAGCTCGAGCTCGAGCTCCGCCACGCTCTGCACGACCACCGCCAGGCGCTCCGCGAAGGCCTCGCGCCCGATCGCGAGGGTGAACGCCAGATCGCGCAGCCGGACCGCGGGGTTGCGTCGCAGCCACGCCTGCAGCTGCGTGGCCTGGCGCGTCAGCGCCTCGGAGGTCCGCGCCGAGAGCACGACGAGCTGCGGGCCCACGCTTGGCTCTGGCGCGCGCGCGTCGACCTGCAGGTGCTCCTCGAGCACCACGTGGGCGTTCGCGCCACCGAAGCCAAACGAACTGACACCCGCGCGCCGCGGCTGCTCATGTCCCGCGGCGTCCCGCGAGCGCGGCCAGGCCTGCGGAGCTTGGGCGATGTGCAGCGACGATCCAGCCAGCGAGATGTAGCGGTTGAGCGCCTCGAACGCGAAGTTGCCCGGGAGGTGTCCGTGGCGCATCGCAAGCAGCACGCTCAGCACGCCAGCGATGCCCGCGGCCGCCTCGAGGTGCCCAATGTAGGTCTTGACCGAGCCCACGCCGATGCGCGCGGTGCCGCTGTCAGCGAAGCTCGCGAGCGCCTTCTCGATCGCGTTGATCTCGATCGGATCGCCGAGCGGGGTCCCGGTCCCGTGCGCTTCGATGTAGTCGAGCATGTCCGGCGTCAGGCCGGCGCGGGTCCACGCGTCGATCAGCAGCGCCGACTGGGCCCCAGGGTTGGGCGCGGTCAACGATTTGGCGCGGCCGCCATGGTTCTGGGCGCAGGCGCGGATCACAGCGTGGACCGTGTCGCCGTCAGCCAGCGCGCGGGACAGCGGCTTGAGCAGCACCGCGCCAACCCCCTCGCCGCGCACGTAGCCGTCGGCGCCCTCCTCGAAGCTGCGACAGCGACCGCTTGGGCTGAGCATCCCCGCCCGCGCGAACGCGATGAACATGCTCGGGCTGAGCAGCGTGTTGACGCCGCCCGCGATCGCCATGTCGGCGGTGCCCGAACGGATCGCGTCGACGCCCTGCATGATCGCCACGAGCGAGCTCGAGCAGGCGGTGTCAACGGGCGCGCTCGGGCCCCGAAGATCGAGCAGGAACGAGACCCGGTTGGCAAGGATGCTGTGGGTCATCCCCGTCGAGTTGTGGGCGCCGATCGAGCCCGCGGCCTGCTTGACCAGCTCGGCGTAGTCGAGGCCAGCGACGCCGACGTAGAGCGCGGTGCGGGTGCCTGCCAGGTCCGAGGGGCGATGGCCGGCGTCCTCGATGCAGTGCCACACGCACTGGAGGATCAGCCGCTGCTGGGGATCCATGAGCTCGGCCTCGCGCGGCGAGATGCCGAAGAAGGGCGCGTCAAAGCGATCGACGTCGGGCATGAACCCGCCAAACCGGGTCCGCTCGCGCTGGTCGGGATCGAGGGCGCTGGCCCGCCAGTCCCAGCGCGCGGCGGGGATCTCGGAGATGAGGTTCCGGCCCTCACACAGGGCGTCCCAGAACGCGTCGAGATCGGCGCAACCGGGCAGCATGCCGCTCATGCCGACGATCGCGATCGGATCCGCCTCGCCAGGGATCGCCGGGGTCGCCCGCGCGGGGCTCGGGGTCGGCGAGGGCTGCTCGGGAGCCGGCGCGGGGGTTGAGGCCCGCGCGGGGACCGGGGCGCGCACGCCCGCGCTGTGCATGTGGGTTGCGAGCGCCGCGAGGGACTCGAACTCGAACATGATCGCGGGCGTGAAGGTCGTGGCAAATTCCTGGTTCAGCTGGTTGGCCAGGTCGGTGAGCTTGAGCGAGTCAAAGCCGAACTCCGAGAGTTCGTCGTGGATCTCGATCTCGCCAAGCTCGAGGCCGACCAGCTCCGCGACCAGCTCGCGCAGGCGCAGGCCGAGGGCGTGGACGTCACCGGTCGCGAGGTCGCGCGCGTCACCGGTCGCGAGGTCGCGCGCGTCACCGGTCGCCGAGGTGGGGGTGGGCGTCACTTCGGGTGAACGCGGGGGCGGCAGCGCGTCGGCGGTGGGGGTCGCGGGGTGGCTGAGCGCGCGCGCGAGGGCCCGCAGATCAACCTGCTGCATCAGGCTCGTCGGCGTGTGGACGCCGCCAAACCGGGCTTCTAGGCGCTGTCCGAGCGCCGTCAGGCTCAGCGGGTCGAAGCTGAGCTCGGCCAGCGGATCGTCGAGGCTGACCTCGGAGGGATCGAGCCCGAGCTCGGCGACCACAGCCGCGAGCACGAACGCCTCGGCCTCGTCGCGGGCGTGGCTCGAGGGCATGTCCTCACCGACGATCCCCAAGGTCTGACGCAGCCGCGCGCTGTCGCCGTAGACCGGCATCGTCGCGCTCGTGCGGGCACCGAGCGCCCGCAGCAGGGTGTCGCAGCCCAGCGCGTCGTCGAGCGGCGAGAGTCCCATGGTCCGCGTCAGCAGCAGCTCGGTCGAGGCGTCCACGCCGATCCCGGCGCGCCACAGCGACCAGTCGATCGAGCGGGTCAGGCCGTGGCACAGGCCGAGCTGTCGGCGTCGCTCGCGATCTTCAGCGAAGCCGTCCAGCCACGCGTTGGCGTAGGCGTAGACCGCCTGCCCGGGGTTTCCAAACACGCCGGACATCGACGCGCAGAGGATCATCCAGTCGAGCGGATCGGCGCCGATGACCGCGTCGAGCGAGCGGGCCCCGTCGGTCTTGGCGGCCAAGATCTGCGTGAGCTCGGCGTGCGTCTGATCGGCGACGCGGGCGTCGTGCGTGACCCCGGCGGCGTGAATGATCCCGTGCAGGGCACCGAAGCGGGCTCGGGTGTGGGCGACCACGCGCTCGACCGCCGCATGTTGGCTGACGTCGCAGGCGAGGTACGCGGCCTGACCCCCGAGCGCGGTGATCGACGCCAGCAGCTCGGCGATCGCGGCGTCGGCAGGTCGGCGGCCGCACAACATCAGGCGGGCGCCGCAGCTGTGGGCGAGGTGACGCGCGAACGCTGCCCCCAGCCCGCCCGCGCCCCCGGTGATCAGGTACACGCCGCCCGGTCGGGTGTGGGTCGCACGAACCGGCGGTGCGACGGCGACGATCCGACGCAGCTGCCGCTGCCCACCCACGTAGCGCCGCTCCTCGCTGGCTTGGGGCGCTGGCGAGGCCTGCAGCTCGTTGGCGACATGCGCCGCCCAGGGCGTGTCCACGTCTTGCAGGCCCAGCGAGGCGACGTCGAGGCCGACACACTCGGCGCGGAGCGAGCGAAGAAACGCGGCTTGGGCCCGCGCGGCCAGCTGTGGCCGCTCGGCCTGCTCGACGAACACCGCGAGCAGCCGCAGCCGTCGGCGACGATCAAACACGCGCGCACGCACCAGCGCCTGGGCGAGCGAGAACAACCCCTCCAGCGCGCGGCTGTCATCGCGCGCGGGCGGCCACGCGTAGACCACGGCCGCGAGCGCGCCCGACTCGTGCACGAGCGCCCGGAGCCGATCTTCGGTCGCGTCAGGCCACGCGACCAGCTCGCGGTTCAGGGCGTCGCGCAGGGCCAGGCGTTGGGCCTCGCTCGCGCCAACGAGCAGCACCGGGCCAGGCGGCAGCGGCTCGACCTGTGCGGGCGCCGGCTGCCACTGCGCCTCGCACCACACCAGCGACGCGGGGCTTGGCTGCGGTTGGGCGCTTGGCTGGGCGAGGCGCCGAACGTGGAGACCACGAATGACCACCATCGCCTCGCCCCGGGGGTCGTCGACGCGGACCCCAAAGCGCTCGACGTCGCGGGGCCCGTCAGCTTGCTCGCGCGCCACCTGGACATGACAGGCGCCCCGCAGCGGCGCGTGGAAATCGACGGCGTCGAGCATGAAGGGCACGTGGGGACCGGCGCCGCTCGCTTCC
The DNA here is from genome assembly GCF_000737335.2 of Enhygromyxa salina. Taxonomy (GTDB): domain Bacteria; phylum Myxococcota_A; class Polyangia; order Nannocystales; family Nannocystaceae; genus Plesiocystis; species Plesiocystis salina_C. The sequence goes on along the minus strand of NZ_JMCC02000159.1, from coordinate 3,098 downwards.
GTGGGGCGGTTGGTGGGGTGGTCGGCGGCCGCGTGACGCTGGGCCAGCGCCAACCCAAACAAGGTCTGCAGCGCGCCGTCGAGCAGCGCGGGCGAGATCTGCAGGCGGGTGTCGTGCTGGGCCTCACCGGCGGGCGCGAGCTGGGCGAAGGCTTGGCTGGGTGTCGCCGACAGCTCGCGGATCACCTGAAACGAGGGGCCGTAGCTCAGGCCCAAGTCGGCGAAGATCCGATAGAGCGCGTCGCCAGCCGGGAGCGCGGGGTGAGCCTGGGCCGCAGCGAGATCCCGCGGCGCGACGGCCTGCGCCGCCTCCCACTCGATCCGTCCACGCGCGTGCAGCTCGGTGCCCGCGGGGCCGCGGGCATGAATCGCGAAGTTGCCCGCGTCGGGATCGTGTCGCCAGCAAAACACCACCTCGTGCCCGGCCTCGCTGACGGTGAGCGGGCGCAGCCACACGAGCTCACGAATGCCGCCAACCCGTCGGGCCTCGAGCAGCTCCGCGGCCGCGCGCGCGAGCTCGATGTAGGCCGCGCCCGGCAAGATCCGGCGCCCGCCCACGCGGTGCTCGTTGAGCAGCCAGCGACTTGGCGCGAGGGCCATCGCGACCGCCCGCTGGCCCTCGTGCTCGGTGATCGTCAGGGTCATCACCGAGGGCGCGGGCTCGCTCGACTCGACGTGGGTTGGCGTGGGCGTGGGCGTGGGCGTGGGCGTGGGCGGGGGCGCTGCCGGGGCCTCGGGGATCCAACATCGCAGCGCCCGCAGCGGGTGGGTCGGGAGCGTGACGGGCGTCGGCGGTGGCTGTCCGAGCAGCCCGGCCCACGGCAGCCGCGCGCCGTGAACGAACGCGTCGGCGAGCGACGCCAGCCCGGCGCGCAGCGTCGCAGGATCTGGCTCGCGGCTGAGCGCCTCGCAGCGGCGGAGCAGCTCGGCGTCGTCGCCCGAGCGGCCGGCGGGCTCGCGCCGCAGGTTGCGGAACGCAGCCCCGCTGCGATCACCCGCGATGAACTGCTGGATCGCGCCGCGCAATTGCGCGAGCGAGCTGGCCACGAACGCGGCGCGAACTGGGAACTCGCTGCGGCCATTTTGCAGGGTCCAGGCCACGCTCCCGGGCGACAGCGCGGACGCGGCCAAGAACGCGTCGAAGCTGGCCAGCATCTGTTCGAGCGCCGCCACCGTCCGCGCGCTGAATGGAAACAGATAGGCCGCGCGGCTCGGCGCCGGTCGAACGCAGCCCGCGGGCGGCTCCTCGATGACCAGGTGCGCGTTGGTTCCGCTCATCCCAAACCCGCTGATCGCAGCGCGCAGCGGGCCGGGGGCCGTCCACGGCCGTCGCGTGTCGTTGACGACCAAGGGGCTGGCCGCGAAGTCGATGTGGCGGTTGGGCTGCTCGAAGTGCAGCGAGGCCGGCAAGCTGCGGTGGCGCAGCGCGAGCAGGACCTTGTGGACGCTGGCGATCCCCGAAGCGATCGCCGCGTGACCGATGTTGGTCTTCACCGAGCCGATCGTGCAGCCGGACTCGCTGACCCCGTGCTGTCGCCAGGTGTTGGTCAGCGCCTCGAACTCGATCGGATCCCCCAGCGAGGTCCCGGTGCCGTGGGTCTCGATGTAGCTGATCGACGCGGGATCGATGTTGAAGTCGCGATAGACGCCAAGCTCGAGCCGGGTCTGCGAGACCGCGCTCGGGGCTGTGATCCCGTTGCTGCGCCCGTCTTGATTGATGCCCGAGGCCCGAATCACGCCGTGGATCCGATCCCCATCGCGCAGCGCCGCGTCGAGGGCCTTGAGCATGACCAGGCCGACCCCCTCGCCGTGCACGAAGCCGTCGGCGCGATCGTCGAAGGCCCGGCAGACGCCCGCGCGCGACAACATCCCGGCCTGCGCGGCGAACCTGTAGAAGGCTGGGTGGAGCAAGAAGCTGGCGCCCGCCAACATCAGCTCGGACTCGCCCGCGCGGATCCGCTGGCAGGCCAAGTGGATCGCCGTGAGCGCGGACGAGCAGGCCGTGTTGAGCACGATGCTCGGGCCCGAGAGGTTGAGGAAGTAGGCCACCCGCGCCGCGATCACGGAGCTGTCGTTGCCCCACAGCGCCTGCGGCTCGTGCACGCCCGCCGCGACCAAGCGATCGCGGTAGTCACCGTCCATGCCGCCCGCGATCACGCCGCAGTCCGACTCCGCGAGGCGCTGGGCCGAGTAGCCAGCGTCCTCGATCGTTCGCCAGGCCTGCTCGAGGAACAGGCGCTGCTCGGGCGCGCTCTGCTCGGCCTCGGCGTGGCTGAAGCGAAAGAAGGCCGGGTCGAAGGCGTCGATGTGATCGATGAAGCCGCCGACCTTGCAGTACGAGCGCAGCTTGTCGGTCCCCGTGGGATCGTAGAAGTCATCGAGCGCCCAGCGGGTCGGCGGGACCTCTCGCACGGCGCAGCGGCCATCCGCGAGCAGCTGCCAGTAGGCGTCGAGATCGGGGGCGTCGGGGTAGCGGCCGGACATCCCGATGATCGCCACGTCGCGACCGGCAGGCGGAGCTGAGGGCAGGCTGACAGCGCGGCTCGGCGCGGGCGCGGGCGCGGTCGGTTGCGCGGTCGTGATCGGTTGCGCGGTCGTGATCGGTTGCGCGGTCGTGATCGGTTGCGCGGTGGGTTGCGGTTGGGCGGTCGTGATCGGTTGCGCGGTCGTGATCGGTTGCGCGGTCGTGATCGGTTGCGCGGTGGGTTGCGGTTGCGCGGTGGGTTGCGGTTGCGCGGTGGGTTGCGGTTGCGCGGTCGTGATCGCTCGCGCGGGGACGGGCGGCGACGCTGCAGCTCGCGGCGCCGATGCTTGGCGCGCGACAAACTCGGGCAGCGCGTCGATGTGCGCGACGAGATCCTCGAGGTTGGCGTAGTCGTACAGGATCGTCGTCCGCAGCCGCAGATCCAAGCGCCGGTTGATCGCGGTGACCATCTCGATGCCTGTGAGCGAGTCGAGCCCGTAGTCCGCGAACGCCCGCTCGCGATCGAGCCTGCCAGGCGCGATCGAGAGCGCCGTGGCCAGACAATCGCTCACGACCGCGTCGCAGCTCGACGCGGCGGCCGGCTGCGGGCGGGCCCGACTCGGCGCGGCCGCTTG
>NZ_JMCC02000158.1 GCF_000737335.2 Enhygromyxa salina | reverse complement strand
TCTTCGTTAATCTCCACGTGCGTAGATACGCCGGGTTGGGACCGTCTGCGGCCTTGTGTGCGCTCCACGTTGGTGGGGGCCTTCGCCGATCCGAACACGCGGAGAGTCTCGAGTTCTCGCGTCGAACGCAGGCTCGAGTTCGATCGCAACAGCAGCGCCGAGAGCAGAAGAAGCACCGAGACGTCGCCACCAGAGGTAGCAACGCCCTCCGCCTGCTCGGATCGGCGATCACGTCCCACCAGAGGTAGCGACGTCCTCCGCCTGCTCGGATCGGCGATCACGTCCCACCCGAGTGGAGCGCACACAAGGCCGCAGATGACCCCAACCCGGCGTATCTACGCACGTGGAGATTAACGAAGAGAAGAACGGTCGGGCCAAGTCCAAGTGACGAGAGGAAGCGGGGTCACGAGACTGGAGTAGACCGTAGCCGGGTTGGGGTCGTCTGCAGCCAGTGCGCGGTCCGCATCGGCACACCGACCACTGCGAACAACCAACCAGTCCCCCTCACGCCATTCGCGCTGCCCAGCCGTCCCCCCTCGCCGGCCACGCGCAGCCAACGCATGCTGCGCATGCTCACTATTCAAACGCTGTAGCTACCCGAATTCGAGAAGCCCTGGAAAAGTCGGCGATCGGGGAGTACACCCCGAGCCGTGAGCAGCACCGCGTTTACCTTCGACACTGAGGACGTATTTTTCACCTACTTCGACCAGCTGAAGATCCACGAGCAGCTCGTCGAGTGTGAAAAATACGCGGACTTCGATCAGGACACCTACCAGACCACGGTCGAGGAGGCCTACAAGTTCGCGCGCGACGTGTTCGCGCCGCTCAACGCCAAGGGTGATCAGACCGGCTGCTCGCTCGACGCCGAAGGCAACGTGACCCTGCCCGAGGGCTACAAAGAAGCTTGGGATCAGATGCGCGAGGGCGGCTGGACAGCGCCGCGGGCCGACCCGGACTACGGCGGCTCGGGCATGCCCTATGTGATCGGGGCGTTCTTGAGCGAGGTGATGTCGGGCGCGAACATGTCGCTCCAGATGTACGTGGGGCTGTCTTCGGCGGCCGCGCGGGTGATCAAGAGCCACGGCCCCGAGCACCTGCGGCGGGCAGTCGCAGAGAAGATCTTCGCTGGCGAGTGGGGCGGGACCATGTGCCTGACCGAGGCCGACGCTGGCTCATCGGTCGGCGACAACCGGACCAAGGCCACGCCCAGCGCGGACGATCCCAACGTGTGGCTGCTCGAGGGTGAGAAGATCTTCATCACCGGTGGCGACTCGAACCTGGTCGAGAACATCTGCCACTTGGTCTTGGCGCGCACGCCCGGGTCGCCCGAGGGCACCAAGGGCTTGAGCCTGTTCATGGTCCCCAAGTTCTGGTTCGACGCGGAGTCGCTCGAGCTCGGCGAGCGAAACGGCGCCCACGTGCTCAAGCTCGAGCACAAGATGGGCATCAAGAGCTCGGCGACCTGCGTGCTCGGGATTGGCGCGCGCGGGCCGTGTCGCGGGTGGATGGTCGGCAAGGAGCGCGAAGGGATCCGCCTGATGTTCGAGATGATGAACGAGGCCCGGATCGGCGTGGGCGTGCAGGGCCTAGCGGCTGGCTCGGCGGCGTTCCAGTACGCGCGGGCCTACGTGCACGAGCGTGTGCAGGGCACCTCGCTCAAGCACATGCGTGATCCCAACGCCAAGCGCGTGCCGATCGTGCAGCACCCCGACGTTCGGCGGATGCTGATGAACCAAAAGGTGCTGGTCGAGACCATGCGCTCCATGGCCTACCGCTTGGCGCTGTCGGCCGACATCGCGGAGTCGCACCCCAACGAGGATCTGCGGGCCAAGACCCACCGTCGCGTGGATCTGCTGGTCCCAGTCGTCAAGTCGATGTGCACGGATCTGGGCTTCGACATCGCCGTCACGGCCGTGCAGATCTTCGGCGGCTACGGGTTCACGCAGGAGTTCCCGGTCGAGCAGCTGGTCCGCGACGCCAAGATCCAGTCGATCTACGAGGGCACCAACGGCATCCAGGCGCTGGACCTGCTCGGTCGCAAGATGCGGATGGAGGGCGGCCGCCTGTTCATGGAGTGGATGCAAGACGCCAAGGCCGATATCGAGGCCGCGCAGACCGAGGGCTTTGACGCTCAGGCCACGGCGCTGGGCAAGGCGATCGACGCGGTCGCGGCTGCAGCCATGCACATCGCCGGGGTCGGGCAAAAGGACATCGACGAGGCCATGCTGCAGGCGGTGCCGTTCCTGCAGGCGTTTGGCTACACGGTGCTCGGGCAAGAGGCGCTGGACCAGGCGCGGGTCGCCAAGCGCAAGATCGCCGCGCGAGGTGAGACCAACTTCTTGAAGGGCAAGCTGCTCAACCTCGACTACTTCACGGCCACGTTCTTGCCGCAGGTCACCGCGACCAGCAAGGCGATCCGCCACGGCGACGTGAGCTGCCTGGACCCGTCGCTGTTCACGGCCAATTAATCAGGCTGCACACGGCCGGGGCGTTGGCCGTGCAGATGTTGGCAACACACGAGGCGTCGACCGGGCACACCGCGTCGGCGCCACAGCCTTGGCCGAGCTCCCGGCGGGGCTGACAGGTCGTGTCCTTGCCGCCGTCGCAGTAGTTGCCCGGCCCGCACAAGAACCCATCGAAGCAAGGCTCGTCGGTGCCCGGCGCCGCGATGCACGTGGCGCTGCTCTGGTCGCAGATCAGGTCGTACGACGACGACCCGCACAGGTACTCGTTGTTGGGGTTGCAGGGGTCGCCGGCCTGCGGGCGGGCCACGCAGATGGCTTGCTCGCCGCCGTTCCAGGCGCAGTAGCTGCCCGCCTCACACGGCAGGGTCTCCCACTGGTACTCGCACACGCCGCCGATCGGCACGGGGAAGGTCGGGGCCTCGATGCAGACCTGATCGATGCAGGCGAGGCCCGGACTGCAGGTGTCGCCAAGGCCCATGGTCCAGCAGTCGGCGCCCGGACCTTGGGTGCCCTTCACGACCGGGCACGCACGCGGATCGTAGGGGGACTCGTGCTGGGCGGTGAGCGGGCCATGGCACTCCCAGTTCGTCCAGGTCTTGGCCAGCTCGCCGGCACACTCGGCGTTCCAGGTGCCGCTCTCGAGTATCGCGTCGAGATCCTGCTGGACCTGCTCGGTCTTTTGTTCGACGCAGTCGGCCTGATCCACGAACGCGGTCGAGTTTGCACACTCGCAGCTGAACAGGTCGCCGCAGATCTGCTCGGCGAGCGCTCGGGCGGCGTCGTCGGCCTCGATTGGAACCGCGGGCTCGTCCTCGTCTTTGGCTTCGGGATCAGTTGGCTGGCAGCCGAGCAAGAACAACACACCAAGGCCGACACAGGTCGAGGCAAGCAACTTAGACATGCTCCGAGCCTACCAGAGCCACGCGAGCGCCTACGAACCCGAGCGGGCGCGCCGTCTCACTTCAAAAAGGCGCGCGGCTCATGATCGATCCTTTGGGTCAGGGCACGGCGTCTACTCATCCCACGGAACGAGCTTACCTAGGTGCACGATGCGGGTGCCGATCGGCGCGACCGGATCGGCGGTCTTGCCGATCACGATCGCCTTGAACGGCGCCTTGTACTCTCCAACGATCTCGCCAAACAGGTTGACGATGTGGGCGATCGGCTGGCCCTTGCGGACCCGGGCGAGCAGCTCGGGGAACACCTCGAGCAGTCCGCCGTGCTCGCTGTAGACCCAGCTCGACTCGTTGCACAGCGGTGGGCGGCCGCCCAGGCCGAGCGGGCGCGAGAGCATCTCGAGGTGCCGCGCGATTCGGCGCAGGCCCTTGGTCGCGCGCATGACGATCTCGGGCTGCAGCACCTGCGGCGCCCCGAGCTCGAGGGTCACGCAGGGGACACCGAGCGCGTGGGCGGCCCCCCGCAGCGTCTTGGGGCTGGCGGTCTTGTTGACCACGAGGTCGGGCCGGGCCGCGATCGCGAGCTCGACCGAGACTGGATCGTCGAGGTCGACGCGGGCGTACACGGGGTTGGTCCGACCCGGGCCCGCGGTGTGGAGGTCGACCAGATAGTTGATGTGGGTCAAGAACTGCTCACGCAGGCGCATGATCACCAGCTGCGAGTCGGTGCCGCCGGCCTTGCCCGGGAACAAGCGGTTGAGATCGCGGGCGTCCGAGAACCCGCGACGGCGCAGCAAGAACCCGGGGATGTTGACCACGCTGATCCCGACGACCGTCCCGCGCAGGCGCTTGGGATCCAGCCCATGGACGAAGCGATGCACGGCGGGGATGCCGTTGAGCTCGTTGCCGTGGATCGCAGCGGTGAGCCCGAGCACCGGCCCCGGCTCGGCGCCCTTGACGACCAGCACGGGGATCCTCAATTGCTGACCCGCGGGATCGCGAAACAGATCCAGGTGCAGGTTGTGCCGGGTCCCCGGCTCGAGTTGGTCGAGATCGAGGCTCGAGACGATCTGGGGGGGCCCCGAGTGCATCGGCAGGCTCGGGGGCTCGGCGGTCTTGGGCGGCGGCGTGCTCACTGGCCGCGAGGATACTCTTACTGCTGAAACACGCACACTTCGAGGCCAACCTCGTCGGTGCAGATCATCCCGCTTGGGCACGCCTTCGCGCCGGAGCAGTCGAGCACGCAGACACCTTGGTCACCCGGGATCAGCGAAGAGCACGCGACCTCGGCCTCACCGTCTTCGGGCGGGGCCCAGCAGTCGCAGGTGTCGTCGCAGCGGCGGCCACACACCGCGATCGAGGGCATGTCTTGGGTGTCGACCACGCACAGCTTGGGCCCGTCGCCGACCATGCACGCCTCGGTCCCAGACCCACAGTCGCCAAACACTCCGGGCGGCGGGGTGCACTCGCCAGTGCCGTCGCCGTCGCCGTCACCCGACTCGGTGGTCGAGCCGGTGTCCGTCGCGGTCTCGGTGCCGGCGTTGGTGTCCATGGCGTCATCGCTCGCGCACCCACCAAGCCACACGAGGGCGACCAGCGCTCCGGCGAGCCACCTAGAAGCTTTCGTAGACAGGTTCACCGACGGCAGCGAGGTCATCTGCAGAGACTATCAGCGCGGCGCGCTGCGCTCTACGCCCGCGGAACACAGGCCATCTCCGGTGCCCAAGCTCACGCAAAACTCTCGGTTCTCGCCCGCGGTGGCTTTGGTCGAGCGGCCCGGATGACGCGCTATGCTCCGGCCCCGGACGCTTCGGACCGAAGTGACCGGCCGACTTCCAACCCCAGCAGGAGACCACCATGGCCATTCGACTTGGCGACACCGCCCCCAACTTCACCGCCACCACCACCCAGGGCGAGCTCAACTTTCACGAGTGGCTCGGCGACTCGTGGGGCATCTTGTTCTCGCACCCCAAGGACTACACCCCCGTGTGCACCACCGAGCTCGGTGAGGTCGCCCGGCTCAAGCCCGAGTTTGATCGACGCAACGTCAAGGTCGCGGGGCTGTCGGTCGACCCGATCGAGGATCACCACGGCTGGGCCGGCGACATCGAGGAGACCCAGGGGACCGCGTTGAACTTTCCGTTGATCGCGGACCCCAAGCGCGAGGTCGCGAATCTGTATGACATGATCCACGAGAAGGCCAACAACACGCTGACCGTTCGATCGGTGTTCGTGATCGCGCCCGACAAGACCGTCAAGCTCACGCTGACCTACCCGGCCAGCACCGGGCGTAACTTTCAAGAGATCCTGCGGACGATCGACAGCCTGCAGCTGACCGCGAATCACCAGGTCGCGACGCCGGTCAACTGGAAGCATGGTGATCGGGTGATCATCGTGCCGAGCTTGAGCGACGCTGACGCCAAGCAGAAGTTTGGCGAGTTCGAGACGGTCAAGCCGTACTTGCGCTACGTCAACGATCCCAGCTAGAGCTGTCTGTGCCCGACAGGCAACGCAGCCCCCTGTACCTCGTGCAGGGGGCTTCGTTGTGTTCATGTAGTCGCGCCTGTGGTCATCGAGCGCGTCGTCACCTCGTAGCCTCCTCGAGGCTCATGTCGCAGACGCTGAGTAGTCGGGCGGTACTGTTGGAGCGGTCTGCGGGCTGGGCGCAGTAGCTGTGGGGGGCACGCCCGAGTCCGCTGCGAGCACCTCGAACGGTGAGTGATCGCTGACTCGGTTGAACTGCCGAAACTTCTCGGGATGATCGAAGCGCGTCAAATTGGAGAGGATGAACGCCGCTTCACTGAGCCGGAGTTCCAGCTCCAACCGCACGCCCGAGTCGAGCGATATTCCGAGGTCCTCGCGGCGCGACATGAGCTCATATATGCGTCGTAGCTGCCACAGCGCGAGTTCTACCGTGACCTTCATTTTCGTGAGGTAGAGCTGCATCATCACGACGCAGACCACGAGCAGCGGCAGCGCGACGATGTACTTGAGTGCGCCGAAGTCTGTCAGGGCGACAGTCACGGAAGCAGCGACCGAGAGCCCCGCGATCATTCCCACTGCCATCAAACCACGCACCCACTCGTAGCGCTGATGTGCCGTCGTCGCCTTGGCGGTGTACTCTCCTAGCAGCCGAATCAAATCGACGTCGGAGATCTGCGCAGTGTCACTCATGTGCAGCCTCCGCTCGAATCAGCTCGAGCAGCGCGTGGTCGTGTCGGAGCTTGATCTTGTCGTCATAGCCGGAAGTCGTAGGGCGCAACATGTTGCCACCTCCGTCAACGAGGTTTCGATACAACAAAGATGCCGAGCCGATCTTGTGGCTGAAATTCTGGTCACCGAGCCGATTGCGAATACCTGTCACCGCGTTCGCATAGCGACCACCCTGGTAGAACGACCGGACTTGTTGGCGGTCGCCCCACCACAGGTCCTGCTTTGTCACGACGGTGATCAGCGAGAGCTTGTGAGGGGCGAGCGCGATCTGATCTGCAAAGCGCTCGATGGTGGCAATCTCCTGTTCACGCTGGCGCTCGAAGTACGCTGCGGCAAACGTCTCGATGTTCATCCCCGCTTCATATTGTGGTGACTCTTTGTAGGTCTGATCTCCCAATGGGTTCAAGCCCCAGGACACCACATGCAAGACGATCGACGTTTGGCCTGTGCCGATCTCGCGAAGCAGGTCGCTCCAGGTCGCAGCTCGCAGGCTCTCTTGGCCTGGTGGCACGAGGATCACACACGGCACGCCCCCTTGCAGCGAGTAGGTTTCGAGATGACTGGAATCCTTGTAGTCAGGCCCAACTTCTTTGCCCGCGAGCACGGCCCCGAGGGTCGACTTGCCCGCCCCTGCGGCGCCGAAGACGACCACCCGAGCATTGCCCCGAGTCACCCGTTTCCACAGCCACTGCCCGATCTCCCGGATCTTGCGTCGATGCTCGTATGCCGTCAGCGCGGCGTCGATGCCCTCGGAGAACATGGAAGGACGGTACCACGGCCCTCACGGCGCCACCATAGCAGGGGGGCGCATACTTCGCAGGTGTGGTCATCCGGCACTTGGCCCGCTCGCATGAGTCGTGGTGCTCTCATGTCGGCAGCCACTGGGCGACGTGGCGGGTGACTCGTGGCAGCCATGGAGTTGGGCGACGCCGAACGAGCCGACCGCTGAGACACCACCTCGTCAGCGGAGCAGGAGTACAAACCGAGCGGTCGGACGACTCGCCCGCTGTGTTGGCTGCACGCCCGCTGAGAGTCTGCGACAAACACCAATCCGGTCGACTGCGCGAGTCGTTCGAGAGCGGGGCGAACCACTGGCGGTCGCTCGGTGTCATCTGCGGCGTAGTAGAACTTGGTGGCGACGCTGCTGAAACGCAAAACTACGGGTCCGCACGCGGTCTGAATCGGGTAATCCGTATCGCCGCTCGGGGGGGGAGCGTGCGCCTTCGTCATGCAGTTCACCGAGGTGAAACGGCCGACGCCCGGCGCACCCTAATAGTGAATTAGTGGTGGCGCGCTCACTTGGACTCGTTCAATTCTATCGCCGCCCGAATCAACGCCTTGAAGGCCTTCTCATCCACCTTCACCCCTTCGAAGAAGTCGATGGCGCGGCGCACGTTGCCCTCGAGGCTCGAATTGAACAGGCCTGAGGGATCCTTCAGCGCGGCACCCTTCGCAAACGTCGTCTTGACCTTGTCCCGGTAGGTCTCACCGGTGCAGATCAGGCCGTTGTGTGACCAGACTGGCGTTCCCCGCCACTTCAGCTCCTCGACGACGTTGGGGGCTGCCTCCTTGATGAGCGCGCGCAGCCGCGACAGCGTCTCGCCCCTCCAGTCGCCCAGCGCCGCGAGCTTTGCATCGATCAGCTCGGATGCAGACTCCGAGCTTGGCTTCTTCGCGGCCGGCTTCTTTGCGGCCGGCTTCTTTGCGGCCGGCTTCTTTGCGGCCGGCTTCTTTGCGGCCGGCTTCTTCGCGGATGCCTTCTTGACGGTCGACCTCTTCGTCCCTGACATATGGTTCATCGTAGCGCAGCGGCGGCGGCCGCGGCAGGTACGAGTCAGGGCTCGCTCTGCGCTGCGCCAACCCACACGACACGTCTGGATACCCACCATCATGCAGAACACCGACGCAGCAGGAATCTACGTCAGGGCGGGGACGGTCGACGCGGGGACGGTTGCCCGCGCCGTAGAGGCATTCTGGCGCCATCGAGGTGTTCGTCAGGCTCGAGGCGAGCGGCATGCCAGACGACAAAGCCTGGAACAATCTGTGCTTCGTGCTCGCCAGTTCGACGCCCGCGGCTTGTTGGGTGATCGGTTGGATCGCTATGTGGAGATCGCAACCGAGCGAGCGCCCCATAACCCGTTCATCTTTCATAATCTCGCTTGTGTACAGTTGCGGCTTGGTGATCGCGCGGCGGCCCTTGCTTATGTGGAAGGGGCGATCACCTGGGGCTACCCCCGCCTCGAGCAATTGCGCGAGGACCCAGACCTCGCGCAGTTGCGAGACACAAAGCGCTGGCGCGAGGCCTGGGCGAGCTTCGACGAACGAGAGGCCGCGCGGATAGCGAGCACTCGCGAGCGCCGAGAGTCCGTGACCCCCGCGTCGACCTTGAACGGCGCCGACGGCAGCCGCAGACGCGTGGTCGCTTCGCTGCACGGGGCAGGGGAGGTGTGGCCCGTTGGCTGAGATCAGCGCAGCCGAAGCGTGTACGTGTGCGCGCCGCCCTCGTGGGTCGCGGGGAACTCGACCCGATACACGCGCTTGACGACGCAGCGACCAAGCTGGGTGTCGGAGAGCCCGCCAACCACGCGGGCGAAGCTGACCTCGCCGTCGGGGGCAACCTTGAGCGAGACCTTGAGCGTGCGACGCATGCGGCTGTCGAGGCAGTTGGCGACGATGTCGGCGCGGGCGTCGACCATCGCTTCGCGAAAGTCCTTGTCGCTGAGGGACGCCGCCTTGGGCCGGGTGGGTCCGGGCGCGGTTGTCCCGGGGGGGAGCGCGGCCGCGAGCGCGTCTTCGACAGAGTTGTTCGCGCTTGCTGGCGCGGGGCTGGGCGCGGCTTGGGGCGAGGTTGCTTCCCTGGCTTCGGGCTCGTGGGCGGGCTTGGCGTTGGCCTTGGCGTCGTCGCTGGCGTTGGCCTTGGCGTCGTCGTCGAGCTCGGCGTGGGCGAGCTGCTGCTCGTGCGCTTCTCGATTGTTGACGAGCAGCTTCCAGGCCACGAACAGCAACAGGTCGAAGCATAGAAAGGCGATGATCGCGACCTCGAGCTTGCCGAATCGCCGCTTCTTCGCTGGCGGCGGCGGGGCGCCGAGAGTGTGGGGACTTGGGGCGGGCTGCGGGACGACGACCGTCTGCGGGGTCTGAGTCGCTTGCGAGGGGAGGACCGCGGGCATCGCCGCCGAGTCGACGGCGGGCATCACCGCAGGGCTGCCGTCGGGTGTGGTCTCGGGCGAGGCGGATGGGGTGACCGCAGGGGCAGGTGTGACGGACGCGGGGGCAGGGGAGGCGAGCGCAGCTGGTGCGGGCGCGGTGGGTTGGGCTGAAGGAGCAGGCCGTCCCACGGTCGGGGATGGCGGAGGCGGAGGCGGTGCCGCGACCTTTGGCGGCGGGGTCACAGGCGGGGTCGCGGGCTTGATCGCAGGCGCGAGCGGCGTGGTCGGTTGTCGCGCCCCGCCAGCCAACACCGTGCTGGGCGGAGGCGGGGCGGCGGGCGAGCTCAGGTACACCGGCCCCTTGCCCGACGCCGCCGGCTTGGCCGCGGGCGCGATCCGGGCGGTCGGCGTGCGCGAGACGTTGGGGCCTTGGGCGACCGGGGCCGTGCTCGGAGCCGGCGCCAGCGTCCGTCGCGGCGCGACCTCGCCCTGTCCGGGCATCGCCTGCAGCAGCGCCGAAAATTCATGGGCGGTCGCAAGCCGCTCGTCCTTGTGCTTGGCCAACGCGAGGTGCAGCAGCGCCTCGATCTCTGCCGGGGCGCCCCGTCGGATCAGCTCGGGCAGCGCGGTGGTGACGTGGGCGTTGGCGACCTCGATCGGATCCCCCACGAACGGCGGCGCGCCCGAGACCAGCTCCCACAACATCACGCCGAGCGCGTAGACGTCGGCGCGGGCGTCTGGGGTCTCGTCGCGAACTTGCTCCGGCGCGAGGTAGGCGGTGTTGCCAGCGAGCGGGCTGACGTTGGTGACGGGCTCCCCCGCGGGCCGGGTCAGCGCGGGCGCCAAGCCAAAGTCGACGACGTGGACGCTGTCGTCGGGACCCAGCAAGATCCGCGAGAGCCCAAGCGCGCCATGCAGCACGCCCTTGGCGTGGGCGGCGGTCAGGGCCTTGGCGGTCTGCTCGATGATCGCCTTGATTCTTGGCCACGTGAGCGCGCCGTCGACATCGTCGAGCGGGACGGCGTCGTCGACCCAGGGCGTGACGAGGAACAGGCGGCCGTCGAGGTCCTCGCCGTAGTCGATGAAATCCACCACGCGGGGATCTTCGACCTGCGCGGTGCTGCGGGTCTCGAAGAAGCTCTCGCGCACGCGGGGGTGGCTGAATTCGCGATCGAGGCGCATCACGCAGACGCGGGCGTCCATCGCCGAGTCGTGGGCCTCGTAGACCTGACCAAAGCCCCGATCACCGAGATAGCCGACCACCCGGTAGCGGTGGGCCACGACCGTGTTTGGTTGCAGGTGATCGCGTGGAGCGTCGCTCATGGTTTTCAGCTCGGGCGAGGGCTTCTCGCCCGCTTGCGGATGCTTTCGTAGACTGGTTCACCCTGGGCAGCGAACATCGCCGGCGCGGATCCGACGAGTGGCAGCACCACCAGGCGGGTTCCGAATCAGCGTATCAAAGATCTATCGACCGAGTGGTGCGAATGCTCGTATGCATGCACCCGCGCAATGGCGCGCCTGTGTGAGCAGCGTAATCAGCCTCGCAAAATATGCAGGCGGCCTGCTCACTTGCGACGGTTCTTACGGCGTGCGCTCTTCTCTTTTTTGCGCTTGCCCTTGTCCTTCGCCTTGTCTTTGGGCCGCTTGCTCCCGCCGCCCGCGTCCCCAAACAAGCTGGCGAGGTCGGGCATCCCGGCGCCCCCGCCAAGTCCACCTGCGCCCCCGGGCATCCCGGGGATCCCGGGCATGCCGCCGGGCATGCCGCCGCCGCCCATCAGGGCTTGCATCGCTTGCGGATCCTTCGCGAGCTTGCGGACCGCGTTGAGCTGCTTGGCCTGCTTGAGGCCGGGGATCTTGCCGAGCAGGCCGCCGCCGCCGCCGCCCATCAGATCGCCAAGCATACCGAACATGTCGCGCATGACCATGAATCGCGAGACCAGCGCGAGCACGTCGTCGGGCTGATGCCCGCAGCCACCCGCGACCCGCTGCAAGCGGCTGACAACGAAGTCTTCGGGGGCCAGCTGATCCGGGGACTTGGGCTTGCGGGGCCGCTTGTTGCGACGCGTGAGCTTGGCGTGGGCGGGCGTGCTCGAGCGCGCGCTCTCTTGCAAGAACAGCTCGGGATCTTGGCGCTCGCGCCGGGTCATCGAGTTGATCATCGCCTCGATCTTGACCAGCTCGCCGTCGTCGGCGGCCTGCTCGAGCACCTCGTCGGGGATGTCGCCGCCGAACAGCTGACCCATCGGCATCTTGGCCATCAGGTCCTTCATCGAGCCCATCGACTGCAGGGTCTTGATCTGGGCCAGGAAGTCGTCCATCCCGAACCCGCCGCCGAGCATTTTTTCGGCGTCGGCGGTGGCCTTTTCTTCGTCGACGACCTCTTGGAAGTCGTGCATCAGGCCGACGAGGTCGCCCATGCCCAGGATCCGGCCCGCGAGGCCCTCGGGCCGGAATTCCTCGAGCTTGTCGAGGTTCTCGCCCATGCCCAGAAACTTGATCGGCTTGCCGGTCGCGGCCTTGATCGACAGCGCCGCGCCGCCGCGGGCGTCACCGTCGAGCTTGGTCAGGATCACGCCCGTCAAGTTCAGGCGCTCATCGAAGGCCTTGGCGGTGGTGACCGCGTCTTGGCCGATCATCGCGTCAATGACCAAGAAGATGTTGGCCGGGTGCACGCTCGACTCGATGTTCTCGAGCTCGGCCATGAGCGTGTCGTCGATCGTCAGACGCCCAGCGGTGTCATAGATGACGAAGTCGACGCTCTTGGCGGCGGCCTCTTGCGTGGCGTCGCGGCAGATGTCGACGGGGTTGGCCCCGGGGCGAGCAAACACGGGCACGCCAAGCCGCTCGCCAAGCACCTGCAGCTGGTGGATCGCCGCGGGCCGGTACACATCGGCCGCGACCAGCATGACCGAGTGACCGTCCCGTTGCAGCTTGCGCGCGAGCTTGCCGGTCGTGGTGGTCTTGCCCGAGCCCTGCAGCCCGACCATCATGATCCCGGTGATGCCCTTGCTCGCCCGCGCGAGGGTCGTGTCGACCGGGCCCATCAGCTCGACGAGCGCGTCGTGGCAGATCTGGACGAAGTGATCCTCGGCGCGGACCCGGACCTTCTTGTTGTCCTTGCCCTTCGCAACCAGCTGGACCTGCTCGCCGAGCGCCCGCTCCTTGACGGCCCGCAGGAACTTCTTGACCGTGCGAAATTCGACGTCGGCCTCGAGCAAGCTCAGGCGCACGTCCTTGAGCGCAGCGTCGACGACGTCTTCAGTGAGCTCGCCCTTGCCAGTCAGACGCTCGCGGGCTGCCCGAAAACCCTTGGAAATGGTCTCGAACACGAGGGGTTGGATAGCATAGAAGCGGGCGGGCTCCGACAGCGGCGCTTGTGGGCTCCTGGGGCCAGTGCGAGGCTGTTCAGGTGACCCAGGCCGGCAAGGCGGACCCCCCAGCGAACGCGGCCAGCGGGACGTCGACCGCGATGGTGCCGCTGGGCGTGGGGGTGGCGGTGCTGGCGATCTCTTCGGCCGCCCCGGTGATCCGGCTCGCAGCGCCGCTGGGCCCCGAGGTCATCGCGTGTCTGCGCGTGAGCGTGAGCGCGCTCGTGCTCGCGCTCATCACCCACCGCGCCACGGCGCGCGCGCTCCGGTTGCTCGCCAGCTCGCGCCGCGACGCGCTGTGGACGATCCTCGCCGGCCTGTGTCTCGCCGCCCACTTTGGCGCGTGGATCGCCTCACTGAGCTTGACGACCGTGGTCCGCTCGGTCGCCCTGGTCTCGACGACCCCGCTGTTCGCCGGCCTGTTCGCCCGCGCCCTCGGGGATCGGGCGCCGCTGCGCCTGTACGTGGGCACCGCGGTGGCGATCGCCGGGACCTTGATCATGGTCGAGCCCGGCGCAGCCAGCTCGGAGCAGGCATGGCTAGGTGATCTACTGGCGCTCTCGGGAGCCGTGACCGCCGCGCTGTACCTGGCGATCGGTCGCAAGGTCCACGCCCAGCTCGGCGACGCGCTGCCGGTTGAGGGCTACTTCGTGTGCGTGAACATGGTGGCCGCGGTCGCGCTGTGGATATTTGCGCTGACCCGCGGAGCCGAACTGGCGCCGCTTGGCGTGACGCAGACCGACTACCTGGCCGTGCTGTGGCTCGGGTTGGCCCCGGGGATCGTCGGACACGGACTGCTGAACTGGGCGGTCCGCCGAGTCCCCGTTCATGTGGTGAGCCTCGCGGCGCTGCTCGAGCCCGCGGGGGCGGGGCTCCTGGCTTGGGGGGTGCTCGCGGAGGTTCCGGCTGCGCGCGAGATCCTGGGGGCGGTGCTGTTGATCGTCGGTGTGTCTGTGGGGGCGTGGCGGCGATCTTGAATTTTGGAGGGTGGGTTGGTTGTTTTGCGGAGTTGGTTGTGCCGGGGGGGAGCGCGCACTGGCTGCAGACGGCCCGAACCCGGCTACGGTCTACTCCAGTCTCGTGACCCCGCTTCCTTTGGGGTCTGCTGATTGGCCCGACCGCGCTTCTCTTCGTTAATCTCCACGTGCGTAGATACGCCGGGTTCGGGCCGTCTGCGGCCTTTCGTGCGCTCTACGTTTTGCGAACGTTTGTGCCGATCCTCATGGGTGGGGGGCTGTCGTGCGCGGAGGTTCACGTGCTCAGGCGGACTTTGGTTGTGTTCGGTCATCAGGCAGAGTGTTGCATGCGGGCAGTGTTGCCCTGCGGGCAGTGTTGCCCCGCGAGCAGTGTTGCCCCGCGAGCAGTGTTGCCATGCGGGCAGTGTCGCCATGCGAGCAGTGTTCGGTCATTCAGGCGACCGATCACCACGACACCCCCCAAGAGTCAGATCCCTCTTCGTCCCCCCAAAAAGGGGGCGGCCCAACCTCACCCATCTAGCGCCCACAGTCCAAGGGCGCCCGCATGCTCGGATCGGAGAAACCGCCGGCAAAACGAGGAGCGCACGAAAGGCCGCAGACGGCCCGAACCCGGCGTATCTACGCACGTGGAGATTAACGAAGAGAAGCGCGGTCGGGCCAATCAGCAGACCCCAAAGGAAGCGGGGTCACGAGACTGGAGTAGACCGTAGCCGGGTTCGGGCCGTCTGCAGCCAGTGCGCGGTCCCCATCGCCACAACCATCTCCGCAAACAACCAATCCCCCCCCAAAAAACTCACCCGCTAAATTCAGCCCGCCCCCGCGCACTCCACCATTCGATCCACTTGCGGATGCCAATCTCCCGCTCCTGCTTGTTGCCAGCCGCCAAAAAATTAATCCGCTGCCCCGTGATGCGCCGCAGCTCATCCGCCGCCCAACGCCGGACCGAGAGATCCTTGTGAGCCAAGCTCGACATGATCCACTCGATGCGGTGGTGCTGATGGTTGTCGGCGTACCAGTTGTGCCAGCGGTGCGGCTTGAGCCCCAATTGTTGGCCGGTGATCGAGCACAGCGACTCCAGCGAGGCTTCTTGGATGTAGCGCTCTTTGCTGGTCAGCAGATCGATCAGCTTGGGGACCGCCGCGATGTCGCGGACGGTACCGATCGCGCGGGTCGAGTGCAGCTGGCGGGTGCGGTTGGGGCTGTCGAGCTCGGCGCGGATGACCTTGATCGTGTCGCCGAAGTGGGGTTCGCCCGAGTAGGTCTCGAGCACGCGCATTGCGATGGCGCGCACGTCGGCGTCGGGGTCGAACGCGAGCTCGCCCAGCGCGGGGATCGCTAGCTCGTGGCGCAGCTCCATGAACACGAACGCGATGTAGAAGCGAACCGTGGGGTTGGGGTGGTGGATGACCTCGACGAGGTAGGGGGCGAGGGCGTCGCCGAGATCGAGGGCGACGCGGATCAGCGCGCCGTGAGCTGGCAGCGGCGGCAGGGTGTCGAGATCGCGGCGGTGGACGTCGAGCTCGCCCGGGAACTGCTTGGCGACGCGGCGCATGGCTGGCTCGCCGAGCTCGCGCAGGTGTTGGATCGCGGAGCTGTCTCCGCGGGTCGCCGACTGGATCGCGGCGTCGATCTCTTTCAGCTTGGTGTCGGGCTTGCGCGGGCGATCTTCGTCGTCGAGCTGGATCCGGCCGCGGATCGAGCCGGGGTCGCGCTGGCCAAATGGGGGCGACAGTGAGGTGACGCCCGGTGAGGTTGGGGCCGCGGGTGATGTCGAGGGCGGCGCGGGCTCGCTCGCGGTGGGGCGCTGTCGGATCGGTGGCTTGTCCAACGCGGGCGCCGCGGGCTGCGGGCTTGGCTCTTGCCGCCGGTCTCCGGGTCCAGGCAACGCGCGCGCCAGCCAAGCTCACGGGCGATCTGC
>NZ_JMCC02000157.1 GCF_000737335.2 Enhygromyxa salina | reverse complement strand
GCAGGAGATCGAACGCGAGGGCCGAGTCATCACAGAACAGCGAGACCACGCCTTGATGGAGTGTGCTTGGCATCGTGACGCACACCAAAGGCAAGCGACGTGCCACGCAGATTTGTCAGTGATCTCGTGCGAACCGCAAAAATTGGTGGCCCGTCAGCGGGACGGTGGCCCGCCAGCGGGCCACGTCGAGTGACCCGCCAGCGGGCCACTGGTTCCCACGGCGACCAAGTCGCCCTCGAGGATCAAGCGAGGCCAAGCTCGACGAGGTGATCGCGGCGCTGGGGTCGATGGACCTGCACATGAACCAGGGCCTCGCGCCGGTCGGTCCACCAAAGCGGGGCTGACGGCTGCTGATCAGTCTTTGGGTTCGAACGGTGCTCGACCAGGCCACGCGGCAGCTCGAGAGCCAGGCCACGGCGGCGACGACCCTGTACCGGGCGTACTGCTAGGAGCTGCGACACTGCCATTGGGCCTCAGTGCCGTGCATAACCCGGATCGAACTCAGGGTGTGCGGGACTAGGCAAGTTGCCCGAGCGACACGGCGTAGTGGGCCATCAGCGTCGCCATGTCGGCGACCTCGTCATCATCGAGGGTCTGCGCCGCCTGGTCCAGCCAGATCGCCATCGCTTCCGCGACCTCGACGGCGCCGGCGAGGTCGTTGTCTTGCATGCGTGCACCAATCACGATGAGCGACTTGGCGAACCCAACAACGACATCCGCCTTGTACAGCTGGGCCGCGTCGGCCTTGACCAGCGCACCAATTGCGACCTGCTGGGTCTCGTTCATTGGCTCGAGCGTGAGCGGATGCAGATATTCGATGTGGGCCTCGATTGTGTCGTTGGCGCTGACCGAGTTCGGGTCGCAGGCCGAGATGATCTGATGAAATGCCATCGCGTCATTCGGCGCGAGGTGCTGCGGCTCGACCTCGGCGGGATCGGCCGAGAACTCCTCGCCGTGGAAGCTCTTGACCCCAAAATACCAGGGCAAGGTCACCCGCATTTGCACGTTGCGAGCCGCGACGGCGACGTTGGACAAGAACCGCTCGTTGAACTGCAGCTCGGCCTCGGCCGGGTCATCGATGAACACGTAGGCGCCCTTGCCAGCGTCGGTGACCTCGTCCATGAGATCGTCGCGGTAGCCGCTGGCTGGCGCGACCCCGACCCCGACCATGTAGATCCCGGTGCCATCTTCGGCCGAAGCGGCCTCGGCGATCAGCTCGATGTCGGTGACGCCCGTGTTCGCGCCGCCGTCGCTCATCAGGATCACGCGGTTGATGCCGCCAGCGAGGTACGCGGCCTCGGCCAGCTCGTAGGCCTTGACCAGGCCGCCTTGAAGGTCGGTCGAGCCGCCGGTGTCGAGCGTCTCGATCGCGCCGATCAAGGTCGGGTCATTTGGCCCCGTCACGGCGTGACTCTCGAGCAGCACTTCGGTCGAGCTGCTCCACTCGACCAGCGAGATCACGTCGCCAACGCGCAGCGACCCCGCGAGCGCGGTCATCGAGTCTTTGACGAGATCGAGGGGCTGCCCGCTCATCGAGCCCGACGTGTCCAGCGAGAACACCAGGTTCATCGGCGGGCGTTGGTCCGGTCGCAGGACCTGGCCCTTGGCCGTGAGCAGCAGGGTGAATTCGGCGTCCACGGCGTTGGTCCGCCGCATCTGCATGCCCAGCTCCGCGGGCTTGTCCTCGGGGTTGTCGGTTGCGATCTCGTAGTAGTTCAGGAACTCGTGGATCCGCACCTGGTTTGGCCTGACCCACCGACCCTCGTTGATGAGCTGGCGGGCGATCACCGGCGACGCCTGAGAGTTGCTGTCGTCGTTGCTCATGTAGAGCACGATCGGATCGGTGGTGTCGGGGCAGACTTGCTCGAGCTCGCCTTCGATCGTCTGGTCCGGCGACTCCGGCTCCTCGATGTTGGGCAGGCCGCCCTCGCTGCCGCTGTCTGTGCCCGTATCTGTGCCTGTATCGGTGCCGGTCTCGTCGCCCGAGTTATCCACGCACAAGTTGATCGAGCCTTCGAAGGCGATCAGGCACTCGTGCCCATCGGGGCACAGCGGATCGTCGGGGGTCCCCTGGCAAAACTGCGCGCACGCACCTTCGAAGGTGTCGGTCACGTCCCAGCAGTAGGAGACCGCGTCGCAGTCGTCGGTCGCGTCGACCTTGCCGGCGTACGTGCAGATCTCGCCATGCGCGCCCGAACCCATCACCGGCACGCACTTGTTCGCGTCGAACTGCCCGCCGGAGCTGGCATAGGCCACGCACTTCTCTCCCTCGGGGCAGTCCTGCGCGAACGGGTCACACTGGCTGACGCTCGAGAGGTCACCGCTGGACGGCACGAAGCCGCCGGCGCTCCCTCCATCCCCGTCCCCGCCGCCTCCGTCGTCGTCAGCGTTGCTGTTGCCACCCGGCTGAGGGATCGGCGCCTCCGGCCACTCGGCGTCCCCCCAGGTGAGCGGCTCGGCGGTGCTCGGTGACGGGGACTTGCACGCTGGCAGCAGCAGGCAGGCGAGGAGCGACGGTAGGAAGGGTGTACGGCGCATGGTTCCAAGAACTCACAAAACTAATATCATGTCAAAACACACATTTCAACATAAAATTCATGCACGAAGAGTAATGTAAATAACGTCGTTCGCTGGGTGCCAGCGCCCCAGTCCACGACCAGGCAGGACCCGTGCACGGTCGCCTAATCCTCCTCTGGAGCATCCAATATCTCCGGTCCGAGCCGCGGCCTCGTGTCCTCGACATAATCGCGCGACATCTTTTTCTTGAAGGCCTCTCGCCACCCCGCGGCCAAGGTAGGCAGCACCGACAGCTCACGGGCGACCTCGGGGTCAATGTGTCGCTGAAAACGCAAGGGGATCAGCCTGGCGAGGGGCCACTGTGGGAGCGGGCGCTCCTGTACGCTGACGGGGTCACCCGAGGCGATGGTGCCGACCTCCAGGACGCGGTAGTACCAGCCGGTGCGGCCGGCTTTTTGGACCGCGAGGGCGAGGCTCTTTAGGCCGAGGTGGGTGCTCAGGGTCCAGCAGGGCTGGCGCCCTTGGGAGACCTGAACGAGCGCGGTCCCGACGCGTAGCACATCGCCCTGGCACAGGTTCTCTTCGGTCATCCCGGTAATCGAGAGGTTTTCACCGAAGCAGCCGGGGACGAAGCAATGTGATTTTTCGGGGAAGCGGTCGCGCCAGAAGGGCAGGTGGTCGGCGGGGTAGTGATGGAGGGCCTTCTCGGGTCCGCCGTGTACTTTCATGTTGCCTTGCTGATCTCCGACGAGGCCGGTCGCGGTGAGCTCGACGGGGCCCACGACAGGTTTTTTTGCGATCGCGGTGGGCTTGCGGCCGGGCCAGCGCGCCTCGGCCTCTCCGACAAAGAGGCCGGTGACGGTGGTGGGGCGGGGTGTCATGGCGTGGATCCTGCGAAGCGCTGGGGTTTGCCCGGGCGCGAGGCGTCCGCGAGGGCCGATGAGATGCTGCCGTGGGTGTGATCATACCGCAGCGAGCGACTCGGCCCACCGTTCCCTCGCTCGTGCTGAGCGTCGCCGCCGTCGTTGTCGACGCCCGGTGCCACGCTACCTGTGGAGTCTATTGGCACTTAACGGCTCATGGCCGCCTCACTGACAATGGGCTGGGTCACGCGTCCGTCGCCTTGCCATGCACCACCTCATGTTCCTCATCCGCATCCCGCTGACGGTCTCGCTGTCGCTCGCGCTCCCCGTCACCACCCTGGCGCGGCAGCCACTGGCCGCCGTGACCACCCCCGCCAGCAACGTGCAGCTCAGCGAGGACGAGAAGCTCGAGCATGCCAAGAAGCTGTATGCCGCGGCCGAGAGGTTGGCCAGGAGGGGCAAGTGGGCCGAGGCCGCCGATTCCTACGAGCAGGCCTACTACCTCGTCCCCGGCAAGCACGGCTTCGCCTACAAGATCGCGGCCGCCGCCTACGAGGCCGGCGACTGCGACCGCGCTCAGGACTACCTGCTCCACTTCTTGACCTACGGCGACAACGACAAGCACCTCGACGAGCTCGACGAGGCCCAGCGCATGATCGAAGAGATCGACGCAAGTGGGTGCGCGAGCCAGACAAGCTTCACGAAGCTCAACGCCGTCGGCGAGTCGGCCGAGAGCGAAGATCCCTTCAAGCTAGACGAGGACGACGAGGGCAACGAGGGCAACGAGAACGACAAAGGCCTGCTCATCGGCGGCGTGGTCCTCCTCGCCCTCGGCGGCGCCGGCCTTGGCCTCGGGACCGTCAGCGCCGCCATGGCCACGAGCACCCGCAACGAGCTCGACGGAGCCGGGAATCGAGACCCGTCCGTCCCCAGCGAGTATTTTGGCAGCAACTTCACCTGCAACAGCGTCGCGCTGTGTCCCTCCGAACTCGAAGATCAGCTCGTGGCCCGCAGGAACCTCTCCGCGGCTGGGTTCGTGGCCGGCAGCGTGCTGTTGGTCGGAGGGGCAGCCCTCCTCACCCTGCGCATGCTTCGGCGGGGCAAGTTGGGCGGAAAAGAGGCGCGCGTCGGTGACGGTCCGCGGCTCACCGGGCTCGGGCCGACCTGGGTACCGGGTGGTGGTGGAGTCGGCGTCGCGCTGGAATTCTGAGGAGGCTCGAGCCGGCGAGGATCTCGAGGACGCCGGTTCAGCGCCCAGACGAGCGGCTTCCTAGCCCTTCGACCCGCGCAGCCCCTCGACCCAGGCCTTGAAGTCCGGCTGTCGATCGACGCCGCGCTTCATCATGGCCTCGGAGGTCTCCGTCCACGGGCCGAGCTCGGCGTCCGCGCGGGCTCGGAGGCCGACGAGGTCGAGCGCGTACTCGTCATCCTCGTCGATCTCGTCCTCGTCGATCGGGTTCCACTCGCCCTCGAACGGATACCACCAGCGAGGCGCCTGCTACCCTCGCGCCACATGGCCGGCCGCCCGAAGTCGACTCGTCACATTGCGCTGCTGCGTGGGATCAACGTTGGCGGCAAAAACCGCCTGCCGATGGCGACGCTGCGTGGCTTGTTTACAGACGTCGGCGCCGCCGAGGTCACGACCTATATTCAAAGCGGCAATGTAGTGTTTTCCGCGCCAGCCAAGCTCGCCAAGCAGATCGCTGGTGAGGTCCGCGAGTCGATCACCCGCGAGCTCGGCCTCGAGATTCCGCTGGTCGTCCGCAGCGCGCCCGCGTTTGCCAAGGTCGCGCGCGAGCATCCGTTTGTCGACGCGGTGCCTGAACCAAAATTTGCGATGGTCGGATTTTGTGATCACGAGCCGAGCGCGACCAAGGTCGCCGCGCTCGATCCGAACCGCTCACCTGGCGACTTGCTCGAGGTCCGCGGCGCGGAGGTCTACCTGGCGTTTCCCAACGGCTCGGGTCGCTCGAAGTTCACCGCCGCCTGGCTCGATCGCAGCCTTGGGGTGATCAGCACCTGGCGGAACTGGCTGACCGTGCAGAAGCTCGTGGAGCTGATCTGAACTGTGGGCCATGGCGGGGAGCGAGCGGGCTGGGCTGCGGACATGACTAACCTCTCGGCTGCGTTGCAAATCTGGCTCTCTCAGCTGATCTGCCTCACGCCGCTGGCCACGGTGACCGTGGTCGCGAGCGGACCGGATTGCAGACGGGTACCATCCTCGGCATGTCGATCTCCACCCTCACCACGCTCTTGTCCAAGAACCACCTGGTACGCTTTCAGTTCACGCTGGTGCGGTACGACGCTCGCGTGAAGTGGGGGTGGGACGCCGCCGGTGGGGGCTGCTTTACCGACAGCGCGGGCAACTATCTAAACGCCGGTGACGGTTTCTTGCAGCACCTCGATGCGTTCGTCGAGCGCATTGAGGCGGACGCTCGGCCCGTCGGTGAGCCAGCGCCGGGCTTCGAGGTGTGGCGCTTTGATCGCGACTCGCTCTCCTCGTCGCCCTGGCCGCTTAGCGAGATCGAGGGCTGCGACCATGATCCTGCTGACGTCCCAGACGAGGCCACGCTCGCTGCTCTGACTTCGGCGTTCTCGGCCGTGCTGGACGACGCGTTCAATGCACCGTCGCTGTATGACGGCCGCGACCTGCGAGCGGGCCACTGAGCGTCGCTACCTGAGCTCGTCGTGGAGTCCCGGTCTGGTTTAGATGTCGGGGCCGCTGCGCGAAGCGAGGGGCGCTCGAGCGACGACTGGGCCCACTCGTAGCCGGATTTGGGGTGATGCCCTACTCGTTCTCGTTCAGCGTGAACGCCAGCGTCATCGTGTAGCGGTCCCACTTGGCGACCTCGGCCTGGGGCAGCTTCTTGGTGGCCGCGTAGGCAGCCGCTTGGCAGTTCGCCAGCGAGACCAGCCGGTAGATTCGATCCCGGCAATAGCGATAGTCGCTGTAGTGCACCAGCACCCGACCGTCACTGCCCACCTCCGTATGCAACACGGCAGGACCCCGACGGACCCGCCGCCACAACGCCGGGATGTTGCGCAGCACGAAGCGCGCGGTCGTGATGGTGAGGATCATGCCAAAGAAGCGGTTGATGCCGGCCAGCGCGACGCCACGCATGAGCGCCAAGAACCGCTCGTCGTCGTCTTGGCAGAGGTGCTGATACAGCGCGTGGACGACCCGACGCATCTCGGTCTCGGGGTACCAGTCGCCGGTGTCGATATCCTCGAACATGCCGCTGGTTCGTGGCGGCAACAGCTTCATCAGGGCGTCCCACTCGGCCTGGCCGAAGGTCTCGACCACGTGGGTCTGCACGCTCGCCAACGCGAGGCCCTTGATCTGGTGGACGTCGTCGACGAGTGAGCCATCGCTGAAGGATCCTGAGCTACTCGCAGACGGGTCGGGCATCGCGGGAGCATACCAGGCGAGCTTCAAAAGTGCGGAGGCGCCCACGCCAAGCACGCGTTCGGCCGCAGGGTACTAGCCCCCAGAGCTGAGTTGCTCGGCGTCGACGTGCGGTGCTCGATCATCATCGAGATCATCCAGGTACCCAGCCGGCAGCGCGACCTTGCGCTGCCGCCCACGCTTACCCCGAACGGCACGCAGGGCGTGCTCGGGAAACGGCTCATCGCCGTCGCAGCCACCCAGCAGCGCGTCGAGCTCGTTGAGCGTCTCGACGTGCATCAGCCGCTCACGCAGCGCCGCGCTTGCGCGGAACCCCTTCGTGTACCAGCTCGCGTGCTTGCGAAACGCTCGCATCGCGACTTGCTCGACCGTCAGCAACCCCCGCGAGGGCGCCATGGACTCGCGGCCGTACCACGCGACCATGGCCTGGGCGTGCTCGCGCATGACGGCGGCGACGATCGCAAAGCGTGGGGGCTCGCTCGCTGCCGCGCCGCACATCAGCTCGATGAGCTCCGCAAACAACCACGGCCGACCCAGGCACCCACGCCCAATGATCACGCCCGCGCAGCCGGTCTCGCGCATCATCCGGGTCGCGTCGTGGGCCTCCCAGATGTCGCCGTTGCCAAACACCGGGATGTTGACCCGCGTCACCAGGTCCGCGATCGCGTCCCAGTTGGCCCCGTCTTCATAGAACTGCTCGGCGGTGCGGGCGTGGAGGCCGACGGCGGCGCAGCCCTCTTCTTGGCCGATCCGACCGGCGTCGCGGTAGGTCAGCAAGCTCGCGTCGATCCCCGTGCGGAACTTGATCGTGACCGGAACGGCGCCGGCCGAGCTGACCGCGGCGTGGACGATCCTCGCGAGCAGCTTGGGCTTGACCGGGATCGCCGAGCCGCCGCCGCGACGGGTGATCTTGGGCACCGGACAGCCGAAGTTCATGTCGAGATGATCGATGCGTCCCTCGCCGACCAAGCGCTTGACCGCCTCGCCAACGTGGTAGGGATCCACGCCGTAGAGCTGCAGGCTGCGCGGCCACTCGCTGGGGCCAAAGCTGGCGAGCTCGAGGGTCTTGCGATCACCCTCGACGAGCGGACGGGCCGTGATCATCTCGCTGACGAACAACCCCGGGGTGTGCTTGGGTGCGCGCGGCTGCGATCCCCCGGCGCGGGCGAACGCCTCGGTCGCGAAGCGGCGGCACAGCGCACGAAATGGGAAGTCGGTGACCCCGGCCATGGGCGCGAGCACGACCGGCGGCCACAGCTCGATGTCGCCTAGCCACACGGCGTTGGCTTGGGGCGGGCTCGGGCTCTGGGCGAGGGGGTCCACGTCCGCGAGACTATAAGGCGCGCCAGATTCTGGGCCGGTTGCGGTCGGCGCCGCTCGCTCGGGTCGGTGAAAACATTGTCGCCAGAGCCGGTTCAACGTGAGCTTTTGCCCACTCAGCGGGCGCGAATCAGGCTGGTGGGACCGTTGACCACCTGCCCGCGCGTGGCAAACTCCTGGCCATGCGCTCTCTGCCAGTGATGCTCTCGATCGCCCTTGGCCTCGCCACCCTCAGTGCCTGCGACAAGAAGGCCGAAGAGAAGTCCGACGCCAAGACCGAAGAAAAGGCCGACGCCAAGACCGAAGAAAAGGCCGACGCCAAGAAGACCGGCGACGAGGTCTCGGCCAACACCGTTGACTCGGAAGAGGGCTGCATCCACGAGAACAAGCCGGCCCACGCCGAGGGCGAAGGTTGCGATCACGGTGGCACCGCCGCCCCGACCGAGTCCACCGGCCACTTCGGCGCCGCGTTTGCGATCACCGAAGCCCAGCCGCTCTCGACCGCGCTCGCCAGCGGTGTCCCAACCGCAGCCGTGAAGGTCAGCGGCACCGTAGAGAGCGTGTGCCAGGCCAAGGGCTGCTGGATGGTCATCAAAGAGGGCGACGTCACGGCCCGCGTGCTCGTCAAGGATCACGCGTTCGCCATCCCCATGGACGGCAAGGGCAAGGCCGCGACCGTCGAGGGCACGATCGAGGCCAAGGAGCTGACCGAGGCCAACGTCGCGCACCTCAAGAAGGACGGCGACACCAACCTCGAGGGAGACGGCGCCCGCCAAGAGTTCTTCTTGCACGCGACCGCCGTCGAGCTCGCCGCCAACAGCTGAGTCTCTGGCCCGCGGGCCAGGTGCAAGTAGCCGTTGGGCTCTGCGTGGGGATACCTGCGAAGACCCGGCGGCTTTTCTTTGGTCGCCGATTACAGCTCGGACCTCGTTGGGCAGCTGATCAGCTAGGAGGTGCTGATCCCCGAGGGTGAAAGGGGGGGGAGCTAGCGACGGCGGCGAAGGCCGAGCAGGCCAAGGCTAGCGAGGAGCATCCATCCCGCACGGACTGGAGTTGGCTCGGCGCTACAGCTGCAGCCTTCGCTGCTGCCGGCCTCGTTCGCGGCGCCATCCGTTCCGGCGGTCTCGCCCCCGCTGTCGCCGTTGCCATCACCGGAGTCACCGTCGCCGTCGCCGTCGCCGGGGTCACCGTCGCCGTCGCCGTCGTCGCCGTCGCCGTCGCCATCACCATCACCGTCGCCGCTGCCACCGCCTTCGGGCGGCTTCGAGGTGTCGCAGGTCCCGTCGCCGTCGAACTCGAGCGCACCCAGATCATGGGTGCCGTCGTCGCGGATGTTGGTGCAGTAGTCGTCGATCACCTCCGCGAGCGACTCACCTTGATCCACGAACATGCTGCCGTCGACGAGCGAGAAGTCGAGCGCATCCGGATCGCTGAACCACGCCTGAAAGTCGCCGTTGCTAGCCATCTGCAGGTTGCTGGCAAAGTTGGCCGTCGAGCCGTCGCGGTTGCGAATCTGCCCGGTCATGAGGTTGTTGCGGACCTCGCCGGTGGTGCTGGCAAACCGCATGTCGATGCCGGTCGTGTCGTACAGCGTGTTGTTGTAGATCAGCGAGTTCTGGCCTTTGTTGACGTAGACCCCGACGTCGGCCGGACACCGCGCGATGATGTTGTTGCGCATGATCCCGTCTTGGTGCTCGGGGTCGCAGGTCATGTCCTCGCAGATGTTGTCGGGCGAGCTGCCGCCGCCGCCAAACGACAGGCCAAGCCGGATCTGCCCGGCGTGCAGCTGCTCGCAGACGATCAGGTTGCGCTCGAACACCCCGTCGCGCGAGTTGCCCTTGAGGAACGCGGCGTAGCTGATGTTGTTGCCGCCGCCCTTGGCGAAGTCGTGAATGTAGTTGCCACGCACGATCCAGCGGCGCCCGCCGACCACGTCGATCGGCGTGACCGGGTTGCTGGTCTGGCGCGCGGCCGGGTTGAACATCTCGTTGTATTCGACGACGACATCGTCGGGCCACACGCGCTCGCCGTTGGGGCCGGTCTCGGTCCCGTTGGCCTTGAGCTGGGCGTTGAAGCCGTGGACGACGTTGTGGTGGATCCACGTGCCGTCGGCGTCTCCGGTCACGTGAAACGCGTGCTCACAATTGTTGTCGTCGGCGCACACCCCCTCGATGTCGAGGTTGGCGAACTCCCAGTACGCCCCCTGCACGTGGAAGCCCTCGAGGTTGTCCATCTGCACGACCGCGTCACCAAGCTTGTCGGCGCGAATGATGATCCGCTGATCCGCGGTGCCGTTGTTGACGCAGTTGAGCTTGTTGGGCAGCAGGTAGTTGCCGGGCGCCAAGATGATCTCGTCACCCGGCGCCGCGTTGGCGACGGCAGCCTGCAGCTCCGCGACCGTGGCAACCGGCACCGGCCCGGCCGCAGCCTCACTCGCCCACGCGCAGCTCAGCGCGGCGACGGCCGTCCAACTAACACAGGTCCAGAACCGATTTGAACGATCGAGGCAGCTCATGGCCGCGATTGTGCCAGAACGCGGCGCGCTGTCCGTGCCCGCAATCACGACCGGCTTGGGTCGTGGGCGGCTTCACCGTCGCGACCTCAGAGCGCTGGTCGCTGGTTCGGTCGCCGTGACAGTCGTGGGTCTGCGTGATAAGGCCACGAGGCCGGCATGCGCCTCGAATTGCTCGCCTTTGACCTGCTCTTGATCGGACCGCCGGTGGTTGCGAGCTTTCGTCGCTCCACCTTCTTCTTGGATCGCTGGCGCTGGGCGTGGGCCAGCGCGGCCGTGGTCGGCTTGCCAGCGTTGGTGTGGCTGGCGTGGATGAGCAGCAGCGGCGGGGTGATCTTCTCGCCCGCGCACAGCCTCGTGGGCACCGGGCTCAGCGTGATGGGCCTGCCGCTGGGGGCGATCTTCTTGGTGCCCGCGATCGCGTTCGCGTGTCTGTTTTGTTGGCGGGTTGGCTTCGCCGAGGCAGCGGCCGCGCAAGCACCCAAGCCGTGGCAGTCTGGCCTGCACGCGGTGTTGCTCGTCGCGTTGGCTGCCGGGGTCATGGGGCTGGTCGGCGGCGGTCCACGCCACGCGCAGCTGGCCCTGCTCGCGGTCGGGCTATTGTCACCGCTGGACTTGGCGCTGCGGACCAAGCTGGTTGCGCGCGCGCAATTTTGGGCGATGCTGGCCGCAGTTGTGCTGCTGACCTTGGTGTTTGGCGGGGCGCTGATCCAGCGCGGGATCGTGGCTCACAGCGCGGACGCGATCGTCGGGTTTGCGCTGATCGGTGTGCCGATCGAGGATCTTGGCTATGCGCTGGCGCTCGCTGGCGCGGCCGTGCTGGTGTTCGCGCATCTCGAGCAGCGAGCAGCCGCGAGCGCCAGCAAGGGCCTGATCGCGCGTTTGATCGAGCGCCGCTTTGGTGGCTACCGTCAGCTGCTGCATCCAATCGACGAGCAGCTGCCGCTGGCGCTCACGACCCCGCGCAAGGTCGCGGTGATCGGGGCTGGGCTCGCGGGGATCGGCGCGGCGACCAAGCTCGCCGAGCGGGGCTTCGCGGTCACCCTGCTCGAGCGCAACGACTACATTGGCGGCAAGCTGGGGGCTTGGAAGACCACAATGCCGGACGGCCGCGAGATCGGCATGGATCACGGCTTTCACGCGTTCTTTCACCAGTATTACAACCTCAACGCGTTCTTCAAAAAGCTGGGTCTGGACCGCAGCTATCGCAACATCGGCGACTACATGATCCTCGCCGAAGATGGGCAGTCTTACTCGTTCAAGGCCATCTCGACCACGCCGCTGCTCAACCTGCTCTCGCTCGCGCGGCATGGCGTCTATGACCTGCGCGAGGTCTCGGGGCGCGAGACTGGGCTCGAGATGGAGGCGCTGCTTCGCTACGATCCCACCCAGACCTACGCCACCCACGACGAGATCTCGTTCGCCAGCTTTTCGGCCAAGGCCAAGCTCCCCGCAAGCCTTGGCCTGGTGTTCAACACCTTCTCGCGCGTGTTCTTTGCCGACCCCGACAAGATGTCGATGGCGGAGCTGATCAAGAGCTTTCACTTCTACTATTTGAGCAACGACTGCGGGCTGATCTACGAGTACGTCAATGACGACTTTGGAACCTCGTTGCTTGGCCCGCTGCGTGAGTACATGCAGGGCCACGGCGTCGACATTCGGACCGGGTGTGAGATCCGCAAGATCGAGCGCGAGGCCGAAGGCGGGTTCGAGGTTGACGGGGAGCGCTTTGACTACGTGGTGATCGCCAGCGACGTGGTCGGGACCCGGGCGCTGTTCGAGCGCTCGCCCTCGCTGGCTGCGGCTGCGCCGAAGACGGCTGCCAAGGTCGCAACCCTCGAGCCGGGGCAGCCCTACTCGGTGTTTCGGTTGTGGCTGGACCGCGGCGTGAATCGCGAGCTGCCGGGTTTTGTGATCACCGAGCGCGTGCGCTTGTTGGACAGCATCACGCTGATGCACCAGATCCAAGACGAGTCCGCGAACTGGGTCGCTCAGCGCGAGGCGGCCGGCGAGCGCGGCGCGGTGGTCGAGCTGCACTGCTATGCGATTCCCGAGGATCTGTACCCAAGCGGGGCGGTTGACGAGGCCCAGCTACGCGAGCTGTTCTTGGCCGAGCTCCACCACTTCTTGCCCGAGCTGGCTGACGCGGTGGTCATTCACGAGCACCTTTATGTTCGCCGTGACTTTCCCGCGTTTCACGTTGGTAAACACGCCACCCGCCCAGGCTGGGAGACTGACCTGGACAATCTGTTCTTGGCTGGTGACTGGGTGGTCTTGCCATTTCCTGCGATGTTGATGGAGGCGGCATACTCCGCGGGTCTGTTGGCGGCAAATCGGATTTGCCGGGCCGAGTCCCTGCGCGAAGAGCAGGTGTGGACAGTCCCGCAGCGTGGGTTCATGGCTGGGTGGCCCAAGCGACCCTTTTGATTGGTGTGACCTTGATCATTGTGTCAATGGTGGATCCAACCTGCTAATGGTCGGCGGTGGAACTCGAGCTTCGCCACCGGACCGCTCACGAGACCTGCGCGAGCTTGGGCCCGGTCGTGATCCGAATCTGCGATGGCGTTCGCACCGAGGTCGCTGATCTCGTTCGGCAGGAGCAACTGTTTGACGAGCTGCTCGAGACTCACGCCAACATTGCGATGCTCGTGGTCTTCACCCACGACACACCGCCGCCCGACGGCGCGGCCCAGCGTCACGCCAAGCAATTCATGCGTCGCTACCGTGAAAACGTGGTGGTGGCGGTCGCGTTGCTCGGTCTTGGGTTTTGGGCCTCCGCTGTGCGGGTGGCGCTGTCGACGATCGTCCGGGTCGTTGGGCACGGGAGCATCTCGATCGAGGGCACGGTCGAGCAGGCGATCACGCGGGTGACGATGGAGCTCGTTGGGATTGATGCAGGTGAGATTCAGCGCGCCTACGAGCTGCTCTGGGCAGAGCTGAGCGTGCCGTCAGCCCGCGCGCGGACGGGGACAGATCCGTGAGCGGGGTCGCTTCGAAGATCAGAACCTGCCGGAGATCGAAAGGCTCGCCTGCGAGGCGGACACGTCGGCGCCAACGTGGACGCGCTGGCGTTGTCGCCTGCGCTCGAGGAGGGTGGTGTCGACGATGATCGCCGCGATGCTCAGCGCGGTCGTGATGCTGCCGGCGACCAGGATACCGGCGCCGACTCTGCGGGGGTCGAGGTCGTAGTTGAGCGCGGGGAGGCTCATCATGATGCCGCCCGCGCCGATCGACGCGGCGCCGCCGACGAGGGACGCGACGCCCGTGAGGCCGAGGGGGCCGAGCTTCAGGCGGGGTGGGTGATCTTGCTGTGGTGTGGGCTGGATGACTGGTGGTGGTGGCTTGGGGGCAGGTTGGGCGATGGGTGGCTCGGTGGTGGGCTCGGGTGGCGGCGTGGCGCGGTCGAGCTCAGGAGGCGCCCAATCCGGGTCGGGGTCGGGATCGGGCGGGGTCGTGTCGGCTGGGGATGGTTGCTCGCCGAGCGTGGGATTGGTGTGGAGGTTGATGTCGTGGTCGCGCCAGTCCACGGGTTCGATCGGAGAGGGATCGGTGTCCGAGGGGGGAGCGGCGCGGGCTGTTGGGGTGGCGAGGGTCAGGAGCGCGGTGATCGTCGCAAGTACATTGCGACGGATGGGATGGCGGTGATTTGGCATGGGGTCTCGACGAGTGAGATGTTGCGGAGGTAACGGGGGAGGGTCAGGGGAGGCACATTTCAATGACGAAGTCGCAGGTGTCCGAGCAGGTCAGGGTGCCGTTGTTCAGGTTGTGGTCTGTGCAGTCTTGGCCATCCAGGTTCAGGCCATCACATGTCTCCATACCGCTCCAGATGTGGCCGTCGCCGCACACGGCGGCCTGACAATCGACGCATGCGTCGGTGGTGATGTTGTTGCCGTCCTCGCAGGTCTCGACGTTCTCCTGAACAAAGCCGTCGCCGCACACGGCGGCCTGACAGGCGACACAGTTGTCGGTGTTGATGTTGTTGCCGTCCTCGCAGTCCTCGACGTTCTCCTGAACGAAACCATCGCCACACACGGCGGCCTGACAGGCAACGCAGTCATCGGTGTTGATGTTATTGCCGTCATCGCAGGCCTCGACGTTCTCCTGAACAAAGCCGTCGCCGCACACGGCGGCCTGACAGGCGACACAGTTGTCGGTGTTGATGTTGTTGCCGTCCTCGCAGTCCTCGACGTTCTCCTGAACGAAACCATCGCCACACACGGCGGCCTGACAGGCAACGCAGTCATCGGTGTTGATGTTATTGCCGTCATCGCAGGCCTCGACGTTCTCCTGAACAAAGCCGTCGCCGCACACGGCGGCCTGACAGGCGACACAGTCGTCGGTGTTGTCAACGTTGCCGTCATCACAATCCTCGACCATCGCGTAGACAAACTCGTCCCCGCAGGTCGCCAGCGCGCACGAGGCCAGACATCCATCGGTGTTGTCCTCGTTGCCGTCGTCGCAGGCCTCGCCGGGTTGAAGCACGCCGTCCCCACAGGTCACAGGCACGCATTCGCTGGTGCACACGGTTTCGTCGGGGTCGTCACAGCCCTCGCCGGGTCCGACGAAGCCGTCGCCGCAGACTTGATCTTTGCACCCTTCGACGCAGGTGTCGGTGTTGAGATCGTTGCCATCGTCACACTCCTCGCTGGGATCGACGTTGCCATCCCCACATTCACCGCCATCGCCATCGCCATCGCCATCACCGTCGCCATCGCCGTCACCATCGCCATCGCCATCGCCATCGCCATCACCATCGCCATCGCCATCGCCATCGCCATCGCCATCGCCATCGCCCATCGTGTCAGATTCACTCGAGTCGTCGCTGACAGGGCAGTTTTCCGGCAGGACATCACAAAATGGGATGAGCACACATCCTATGTCAAACGTGGCCAGAAACAACGAAAAGAGCAGGATGCGGTGTTTCATCGGTGAATGTCTCGCAATGATGTTCGACCCTCGATCACTGAACGAGAAGGTCCCCGTGCTTATCGAGCGTCACGGTCGCCAATCCTCCCGAAACTACGATTCGCCCGGCCTGACTCCACGGCGCGTCCACCCTCGTGCGAAACCAGGTGTTGTAGCTCCCGGGCGCGAGCCGAGTCGACGCACCGTCGCGGCCAAACGCGTCAAGCACGAAACTGCGGCCCCCGATCTTGATCTCGGCCCACGGCACACCATCACTGAGCACGAGGAAGACCTTTGTCTTTCTAGGCGTAGGCGTAGGAGTAGGATGAACTCGAGCGGACAGATCATTTTCGTCCGGCAGGTCCGGCAGGTCCGGCAGGTCGAGTCTAGGCTCGATGTCTTCGATGTCTGAGCGAACGAGGTCCGGCTCCACACCATCGTCGGTGCCATCGGTTGAGCCAATTGGCTCGGTGGTTGGGGGAACCACTGCCAAGCTGCGCGTTGACTCGGCAGACACGACCTCAGGCACGATGTCGCCTTGGCCGGACTGTGCCACCACAGAACAAACCCCCGCGAACCCCGCTGCGCTACATCCTAAGACGAGGGCCGCTAGAGCCCGTCTGCTGTGTGTGGGAGCGGGTGCTGCCGTCGTCGACTGCCTCCTGCGTCCGGCGGCCGTTTCAGATCCGTCAGCCACGAACACGACGGTTGGTGCCTCGAGGTCATACGGCACGTGTCGCGGGTCCTCGGACTCGCCGACATTCCCGAAGCGACGGACGATTTCGTCGAGTTCGAATCGAGCGTCCCGGTACTCGGGCCAGCAACACAGACGGACAAATGCCTCGCGAGCGCTCTGGATCCGGTCCGTCGCGTTGACCGCGAGGAGCTGCTCACGCAGCTCGTCGAGCTCGTTGGGGACCGTCTGACGAGCGCGCGTCATCGTTGGGATCTCGCCGTCGAGAACCATGCCGTACAGCCGGGCCTCGTCGACGACTCGACCGCGAAAGGTGTCGCGGTCGAGTAGCTCGTGGAGCATGGCGCCGACCGCGAACAAGTCCAAAGTAGGCTCACGTGATTCACCGCGAAGCTGCTCAGGGGGCATGTAGCGGAGCTTACCCTTGACGTGCGCGCCGCTGGTCTCTTCGGAGGCAATTCTGGCGATGCCAAAGTCCATCAGCTTTACCTCGCCAGAGGTAGAGAGCATCACATTGTGCGGAGACACGTCCCTATGAACGATTGTGATGCGTCGGGCTCCGTCCCGCAGGTCGTGTGCGTGCGCGAGGCCCTTGAGCACCTCGCCGATGATATATCCGATGATGACGTCGGGCAGATTCTCGCCGCGTTCGTGCAGCTTCTCGCTAAGCTGCGCGAGGTTGAGTCCGTCGACCCACTCCATGATCAAGTAGCAGATCCCATCCTCCGTCTCGGCCGCGTCGTATACCTTGACGATGTTGGAGCTGTTGAGCAGCATTGACAGCCGCGCCTCGTCCAGAAACATGCGCCGTGCATCCACCGTACCGGTCCTCGCGGCGGTCAGCAGCTTGATTGCCACGTGCACAGCGGCGCCGCCAAGCGCCTCGCGCTGACCCTTCCAGACCTCGCCCATTCCACCGATGCCAAGGCGATGAGTCAGCGTGTATCCCCCAAATTCGCGCACGGCATCGAGTTCACGATCAGCGTGCTTTGTTGTCAACCGTGGTGGACCGGACTGCGGGCGGAGCTTTCTCTCCTCTCGCAAAGGATGTGGCATGTGGGGGTCCCGGCGGCGCCGTATCGCTCTGGTCAGAATTTTAGCGTGACACCGGCTGTGACTTGTCGGCCCTTCAAGCGTCCGACTCGAACTTCATCGATGCTCAAGAGAGCGCCCGAAACCAGCAGCAATCCACTTCCAACTCCGAGCAGCGCGGCGGTGCTCGGGACAATATGATAGATGTGGCCGCAGGCTTCTTGAGTCGTGGCACCAGTAGGCCGACCTCCACTCGCGCGGCACTTGCCGTCGAAGCCGCGCAAGACTGCGTAGGTGATGATGAGCCCCACCCCCACCGTCGCGCCTGCGATCTCTGCCGCTCTGGGAATCATTCGCCGCTCGGGTCTACTCGTGATTGGTGGACTGATGGGTGGCGGGGGCGTGGCGGCCTGCTTTGGGTTCGGGTTCGGGTTCGGCTCCCGATAGGTGACGACTCGTGGCTCTCCCACTTCGGCGAGTTCGACCTCGTGATATTCCCAATTGGCGTACTCGTTGGCGCCCCTGACCCATACCCTGTAGGTACCCAGGAGCAATTCCTCGCGGGGGGCCGCTGACCAGCGCTCGTTCACGACGAGCTCGCAAGGGATCTCGCAGTTGACTTGAAGAATTCCCGTACCGGCCGAATGCAGGGCGTTCATGCGTTGTTCGTAGAGCGCCGTGACTTCACGTCCGTAGGAGTGGACCGGTGGAACCTGGTCCCGAGCAGTGCGAATGAGGTCGTCCATAGCTAATTCTGCAGCCAGAGTGTCCCGCTCCGCGAGATACAGCCGGACCAGGATCACGTGAGCCTCCAGGACGAAGTCTGGGACCGCCGTGGAGGCCTCTGCGGGGTAGCGTGTATGCAGCGCGATGCCTTCTGCGAGGGCAGCGATCGCCGGCAGACGGTCCTGGCTGGTGGAGCCGTCGATCGCCGCCCGGAGCTTCGCGCTGGCTTGCGCATAGTCGTGTTCCGGCGGCGCGAAGAACAGGACGAGGACGACGAGATATGACATGAACCGGGCTCCCGGGCGCGATCAGAACCTGCCGGAGATCGAAAGGCTCGCCTGCGAGGCGGACACGTCGGCGCCAACGTGGACGCGCTGGCGTTGTCGCCTGCGCTCGAGGAGGGTGGTGTCGACGATGATCGCCGCGATGCTCAGCGCGGTCGTGATGCTGCCGGCGACCAGGATACCGGCGCCGACTCTGCGGGGGTCGAGGTCGTAGTTGAGCGCGGGGAGGCTCATCATGATGCCGCCCGCGCCGATCGACGCGGCGCCGCCGACGAGGGACGCGACGCCCGTGAGGCCGAGGGGGCCGAGCTTCAGG
Source organism: Enhygromyxa salina (assembly GCF_000737335.2). Lineage (GTDB taxonomy): Bacteria > Myxococcota_A > Polyangia > Nannocystales > Nannocystaceae > Plesiocystis > Plesiocystis salina_C. The sequence continues at coordinate 597 of NZ_JMCC02000157.1, read as the reverse complement.
CGGGGTGGGTGATCTTGCTGTGGTGTGGGCTGGATGACTGGTGGTGGTGGCTTGGGGGCAGGTTGGGCGACGGGTGGCTCGGTGGTGGGCTCGGGTGGCGGCGTGGCGCGCTCGAGCTCAGGAGGCGCCCAGTTGGGCTCGGTCGGTGTGGGGGCAGTCTGGTCCAGAGGTTGTGGCCTTTCGGGTGGTGGGCTGTCGTGGAGGCTAACGTCGTGGTCTCGCCAGTCGACTGGTTCGATGGGGGCTGGGTCGCCACCCCGGGGCGTGGCGGCGTGGGCCGTCGGGGCAACGAGAGCTAGGAAGGCGGCGATCCATGCGATCACGTGATGACGAATTGTGGGTTGGTGGTGGGGGTGCATGTGGCCTCGGGTGTTTTGAAGAGTTGCAGTCACTGCTGCACCCATCGTCGTTGATGTCGCTGAGAGCAAGGATGCCACTGCGAGCTCCGGTTACTCGCCATCGCCATCGCCATCGCCATCGCCGTCGTTGTCGCCATCGCCATCGCCATCGCCGTCGCCATCGCCATCGCCATCGCCGTCGTTGTCGCCATCGCCATCGCCATCGCCATCGCCATCGCCATCGCCATCGCCATCGCCA
>NZ_JMCC02000156.1 GCF_000737335.2 Enhygromyxa salina | reverse complement strand
GGGCGCGGGCGCGGGCGCGGGCGCGGGCTCCGGTTCGGGCGCGGGCTCCGGTTCGGGCGCGGGCTCCGGTGAGCGCTCTGGTTCTGGCGCTGGCGTGGGCGCGGGCACTGGGAAGAAATCGTCGGGTTGCTCGACCGCTGCGCTGTCTTCCGGGATGTCGAACTCGGGATCGAAGTCCTCGCTGCCCGGATCGCCCGGCGGCAGGTAGTCTGGCAGCCGGACCTGCACGGGATTTCGAACTTCGATCTGAAGTTGGTTTCGACCATTGCGGCGATCCGTGTAGCTGGTCACGACCCCGCGCACGCGCACGTACTCGCCGCGGTAGCGCCCGATCCCCGAGTCGTCGAACACGTCCGACTCCCAGAAGATCAGCGGGAAGTCCTTGAACATCCGCCGGCTCAACAGCACCCGCTTGGGCCCGCGCTCGCCCTGGCGGATGTCGCCCACGGTCGCCAGCACCTCGACTTCGTCGCCAAGGCGGGCCTGCAGCAGCAGCATCGCGTCCCAGTTGGTCAGGTCGATCAGCGCTGGGTCTTCGGCGGCCTCGGCCTCGAACTGGGCGACAAAGTCGGCGCGAGCGTTCCACCACAGCGCGCGCGCGTCGTAGTCGGGGTAACATTGGGCGCCGTCGGCCCACACGCCGCGCTTGTGCTTCCGGGCTTCGGCCTCGGCGGCCATGAACTCGGCGTGGAAGCGCCGGGAGTAGCCATACTTGGTGAAGTAGGGGCTCATCCCCGCGCGCACGGCCTCGAGGTTGTAGTTGACCCACTCGCCGTCGCGCTCGACGAACACGTAGGCCAAGAACCGGTTGTAGCGGCCGCGGATCTGCTTGGGGTCGTCACGCTCGAGCCGGACCGAGGTCACGCCCGCGAAGAAGTCCTCTGCCCAGTGCTTGGCGTCCATGCCCAGCGGGGTGGGCACCTTGATCATGCGGCTGGTCTTGGCCTGCTCGTTGGCGAGGTAGTTGTCCCAGCCAACCTCGAACGCGCGCCACGATTTCTCGGACTTGAAGGTCTCTTCGGTGTCGATCGCGAGCAGGCGCAAGCTCGCGTCGAGGCCGTCGACCTTGATCGTGTCGCCGTCGACGATCGCGTTGGGCTTGAGCGGGTACTCACCAAGGACCAGGCCAGCGTCGTCGCGCTCGAGCTCGCTGCGGTCGAAGCGGGTGTCGAGGTTGCTGCAGGCCCCCAGCGACAGGGCGGTGACCACCAGCGCGCGGAGGATCGTATCGCGCACGGCGATCATGGACATCGGTTGACCTCCCCGGGCGATCCCGGCAACCCCACGCCGAACAGCGGCTGGCCCTCGGCGCCCAGATCATCGACGCACCAGCAGCCGGCGTTGACGTTGTCGTTGTCGCTCGCAACCGGCGGGTTTTGGGCGTTGCCGCAGGCCATGGTCCCGGTGTCGGTCAGCGCGTCGGTCTCGAAGAACACCCGATCGATGAGCGAGCCGCAGGCCTCGATCTCCACGAAGGCCGAGCGGTAGCGCATGAAGTCGCGTGGATAGGCGTCGGACTCGGGGGTGCCGCCCGAGATGTCCCACGCGACGCCATAGTCGATCCACGTGGGCACGTCCTCCTCGAGGCCAGGGCCGATCACCGCGTACTCGCCAGCGGCCAGCTCGATCGAGTCGCGGACGAACAGCTCGAGGACCTCGCCGCCCGACGAGCGCAGGCTGAGCTTCATGCCCTCGAGGTCGACGCTGTGGCCAGAGCCGTTGTAGACCTCGATGTAGTCGCCGAAAGAGTCTTGCCCAGCTTGGGCGCCGCGCAGCTCCGAGATCACCAGCTCGCCCTCGGCGACGTTGGGGCACAGCTCGGGCAGCGCATCGCGGCCGCACCCGCCGGCCGATCCGATCAACAGCGCGAGCCCCAGGCAAACACTGGCGCGCCGGTGACCAACCGTGCGGTGGGGGGGCACAGTCCGTGAGCATAGGGCAGGACCTGCCCTGTTCGGTGACGATGGTGTGTCGACTGTTTTGCGCTGGAGCCGCGTTTGATCCACGCTACGCCCCGCAGACGGCCCCACAGCCGCCCCATCGTTGGAGATCATGCACACTTGTCTGGTCCTGCCCCACAAACTCGTGGGCGATCTCTCTCCGCGGGGATCGGCGCCGAACCTGGAGCCCCCCGCGCTGCGCCGAACCCGGTCTAGGTCCGTTGGCAGCCCAGCCCGCTGCGTCAGTCCGACCTACACTGGGTCAAGCACCGCCCGATGAGCCTCACCGCCGCACTCGCTCGCTTGCTCAACCCGCTGGTCTGGCGCTCGTCCGCTCGCTCGGCCCTCAAGCTGCACGGCTTCGCGCTGGCCGAGCACGGCAGCATGCTCGACCTGCGGCTCGCCGCTCGGCTCACGCCTTCTCCGTCGCGCGCGGCCGCCTACTTGCGCCACGCCGACGACGAGACCCGGCACGCACAAATGTTTGGCAAGCGCGCCCGCCAGCTGGCCCGCGAGGCCGCGCTCGCCCGCAGCCACGCGGTCTGGGATCCGATCCGGGCCGACTCCGAGCAGCTGTTCGTGGGCCTGGGCGAGCTGGATTTTCTCGCGTTCGTGCACGTGGGCGAGGCCCGGGCGATCGAACAATTCTTGGTCTACGTGGACTACTTCGAGGCGCGCGGGCGTGAGCGCGACGCCAGCTTGCTCAGGACGATCTTGGTCGACGAACATCGCCACGCTGCGTACACGCGCTCGCTGTTGTTCGAGCTGGCCGCCAGCGAAGCAGAGGCACGCCGCGCGCTGCGTCGGGTTCGTCGGTGGGAGGCGTGGCGCAGCTGGCTGCGCGCGGGCCGGTTCTTGGCGGAGCGGGTCTACATGGTCGCGATGCTGCTCGTGTATGTACTGGCCGCGCCGCTGGGGTTGCTGGTCCGCTGGGCCCGGCCGCTCACGCGAGGCTGGCGGGGCTCCTGAACCACGCCATGGCGAACGTGCTTGGAATCTCTGCGCACTACCACGACGCCGCCGCGGCGTTGGTGGTCGATGGCGAGGTGGTCGTGGCGATCCAGCAAGAGCGACTCTCGCGGATCAAGAACGATCCCGCGCTGCCGCTCGACGCTGGCGATGCTTGCCTGGCCCACGCTGGCTTGCGGGCCCAGGACCTCGACGCCGTGGTGTTCTACGAGCGGCCGTTCGACAAGCTCGAGCGCGTGATGGTCAATTTGATGCGCAACCTGCCCCGGACCTGGCGGCAGTTCCCGCGCGCGATGGCCAGCCAGCTCGGCGACAAGATCTGGGTGCTCGATCAATTGGCCGAGGCGTTTGGCCAGCCGCGCGCCAAGGTCCACTGCTTCGAGCACCACCGGTGTCATGCCGCGAGCGCCCACTTTGTCTCGCGCTTCGAGGACGCGGCGGTGTTGGTCGTCGACGGGGTCGGCGAGCACAGCTCGACCACGCTGTGGCACGGGCAGGGGAGCACGCTGCGGGCGCTGTGCAGCATCGACTTCCCGCACTCGCTGGGGCTGCTGTACGCCGCGCTGACGGCGTGGCTCGGGTTCGCGGTCAACGAGGGCGAGTACAAGGTGATGGGGCTCGCGGCCTGGGGCCGGCCCGGTCACGCGGGGCTGCACGAGCGCTTCGAGCAGCTGATCCGCCTGGACGACGACGGCAGCTACGAGCTGGGGCTCGAGTATTTTGCCCACATGAGCGACGCCGAGCTCGGGTTTGGGCCCAAGCTCGAGGCGCTGCTCGGACCGCGGCGGCCGCCGGGGCGGGCCTGGAAATTCGACGAAGCGAAAGACCAGCACTACGCCGACGTCGCGGCGACCTTGCAGGGGGTGATCGAAGCCGCGCTGCTGGGGCTGGCGCGCAAGGCCAAGGCGCTGACCGGATCCGCGAACCTGTGTCTGGCGGGCGGCGTCGCGCTCAACAGCCTGGCCAACGCCCGGCTGGCGCGCGAGGGCGGGTTCGAGGCGGTGTTCGTGCAGCCCGCGGCCGGCGACGCGGGCGGGGCTCTGGGCGCGGCGATCCTCGACGCGCTCGAGCTCGGTGATCCGCGGCCGGGGCCCATGATGTCGGCGGCGCTCGGGTTGCCAGTTGACGTCGCGCGGGCCTGGGCGGTCGCTCGGGAGCTCGAGCTGCCGATCCGCCGGGTTGACGATCCTGCGAGCGCCGCCGCGCAGCTGATCGCCGCCGACAAGATCGTCGCCCACGTGCGCGGTCGGTTCGAGTGGGGCCCGCGGGCGCTCGGGCAGCGATCGATCCTCGCGCGCGCGGCCGAGCGCAGCACCCGGGAGCGCATCAATCGGTTGATCAAGCAGCGCGAGCCGTTTCGTCCGTTCGCCCCGGCCGTGCTCGAGCCCCGGGTCGCGGCGTACTTTGACGGGCAGGCCAACGACATGACCCCATTCATGACCACCGTGCTCCCGGCCCGCCCCGATCACAGCGACGCGCTTGGGGCCGTGACCCACGAAGACGGCAGCTCGCGGGCGCAGACAGTCTCGGTTGGCAGCGCTCCCGAGCTCCACGCGTTGCTGACCGCGCTCGAGCGGGGCGGGCACGCGCCGCTGGTGCTCAATACTTCGCTCAACGGCCCAGGCGAGCCGATCGTCGCCAGCAGCGAAGACGCGCTGGGCTTCTTCTTGCGCCACGCCGTGGACGCGATGATCATCGAAGACCTGGTGATCGAGAGGCCGTCATGAACACCCGGTCGAATCGGCCCAAGCGCTCGCTGCTGCGCCGGCTCGGCGCGCGACTGCGGACCGCGGGGGCGCTGGTGTTGCACTTCTTGCACCCGGCGCGCTTCGTGCTGGCGCCGCTGCTGATCGTGCTCTTGTTCGCGGGCGTGTTGTTGTGGCTGACGGGCGGGCTGGCCTACGTGGCGCCGTTCGTGTACGCGCTGTTCTGAGCTTGGGGTAGGCCAGCAGCGGGCTGGCGACGAAACATTTACCGTGCGGGTGCGAATCCGCCACGACCACCGATGCAGCCGCTCTGGATCTTCACCCTCCTCGTGTACGCCCTCGTCGTGGGGGTTGGAGTCCGAACAAACCTGACCTTTGGGATATTTTCCCTGGTCCTGCTCGGGCTGCCAACCTGGGCGGTCTTGGGTCTCGCGCCGCACGTCGGCGCTGCGTGGCCGCTGCTCGTTGTTGGCCACGTCGCGGCGGCGTTGCACTTGCTCGCCTTGTTGCTGCGGCCGCGGCTGCGCCCGGTCTGGTTTCGCGCCATCGTGAGCATTCCCGGGCTCGGGTTCGCGGCGGCTAGCTTGCTCGCGTTGCCGTGGCTGATCGTTTCCAGCTTTGGCGTTCAGCCGGCCGGGCTGGTGGTGCCCTTCGCCCTCGCCGCGTTCGGAACGGCGCAGACCCTCTACACGCGAGAGACCACCGTCGACTTTGTCGTCGATCGAGAGGTCGAGGTCGATCGTCTGGTTCGCTATCCGGCGGCAACCGCCAAGCCCGGCGCGTCGGCGCGGCCGCTGACGATCGTGCAGATCACGGATCCGCACTTGGGCCCGTACATGTCCGTGGCCCGGCTGCGGCGGATCTGCGAGCGCACCGTTACGCGTGACCCGGACCTGGTCTTGATCACGGGCGACATCATGACAATGGAGTCGCAAGACGAAGAGGCGATCGTCGCAGCCCTCGCGCCGCTCGCTGGCTTGGCGGGGCGCGTGTTTGCATGTCACGGCAACCATGATCTCGAGGCCCGCCGGGTGCTCGAGCGCGCGTACGCCCGGGTCGGCGCGCGGCTGCTCATTGACGAGGCCGTCACCCTTCAAACCCCGGCTGGCGAGGTTCAGCTGCTGGGTTTGGACTTCGTGTGGCGCGACCGCAAGGCGCACATCGAAGGGGTGACCGCCGCCTTCCCTCGGGTCCCCGTCGTGCCGCGGATCGTGCTGCTCCACGATCCCGGTGCGTTTCGGCACTTGCCGTCAGGCCACGCGGATCTGGTGCTGTCGGGCCACACCCACGGCGGCCAGCTTGGTCTGCTCAGCTTGGGGCTGCCGCACACCTTCGTCTCGGTAGTGGCCAAGATGCCCGACCACGGGCCGTGGGCGCTCGGCCGCAATCGCATGTACGTACATCGGGCCCAAGGCGTGTACGGTTTTCCGATTCGGCTTGGTGTGCCGGGCGAGCAGAGCCTGATGCGTGTGCATTTCTAAACCCGGTTGGCTTCGCCGCGATCGAGCGGCGCCAAGAGTTTGCTGCCCTCTGTGAACCACCCGCAGGGCGTGCGCTGCAATGGCGCGGCTGCCAACACGAGCTGCCAGGCCTTGTGCAACGGGCAGACCGTACTGAACGTCGCGTGCCACCGCCGGACGTGGAACGTCGGTAACCGCGGGGCGGGCATCGAGATCAACGCCCAGGGCAACGGCGTATGTGCGTGCTCCAACCCGGGCTACACCGCGCGGCCCTGCACCAACACCTGCAACGGGCCCACCCAGACGATCGAGGTGACCTGCGGGTAGCCGTCGCCGGGTGGCGCGCTCGGGGCCGGCACCGTCGGCGTCCTCGTGATCCGCTATCGCGCGCGACCACGCAAAGATCACGGCCCGCGCTGGCCTCGTGCCCTTGGCAGGCTGCGCGGGTCGGGCTAGCTTGTCTCCAATGTCTCGCTCTTCCGCTCGCATTGGCACACTCGCGCTCGCGCTGGCCCTCACCGCACCGTTGGCCGCTTGCTCGCAGCAATTGAAGGCCGAGACCGAGTACGTAGAGGGCACCGACTTCTCGCAGTATCAGACCTACCGCTGGATCACGGACGACCTGGTGCTGATCCAGTCGGGCGACGGCAACGAGAACATTCGCAATGTCGAGAACGAAAAGCGGATCCGCGCCGCCGTCGAGCGCGAGCTCGAAGCCAAGGGGCTGAAGAAGGCGACGGGCGAGGACGCGCATCTGTTGGTCGCGTTCACGGTGGGGACCCAGGTTCGCTACAAGATCCAAGGCGGCGGCGCGACCGGTCTCGACCTCGTCGCGGGCGGCCCGGCCAAGGTCACGCGTGGGCGGCTGACGCTGTATCTGTTTGACCAAGCTAGCAAGACGCAGATCTGGTCAGCGTGGACCCAAGACGACCTCGAGCCGGGCTCGGATCCAGACGCCGTTGTCAATTCGGCGGTCTCGGTCCTGATGAACGAGTTTCCCCCCGGCTAGGGCCAGCGAGGCTGGCGCCTCAGACCGTCGAGCATGTAGACCTCTGCATGGACATCGCCTCGGTGATCGGGTGCCGGGTTCTATGTGCTGCCCCATCAGCACATCGACCCCCGCAGACCGGCCCTCGACTTTGGGGTGTCAAGGACGCGAGCGCTACGGCCAGGGCACGCGGCCCTTGGCTTGAACCCAGACTTGCTCGCACTCGAGCGAGTACTTGATGAACTGTTTCATGCGGGCGTCGACCAGGGCCTGATCGAAGGGCTTGCCCTCGAGCTCGTTCATGATCCGGGTGTGGGTGACCCAGAACTCCCGCTCCATCTGCTCCCAGCGCTCGAAGTTGGCGAGCGGCTCCGGGGCCCAGTCTCGTGCTCGCCGCCAGCGATCGCACTGATCGCGGAACACCTCGATGTTGCGGCGCAGCTCGATGGTCTGCTGGTCAGCGACCGCCCGCGGCATCCCGCCGAAGTAGGTGTACATCGGGGTGCTCGGCGCGACCTGGTTGAGCGCCCCGCAGCCCGAGCAGGTGATCGAGGCCATCTCCACGTTGCTGGTGCGCGACAGCACCATGGAGCACTGCGTGCAGTGAACCGGCTCGGCGGCCGCGCTGCGGGCCGCTGGCTCGAGGTTGCGATGGAACTCCACCGCGATCTTGGCCTTCCACGCGGCCCAGTCCCACTCGAGCGCGAGCTCGGCGTCGGACTTCATGTCGAGGCCCAGATCCATGATGTTCGCGTCGGCGAACTTGTCCGATACCTGCTCCTCCCAGGTCTCGTCGAGCTTGTCTCGCAACACTCGAATGCGGGCGTCGAGGCCGCTCATCGCGTTGGTCACTGGCAGGAAGTCGTGGGGGTGCTGGGCAAATAACCCACGCATGCCTTGCTCGGACTCCGCGAGGATCTCTTCAAAGCGGCCCCTGATCTTGGCGATGAAGCCTGCCCAACGTTGAATTAGCGCCTGACTCATTGTGGTGATCCTTGCTTGGGCTCGAACAGAGGGGTGCCGCAGTATTCGCAGTCGAACACCAGGCGGGTGCGCTGGGGCGAGCCGCATCCTGGGCACGCGAGGGTCAGCTGGGGGTCGTACTCGAGGTTTGCCCACGGCGTGAGCTTGGCGGTCGCGGACGCGTTGGCGAAGATCCCCGCGAGCCCGCCCACGCCCGTGCGCGGCTTGATCCCGTCTTCGTAGGCCTTGCGCTGGTCTGCCGCGAGCTGGTTCACGCTGGTTCGCAGCGCGTCAACCCGGCTCGCCGCGCTGGGGTCGGTGGCCAGGGCCGCCTGGTGCCAGCCGCCAAGCTGATCGAGCAGCGCGCTGGCTTGGCGACCCAAGACGGCGACGACGGCCTCGAACTCGTCCGGGAACGCGCCGCGCGTGTGGCCGCGCTGGCCGGCTTGCTGGAGGCGTTCGCTTCGCTCGATCTCGGGCAAGCCAAAGTGGGTGACGATCGCCTCCCAGTCACCGACGCCGCCGGGCGCCGCCGACTTGGCGGCACCCTGCAGCTGGGCGATCTGGTTCTTGAGCGTGGCCTCGAATTGATCGAGCACGTGATGGATGTGCACGGCGTGGTCCCAAGTTTAGAAAGAGAGGTCGTCGTCGGCCCCGGCCATGCCGCCCGCGCCGTACTGGGTCTTGTACTTCTCACACAGGTCGGTGTGGGGCTGGAACAAGCTGGGATCGCTCTGCAGCTTCTGCATCCACCACATGCTCATGGTCGACCAGTCGAGCGCGTTCATGTTGAAGACTTGCTTCATCATGGCGTTGACGTCCTGACCCGACTCTGCCCAGGCCGCCTGCGCGCCCGCGATCTCGCAGTAGCGCTCGAAGCTGACGGGGGCCTCGCCACCGGCGGCGTTGGTCGTACCCATCACGGCCGCACCTGCGGCTCCGGCTGCGCCGTACTGCCCCGCGCCGGCGGCCCCAAACGCCTTTCCGTAGGCGGTGGTGATCGTGTGGCTGGTGTCCTTGGCCATGCGATCGGTCCACACGGCATTGACCGACTGCCACTTCGCGGCGTCGAGCCCATGCTGGGCCAGCATCGCGGTGAACTGGTCCTGTGGCAGACCCGTGGCCGAGGTCGCCGCGAGCTTGGCGTAGGTGTCGAGATCGACCCCGTCGACGGGCGCGAGCAGCTCGGGATCGGCAGCCAGGGCCCCCTGAGACGTGTACGCCTGACGCATGTGCGCGCCGTCCATCGCCGCTCGCATCACGTCGCCGCTGTCGAACACGAAGTCGTCGAGCTGCGGGCCGCCGGCTGTGCCCTTGTGCTTGAGCATGGTCCCGCGGACCCGGAAGAACTGGCCCATGTGGGCGTAGCCAAACTCTTGGCACTTGCGCTCGGCCTCGTCGGCGTCGCCCTGCATGACCATGTTGATCTCGGTCTCGTGAAACAGGAATTTACCGAGGTCATCGGGGCCGGCGAGCGGTCCAAAGTCGTCCTGGAACTGCTGCGGGGTGACCTCGAGGTTGATTTCGCTGGTCCACAGCATCTCGCCGTCGTCCTCGTCGCGGATCAGCGCCGCGCCCTCGACCCGGCGGATGACATCACCCGTAGACACGCGGATGTTCTCTGCGCCTTCAATGTGCTCGAGGCCCTTGATGTGCTTCTCGCGCAGCTCGCCCTGCGAGAGCTGTTTCATGTTCCCCGAGCCGGAGCCCGTGTCAGAGTCGAGGCCAAACAGCTTGCGAAAGAAATTGATGATGGTCTGGAGCATCGGCGTTTAGTCCGCGCGCAGGGTATACGACCTGCGCGTAGGCCGATAGGCGATCACGCGCTGGACGAGCGGTCACCGGCGAATCGGTTCATGACGTGATGCCAGTTGTCGTTCGAACAGGTCTCGTTGCTCCCGCTCGAGCCCGACTGCAGCCGGAAGCCGGGCGAAACCCCCGTGGGGGCCGAAATCAAATGTCGATCTCGTCCGCGTCCGCGGCCCGCTCCATGATGAACTCGTAGCGCATCGACGCGTCCTTGCCCATCAGGTCGTGGATCGTGCGATCCGTTGCCAGCTCGTCGGCGATGCTCACCCGGATCAGCTGCCGCTTCTTCGGATCCAGCGTCGTGTCCTTCAGTGTCTTGGGCATCATCTCGCCGAGGCCCTTGAAGCGCTGAATCTCGGGCTTGCCTTGCTTGATCTCGGCCAAGATCCGCTGGAGGTGCTCGTCATCGGCGGCCCAGTGGGTCTGCTTGCCCACGTCCACCCGAAACAGCGGCGGCTGGCCAATGTAAATGTGCCCGCTGCGGATCAGCTCCGGCATGTATTTATAGAAGAAGGTCAGCAGCAAGGTCGCAATGTGATGACCGTCGGAGTCGGCGTCCATCAGCAGGATCACGCGATCGTAGCGCAATCCCCTGATGTCGAAGTCCTTGCCGATCCCGCAGCCAAGCGCCTTGACGATGTTGCCGAGCTCTTCGTTCTTGAGCACCTTGGCGATGCTGGCTTGGGCGGCGTTGAGGACCTTGCCGCGCAGCGGCAGGATCGCCTGGGTGTGGCGGTCGCGGCCCATCTTGGCCGAGCCACCGGCGGAGTCGCCCTCGACGATGAACAGCTCGCACTTGGCCGGGTCGTTGCTCCCGCAGTCGGCGAGCTTGCCGGGCAGGCCGATCTTGGCGTGGCCGGCGGACTTGCGGGTGACCGAGCTGACGGCGGCACGCGACGCCGCGCGGGCTCGGGCGGCGAGGATCACCCTGGCCACGATCGCGTCGCCCAAGCTGCGGTTCTCGTGAAGCCACTGCTCGAGCGCCGGGCGGATCACGCCCTCGATCTGCGTGGCGACCTCGGGGTTGTTGAGCCGGTTCTTGGTCTGGCTCTGAAACTGCGGCTCGAGCACGTACACACTAAACAGCGCGATCAAGCCCTCGCGGATGTCGTCGAGCCCGATCGTCAGGCCCTTGGGCTCGAGCTTGTGGGCCTGCATGTACGCGCGCAGGGCCTTGCCCAAGCCGTTGCGCAGGCCCTGCTCGTGGGTGCCACCGTCGGGCGTGGGCACGCCGTTGACGTAGGAATTGATCGTGGTCTCGCTGGCCTCGGTCCACGCGAGCGCGAGCTCGAGCTTGGGGTCATCGCTGCGCTCGATATAAAAGTGACCCTTGTGCACGGCCGGCTTGCCCCGCACGGTGATCAGCTTGTCGAGGTATTCGGCGATGCCGTCTGCGTGGTGGAAGACCTCGGTCTTGTTGGTCGACTCGTCGACGAACGAGATCGTCAGGCCCTTGTGCAGGTAGCTCTTGGCCTCGATTCGCTGGCGCAGGACGTCGGGATCGAGCAACGCCTTGGCCCCGAAGATGGCAGGATCGGGGCGCAGGAACACCTCGGTGCCAGTGCCGCGGACCTTGCCGCGTGAGACCAGCTTGCCCTCTTGCACGCCGCGCACGAACGTGACCTCGTGGAGCTTGCCACCGCGCTTGACCCGGACCTCGAGGCGCTCGGACAGGGCGTTGGCCACGGCCGCGCCGACCCCGTGCAGTCCGCCCGAGTGGCGGTAGCTCTCACCGTCGAATTTGCCGCCCGCGCCGAGCTGGGTGAACACTGCGACGACCGCCGGGATCTTGAGCTTGGGGTGCTTGTCGACTGGGATCCCGCGGCCATCATCGGAGATCGTCAGGCCCTTGCGATCCGCGGTGAGGGTGACCTCGATCTTCGACGCATATCCGTTGATGACCTCATCGACGGAGTTGTCGAGGATCTCCCACACGATGTGGTGCAGGCCGTCTTTGTTGACGCCGCCGATGTACATGCTGGGCCGGGCCCGCACGTGCTCGACGTTTTGCAGCACCTGGATCGCGTCGGCGCCATAGTCAGTGGACACGGCGCGTTTCTTGGAAGTGTTGGTCTTGGCCATGGTGTCCTATTGCGCTTCGTAGCCCATCTCGACCAAGCGCGCGGCGCCGGCCTCGAAGTCGGGTGATTCAGGGATGGGGAACACCAGCGACTCGACGGTGCCGCGCTTCATGATTGGGCGGCCCTTGCCGCCGCGATTGGTGACGGTTGCCTTGCTCTCGCTCAGCTTGAGCGTGCCGCCCGAGGACTTGTTGACCTCGATCGTGTGCCTGGATGCCCACGCGCCGACCAGCTGGTCCTTGTCGTCGAGCTTCATCAGCGTCACGCCGCGGCCGGGGCCGGCGAGCAGGTTGACGTCCATGACCTCGCAGCACAGCAGCTTGCCCTTGCGAGACAGCGCGCAGACCTGGTCTTCGGCGTAGACCTTGAACACCTCGATGAACTCGTCGTCCGGCTTGAGCTTGCCGAACAGCCGACCCGAGCGGGTGCTGGGGTCGCGGTGGGGCCACAGCGTGAAGCGCAGCGACATGCCGCCTTGGCTGACCGCGAGGAAGTGGGGGTAGGGCTCTTCGTACTCCGCGCCAAGCTCGGGCTTTTGGGCCTCGGCGAACTCGATCATGAAGCGCGGATCCGTGGGCGCCGCGGCGATGACCTTCTCGCCGTCCTTGAACTTGAACAGCTTTTGCACCGGGGTGCCGTGGCCGCTCGAGGCCGGCACATCGTTGATGCGGATCACGTAGGCCGAGCCGCGGTTCGAGAACAGCACGACCGACTCGCGGGTGCTGCCGCCAACGAGCGCGAGCGGGCTGTCGCCATCGCGCATGCGGGTGGTCTCGAGGTTGACCTGGCGCTGGCGCTTGATCCAGCCGTCGCGGGTGATCAACACGACCGCGTCCTCTTCGATGATGAAGGACTCTGCGGAGAACTCTTCGGTCAGGTCCTCGGCGTCAATTCGGGTGCGCCGGCGATCGGAATAGTTGGTAGCGAGCTCCTCGAGCTCGGCCTTGATGATGCCCCACAGCTTGGTCTCGCTCTTGAGGATCGCCCGAATCTGCTTGGCGCGCTTGCGCTTCTCGGCCAGCTCTTCGCGGATCTTGAGGATCTCGAGCTTGGCCAGCTTGTACAGCCGGGTCTCGAGCACCGCGTCGGCCTGGATCTGGTCGAGGCCAAACGCCTTGATCAGCTTCTTGGCCGCGTCGGCCCGACCGTCGCTGGTGCGGATCAGCTTGATCGCCTTGTCGAGGTCATTGAAGATCTTCTCGAAGCCCTCGAGCAGGTGGATGCGCTCCTCGAGCTTGCGCAGCTCGTACTCGAACCGGCGCTTGACCGTGAGCAGGCGAAACGCCAGGAACTGGGTGAGCACCGACTTGAGGTCCAGGCGCGCGGGCGCGGCGACCTCGGGGTTGGCGCTCGGGACCAGCACCGTCATGTCGAGCTTGATGGTGGTCTGCAAGCGGGTGTGCTTGAACAGGTAGGCCATGACCAGCTCGGGGTCGACGTCGCCCTTGGGATCGAGCTCGATCTCGACGCGGACGTCCTCGGTGCTGAGATCCTGGACCCCGATCACGACCGGGAGCTTCTTGGCCACGATGATCTGGCCGATCTCTTCGACCAGGGCGCTCTTTTCGACGGCCCAGGGGACCTCGGTGATCACGATGCGCGGGCCACCGGGGGGCTTCTTGGACTTGGCCTTGACCGGCTTGGGCTCTTGCAGCGACCAGCTGCCGCGCAGCTTGAAGGTACCCTTGCCTTGCTCGTAGGCCTCGCGTAGCTCGGTCCTGGTGGCGACCAGCTGGCCGCCGGTTGGGAAGTCCGGGCCCTTGAGCTTGGTCATCAGCTTGGCGACCGTGACCGTGGGATCGTCGATCAGCAGCAAGCTGGCGCGGATCACTTCGCCCAGGTTGTGGGGCGGGATCGAGGTTGCCATGCCCACCGCGATGCCGGTCGCGCCGTTGACCAGCAGGTGCGGGAACCGAGCCGGAAGCACGATCGGCTCACGGCCGGTGCCATCGTAGGTCGGGCGGTACGCGACCGTGTCGCTCTTGAGCTCGGTCAGCAGCTCGGCCGCGAGCTTGGACAGCTTGGCCTCGGTGTAGCGGTAGGCGGCAGGGGAGTCGCCGTCGATCGAGCCAAAGTTGCCCTGCCCGTCGACGAGCGGCATCCGCATCGCGAAGTCCTGGGCCATGCGGACCATCGCGTCGTAGACCGCCGTGTCGCCGTGCGGGTGGTACTTGCCGATGACGTCGCCGACGACCTTGGCGCTCTTGCGGTGACGCGCGTCGAAGGTCAGACGCAGGTCGTCGAACATCGTGAACAGGATGCGTCGCTGGACCGGCTTGAGGCCGTCACGCACGTCGGGGATCGCCCGCGAGGTGATGACGCTCAGCGCGTAATTGAGGTACTTGCGGCGGGCCTGCTCGGCGAGGTCGCCCTCGATGATGCCCGCGCTGCCGCCTCCACCTTGGCCGGCGGGGGGCGCTTCATCGCCCTTGGCTTTGCGCCGGGCTTGGCTCATGGCTTCCGCGGGAATCGTGGGATCGTGGGTCAGCTCGAGCTGGGACATATTAGGAAAACGCTTTGATTACGCGGGGTTGGGGTCGGTAGTCCGACCGCCGGGGGCGAGAGTACACATTCCGGGATCCGCGTCAAACTTTCAGGGGGTGCGTTCTTGGCGCTGATCCAATCCAGGATAGGCGCCAAGCATCCCTCGCGGGCAATCGGTTGAGCGATCAGGTCGCGGGTCGCAGTGGATCTCGGAAGGTCACCCGGCCGCGCTCTGGGAGTCGTCGGTGTCCGGGGGCTCGGCGTTGGCGTCCGTGCTTGGCTCGGACCGGGGGGCGGCCTCGTTGGTCGCCGCGACGAGCTCGATGGTATCGGTCGCCTCGGGGTCGGGCGCGGTGTCGTCGACTGGGGGGGCGCTCGGATCGGTGTCGTCGGGGGCGGAGGCAGACTCGCGCGGCTCGTCGGTCTCCGACAGCTCGGCGGGCTCGGGCTCGGGCTCGCTCGCGTCGGGCTCCGAGTCGGCGGGGTCGGGCTCCGAGTCGATGGCGTCGGGCTCCGAGTCGATGGCGGCGGGCTCGAGCTCGAGCTCGCTCGCGTCGGGCTCCGAGTCGATGGCGGCGGGCTCGGGGGCGGGCTCGCTCGCGTCGGGCTCCGAGTCGTTGGCGGCGGACTCGGGGTCGAGGTCGCTCGCGCCGGGCTCCGAGTCGTTGGCGGCGGACTCGGGGTCGAGGTCGCTC
>NZ_JMCC02000155.1 GCF_000737335.2 Enhygromyxa salina | reverse complement strand
TGCCGCCGCCGCCGCTCGCGCAGCCAGTCCCCGGTGCCAGCGGCGGCGGCGGCGATCCCCTGCCAGCTGCGCAGCAAGGGCCGGCCCCCCTCGTCGAACGCCGCCCGGCCCAGCTCGCAGATCGCGGCGCGGGTGCACTCGCGCTGCGCGGCGTACTGGGCCGAGAAATAGCGCAGGTTGAGCTCCAGCACGATCTCGACCCGACCGGCAGGATCAATGCGATCGAGCTCGGCGACGAGGTGCAGGGCGTCGACGGGCAACAGACCATCGAGGGCGATCTGGTGCAGGCTCGCGTTGGCGTGGCCAGCCAGCTCGCGGTGCATGTAGTCGATCACCCGATGGCGCTGCCAGTCGCTGGGCCGGGCCGCCGCCAAGACGTCGCCAGCCAGCACCGAGTCGCCGATCAACAACACCGAGCGCCCCTCGCTCTGTGCCGCCAGCTCGAGCGTGCGCCGCAGCTCGGGCCCGGTGCTTGGGTTGGGCGCGGAGCCGCTCGGGTTGCCAGACTGCTCACGCTCGTCGGCGCTTGGGATCATGCCCAGCGCCAGGTCGAAGCCCACCAGCAAGATCACGACGGCGACGATCCGCGCCCACGGCGAGACATGCCTGGCGGCGCGCCCCTCGACGAGCCGTCCACCCACCCAGTGCGTCGGCACCCGCGCGGCCTCTTCAGTCACCGCCCGCCCCGTTCGCCGCGACGTAGTCCTGCAAGAATTGCTCGAGCGAGTCACGATCAAAGCTGCGCGACCACACCGAGTTGGCCGACTCGAGCACGCCCGCGCCGTACTCGTCGTAGTTCGAGAACTCGAGCAGCTCGACGCTGGCATCGGTCGCCAGCTCGCCGTAGACCTCGTCAACGAGCACCGCGTAGAGCACCGACACCGCGACAGTCTCGAGCTCGGCCTGGCTGCGGCCAAGCTCCTCGAAGCCGCCCAGGTCCACGTAGATCTTCACCTGCCGCGCCTCGTAGGCCCGCTGCATGTAGGCCGACGACACGCCCAGCAGCGCGTCGGGGTCGATCTGCTCGGCGGTCGATTCGAACGCCGCGAGCAGACGCTCGCCTGGGTGGCCGTCGTCGAAGCTGGCTGGGTCACGCTCGGACAGACGGGCCGGCTCGCGCTCGCGCAAGAACTCGCTGATGACCGGGTAGCTCATCGCCGCCAGCGTGCGCGCGGTCAGATCGATCGCCCACGCGGAGCCGTGGTGTCCGCCCTTGCCCCACGGCTGGCTGCCCCACGGACTCTCGCTCAGGAGCTCGCGCAGCAGCCAGTCCGAAGGTTCGAGCACCACGAAGCCCAGGCGCTTGGCGTCGGCGATCAGCTCGCGCAGCTCCCGATGGGTTCGCCGCAGACCGTCGCGCCGCCTCGATTCGATCGCGGAGTTGTCATAGAAGATCACCAAGGTCCCGTAGCGATCTGCGAGCGCCTCGAGCCTGCCCAGCTGCTCGATCCGCTCGCTCTGGGTGTTGGTCCCGCGAAAGAAGCGGTGGTTGAAGTCGTGGAGCTCGAAGAACAGCACGTCAGGCGGCGGGCCGCCGGCCTCGAGGAACTCTTCGAACATCCCGGTGCTGTAGTAGAGCGCCGCGGCGCTGGCGGTGCGCTGAAACAGGTCCAGGCGAATGTTGTCGCGGACGCCAAGCTGGGCCTGGAGCTCGATCTCGAGCTGCCGACCAAGCGAGTAGCTGCCGATCCGATCCGACATCGCCGACAGCGAGGACCCAACCATGAGCGCGACAAACGGCCCGCGCCGCGGGATCGGCTCGTGGCGCGTGCCCATGTAGCGATCGGGTCGCCAATTGCTGCCCAGCCACGCCGAGCCGTCGCTGCTCATCGGGTTGAAGTGGTGAATCGCGCCGTAGTGGGTGTGCATGTTGCCGAGCTTCTGCACACCCAGCAGGCCATCGGCCTGGCGAAACACCCGCGAGCGATCGTGCTCGACCCACACCAGCGACGCGTCATCGCGGGCGATCGCCATCGCGCCCAGGTGATAGTAGGACACGAAGTTCTTGGTCTTGGCGTTCCACATGTGAAACGCCTCGGAGTGGGGGATCGCCTTGACCCACGGCAGGATCATGCGGTTGTCGAGGTCGACCAGGCGCAGGTGGATGCGCTCGGTCTCTTCACGGTGCAGACGCGAATTGCCGCCGCCGAGCGCTTGCTGATCTTGGATCAGCAGCGCGCCGTAGCGCTCGACCCACTCCATGTCGACGATCTGCTCGAAGCGCATCTCGTCGAACCCAAACGGGTAGGTCTGGCCAAATTCGTCGGGCAGCAGATCTTCGCCCAAGTTGTCGTAGACCCGGCGCGGGGCGTGGGCGCGGCCGTCCCCGCGCAGGCGCAGCTCCCAGATCGCGGAGCCGCCGTCGGCGAACAGCAGGCGCCCGTCGTGGGTCGGCTCGATCGCCTTGTAGCCCCGTGGCGCGCCCGTCTGGCGATCCGCGAGCAAGGGGGCGCGCGGCGTCGAGGTCAGCGTCGAGCGGCCCGCGGCGAGGTCCAGCGAGATGATCCGATCGTCGTCACACAGAAAGTACAGCCACTCGCGCCCGTCGAGCTGCCCCGACTCGAGCACGGCGTAGTGCGGACAAGACGGGCCCGTCCACTCCAGCGTGCGCACGAAGCCGTCGGCCAGCTCGCGCACCCGGCTGCGGGTCTCGCCGTCGACAAAGTACACCCGATCACCCACGATCTCCGGCGAGCGCGGCTCGGTCAGCCGGGCTTGCTCGAGCGCCTCACCGTCGCCACGCCCTTGCTTGGTCGGCTTGCCAGCCAGCCGCTCGAGGAACTGCATGTTGCCGCGCAGCTGCCGAAGCACATGGTTGCCGGTGTCGGCGATCACGATCCACGAGCCATCGGGGCTCACGGCCACGCCCTTGGCGTCACGCAGCAGCGCCTCCCAGCCGGCCCCGTCGGCGAAGCCCTTGCCGCGTCGATGGATCAGCGTGCGGTCGTGATCTTCGCTGTGGATCAGCATCCAGTCGAGCGGCCGCGAGCGCAGCGGCAGACCCAGCTGGTGGAGCAGGTTGATCGCGAGCAGCCGGTTGCCGGCCGGGCGCAGGTGCACGTGATCCAAGAAGTCGTGGGGCTCGAACACCGGATGGTCGAGGTCAATCAGCTGCAGCAAGCTTGGATCGACGCCGCGCTCGTTGACGATGTTGGCGATCTGTTCATAGCGACGCGTCAGTCGATTGCCGCGCAGCGTCGCTTTGACGAAGGGATCCTCGAGCGGGGTCAGAAACAGCGTCGCCGGCCGACCGCGGGCCTGCAGCCGATCCAGCATCGCGTTGAGGGCTTGGACCTGCGCGTGGGCGGGGGTCAGCGTGGATTGGCGGTAGTGCTCTTGCACGCGGGCGAGGCCCTGCGCGCGGCGCTGGGGATCGTCTTGGTCTCGATCGGTCGCGGTCGCTTCGCGCCGGACCAGCAGCCCGTCCACGCCGTCGAGCTCGACCTGGCGCAGCTGGCCTCGATGCCGATGAATGGGGGTGCGCTCGACCAGCCAGTCGCGACCCAGGTCGGCGGTCTCGGCCAGACCCAGCGCGGCTCGCTGCCAGCTGCCACCAGCCACCAGCGCCATCTGCCCCAGCTCGCACAGCTGTTCGCGGGTGCAGTCGGACTTGCGGCCGTACTCCCGCGAGAAATACCGGAGGTTGAGCTCGAACACGACGCGGACGTCACCGCGCGGGTCCACCCGATCGAGCTCGGCGAGCACGTGCAGCGCGTCAACGGGCAGCAGGCCATCGAGGGCGACCTGCTGGATCTCTGCTTGGCTGTCATACGAGAGCTCGGCCCGCATGTGATCGACGACCCGCTGCGATCGCCAGTCCTCGACCTGCCCGGCCATGACATCGCCCGCCAGGACCGAGTCGCCGATCAACAGCAGCGCCGGCCGGCCCTCGCCCGCCGCCGTCGCCAGGCTCACCAAGCTCGCGCGGATGTCTGCGCTGCTGCTTGGGTTGGGGTCCGAGGCGCTGGACTCGGCCGGCCCGAGCGCGAGCGCCAGATCCACGCAGACCAGCAGCACCAGCACCGCGAGGATCTTCACCCAGGGACCGGGCTGGTGGGTGGGCTCGCGCATCCTAGAATTGGAAGTAGATGAACGCCGGGCCGTCGCGCAGACCCAGCAGCATCATTGCGACGATGAGCGCCGTCGCGAACACGACCGCCGCGATCGGCGAGGCCCAGATCCGATCGATGATGCGATAGCGCCGCTCCACCGCCGAGATCCCCAAGAACGCGGCAAGCCCCAGCAAGAACAGCGCCTGCTCGTGACTGGGCCCCGGGCCCCCCACGAACACCCCGGCCAGGTCGTGGGCGATCGATCGGACCACGATCACGAACTGCTCGAGGCCCTTGGCGCGAAACAAGATCCACCCGAACACGACCAGGTGAAAGCACAGAAACCACGACCCAAGCCGCGCGAGCTGGCCCACATAGTCGTTGCGTGACCAGCCGCCGGGCATGCGCTCGCGCAGGCGCTGACCAACCTGCGCGTGGAGCAACAACAGCACCCCGTGAAACAGCCCCCAGAGCACGAAGGTCCAGGCCGCGCCGTGCCACAGGCCCGACAAGAACATCGTGATCGTCAGGTTCGCGAGGGTGCGGGTCTTGCCTTTGCGGTTGCCGCCCAGCGGTATGTACACGTAGTCGCGAAACCAGTTCGACAGCGAGATGTGCCAGCGTCGCCAGAAATCAGAGATGTTGCTGGTCAGGTAGGGCTGGTCGAAGTTGCGCATCAAGTCGACGCCAAAGATCCGCGCCGAGCCCCGCGCGATCTCGCTGTACGCCGAGAAGTCGCAGTAGATCTGCAGGGTGAACGCGTACGTCGCGATCAACGCGCTCCACCCGTCGTAGACGCTGGGATCGGCGTAGACCTGATCGACGAGGCGCCCGCAGTGATCCGCGATCACCACCTTCTTGAACATCCCAAACACGATCATCTGCGCGCCGCTGACGAGGTTGTCGACCTCGAACCGACGGTTCGCCGCCTGATCGAACTGCACGAGCAAGTGCCCCGCGCGCTCAATTGGCCCCGCGATCAGCTGCGGGAAGAACGAGACATACAAGAAGAAGCGCAGAAACGACGACGTCGGGCGGATCTTTCCGCGGTAGACGTCGATCGTGTAGGACATGGTCTGGAACGTGTAGAAGCTGATGCCCGGCGGCAGCACGATGTCCAGAAAGTCCCCGCCCGGGCCCAGATCAAGCGCCGCGTGCAGGTTGTCCAGGAAGAAGTTCGCGTACTTGAAGTAGGCGAGCAGCCCAAGGTTGACGATCAGGCTGACGGCCAGCACCGCCTTGCGCTTGCGGGCTTGCTCGCTGCCGTAGCGCCCAAGCAGGCGACCGGCTGTGAAGTCGATGACCGCCGAGATCACGATCAAGCTGACCAGCGGCACGTTCCACGCCGCGTAGAAGATCAGGCTTGCCGCGATCAGGATGATCAGCCGCGCTCGATACCCCGCGCCGAAGAACAGCAAGCTGGCGACGACCAGCAGCAGCACGTACTCGAGCGAGTTGAACTCCACGGTGGGCCTTCGTCTGTCGGCGCGAACAGGGGGCTCCCGAGCGCGCGCTCAGTCGTCTTGGACGTCTTCGTCTTCGTCTTCGTCGCTGGGCGCGACGGCGCGGACCGCATCGCCCGACACCGCCGCCGGCTTGGCCTTGGCGGGCTTGGACTTGCGCTGCGGCTTGGTCTTGGCCGTTCGTGGCGCCCCAGAGATCTCGCTGCGCAGCGACTGCAGCTCACGCTCGAGCTCTTGGATCTGCGTCTGGGTCTGCTCCGCCGCCCCGCGATCCAGGGCGTGCTCGGACAGCAAGTTCGACAGCGCGAAGTACAGCACCGCCAACCAAGCAAACGGCAGCACCACCCCCAGCAGGATGGGCGTATAGCGAGGCCCCCCCTGAAAGCTGAACGCCGACGACCCCTGCGTCGCCGCGTCCGCCCCAGACGTACCCCCAGCCCCCGCCCCCGTCCCGATCGCGGGCTTGTCCGCGACCGCCCGCTCGAGCTTCTCGAAGCCCGCCGCGAGCTCGTCGTCGATGATGACCGTGTCCGTCGATGGGTCCATCAAGACGAACTGACCAGTGTCGGTGCGTGAGACCTGGTAAGGCATTTTGGCGCCCGGTTCTATCACGCCCGGCAGCGTTTTGAGACCCCGACCTCCCGCGTTCGGCGCGAGAGACTTTTCCGGTCTTCTCTGGACCCCCACAGACACCTCAGACATCGCCGAAGCCACCCGAGCCCCCCTCCGAGGGCGCCTTGGGGGGCCACACATGCCCATGCGATCAGCCAGCCCGTAGGCGGTCGCCGAAGCGCCCGTAAGCGTCCGCCGAAGCGCCCCGAGCCCCCTCCTAGGGGGCCACACATGCCCATGCGAACAGCCAGCCCCGAGGAGCGAAGCGACCAGACGCGAAGCGGCTGCAGTCGGCGAGGTCTAAGGTCAATGTGGGGGTCCATAAAAGATGATATGGTGCGCGCGGTCATGGGCCACATGAGCATGCCGTCGCGTCTCTTCGCTAGCCTCCTCACCGTCGCCTTGGCGACGGCGCCAATTCACGTCGCCCAAGCGGCGCCGAGCTTCGAGGATCTGTACACTCAAGGTCAGGAAAAATTCGACGCTGGCGACTACGGAGCCGCCGGTGATCTGTGGGCCCAGGCCGTGCGTACCCTGCCGGAGTCCCCCGACAACGCAGCCACCCGCCAGACCTTGATGAACGTCGCGCTCGACGCCTACCTGCGAGCCTATCGAAGCGCCGACGACCGCGTCCACATCGACAACGCCAAGGCCCTACTCGACGAGTACGAGGCCTCGCTCGAGGCCGCCGGGACCGAGCTGACCAGCGAGATCGCCAGCGAGAAGGGCAAGATCGAGGACATCCTCGCGAACCTCGCCGCGGCCGAGGAGCCCGAGGACAAGCCGGAAGACAAGCCCGAAGACAAGCCCACCGACGACGCCCCACAGGTGTTGGTTGACGAGAAGCCGGGCCAGGGCCTCATCATTGGTGGCGGCGTCATGATCGGCGTTGGCGCGGCCGGAGCGGGCCTTCTGGTCGCTGGCCTGGTGCTGGGTGGCTCCGCACAAAAAGACTTCGACGCCGCCGCGGCCTTCACGGACGAGCGGGAAGCCGCGCGCAAGCGAGGCCGAACGATGAACGCGCTCGCGGTCACCGGAGGCATCGTCGCGCCCGTGTTTCTGGGCGCTGGAATTGCGCTGCTGGTCGTCGGGATGCAGCGCAACAAGGCGGCGCGCCTGCGCAACGTGATGGTGCTGCCCAACGCGGGCCCCGGCTACGCGGGCCTCGGCCTCACGGGCTCGTTTTGATTGTTACCCCCACAGGCGCCTTCGCACTTCGCGG
The DNA here is from genome assembly GCF_000737335.2 of Enhygromyxa salina. Lineage (GTDB taxonomy): Bacteria > Myxococcota_A > Polyangia > Nannocystales > Nannocystaceae > Plesiocystis > Plesiocystis salina_C. The sequence goes on along the minus strand of NZ_JMCC02000155.1, from coordinate 15,103 downwards.
TCACTCGCTTCGCTCGCTCCCAATGGGCTGGCTGTTCGCTATCGCATGTGTGGCCCCCTAGGAGGGGGCTCTCGTCTGGGCACCTGCAGCTGGTGGGTGCCGCTCCAATTGCGTGTCGTTTGTCGTGGACTGGCGGGTTATCGATGACCCCACAGGCGGCTGCGCCGGCTCACAGAGCTGAGGCCCTTTCGAGCCCCTTCGAGCGGCCACCCGTGCGAGCGACGTGGGCGCAGCGGCAACCCACCAGTTCACAACGGCACGCCACGCAAGTGGAGAGGTCCCCGGTGGCTGCAGGTGCCCAGACGAGAGCCCCCTTCTAGGGGGCCACACATACCCCTGCGAACAAACGGCCCATTGGGAGCGAGCGAAGCGAGTGACCCGCGAAGTGCGAAGGCGGCCGGGGGGGTCAAGGAAGGCGACCACGAAGTGCGAAGGCGGCCGGGGGGGTCATATAGTACCCCTCGTGCCGCTGACCGACGCACTCGGCGAGACCCGGCCTGGGCTCGAGGATGACTTCGAGCGCGAGGTCCTCGAGTCCGAGGCGATCAGCGGCAGCGGGGGGCCCGACGAGCTCATCTCGGCGATCACCCGAACGATCGCGCCGACGATGGCGTTGGAAGCAAAGGCTGGTGCCAACCCCGACTCGCGCCCCGAGTTGGTGGTGCAGCGCAGCGCCGAGCCGGATGATCGATCGGGCGACATCATCCACGGGCGCTACGAGCTGGTCCGCATGCTCGGCAAGGGCGGCATGGGCACGGTCTATCTGGCCCGCCACACCCAGCTACCCAAGACCTTCGCGGTCAAGGTCCTCAACCGCCGCTACGCCAAGCGCGAGGACATCAGCAAGCGCTTCGTGCAAGAGTCCAACGCGGTCTCACTGATCGCCCACGAGAACGTCGTCGAGGTGATCGACTATGGGTCCGAGGCCGACGGCTCGGCGTTCTTGGTGATGGAGCACCTCGAGGGCGAGTCCATGTCGGCGGTCTGCAAGCGCGAGGCCCCGTTGGCGTGGTCACGCGTCGCGCACATCATGGGCCAGATCTGCCGGGCGCTGCAGGCCGCGCACGACGTCGGGATCGTCCACCGCGACGTCAAGCCAGAGAACGTGCTGCGGGTCGGGCGACACGAGGATCCCGACTACATCAAGGTCCTCGACTTTGGCCTGGCCAAGATGCAGGTCAGCGGCGGCCTGCGCTTGACCCGAACCGGGATGGTGCTGGGCACGCCCGACTACATGTCGCCCGAGCAGGCCCGCGGCCGGCCCACGGATCACCGCGCGGACATCTACGGCGCCGGCATCATGATGTACGAGCTGCTGTGTGGGCGCGTGCCGTTCAAGGCCGACACCTTCCCGGTGATGCGCCAAAAGCATCTGCTCGAGCCGCCCGAGCCGCCCTCGAAGTGGGCGCCCGACGCTGGGATCACCGACCAAATGGACGCGATCGTGCTGCGCGCGTTGGCCAAGGATCCCGGGGATCGCTTCGCTTCGATGGCGCAGATGGGCCAAGCGATCGCGGCCGTGGGCCGGCCGGGCGGCGTGCCCGTCGAGCTGCTCGAGCGTCGCACGATGCCGCTGCTGACCGAGCGCACGATGCTCGATGGACCGGGGGGCGCGGGGTTCAACGCCCGGCCAGGGCCGCGGGGCTCGGGGCTCCCGATCGGCCCAACGCTGCCGCTTGGTGTGACGCCCCCCGTTCAGGCGACGGTCGCACTCGAAGACACGGCTCCGCTGAAGTCGAAGACGGCCACCGAGGTAGCTGGGAGCGCGGCACCAACCCGCTCTCGCGCGCGGGTCGTCGTGATCAGCGTGGTCTCGATCGCCGCTGTGATCGGCCTGGCGTTTGGGGTCGCGCGCGCACTTGGGGTCACCTCGCCCGGTGGCGCAGATCAACCTCTGGTCGCCACCGAGCGCACCAGCCCTGATCCGCCGGCTCCTGCAGTCCAGGCCGTCGTCGCGGACCCGGTCGAAGCCACGCGCGTCAGCTTGCGCTTGCACACCAACGTGCCCGTCACGATCCTCGACGCGGCGGGTCAGCCCACCGGTTCGGAGCCGGTGCCCAGCGAGCGCGGCGATGTCACCCAGCTCGAGCTCCCCCGCGGGGACGCGGCCGTGCAGCTGCTGCTGCGCGCGGATGGTCATGAAGATCTGCACGTCGCCGTCACCCCAACGCGGGATCGGGATCTCGAGTTCGTGCTGGACCCGGCGCCCGCGGCTCCGGTCGAGCCCTTCGAGACGCCGCAGCCCGCGGGGACCAAGGCGCCCAAGCCCAAGCCCGAATCCAAGCCCAAGCCCAAGCCCAAGCCCGAGCCCGAGCCCGAGCCCGAGCCCGAGCCCGAGCCCAAGCCGCAACCCGACGAAGATCACCGCTTCGCGCCGGAGATCCTCGATCCCTTCGGCAACCCAAAGTCGCCGTGATCGCGTCACGAGGTTCGCCGCGCGAGCGGAAGCCAAGCGAGCACGGCCGTGCTATTCGAAGGGCGGCATGTTGATCCGCGATCGACTGGCGCACAAGCGCCCAGTGTTCAGCTTCGAGTTCTTCCCGCCCAACAACGAAAAGGGTGAGCGCGTGCTGTGGCGCAGCCTCGAGCAGCTCGCCCCGCTCGAGCCGGACTTCGTCTCGGTGACCTACGGCGCGGGCGGCAGCACGCGTACACGCACCGTCGAGATCGTGGGTCGGATCAAGCGCGAGCTGGGCATCGAGCCCCTCGCTCACCTGACCTGTGTCGGCAGCACCCGTGACGAGATCGAAGCCGTGGTCGAGCGCCTGCTCGAGGCCGGGGTCCGCAACATCTTGGCGCTGCGCGGCGACCCACCCCGGGGCCAGACCCAGTTTCAGCACACCCCGGGCGGGTTTCGCTACGCGAGCGAGCTGTGCGCGTGGCTGCGAGACCGCTGGCCCGAGCTGTGCGTCGGCGGGGCCTGCTACCCAGAGGTCCACCCCGAGGCCGACACCGCCGAAGCCGATCTTCAACACCTGCGCGCCAAGATCGACGCGGGCGCGGAGTTCTTGATCAGCCAGCTGTTCTTCGACAACGCCGCGTACTTTGGCTTCTTGGACCGCGTGCGCGGGGCCGGGCTCAGCGTGCCGATCATCCCGGGCGTCATGCCAATCACCAACGTCAAGCAGATCGACCGGTTCACGAAGATGTGCGGCGCGACGATCCCCAGCGTGCTGCGCAGCCGGCTCGACGACATCTCCGAGACCACCGACGGCTATGATCCGCAAGAGGTGTTCTGGACGGGGGTCAGCTACGCAGCGCACCAGTGTCGGGAGCTGCTGGATCGGCCGAGCAACGGGCCGTTTCGGCGGCAGGCGTCCACGGTCTCGGGGATCCACTTTTATACGCTCAACCGCTCACCCGCGACCCGGGCGTTGTTCGAGATCCTCGCGCTCGCGCGGGCGGTTCACTGACTCGCGGGGGGCTCGGCCGGCTTCGCAGGCTCGGCCGGTTCGCCCGACTTGGCGGCCGGCTCGGGCTCGACCGGCGTGTCGCCAAGCATGGGGCGGATCACGAAGAACCACACGAGCAGCAGCACGAGGGCGACGAGCGGGACGGCGAAGTTCTTGAGCGTTTCCATGGTCGCGCGGGTCGATTGTAGCGTGGCCGGATCAGGCGACCTATCCGGTCGCCACCAACCGTCGCGCGCGGGTGTCGAGCCGCACCCGCGTGCCCTCGGCCAGCCGCGTGCACCCGTGGCAGCCGATCAACGCCGACAACCCCAGCTCGCGAGCCATCAGCGCCCCATGGGCCAGAGCCCCGCCGTACTCGGTGCACACCGCCTGGATCCCAAGCCGGACCAGCGCGACCGCGGCCTGGGCCGTGAGCGCGGGGATACACAGCACGGCGCCGGCCTCGGGTGGATCCGCGAGTAGATCACGAAGGTCGCGGCGCTGGGCGATCGGCCCATCGAAGCACCCGCCAATTGCCAGCCCCCGCAGCCGCCCACCGCACGGATGCGGCAGCGGCTGGCCATCGATGATCCGGCTGGGTGGCTCGAGCTGGCGCTGGGTCTCGAGCAGCGCGATCCGACGCGCGAGCTCGCGCTCGAGCTCGTCGACGTCCCCGAGCGCGAGTGGATCCGCGTCCAAGCCGACGAGCTCTTCGCCATCGAGCAAGAACACCCGGGCTTCATCAACATCGAGCCGCCGCGCCGCGTAGCGCCACAGCGCGCGCAACGGCGCCAGGCCACACGCGAACAGGTGATCGTCCCACTCGCCCAGCAACCCCACGGCCGCGGCCTCGTTGGTGGGTAGCTGCGCTTCGTCCTCTTCGTGTTCGACGTCGTCGAGCAGCTCCGCGAGGCTGGGGCTCGCGATGTCCCACACCGCTGGCAGCACGTCGAGAAAGTGCGCCCGCGCCCGCAGGGTCAGCGGCGCGTCGACTTGGTATTGAATGGGGTCCTGACTCGCCGCGACCCGGCTCAGGCCGGCCCGGCGCGCCGGGACCAGACGATCGACGTAGGCGTCGATCATCTCGAAGAAGATCGCCTCTGCGCGCGCGAGCGCGACGCGGATCGGCGGCTCGGAGTCGAGCAGCGCCGCGTACTGCGTCAGCATCACGCGCGCGTGGGGCAGCGCCTCGTCGCGCAGCCACCCCAGCGCCTCGTGCACGGACATCACCAAAGCCGCGCCCGCGGTGCCCGGCTTCGATGATCCGAGCGCGCGCGGGAGCACGCGCACGTACAACCAACCCGCCAGCACCACCGGATCGCCCGACTTCCCCGGGCGCTGACTCGCCAGCCGCCGCATCACCCATGCGTGGGCCGGGGACAGCGGCGCGGGGTTGTGCTCGCCGTCGAACAACAGCGAGCCACGCATGTGTTTTTGGTGCCCCTCGCGGGCGACGGCCTCGGAGAACGCCGCCCAGCCTGGATGCAGCGGAGCCGTGAGCGGTCGCGCTTGGACCAGCCACGGCTCGCCGCTGGGATCCACCACGATCTCGAGGTCGACGCCGTGCGGCCCCCCTTCGTTGGCCGCGACCTCGATCGCGAGCTGCTCCACGCGCGCGCGGCTGTCGTCGCTCCACTCGCTCAGCGGCCCAGCCCAGTCCGGCGAGCGCCCCTCGGCCAGCGGCTCGGGACCGGCCTTGGGACCGTGGGTCTCGACATAGAAGCGATCACCCGGATCGCCCCCGCGCACGACCACCAGCAGCGCCCGGCGGGGAACCTCGCGCTGGATCAGCATCAAGGTGCGCCCAGCGTGAAGGTTGCCAACGCCCTCGAGCGTGCGCCCGTGGGCCTCGATCATCGCGAGCGCGCCCTCGAGCTGGGTCAGATCTTGGATCCCTGGGATCGACATCCCAAGCCCCGCGCCGCTGGTCTGCTCACGATCTTCGCGACTGCCAGCGCTGCGGGCGATGAGCGTGTGCCCGTTGGAGAACTGCTCGCGGACCCACGCGATCATCTTGTCGCTGTCGCCCTTTAGCGCGGCGCGCAGCACCTCCCGAGCCCGCGCGAGATCCAGCACCACCCCAGGCGGCACCCGCATCCCGCGAGCCGCGAGCGCGTGCTGTCGAGCGACCTTCGGATAGTTACCGAGATCATCGCGGTCGGGTGTCTCGCCGATCGTGAAGCTCACCCCCCTATTCTACGCCGCTTCGCCACGAACTTGGGAGTTGGTCGGCAGTGACGCAAGATCCTCCCGTGGAGGTCCACCTACCCTGTCCGCCGCTCGCGGAGTGGCTGCCGGTCCGGCTAGCAGGGCTGAAGGTGGCCGCGTGGGCGCCACGCAAGGCCCCCCGCCGGGTCCGCTCAACCCTCTTGGACTGGCCCACCCTCGCTGACGACGACCCAGACGCGCCAACGCCAGCCCAGCTCGACGCCCTGCTGTTCGGAACCTGGCTCGAGCGCCCCAACGTGCCCGAGTCGTGCCTGGCGGCCCTGCGCCCCGGCACCCTCATCATCGAGCTCGCGGTCCCGCGTCGGCGCATCGTTCGCGGCCTGCTTGGCATCGACCCGCGCCCGCTCGCGCGTGCCGCCGCGAGCCAAGCCCGCGTGCTGCAGTGGCTCGCCCGCGGCTACCACCAGCCCGAGCAGTGGGAGAGCGTCAACCCGCACGGCGTGATCGTCACCCTCGCCCGAGCCCGACACGGCGGATAATCCGGCATAACCAGGGCATGAGCGTCCGCTACGAGACCCACGCCCGCGTTGCGATCGTCACGATCGATCGCCCCGAGCGTCGCAACGCCGTCGACCGCCCCACCGCCGAAGCACTCAGCGCCGCGTTCGACCGCTTCGACCAAGATCCCGAGCTAGACGTAGCGATCCTGACCGGCGCAGGCGAGTGCTTTTGCGCCGGCGCCGATCTCAAAGCGATCGCCGAGGGCCGCCCCAACCACCTCACCCCCAGCGGCCCCGGCCCCATGGGCCCCACGCGAACACTCTTGAGCAAGCCAGTGATCGCCGCGATCGAAGGCTGGGCCGTAGCCGGCGGCCTCGAGCTCGCGCTGTGGTGCGACCTGCGAGTCGCGGCCACCAACGCCACCTTCGGCGTCCTGTGCCGCCGCTGGGGCGTCCCCCTGATCGACGGCGGCACGATCCGCCTCCCCCGCCTGATCGGCCACGCCCACGCCATGGACCTGATCTTGACCGGTCGCGAAGTCCGTGGCGAAGAAGCCAAGGCGATGGGCCTCGCCAACCGCCTGTGCAATCCCGGCGAGGCACTATCGACCGCCAAGACCCTCGCCACCCAACTCAGCGCCCTCCCCCAGACCTGCATGCGCCAAGATCGACTGTCGAGCTACGAGCAGTGGTCGATGCCGCTCGCTGAGGCGATCAGCAACGAATTCGAGCACGGCCAACGCTCCCTCGCCAGCCCCGACCTCCTCGACAACATCGCCCGCTTCACCAAGAAGTAGCGAAGGCGCCCACCAATCTACCCCCTACAACCAACCGACACGCAGTTGGAGCGCCCCCCAAATGCCCGCAAGCACCCAAACCAGAGCCCCAAACAAACCACCAATCTACCCCCCCACAACCAACCGACACGCAGTTGGAGCGCCCCCCAGTGCCCGCAAGCACCCAAACCAGAGCCCCAAGCAAACCACCAATCTACCCCCCCACAACCAACCGACACGCAGTTGGAGCGCCCCCCAAATGCACGCAAGCGCCCAGACGAGAGCCCCCTCCTAGGGGGCCAATCATACCCCCGCGAACAAACACCCAAAAAGCAAGCGAGCGAAGCGAGCGCAGCCGAAGTGCGAAGCCGCCTGTGGGGGTAATGACTAAATCACGTCTTCGGAGAGGGACTCGTCGCGGCGGCGGGGGGTGCTTGGCTTGGCCGGCGCAGGCGCGGCCGCCGGCCGAGCAGCGGGCGCGCTCACAGCCTCGACGGCAGCCTCCGACTCGGCATCCCAGCTCCCGTTGACGCGCTCACGCAGCTCCTTGCCGACCTTGAAGAACGGCAAGCGCTTGGGCGCGACGTGGACGACATCCCCGGTCCGTGGGTTGCGGCCCTCATAGGACTTGTAGAGCCGCACGGTGAAGCTACCGAAGCCGCGGATCTCGATCCCATCCCCAGCGATCAGCGCGCTGGTCATGGAGTCGAAGATGGTGTTGACCACCATCTCTGCGCGCCCCTTGGGCAGCCCCGACTCTTGAGCGATACGCTCGATCAGCTCGGACTTGGTCACCGGTTCGTTCTCGGTTCGTGGGACGCCACAGCGGCTCTGGGTGCGCCCTCGGAGCTGCATGGTATGGCCAAAAACCGAGCGATATCAAGAAGTTTTGCGTGCGCATGCCACTCGTTGTCGGGACCTGCCCCGCGGGAGGGCGCCGGCTGGGCGACGCCCGCCCAACCCAACGGACAGCCCAACAGACAGCCCCACGGACAGGCCCCCAAGCAGCCCCGAGTCAGCCGGCGACAGCGCTGCCTCCGCGGGGGTCACAGCCTCAGTCGTCGCCGGGCTCGAGGGCCGCAGGCTGTGTGCCGCCTGCGAGCGCGCGGGCCTCCGCGATGCGGCGCGCGAGGTCCTCGGACTCGAGGCTGCCGACGTAGGTGACCTTGGACTTGCCCTTGCGATCTTGCCAGGCGATGCGAACGGCGCGACCCCGGTCGCCGGGCATGTTGTAGATCCACTCGCCTTTGGTGTTGACGCGGATCCCCCAGCCGCCCCACTGCTTCCAGTCGTACTCGACCGCCTCGGCCGACGAGATCGACGCGATCGGGATCTTGGGTCCGAACAGACCGTACTGCACGTTGACTTGCCCCTGCGAGACGGTCACCCGCAGGATCGAAAACAGCAGCCACATCAGGGCGACCAGCGGCAGGGTGATCGCGGCGCCAACCCACGCGCCCGGCCCGGCGAACGCCGAGCCGATCGTCACCGCGCTGATCGCAGCAAACACGGCGTGCAGCGGCCAGGGTGCGCGGCTCTTGTCGCGGTAGAGCACCATGCCCTCGCCGTGCATGTACTTGGCCTCGTACGCGTCGGGCGAGCGCCCCTGCCCGTTGACGGCCAGCGACGCCGACTCCGAGTCCGAGTCCGAGTCCTCGCGGACGACGAGCTCGTGGCCCTCACTCACCCGTCTAGCTTCGACCCTGCAGACCGTGGCTGTCAACGACCACGCGCGCGCTCAAATCTCGGACTTCAGCTCGGGGAAGCGCTGCAGGATGCGGCCGACGTACTGCCCGTCGGGGTAGTGCCGCAGGTAGGCCAGGCCACGCTGCAACGCGTGCGGAATGTAGCCGGCCTCGATCGCGGCGAGCACCAACTTGTAGCGAGCGAGCTCGGCCTTTGGGTGCTGCGGGGCCCGACGCAGGAACTCTTCGAAGTTGCGCGTCGCCGACTGGTAGTCGTGGGCGAAATCCATGCGCAAGGTCCCGAGCAACAACAGCCCCTCGACGGCCTCGGGCTCGTCGCCGAGCTCGCTCATGAAGTCGCCAAGACACCGCGCGGCGCGAAACCGAGTCTCGGGCTCTGCCTGCAGCACCCGACAACGCTCGAGCCGAGCTTCGACGTGCGCCTTGCGATCGCGCTCGCGTCGGACTTGTTTGTTGATCAGCTCGCGGGTCGCGGCCTCGCCGTTGTCGCTGGTTGGGCGCGCGCGGGCGTGGGCCGACGAAGGATCGACGCGTGCTGGCGGACGACCCGCCGAACGAGCGCCGGCCTGGGCCACCTCGGACGAGCTGGGTGCCGCGTCGGGATCGAGCACGCGGTCGAGGATCCGCTGGGCAGGATCGTTGCTCAAGCCGGGCACCGTCCACGCCCGCGGGATCTGACCGAACTCGCGGCGCGGCTCTTCGATGATCAGCTCGCCCGCGTCGGACACGGTGACCAGCAGCTCGCCAAGCTCGGACAGCGGCAGCGCGGCGGCGACCTCCTGCCGCCCAACATCGCGATAGCTCGAGTCGTCGACGTTGAAGCGAAACCCCGCCTCGACCTCACCGAGCGGACGACCATTGCTGGGATCGACGACGACGACCTTGCCGCGCAACACCGAGACCGAGGTGCGACCTTCGTGGACGGTGACCGTGAACACGGTGCCAACGACCCGCACGATCGCGTTGGGCGTGCGGACCTGCAAGATCGGATCACCGGGGCGGCGGTCGTAGCGGACCGCGATCGTGCCCGAGATCAACCCGAACTCCACCAAGTTCGCGCTGGCGCTGTTCCAGCGGGCGACCGTGTGGGGTTGGAAGTTGGCGATCAGGCGGCCAACGAACGCGACCTGCACGGCGGCGTCACTGGTTGTGATTTGGGTCCCGACCGTGAGGCTGTCGCCCGTGGTGGGCCGACCTTCGGCGTCGGTCAGCTCGACCTGCGCACCTGGGCCCGCGAGCCCAGGCCCAACCTCCCAGCCGATCACGCGCGCGAACTTTTGAGCCTGGTGCGAGAGGCCGTGGCCAACCGGGATGTGGATATCGTCGCCGTAGCTGGTGTAGCCCGTGTCCGAGCGCAGCTCGAGCTGGGCGACCGCGGGCGGCTGAAACAAGCGCGCGCCAAAGCTTGGCACGACCAGCGCGAGCGCCAGGATCACCGCGACCACCGTGAGCGCGGCGACACCCGCCGACGTGCTGACCCGGCGCAGCGCCCGAGCTTGGACCGGGCGCTGGCCCTGCGACTTGGCGCGCTCGAGGATCGCGGCGAACTCGAGGTCGCGGGCGAACCCGTCGAGCGCGGGACCGGCCGACGGACGCCGGTAGATCGCCTCGAGCCGATGATGGTAGCGCTGGCAGCCGCGACAACATGCCAAGTGCCCGTGATACAGCTGCGCGAGCTCGGGGTGCGCCCGGCCCTGGATCACCCGCTCGGTGTCCTCCCTGAATTCCTGGCAGCCGTAGTGAACCTGCGGCATGTCAGTCCTGGCTCACCAGCTCTCGCAGCTGCTTGCGGGCCCGCGTCAACCGATCTCCCACGGTCGAGAGCGGGCGTTCGATGATGTCGGAGATCTCTTGCAAGGTGAGACCTTCGTGGTGATAGAGCACGAAGATCTGGCGCAGATCCGGCTGGAGGTGCGCGAGGATCCGCTGGGCTTCGTCGCGCGCGTCGACCTTGCTGGGCGCGACCCGATCTGCGCCGCGGCCAAACTCGAACCACTGAACCGCGCGCTGCATCCGGTCACGACGAAAGCGCTGGCGGATCAAGTTGTGGGAGGTGTTGACGGTGATGCGGTACAGCCAGGTCGAGATCGCGGCTTTGCCCTCGAACCGGTCGAGCGCCGCGAACGCCCGGGAGAACACGATCTGCACGAGATCGTCGAGCTCGCTGTCGCGCCCGAGCAGGCGAAACAGGTGGCCCCGGACCTGGTGCTCGTGCTGCTCGTAGATCTGTCGAAGTGCCCGTTCATTGCCGGCGCGGGCCAGCTCCACGAGCGCGCGCTGGGCCTGGCGCTCGCTCGCTGCGGGATCGGTGTTGGCCTCGTCGGCGCTCTCGGCCCCGTTCCCCGGCCCACTGCCTGGAAACGACGTGACGCCAACGCAAGAGTCGCCGGGCAGGAATTCGATGGATTCGAGCATGAGCGCTGACGATGAGGCCCCGTCGCCTGGGCCAAACTCTGGGACACCACGGGTCATGGGATTTCTGATGTGCGCCCAGGGTAGCAGATCACCACAGCGCCGATCTGGTAAGACCGATGACATGCTCATGATCCGCGAGCGCGTTCCCGGCTTCCTGCCCGCCAAGTTTTGGCAGGAATCGCCAGCGCGCGACCAGTGGCAAGCGATGACCGACAAGTACACCGCCCTCGCGGCGGCGGCGAAGTTGGCGGCGGCGGAGCGCGGACCGGCCTTCCGCAAGCTGCTCGTCGAGCTGTCGTCGCGCTGGCCGGGCGCCCTGCGAGAGAGCGAGCTGGTCGGGCCCGAGCGCGTGCTCGTTCGTCACGCCGCGGCCGCGGCCGGGCTCGCCCTCCCCAACCAGGCCCGCGCGCCCGAGTGGGCGAACGGCGAGCCCCACCAAGCCACACCCACGCTCGCGGTCCTGTGTTGGGCCGAGCTCCACGAGCTGATCCGCGATCAGCTCGAGTTCCGCGCCGCGCTTGGCCGTGGGACCACGCTCACGACCACCACCTTCGCCGCGTGGATCCGCGATCACGACGACGACCGGGCGCAACGCTGGCCGCAGGCGGACCGGCTGCCCGGGCTGGTCGGCCCCAAGCTGCGGGTGCGCGGCGCGTATCTGTGGCTCGCCGCCCGCGCCGGGCTCGACCTGCCCAGCCTCAACGCGCTGCTGTTCGCCCGCGCTGGCCACTGGGATCGCCGGCCCGACGATCCCGCGTGGGCCACTGGCGCTGTCGAGTAGATTACGGTGCTCAGACAGTCGGCGAGCGACCGATCGCCAGCAACCTGCGGAACATCAGCAGGTGCCCGAACAACGCCGCCGTGACCATCACGGTGGGCAACCACACGAACGGGAAGTAGCCAACGAACACGTTGGGCGGCCCATCAAACTGCCGCAGCGGGGTCGGCATGGACAGGATCGCGATCATCACGATCGTGAACAGCAGGCCAAGGCCGAGCAGGTTCCACGCCCACAGCAGCGCGCGCGGCTGCGGCTTGCCCGGATCCCGGCGCCACAGCCAGACCCCCAGGACCAGCGCCGTGAGCCCGGTGACCACGTCGAAGTTGAACCCCGACCAGGTCATCTGCTGGCCGATCACGCCCTGATCGCCGGCCTCGTGCAGCATGATCTCCACGACCACGCGAAAGCCCTGGTAGCCAACGAGCAGCGCCAGCGGCAGGTCCCGGGCGAGCCGCTCGCCAAACCGTGAGAACGCCAGGACGAAGGTCAACGCGAAGCTGGCGAGCACCACGGGCATCACTGGCGGGGGAAAGCGATCGAAGTTGGCGAGCACCCCCTTGCCCGCGAGCGCCGCGGTCAACACCAACCAGGCCAGCATCGCGACACCCGAGCGCAGCGTGGCGGCGCGCCGCGATGGGACGGGCTCGTTGCCCCGCACGCCCGCGTACCAGCGCATGGCAGGCAGCCCAACGGCCAGCCCCGCGGTGATGCCGATGCACAGCTCTGCCAAGCTATCGCTGCCGGGAGGGCCCATCATCACCTCGAGCATGACCCGATTGTACTTTGCTGCTGACCCGCGGGGATCCGTTGGTGACGCGCGAACACCTGCGCGCTAGCATCCGCGGATGGACGTGAACGTGACCGCGACCCGCTCCGCCGCTGGCATTGGTCTGGCGGTGGTCTTGTTGCTTGGCGGTTGGGTCAGCACGCGCATGACCCTGGACACGGGCGACGCGGTCGACCTCGCCCTGGCCAAGCGCGTCGATCCCGAACAGGCCCAGCGCAAGGCCTTGGAGCAGACGGCCAGCTACCAGAACACCAAAGAGTTCTACCAGACCTCGATCGACGACACCGTCGCGCGCTACGAGCTTGGGGCCCCGAGCCGCGAGCGCCTGCTGCAGCCCAACACCTTCTTTCATGTTGCGTCCCCGGGTGACCCGCGCTCGCTCGCCTTGGGCGCGTCGATCAGCCAAGGCGGCATGCAGATCAACGTGAAGGCCGAAGAGGTCCAGGTCGAGCGTCGCGGGATGCAGACCAAGAACATCCACACCTTCGCGGTATTCAAGAACGTCACCCGCACGCCGCTGGCGTACTTCGTGCGCATGCGCAGTCGGGCTGGCGACTGCCAGATCCGGGCCCAGACCCGCTACAACGCGATGGTGCTGATGCCCAACGAGACCGCAGAGATCTCGGTGTGCTCGGGCCAGCACGAGGTCGAGCTGACGGACCTGCGGGTCATGGAGGTGTCGGAGATCGGCGCGCGCTGGCTCAGCAAGATCCCGCCGCAGGCCGTGGGCCACGACAACCTGAGCAGCCGCTCACACTTTCCGGGTGCCGGGGTAGAGATGTGCGCAGAGATTCCGGCGGTGGAGTTTGCTCGCAAGCTCGAGACTGGCGAGGCCGCGTGGGAGGACATCGTCGACTTCTACAGCCGGCACGACTGCGAGCACTACCGTTGGTGGGTGGGGTATGAGCGGATCACGTCCGCGCTCACCAGTCTGCCGGCGGTCCCGCCCGCGTCCAAATAGCCGCCAGCCTCGAGGGTGAACCAAAAAAAACGGCCCGGAGATCCGGGCCGTTTTTCGTGAGGCGTAGCCGCCAGCGTCAGGCGTAGCCGCCACCTTGAGGCGGGCCGCCGTAGCCACCACCTTGCGGCGGTGCTCCGTAGCCGCCACCTTGCGGCGGTGCGCCGTAGCCGGGCTGGGGGCCGCCGGGCTGTTGACCCATCCCAGGTTGGCCTTGACCAAGCTGCGGCTGGGGCGGCTGACCGTAGGGCATTTGGCCCTGCGGTGGACCACCAAGCTGCTGGACCTGGCCGCCGCCCATGCCCATGGACATGGGCGCGCCGCCTTCAACGAACACGACGGTGTTGGACAGCTGCCACTTGAGCAGCTTGGCCATGAACCAGAACATGTAGAAGCCCAACGTGACGAGCGTGAGCAAGTAGCCAACGAGGACCATGACGAACAGCTCGCCGCCCTCACCCGTGAAGCGCATTCCCAGTCGCTGGCCGTCGACGTTCAACTTGGTGTTGTCGGCGTTGAACTTGATCATCTTGACCTGGAACCAGGCCCCGTAGATCCCGAAGGTGATCAGCGTGAGCAGGTAGCCGACGATGAAGGTGACGAGCAGCTCGCCGCCCTCACCAACGAAGTCCATGCCGCCAACGTCTTGGCCGTTCTTGGTGATCTTGGTGTTCTCTGCGAACCACTTGTTCATCTTGCACATGAACCAGGGCGCGTAGATCCCGAAGGTGATCGCCGTGAGCAGGTAGCCGACCAAGAAGGTCACGAACAGGTCGCCACCAGCGCCGTCGAAGCGGGGCTTGTAGACGCTGCCGTCGTCAATGCTGACGGTGGTGTTGTCGGTGAAGAACTTGGCCAGCTTGCACATGAACCACGGCATGTAGATGCCGAAGGTGATCATGGTGAGCAGGTAGCCGACCAAGAAGGTCACGAACAGCTGGCCGCCCTCGCCCTCGAACTTGAAGCGGACGGTGCCCTTGGCCGTGGGGCCGTAGGTGACGCGCTCCGCGATGAAGTTCGCGAACTTGCACATGAACCAGGGGCTGTAGATGCCGAAGGTGATCAGCGTGAGCAGGTAGCCCACGAACAGCTGACCAAGCAGCTCGCCGCCGGTACCCGAGAAGTCACCCCGCGCCTCGCCGCCAGCGGACGCGTTGGTCATGCCAGACGGGGCGCCATACGCTGGCGGACCACCAGGAGGCGGGCTCCCAAACGCTTGGCCCGCGGCGGCACCAGCTGCCATCGCACCGCCAGCGGCGGCGGCCATCGGCGCGCCTCCGTAGGCGCCGCCGGGCGGGGGACCACCAGCCGGGGGACCCCCAGCCGGGGGACCACCAGCAGGGGGACCACCAGCCGGGGGACCACCGAAGCCAGGCTGCGGCGAACTGCTTGGTGGAGCGCCGGGCGGCGGTCCACCAAATCCGCCTTGGGGCGGCGGCGCTCCGTAGGCACCCTGTGGCGGTGGGGATCCGGGTGGGGGCGATCCGGGCGGGGGCGATCCGGGCGGGGCGCCGTAGGCACCTTGTGGCGGGGGCGATCCGGGCGGTGGCGATCCGGGCGGTGGCGCGCCGGGTGGCGGCGCTCCGAAACCACCCTGTGGCGGGGCGCCGGGCGGGGGC
>NZ_JMCC02000154.1 GCF_000737335.2 Enhygromyxa salina | reverse complement strand
TCCTCGAGCTCGACCGCACAGCCAAGCCCGCAGGTCGAGCTCGAGGCCCGGCCGCAGACCCAGCCCAAGCCCCACGCCCGCCGGGGTCAGCCGCAGGAGCTGCGATCGATCAACGTCACGACCCTGCCGCCGATGGTCGGCCGCGTGCGCGAGCTGTCGATGCTCGCCGACGCGCTGCTGCGCAAGTCCGTGCGACCGCCGATCTTGGTCGGCGAGCACGGCAGCGGTCGCAGCCTGTTGGCGATGCACCTCGCGACCACGCTCGACCGCCCGCTGTTTCGGCTCGAGGCGCCGGACTACGAAGACGACGAGAGCCTCGCCGACGACCTCGAGCTGATCGCGGAGGCCAAGGGCGTGGTCGTGTTCGATGATCTCGATCGGGTGGCGTCCGACGCGGCGCCGCCGATGCTGCCTGCGTTGGCGCGCGCCTGGGCCAGCGGGGCGCCCCGGGTGATCACGGTGCTGTCCCACGAGGGCCGCGCCCGGCTCGAGGCCTGGATGCCTGGGATCCTCGATACGCTGGATGTCTTGTTGCTGCCCCCGCTCGAGACCGCCGAGGTCCACGCGGCGGTCAAGCTGGCCAGCGACGCGATCCTCGAGCAACACGAGGTCACCCTGGCCGCCGATGCGCAGCTGTCCGAGCTCACCCGCATCGCCGATCGCTTCTTGACGGGCCTCGCGATGCCCGGCCGCGCGCTGGACCTGCTCGACCTCGCCTGCGCCCGCTCGGTCCGCGAGGGCAAGGTCGAGGTCAGCCACGACGCGTGGGTCGAGATCACCTGCGAGCGCACCGGTCTGCCCCCGAGCCGGATCGTTGGCACGGGCGAGCGCGACCTGCTGGACCTCGACGTCCGCCTGGCCCGGCAAGTGGTCGGTCACGAGCATGTGCTCGAGGTTCTGGCCGCGCTTGTGCGTCGCAACCGAGCCGGTTTCTCGAGCGGCCGACCGATCGCCTCGGTGCTGCTGCTGGGCCCCTCGGGCGTGGGCAAGACCGAGATCGCCAAGGCGCTGGCCGCCGCGCTGTACGAGCGCGGCGACGAGGCGCTGCTGCGGCTCGACATGAGCGAGTACGCCGAGGCCCACGCGGTCGCGCGGGTGGTCGGGGCCCCGCCGGGCTACGTCGGCCACGAGCAAGGCGGCGCGCTCACGGATCCCATGGTCCGCAACCCGCACCGCGTAATCCTGCTCGACGAGATCGAGAAGAGCCACCGCGACGTGCACCAACTGTTGCTGCAGGTGTTCGACGAAGGCCGGCTGACTGACGGCCGCGGTCGCACGGTCGACTTTCGCCACGCGGTCGTGATCATGACCTCGAACCTGGGCGCCGACGCGATGATCGGCCGTGGCCCACAGGTCGACGATGAGCAGGTGCTGGCCCAGGCCCGCGCGCACTTCCCTGTCGAGCTGTGGAACCGGATCGAGGCCCCGCTGGTGCTGCGGCCGCTGACCCGGCCGCAGATGCTGGCGATCTGTCGGCGGCTGATCACCAGCAGCTCGGCGCGGCTGACCCACGATCGAGGGATCCGCTACCGCGTCGAGGACGAGGCGATCGAGCAGCTGATCGATCGCGCCGGCGTCGATCCTGCCCTTGGCGCGCGACCGCTGCGACACCTGCTGGGCCGCGAGATCGAGAGCCTGATCGCCGAGCAGATCCTGCGTGGCCGGGTCCGCGCGGGCGACGAAGCCCGGGTGTCGCTGGACGACGGCCGGCTGATCGTCGAGATCGGCCGCTGAAGCGTGTGGCCCTCCGAGCGGGAGGCGCTGGCCGTGTGGGCCGACCAACTGCAGGCGCAGGGCGAGCCGCTCGGTGAGCTCGTCACGGTCTCGCTGCGGGTCGACGAGGTCCGCCGGATCGACCCCCACACAGCCAAGCTCGCCACGCTCGAGGTCGAGGCCGAGCAGCTCCGCCTGAGCCTGGCCGAGCAGCTGCTGGGTCCGGGCGTGGGCGAGCTCCCGCAGCTGCGGCTGCGCTGGCAGCATGG
Source organism: Enhygromyxa salina (assembly GCF_000737335.2). GTDB lineage: Bacteria > Myxococcota_A > Polyangia > Nannocystales > Nannocystaceae > Plesiocystis > Plesiocystis salina_C. The sequence continues at coordinate 15,766 of NZ_JMCC02000154.1, read as the reverse complement.
GGTGGTCCGGGCGATCCACCTCGACCTCGACCTCGCGCCCGGCCGCGACCTGCCCCGACCGCAGGTGATCGTGGAGGTCATTGGCGCCCTGTTGCAGCGACCGGCGCTGCGCTTTGTCGACCAGCTGCACCTGGGCGCGCTCATGCCCGATCAGCGTGAAGCCGCGCACGAGCTGCTGCGTGCGCTGACCCTGCCCGCATGTCAGGCGCGACCGCGGCGAGTCGTGCTCGGTCGGATGCCGGGACAGTTTCGTCGGCTGCTGCGCGGGGATCCGCGGCCGCGCCTGGCTGATGCGGCCGACCGCGCGGCGTACCGGCCACCGCTGTCCCGCGAGCTACTCGAGGCCGTGGCCGCGGCCGGCGTCACCTGGCTGATCTGGTTTGGTCACGTGCAGTCGCTGCCGTGGACGCGGGGTGATCACGGCGCGCGCCTTCAGAAGCTGGAGGTGCTGCTTGGGCAGCCGTGGTCGCCCGCGCACGGTCGACCGCTCGAGCGGGCGATCTGGGACACCAGCTCGAGGATCCGCCGCCGAATCCTCGCCGCGCTGCCCAGCCTGGGCGACGAGATGGCCCCCGCGCTGCTGGCCGCGCTCGCCGTCAGCCTCGATCCGCGTCGCAGCTTTGGCGACGTCGTCGAGCGCAGCCTGACCCGGGCCGCGAGCGAACACCCGAGCTGGGTCGCAGGCGTGGCCCAGAACTTCAGCGATGACGAACCCTGGGTCGCGGGCTGGCTGTCTGGGCTGGGGCGTCGCTCACGTGGGGCCACCCAGTCCGCGATCCCGCGCATCGCCGCGATGCTGCGTCGCGGGATCGGGACCCCCTTCGACGGCGACTACCGCGGCACCGGCCTGCGTCGCGCGCTGCACAGCTTCGGAGTACCCGCTGACGCCCCCCACGCAGCTTCGCTCGAGGACGAGACCCTCGCGGAGCTACTCGAGAAGATCGGCGCGCAGCGAACCACCTGACAGGCGTTCATAGGTCAGTGGCCGCGCCGCCCGACCGCGCGCATACCCAAGACACGGGGTATGTGGAGCGAGCGTGAACGCGATGAGCTGGCCGTGTGGGCCGATCGGCTGCAGGCCGAAGGCGAGCCCCTCGGCGAGCTGGTGGGGACCTCGCTGCTCGCCGAAGCCGTCGCGCAGGCCGAACCCAACACCGCCGCCCCCGCCCACCGCTACGGACACAAGCTCACGCGCCTGCGCGACCGCGTGCGCGAGCTCGAGGCCAGCGTCCGCGACCCGATCATCGCGGAGCTGTTCACGGACTACCCCGAGCTCGAGCCCAGCTGGGAGCACGGCATGATCGTGGCATTGCGGGTCGTCGATCGTCCGGGAGGCTCGACCTTTCGCGCGGTGGATCCGGTGCGAAAGCTGCTGCGCCTGCCGGTCGCCCGGTTCTTGCGTCACATTCGGGTCGACGCGCGCGCGAGCGGCCACGGCCTTCACGTGCAGATCCCCGCCCTGCTCGCCGAGCCGGGCGTCGTCGCCCGCCCGTGGTCGGTGGTGCTGGGTCGAGCGCCTCGGCACCTGCGTCGGCAGACCCGACTCGCGGCGCTCGACCCCCACCACCAAGGACAGCTGCGCGCGCTGGTCGATCCCGAGCGTGGGCTTCGCAGCCTGTTCCTCGATGGGGTTCGGATCGCGCTGCCGTGGCAACCAGGTGACAAGGGCGCTCGCAAGCGTGCAGCCGCGTCGCTCGCGGATCGGCCCACCCCCGCGTCCACCGAGACCAGCATGACGCGGCTGTCTCGCGCGCTGTGGGATCCCAGCGTCCGGGTCCGCCTGCAGATCATTGGCACGCTGCCGCTGATCGGGACAGACGCGGCGGCGTTCGTGGCCGAGCTGTTGTTGGTCGAGCGTGGTGAACTCGAGTGGCTCACGCGGGTCCGCGAGGTGCTCGACACGCTGGCCCGCAACCCCAAGATCGTCAGCGCCGTGGCCCTGAATTTCACCGCCGATCAGACCCGCTGCGCCAGCTGGCTGGCCGCGAGCCCGCTCGCGGTCGCGCACCAGGCCGTGCCGCGGATCGAAGCCATGCTGGCGTGTCTGGACGCCCGCGATCCAGGCCCGGGCCCAGCCCCAGGTCCGGGCCCACGCGACGACGACGCCCGCCGCGAGCTCAGCGCGGCGCTGGCAACGATTCGCCGTCGCCACGACGAGCGCCTGCGTTGGCGCAGCTTCGACGGTCGCAACCCAACGGCGCGGCCCCTGCTCACGCGGCTGCGCCGGTGGCTGCACGACTGAGTCACAGGTCCGGGCGGCGCACCCCCAACCCAGGCAGCGCCGCCGCGATCAACAGCTGATAGCCACCCGCCGCGATGAACAACCCGGCGTAGCCGAGCGCCGCGAGCAACCCGGGGGCCAGGGTCGGGCCAAACGCGCGGGGCAGGTTGAGCAAGCCCATGAAGATCACGAACACGGTCGCGCGCGCGCGTGGATCGGCGTGGTCCATCAAGGCCGCGTGAACCCCCACATACAGCAGCGCCGTGGCGATCGACTGGACCGCGACCAGCACGATGATCGTGGTTGGGACCTGCCACAGCTGCTCGAGCAGGCCAAAGCTCACCCACGTCAACCCCAGCAAGAGCGAGCCCACGGCGGCGGTTCGAGCGTGGCCAATGCGATCCGCCACCACCGTCGCCAGCGCGTAGCCGGCCAACCCACACACGAGGGTGGGCAGCCCCAGCCGCGCGCCGATCTGCGCGGGCGCCCACCCCAAGTGTTGAACCAGCAGGTTCGCCGCGGCCGTCCCGGTGACGACGTCGGCCAGGAACACGAGCGTGGCGATCAGGCCCGCGAGGCGAGCGCTGCGGTGCGCGAACGCGGCCCGCAGCCGGCCAAGCAGCGGCGTCTTCAGCTGCTCACTGCGCGCCTGTGGATCCCACGGGGCCAACAGCGGCACGAACGCGAGCGCGGCGATGATCCCCGCCTCCAACCACAGCGCGGCCTCGAGGCTCGCCACGACCACGCCAACACCCAGCAGCCGGGGCGCGAGCACGTCGTTGGCCAGCATCCGGCTGCCGAGCATGACCCCGTTGCCAACGCCGCGCTCGGACGCAGGCAGGATGTCGATCGCCAGGGTGTCGGCGGTCGCGTCTTGGATCGCCAGCATCACGTTGTGGACGAACCACGCCCAGATCAACGAATTGGCGTTGGCCAGCACGTCGCCGCTCGCGGCCAGGACGATCAGCGAAGCGGCGACACACAGCTGCGCGACCATGGCGAGGCGCCGAGGATCCAAGGCCGCGGGTCCGCGCAGCCGATCGAGGATCGGCGCCCAGAGTCCCTTGAAGATCCACGGCAGCGAACCTGTAGCGAGCACGCCCGCCTGAACCTCCAAGCTGACGCCCGCGGCCGCGAGGTTGGGCAGCAGCACGTAGCCCGCGAACCCGTAGGCGATGCCCTGCGTCAGGTACAGGCCGCCCAGGACTCCGTGTCGCCGCAGGGCAGCCTTCATCGCGCGAGTCTACCCGAGCAACGCGGCCAGCCGCTCGCTCAGCTGGGCGTACAGGCTGCGGGTCGCGTCGTCGTCGAGCGCGGCGAGGTGGGCCGCGACGGTGGCATGATCCCCGCGCGAGAGCGGACCGGTGACGCCAGCCGGGATCCCCAGCGCGAGCAGGTTCTCGAGCGAGCCAAGCATCAGCTCACCGATCGCGCGCTCAATCACCGCGGGGGTGGCCAAGCCCAGCCCACGCAGGACCGCCGCGCCGCGATCCTCGAGCACCGCCAGATGGTTGGCGACCAGCGCACACGCGGCGTGATAGGCCAACCGTCCGCGCTGATCGAGGTGCCCGAGGTCCACGCGCGGCGCCTGCCCGATCAGGGCCGCGCCAAACCGACGCGCCGCGGCGTCGCCCCCCAGCCCAAAGCTGGCGGTGCTCAGGCGCGAGCGCGGCTGCTCGCGTCGCATGGAGCAGATCGGATGCAGGGTCCCGACCGGGTGCCCGGCCGCGTGCAGGGCCGGCAGCGCGAGCCGAGCCAGCCGGGCACCTGCCGCGTGGAGCACGGGCGTCGAGCTTGGCAGCCGCCCGACCAGCGCCGCGTCGACCTGGGCGAGCGCGCCATCGCGGCACAGCAGCCACACCCCCGCCAGCGGCTCGGCACTGGGAACAGTCGCGGTCCCCGATGCCAGCCCCCGGGCGCTCAGCTGCTCGACCACGAAGCCACGATCGCGCAGCCACGGGACCGCGTGGTGAGCCACGTGCCCATGCCCCACCACCCACACGCGCGGCTCGTCACCCGCGATCCAGCGCTCGAGCGCGACCGCCACCGCGCTTGGGACCGAACCACGCAGCGCCGCGCGGGCCAGCGCGACGTCGGGGCCGGCCGCGCGGATCTCCGCGATCTGCTCGCGCACCGCCGTGCTGCTGACCTCGGGCAACGTCACCGCGCCCGGGTCGGACCAACCGGCGCGGGGAACGATGATCGGGTCAAAGCGCGCGACGATCTCGTCCCAGCGGTGCCAGCGATCGGTCTCGCCGCTGTTCGTGATGTCCGAGCCAACGACCAGGCGCACTCGAACATCGGGCTGACGCGCAGCGATCGCCTCCAACAGCTCGAGCGTGTAGCTGGGCCGCCCGCCTCGCTCACTCGCGAGTTCCGCCTCGATCGAGCTGACCTCGACCCGCGCGTCGTGGCCAAGCATCGCCGCCCGGACCCAGCTCATCCGGCGCTCGAACGGCGCGAGCGACTTGCCCAGCGGATGATCGAAGCACGGCGCCACCAGCACGCGGGCGGCGTCGCCCCGCGCGAGCAGGTACCCGGGAAGCAAGGCATGGCCCAGGTGCGGCGGGTTGAAGCTGCCGCCAAGCACGGCGAGGGCCGGACGTGAGTCGCTCACCCCCACACTCTACAGCCGCGAGGGGTCGATGGGGCCAGTGGGGCCAGTGGGGTCAGCCGGGCACGCGCACGATGCCCAGCTGGATCAGCCACAAGAACGCGGCGACCCGAGGCACCCGCAGCAGCGAGATCGCCAAGAACTCGAGGTAGGGCATCTTGGTCGCGCCCGCCGCCCAGCACGTGACCGAGTACGGCACCGGGGACACCGCGGCGACCGCCAGGAACCACCGCCCACCGCGGCGCAGGTGTGCAGTCATCTCATCACCGCCGCGGCGCTTGATATAGGCCTGCAGCCCAGCGCTGCGCGACAGCACATAGCGCCCGATCACCCAGCCCGTGCTGCCCCCGAGCAGGCTGCCCAAGCTCCCCCACGCGACTACCCGCCAGAACGGCATCCCGCCCCACAGCCCGAAGGCCGTGAACGCGTCGTTGGGCACTGGCATGGTGAAGGCATCCGGGAAGAAAAAGCCAACCGCGATCCCGACGCCACCAAATCGCGCCACGAACCACTCCCCGGTCGCCAGCAGCGGCTCGCTGAACAGCCAGCCGAGCAACAACGCGACCGCGGTGAAGCCCATCATCACCAACACCGCCGTGATCAGCACGCCGCGAAGGTCGAGCGGCGGCGTCGTGTCGTCATTGGGCACATCCGCGCGCGTATCTTCGATCTGGCCCCCGGGCGTCTGAAGCTCGTCGTCGCGCGGGGGGGCTTGATCCATTGGTCATCGGATAGCCGTCGCCCTCGCGCAGGTCAACGCAGCATCGACTTTGCCCGCTGCGCGTGCACCAGACAGGTCCCCGCGGGCGCTCGAAAATCGCGCATCGGGGCCACGTGTGCAAACGCCATCGCATGCGCGATTACCTCCGCCGCACCCACACTGCATTCGAACCGTGCATGGTTCCGCGCATTGAAGATACCGTACACATTCGATTGGATCGTTGCGAAGTGCCCCATGCCAGCCGGCCAACTGGCCGTTTTGGCCCAGCGGTCCCAAATTGACCCAATTGGTGCCATTTCGCCCAACCCGTCATTCCGATCTGCCGTTCGTATTCGCTCGCTACTGTGCCGTATATTGTCGCTGTTCAAAGACGCCATTGCCCCCTATCATGTGGTCATGGCTGCTGCTGGGATGGTCTTGGGTCGCTACTACAGGCAGGTTGTCAGCGCGCTCCTGCAAGCCCACGCCCACGCCATTGCTGAAGCAGCCGCGCTCGAGGCCCGCATTGCAACCCTGGTCGACGCTGGCGAGTACCCGTGGCCCGCGTTCACGGCCGACGTCGCCAGCGCGTCCGCGCGGCTTCAACACAGCGAGCTCGTCGCCATTGGCAAGCGGATCGTGGCCACGTGCAAGCCGGAGTTCGAGCGCTGGGGCTTCGACTCGGCCGAGGCCATCTTGACCGATCTAGACGCCCCCTTTGGCGCCACGATCATCGATCCCCCCGAGCACGAGCGCATGATGACCGCCAAGTACGAGCCCGGCTACGCGCTCTTCTGCGCCGGGGCCGTGCACCCCGCGGGCCTCGTCGAGGGCTACCTGCGCGGCATCGTGGAGATGTACGAGGGCACGGTGACCGACCTGGTGTGCCACGCCGTACAGATGGAGGGCCACGCCACCCACCTGATCGAGCTGCGCTGGTCATCGCCCGTACGCGTCACCCGCCGCCCCCGCGTCGCATCAGCCCCCCCCATCCGCCGCGTAGCCTGACCCTCCGCAGGCAAAGGCAAAAAGGAGAAACAAAAAGAGGCCGTGACAAAGTCACGCCTCGTTCGCCAGTCGTAAACCGGACCTTGGGCCCGAGCGCAGCGAGGGTGTCGAGCCGCGCGGAGGCGAAGCCGAGCACGGCGCGAGTCCGGCAACGACTGGCGCATGATAGCCCGAGTCCGGCAACGACTGGCGCATTACAGGATGTGGCGGGAGAGGTCTTGGTCTGCCAGCAGATCCCCGATCCGCTCGCACACATACGTAGCCGTGATCGTCACCTTCTGCGCCCCGACCTCCGTGGCCTCGAAGCTGAGCTCATCGAGCACCTGCTCGAGCACGGTGTGCAACCGGCGGGCCCCGATGTTCTCGAGCTGCTCGTTGGCGGCCGCAGCGATCCGCGCGAGCTCGTCGATCGCGTCGTCGGTGAACTCGAGCTCGATGCCCTCGGTCGCCAGCAACGCCGCGTACTGCTTGAGCAGCGAGTTGTCGGTGTCGCGGAGGATCTGCACGAACTCGGCCTTGCCGAGGCTCTCGAGCTCGACGCGGATCGGGAACCGGCCCTGTAGCTCGGGGATCAGATCGCTGACCTTGGCCATGTGAAACGCCCCCGCGGCGACGAACAGCACGTGGTCACTGCGCACGGGCCCGTACTTGGTCGAGACGGTCGAGCCTTCGACGAGCGGCAGCAGGTCGCGCTGCACACCCTCGCGCGAGACATCGGCCCCGCGCGCGTTCTCGCGGCTGCAGATCTTGTCGATCTCGTCGAGGAACACGACCCCGAGCTGCTCGGCCCGGCGCACGGCCTCGTTGCGGACGGCGTCACGATCGACCAGCGCGCGGGCGGTCTGAGCCGCGATCAGATCGCGGGCCTCGGCGACGGTGGTGGTGCGCTTGCGCTTGCGCTTGCCGAGCGCGCCCAGCAGCTCTTCGAGCTGTTCACCCATCCCGGGCATCCCGGGCGCGCCGCCGCCCATCCCGGGCATGCCCGGCATCATTGCGAAGCCGCCCCCGCTGCCTTCGTCCTCGACTTCGATCTCGATCTCGCGCGCGTCGAGCTTGCCGGCTTCGAGCTGCTGGCGCAGCTTCTCGCGGCTCGCGGCGTTGGCCGGCTTGACCTCGGGCGGGGCGTCGCCAGGGCGCGCCGCGTAGCCTTGCGTGGTCGGGGTCTGGACTGGCGTCGGTGGCAGCAGCAGATCGAGGATCTTGGCGTCGGCCTGCTTGCGCGCGGTGTCCCAGACCTCGAGCTCTTTCTCTTCGCGGACCAGCTTGGCGGCCATCTCGACCAGGTCGCGGATCACCGAGTCCACGTCGCGGCCGACGTAGCCAACCTCGGTGAACTTGCTGACCTCGACCTTGACGAAGGGCGCGCCGCTGAGCTTGGCCACGCGCCGGGCGATCTCGGTCTTCCCGACGCCCGTCGGCCCGACCATGATGATGTTCTTGGGCGAAATCTCGTCGCGCAGCTCGCCCTGGACTTGCTGGCGGCGCCAGCGATTGCGCAGGGCGATCGCGACGGCGCGCTTGGCCCGGTGTTGACCGATCACATAGCGATCGAGCTCCTCGACCACGCGCCTCGGGGTCAGCTCGCGGGTGTCGGCAAAGCGGTTCAGATCGGTTGTCATGACGACGCCTCCAGCTCCAAGATGGTGGTGTTGGTGTTGGTGAACACGCAGATCTCTCCAGCGACGGCCAGCGAGGCTTCGACGAGGCCGCGCGCATCGAGCTCCGAGTGACGCAGCAGCGCCCGCGCAGCGCTGAGCGCATAGTTGCCACCCGAGCCGATCGCCAGGATCCCGTCTTCGGCCTCGATCACATCGCCGGTGCCCGACAGCAACAACGAGCGCTCCTTGTCCGCGACGATCAACAGGGCCTCGAGCCGACGATAGCGACGATCGAGGCGCCAGTCTTTGGCCAGCTCCACGCACGCCCGCGTAAAATTACCGCCGACCGACTCGAGCTTGGCTTCGAGCAGGTCACACAAGGTCAGGCCATCGGCGGCCGAGCCGGCGAAGCCCGCGAGCAGCTTGCCCTTGGCCAGCGTCCGGACCTTGTTTGCGCTGCCCTTGACGATCGTGTTGCCCATCGAGACTTGCCCGTCGGCGCCGAGCACCACCTTGCCATCGCGGCGCACGCACAAGACCGTTGTCGAGCGGATCGGGGCGCCCGGCCCCAACTGTGGATCCTGGAACATGCCGCGGAGTATATGCCCGGCGCCGCGCAGCGCAGCCAGAGCGGATCACCGCAGCGGCTCGAATGCGCCTGACGCCGCGATCCCGAGCCCGTGTGCGTGGGGGCTCGTTCGTGCCCGTGGGCGTGGGGGGCTGGCTCGTGCCCTTCGCCGCTATGGACGGCGGCGTCGCGCTTGCGTATGACCGCACGCGTGAGCAGCCCTGCCCCCGATGCTCCGCGCCTGGCCGTGCTCGCATCCGGAGGCGGCAGCAACCTGCAGGCGCTGATCGACGCGCACGAACGCGGCGATCTCCCCGCCCCGGTCGCGCTCGTGATCTCCAACCGGGCCGACGCGGGCGCGCTGGCCCGCGCGCGCGCCCACCAGATCCCCGGTTTTCATGTTGGCCGCCGGGACCACCGCGATCCAGACGCCCGGATCCTCGAGCTCTTGCAGGCGCATCGGGTCGACGTGGTCGTGCTCGCCGGTTGGCTCAAGCTCGTCGATCCGCGGGTGCTCGCCGCGTTCCCTGGCCGCGTCGTCAACATCCATCCGGGCCCGCTGCCTCGGTTTGGCGGCAAGGGCATGCACGGGATTCACGTGCACGAGGCCGTGCTCGCGGCCGGGGTGAGCTGCTCGGGTCCCACGGTTCACCTGGTCAACGAGCGCTACGACGAAGGGCCGCCCCTCGCCACCGTGAAGGTCCCGGTCGAAGCTGGAGACACACCCCAGAGCCTGCAGGCCCGGGTGCTGAGCGCTGAGCACGCGCTATTTTGGCGGGTGATTCGGGACCACTTCTGCGAGCCGCCGCGGTCATAGATGAAGGCTGCACGTGGCCAAGGCCATGCAAGCTGCCGCAATTTTTCAGCCGGCGACGAAGCTCGGGAGCCGACGATCAGATGGCGCGCGACCTACGTTTTCGCCCGGACCTGTGCCAACATCTCGACCATCATGTCTTTGCTTCGCTTGTATGCCGTCCCCGTCTGCGCTGCGCTCCTGCTGTCGAGCGCCGCTTGTGGTCGCACCGAATCGGTCATCATTGGGACCGGGGCGGACACGGGCGCCGAGACGTGGAGCTACGAGGACACCGGAACCCCGATCCCCGACGTGCCCGGTAGCACGACGATCGCTGATGACGAGACCACCAGCGAGACCGATGACTGGATGACCGACGAGTGGGGCGACGAGGCCGTCGACACGTGGGGCGATGAAGAGACCAGCTTCGACTGGGGCGAGGAGACGTCCGACTGGGGCGACACGACCGACTTCACGGACACGACCGACTTCACGGACACGACCGACTTCACGGACACGGACACGACCGACACCACGGACACGACCGACACCACGGACACGACCGACACCACGGACACCACGGACACGACCGACACCACCACGGCCACCGAGACCGGTGGTGAGACCTGCGCCGACGCGGCGGCGTGCCTGGTCGACTGCGGCGGCTTCAGCAACATGTGCATCAACGAGTGCACGACCGACCTGCCCGACTCCGAGTCCAGCAACCTGTTCGATCTGCAGATCTGCGCGATCCAGTCGTGCTTCTTCCTGGGCCTGTGCGAGCTAGGCGACTTCAACGCCCCCAGCTGCATCCAGTGCCGCCTCGACGCCAACAACGACCCAGGCAGCTTCGGCTGCGGCGACGAAGGCATGGTCTGCGGGGTGTAATTTATTACCCCCACAGCCACCTTCACACTACGCAGGTCACTCGCTGCGCGAGTGACCTGCGTAGTGTGAAAGTGGCTGTGGGGGTAATAAATGCCCCCCTACCCTTTGGCGCTCTCCCAGGTTGGGCCGGCGCCGCCTTCGACGAGCAGCGGGACGTCCAGGGTCGCGGCGCCCTCCATCGCAGGCTTGACCAGCTGCACGAGCGCCTCGACCTGGGCTGTCTCGCACTCGAAGATCAGCTCGTCGTGCACGGTCAGCAGCATGCGGGCCCAGGGTTTGTCGGCGAGCAGGCGCTCGACCTCGACCATCGCAACCTTGAGGATGTCGGCGGCGCTGCCCTGGATCGGCGTGTTGCGGGCGATGCGTTCTCCGTAGGCGCGCGCGGTCGAGGTGCGGCGGCTCAGCTCGGGGATCCGGCGGCGGCGGCCAAGGATCGTCTCGGCGAAGCCGGTGTCCTTGGCGCTGTCGATCAGCGCGTTCATGTAGCTGGTGACCCCAGGGATCTTCTTGAAGTAGGCCTTGATGTACTTGCCGGCCCGGCCCTGCGGGATCCCGAGCTGGCGGGCCAGGCCGAACGCGCTCTGGCCATAGATGACGCCGAAGTTGACGGCCTTGGCGACCCGTCGCTGCTCGTCGGTGACCTCGGCTTCGCTGACCTCGAACACCTCGGCGGCGGTCCGGCGGTGGACGTCGGCGCCGTCCTTGAACGCCTTGGTCAAGTTGGGATCCCCAGACAGGTGCGCGAGCACCCGCAGCTCGATCTGCGAGTAGTCCAAGGTCACGAGCGTCATGCCCTCTGGGGCGATGAAGCCACGCCGGATCCGCCGGCCTTGCTCGGTGCGGATCGGGATGTTCTGCAGGTTGGGCTCGCTGCTCGACAGCCGCCCGGTCGCGGCCACGGCCTGGTGAAAGTGCGTGTGCAAGCGCCCGGTGTCCGGGTTGATCAACGTGGGCAGCGTGTCCAGATAGGTGCCCTTGAGCTTGGTCAGGCTGCGAAACTCGAGGATGTGCTTGACGATCGGATCGAGCAGCGAGAGCTCTTCTAGGGTCTGCGCGTCGGTGCTGTAGCCGGTCTTGGTCTTCTTCTTGGCCGGCAGGCCGCGGTCCTCGAACAACAATTTGCCGAGCTGCTTGGGTGAGTTGGGATCGACGGCGTAGCCAGCCTCGGCCTCGATGCTGTCGCGCAGCGCCTGAACTTGCTCGCCAAGCTCGTTGGCTTGGCGACCGAGCTCTTCGACGTCGAGCAGGATCCCGCGCCGCTCGAGCTTGGCCAGCACCTCCGAGAGCGGGACCTCGATGTCCTGGTAGAGCTTCAGGGTCTGCTCACCAGCGGCGATGATCGCCGCGCCAAGGTGCGGGCCCAGGCTCGCAACCAAGCCGGCCCGCTCGCCCGCCCACGGGCCCGCGATCGCAACGTCGACCTGATCGAAGCCGACCTGGCGCTTGCCCTTGCCAACGATCGACTCGCGGCCGCCGACCGTGCGCCCGCACAGATCCTTGGCGAGCCCCTCTAGATCGTGGTCCGCCCGGGCCGGATCCAGGGTGTAGGACGCGAGCATGGTGTCGGCCGCGACGCCGACTGGGCTCAGGCCAATGTCGGGCCGGAGCATCACGACCGCTTGGTTCTTGAACGCGTGGGTGTACTTGGTCAGCGCTGGATCACGCAGCAGCGGCGCCAGCTGTTTGAACAGCGCGTCGACCTTCCACTGGACCGTGCCGGCGTCGCTGAGGCTGCGGTGGGCGATCGGCAGATACACGGGCGCACGCAGCAGCGTGGCCGGCTTGGCCACGTTGGGGATCGCCAGCGCGACGCCGATCGGATCGGCGCGCATCGGATCGTCACCAGACAGCTCGACCTCGAACGCGAGGTGGCCCGCCTGCTTGGCCGCCGCCAGAAACTCGTCGAGCGCGGCCGCCTGCGTGGCCTGGATGATCTGCGTGCTGTCCTTGTCGAGCACCAGACCTTCGAGCTTGCTCATGGTCTCGGACAGGGTCCGCGGCGCGATCCGACGGGTGCCCCCGCCGCGGCCCCCCACCGAGCCCGCGAGCGTGCTCTTGAACCCCAGCGGATCAAAGAACGCGTCCATCCGCGCGCGCTCGGGCCCCTTGTCCGCGGTCGCCTCGAGCGGGGTCGGCAGATCGTAGCCGGTCCGCAGCGCGACCAGCTTGCGGCTCATCCGCGCGTCGTCGGCGTGGGCCTCGAGCCGCTCGCGCCGCTTCTTCTGCTTGATCTTCGCCGTGTTGGCCAGGATCCCCTCGAGCCCGCCGTACTCCTGCAGCAGCCCGGTCGCGGTCTTCGGCCCGATCCCCGGGACCCCCGGGATGTTGTCGCTGCTGTCGCCCGCCAGCGCGAGCAGGTCACCCAGCAGCTCGGGCCCCACACCAAATTTTTCGACGACTTGGTCCGGCCCCACGCGCCGGTTTTTCATGGTGTCCCACAGCCGCACCGAGCCCTCGCGCACGTCGTCCGGGCCGCGAACCAGCTGCATCAGGTCCTTGTCGCTCGACACGACCACAACCTCGAGGCCCTGCTTGGCGCCGTGCTCGGCGTAGGCCGCGATCAGATCGTCGGCCTCGAGATCCTCGTGCTCGAGCCACGGGATGCTCAGCGCCGCGGTGGCCTCGCGGACCAGGGGGATCTGCGGGACCAGGTCGTCGGGCGGCGGCGGACGGTTGGCCTTGTACTCGGCGTAGATCGCCCGGCGCCAGCTGGTCCCCCCCTGGGCGTCGAACACCGCGAGCAAGTACTGCGGCGCGAACTCCTTGCGCACGGCCTGGACCATGCGCACGTAGCCATGGATCGCGTTGACGGGGGTGCCGTCGGGTGCCGTGAGCATCGGCAGCGCGTGATAGGCCCGAAACAGAAAGTTGTTGGCGTCGATCAGAAACAGGCTGCCGGTGCCACCAGTCGGACGCCCGCTCATCGCCCTACCCAGATGCTTTCAGCTCGGGCGAGGGCTTCTCGCCCGCTTGCGGACGCCTTCGTCGACTGGTTCACCGTGGGCAGCGAACTGTTTTCAGCTCGGGCGAGGGCTTCTCGCCCGCTTGCGGACGCCTTCCTCGACTGGTTCACCGTGGGCAGCGAACTGTTGGGATCACGCATGACCCGCTTGTAGCTGGTTGGGGCCGGTGTTCGCCAGGGGTCGTCGGGACTGGCTCACGAGGCGTCGGAGGGATCGCTGGGGTCCTCGCTCGCGTCGTCGTCCATTCGCGCCAGCGTTCGGTGGCGGGCGGTGTCCAGCCGAATTGCCCCGGAACCAGACCCGGAGCCGGAGTCCCGTGGTTCACGGGGCACCCCGGCGCGCCCAGCCTGGCTCGAGGCCCGGGCGGCGGCGGCTGAGCTCGAGCGCCTGCGCGTATACAAGAACACGGTCTGCACGATGCTCGCGACTGGCAGTGCCAAGACCGCCCCGATCGGCCCGTACACCTCCCACCCGGCCAACAGCGCGAAGATCAAGATCACCGGGTGGATGTCCGCGGTGCCGATGATCCGCGGGTTGAGATAGTTGGCCTCGAGCAGGTGGATGCAGATGATCCAGCCGACGATGCCCGCCGACTTGCCGAATTCCAGGCCCTCGAGCCCCGCGTCGCCCGACAGCAGCGCGACCCCCAGCAGCGGGATCGCCGAGATCAAGATCCCGAACACCGGGATGATGCTGAGCACGGCCGCGACCATCGCTAACAGCAAGGAGTAGCGGACCCCAAAGATCATCAGCGCCGCGTAGGCCAGCGCGCCGTTGATCAGGCAGATCGCCAGCTGCCCGCGGATGACCCCGGCCATGCCTTCGTCGACCCCGTGGGCGATGTTCTCGAAGTCCTGCTGGTACTCCTCCGGGACCAGCGAGCGCACGAAGTTCTGCACGCGCTCGAGGTCGACCAGGATGAAGCCCGCGATCAACAAGGTGACGATCAGCGCGGTGATGAACGAGGCGATGCCCGTCACGATCGCCCGCAAGGTGTCGGTCAGCGCCGCGGTCAGCTCGTCGCCCTTGCTGGCGACGATGTCGCGGATGACCTCCGCGATGTTGTCCTTGGGCTGGGGCTGGGCCTCGATCACCCAGCCGCCGCCGCTCTCGTGGACCTCGAGGTGCGCGCCGCGTAGATCAACCCGGTAGCTGCCGTCGGCCTCGGGGTGCACGACGAGCTCGCTGACCTGGCCTTCGTCTGGGTCCTGATCGCCAAGCAGACCCGGGAAGGTCTCTTCAAACCACTCGCTGGCGCGCGGCAACCACTGCTCGTTGATCGTGACCATCGCCGAGGGCGTCGACTCGCGCAGCGTCGACAGATCCGAGACGACCCCCGGCAGCACGCCGCCCAAGAACCCGGCCCCCAGCGCGAGCATGCCTAGATACAGCAGCATGACCGCGAGGCCGCGCCGCTCGCCCAAGCGCGGCGCCATCCGCCGAACCAGCGGCTCGAGCAGGTACGCGATCAGCGTCGCAAACACGAAGGGCAGCACGACCCCGCGAAACCAGATCAGCAGCAGCAGCAGGATCGCGAGCAGCCCCCACAGCCGCCAGAAAGTCCGCAGCACGGTCAGCAAGCTGTCGCGTCGACGACGGCTGACGCGGCCGCTCACCGCGCTCGACTCGTCGCCTTCGTGCTCGTCGGTCACGCGCACACCTTATCAGCAGCGCGATGGATCTCGCGCTACTGATCCGTCGCGCCAGCGGCCGCGGCAGAGTCCCACGCCCCGCAGTTGCCACACCGAAACGCGAAGCGCTGCATTTGAGTCCCGCACTTGTTGCAGAGCAACCCCGCGCTTCGAGGCGGGCGCATCGCGGCCTCGCGGGCGGCCTCGCGTTGGCCCCTGGAGAGCCGCAGCCGCACCAGCGCGAGCTGGGCCGAGGGGCTGCGCTCGGCGACCCGCTCGAGCGCGCTCGCGGCCTGCTCGGGGTGTTGGCGCGCGACCTTCTCTGCTAGCGCCACGACCAGTTGCGCCTCACGAGCCATGCGCAGGCTCGACAGCATCCGCTCCATCAGATCTTCTTGGCGACGGTTCTCGCTGGCCCACTCCCACGCCTCGGGGACGATCGAGCGCGCGCCAACAGGGCTGAGCTCCCACGCCCGCTGCCATGACTCGAGCGCCTCAATTGGATCACCGAGCGCCGACTCGACGCGGGCCCGGACGGTCCAGCAATGCCCGCTGTCCGGAGCCAGATCCACGGCGCGCTCGGCCAGCTTGCGAGCCTTGCGTTCTTCGCCGTCTTCGAGCGCCTCGGCGGCCTGACCGGCGACCGCGTGCCCGCGACCCGCACGCGCGTCTTGGGCCCGTCGACCCTCGACCTGCTTCTCGAGCCGCTCCCAAGCTGCCGCCGCCCGCTCCCAGCCCCCTGCCCGCTCCAGCGCCCGGGCCAGGGTCTCGAGCGTGGCCAC
>NZ_JMCC02000153.1 GCF_000737335.2 Enhygromyxa salina | reverse complement strand
CCGGCGGCCGACGCGACCTACTCGCCTCGTCGGTCTGAGGCGCGAGCCTCGCTAAATCTGGGTCTTCTTGGACCGCCGCGTCGATCTGGTTGGCGTAGAAATCCACGCGGCTGTCCAGCTCCTCCTGCGTAAAGAGCGTATTGAGGAATTCCTGGGCGGCCGCCGTCCACTCGTCGTGCCGCTGCGTGACGATGCGCCGGATGAAGTCATCACACATCGCCGGGTAGCGATTGACGCCCCCGAAGGTTGGAATTCCAGCGCAGCTCCCCGGCGCTTCGTTCCACACGGGCGTGCCGTACTGGGTGACGATTGGGTTGGGGTAATCGAAGGTGCGGTCGAGATCCCAGGGGATCAACCACACCCGATCCGCAAGGGTCTCTTCGTACCAATAAAAATTATGGTTTCCGGCCGGCAGCCCATAGAGCCCAACAATGCCGTCCCAATTCTCAATCGCGCGATCAACCGCGATGTAGCGCATCAACGCGTCGGCGTCCATCCACTGCTCGATCACGCCGTTGAAGCCCGCGTCGCCGCCAGCGGCCAGCGCTGAGGCGAACGCGACCATCTTCGCGGCGCTGGGGTCTTGGTCTTCGTTGGTCTCGAGCGCGCTCAGGTAGGCGCCCTCCCACTGGTGGACCGGCCAGACCTCTTTGTAGACGTTTCCGTCGCCGTCGGCCGGGAACCTGTCATCCGTAAACCGGCCGTCGATCTGCTCGACGACGATGAACAGCCCGACGAGCTCACCGTTGATCAGCAGCCGCGCGTGCACGGCCCGCGGCGCGATCACGCCGTTGTCACGAAACAGATTGTAGCCAAGCCGATCGTGCAACTTGGAGGTGTCGCCCCCGCCCGCGCCCGACATCGCGTGAAAGTTGAGGCGCTTGAGACCATGGAACAGCGGGCCGTTGGTGTACTCGGTGAACTTGAGCTTCATCGAGATCTTTGGGCACACTTGGTTGCCCTGGCCGTCAAAGCACCAATATAGGCTGCCGTAGCCGCCCTTGTAGCGCACGCCGATCGGACCCCAGGTCTGACCCTCGAAGTGCAGCTGCGCGGGCACGTAGATCTCGGCGGTTGGATCCTCGTTGAGCTGCGCCCAGTCGGCCGGGGCGATCTCGAGCTCGTAGGTGCGCAGCTCGTTCTGGTCGAACACGTAGGTGGCGTCTGGATCGCCGTCGCCGTCGCCTGGATCACCGTCGCCGTCGCCTGGATCGCCGTCTCCCGGATTACCTTCGCCGCCCGTGTCGGTCTCCCCGTCTACCCCGGACGCCGGGGGGCCGCATCCGAGCGCCACCACCAAACCGACGATGAGCCCTCGCTTGCGCACGAGACCAAGCTACCACATCCGCCCGAGCGGCCACTCAGGGCCCGGCCCACTCGAGCCCGGCGCGCTTGCACACCGGCTCGCACCCCTCGCCATTGGGGCGGTGGTCCGCATAGACGAACGCCGCGCTCTGCTCGACGATCGTCTGATCGCCATGGGTGTGGACCACATGGACCTTCGCCGGCTGCCCGTGAAATGACAGCTGCCAGCGAAACTCACCCGGGATGGGCTCCTCGGTGTAGCCAACTGCCCCGTCCATCGTCATCTCGCGGCCCTGCATCGCTGGGCCGAAGCTGAGCTCGACCCCTTCCGAGCACTCGCCGCGTGCGGTCTGAGTCTCGGTCGTGAACTCGACGGTGCAGGTCTTCGCCTCGCCGTCGAGCTCGATCGCAAACGAGTGGGTGCCGAGCGGGGCCCCTGCCGCCGTCAGCTTGGTCGTGACCGTGGCCTCGTCGGCGCACCCCATCGACGTGCAGATGCGCGGCTCTTGCTTGCCAGGGTTGGGGTCCCCGCCCTCGCCCGAGGTGTGCTGACAGCCGAACCCTGCGAGTGAGGCGAGCGACGCGAGGGTCAGCGCGGAGGCGAGGCGTGGGATCGAGAGCGGCATCGCGGACATGGTAGCTCACGCGATGAGGATGACCGGACGGGAGTCTCCGCAATGAGCTGCCCGTCGCCGCGGACTGGTCTTCCCGGCCGCGGGCCGAGAGTCACCCTCGAAGCGCTCAGCGAGCGTCAGCGCCCGGCTCGATCGGCTGCAGCCGCCCGGTCGCATACATCAGCTTGATGTTCGCCCGCCGCAGGTCGATCTTCGCGTTGATATTCCGCAGCGTCGCGTCAACCCGCTCGTACTCCGCGTCCAGAATGTCCGTCGTGGTCGCGTCGCCAACCTGATACAGATCTACGGCGACCCGATACCCCTCGATCGCAGACTCGGTGGCCCGCTCGTTGTACTCGAGCTCGGCCATCACGCTGATCCGCTCGGCGTGGGCGGCCGCGACCTCGAGCGCCAGCCCGCGGCGCAGGGCCTCGCGCTGGGCATCCAGCCCGCGCTTGTTGGCCTCGAGCTCCTTGAGCTTCATCTTGCTGTTGATCGCTTCGTTCATCACGAACGTCAGCGCCACCCCAGCGCTCCACGAGCCCTTGAACACGGCCTCGAGCGGGAAGAAGCGCTGGTTGGGGTTGGCGTAGGTGGCCTCGGCGAACCCGTCCAGGCGCGGATAGTAGCCAGCGCGGGTGGTCTTGATGCCGTACTCCAGCGCCTCGGTCGACGACTCGAACGCGCGCATCTCATAGCGCTGATCTTCGGCCTCTTGGATCATGCGCGGAAGATCGTCGGCGTCGGCCAGCGGGGACACGGGGGTCAGCAGCTGCTCGCCGATCTCGTAGCGCTCGAACTCCGACTCGCCCATCTGCAGAGCCAGCGCCTGCTCGGCGAGCAGCCTGTAGTTCTCGGCGCGGATCGTTGCCGCGGTCAAAGTTGCAACGGCGGCGTCGAGCCGCATGACGTCGGCCTTGGACGCGACCCCAGCCTCGAACCCAGCCTCGGCGTCCAGCAGCCGGGCCTGAGTACGCAACAGCGACTCTTGCAGCGCGACGGTGCTGGCGATCGTGCGAACCCAGTCGTAGTAGGCCAGCCGCGCGTCTTTTTGGGTGGTCAGCAGCTCGGCGGTTGTCGCAAACTCGGCGGCCTGGATTTGCGCCTTGCCAGCCTTCTTCGCCGTGGGTAACCGCGCGATGTAGTCCGAGATCGGCACGCCGATCTGCGCCTGCAAGGAGAAGGCGTTGAGCGGCGGCATTGGCAGGTCAAACTCCAACGGGACCGCGCCGACCGGCTGGCCCATTTGATCGACGACGCAGTTGAGCGGCGCGAAGTCGCCACACGGCCCATACGTGAGCAGCCCCTCATTTTGCGCGCCCACGATGAAGCCGCCCCCGCCCGTGTCGAAGTTGAGCTGGGCCTGCGACAGCCGGGTGTAGCTCGCGCTGGCCTCGACGTGGGGGATGAACTGATACAGCGTCTGATCCAGGCGGGCCTCGGCGGCCGCGACTTCGGCCTGCTTGGCGGCCAGCCCGGGCGAGCGCTCGACGCTGCGCTTGGCGACCTCGTCGGCCGTCAACCCACCCGCGACGGGCTGCAGCGCGGCGACGATCGGATCATCAAACGCGGCCACCTCCGGCTCGGCCGGGCCCTCGACCGCGGCGGGACCATCGAGGGTGTCCGGCGGACCAGCGGGCGGCGTCACCGGTGGGTCGACCTTTGGCGGCGGCGCTGCCAAGACAAGCGGCGGCGCGGCCCAGGCCAGGCTTGGCGCGCCCACGCCAGCAAGCGACGCAAGGAGGATCAACAGGCCACACGAACGGTTCATCACGGGCTCCATGAATTCAATTCAAGATCAGTCGGCCAACGGCGCGCGGCCGGGTCACTTCGACGGCGCGTCGCTGGACTCGGGCACTTCGGCCGGCTCCGGTTGCTCGGGTGCGCCCCCAAACAGGCGCCAGACCCCCGACAAGCGGGCGACCATGCGCTCCGAGATCAGATACACCGAGGGGATCACGACCAGCGTCAGCAAGGTCGAGGTGATCATCCCACCGATCACGCACACGGCCATGGGCGCCCGGGTCTCACCGCCCTCGGACAACGCCAGAGCGATCGGCAACATCCCGAACACGGTCGCTGCCGCGGTCATGAAGATCGGCCGCAGGCGCACGCGCCCCGCCTTGGCCAGCGCGTCCTCGAGGGTGGCGCCGTGCTTGCGCTCCTCGTTGGCAAAGTCCACGAGCAAGATCGCGGCCTTGGTGACCAACCCCATCAACATGATCACGCCAATGAAGCTGAAGATGTTGAGCGTCATGCCCGACACCCAGATCCCACCGAACGCGCCGATCACCGACAGCGGCAGCGAGACCATGATGACCAGCGGCTGCGTGAAGCTGTCAAACTGCGCGGCGAGGATCATGTAGACGAGGATCGCGGCGAGCCCAAGCACCGCGAGCATCGCGGCGAACGACTCTTCCATCATCTCGGCGTTGCCGATCCACCCGGTGTCGAGCTCGGGCGGCACGACCTCGGCGGCCTTTTGTTCGACGATCTCCATGGCCTCGGCGAGCGGCAGCCCGTCGAGGTCGGCGAGCACGACGATCTGCCGCTGACGGGACTGTCGCTCGATCTCGCTGGGCCCGGTGCTCTCGACGATGTGCACGACGTTGGCCAGATCGACCAGCTGCCCGGTCGTCGCGCGGATCGTGATGCCGTCGAGGCTGCGCAGCGCGTCGCGGTGGCGGCGGGGCAGCTGCACGACGATGTCGTAGACGTCGCCGCCGTCCTTGAGCGTGCCGATTGGATCGGCGGCCATCAGGCTGCGCAAGCTCGCGGCGATCTGCGCGACCGGAACCCCGAGGTCGGCGGCGCGCTCACGGTCAATCTCGATCGCCAGCTCCGGCTTGCCGCCCGTGTAGGTGGTGTCGACGTCGACGAAGCCCTCGATGCCACCGATGTGCTCGGCCAGCGCGTCGGCGGCCCGAACCATCTTGTCCATGTCGCTGCCGCGGATCGTGAACTGGATCTGCTGCTGGCGGAAGCCCTCGCCGCCGAAGGGATCGATCATCTCGACCCCCACCTCGATGTCTTGCTCGGCCAGGTCGGCGAGGCGCTCGCGGACCCAAGCCATGCCTTCGGCCTGACTCCAGCTGCGCGCGCGGGCGCCCTCCAGCGCGACGTTGATCCGCGCCTGGCTGACCTGGGCCGCGCCGGCGCCGACCGTCGTGAAGGTGTCACGGACCCCCGGCAGGTTCTCGCGGACGTCGGCCGCGACGGCTTCGGCGATCTCGCTGGTGGCCTCGAGCGAGGTCCCGGTCGGCATCTCAATCGAGATCGCGAACTCCCCGCGATCTTCGGCGGGGATGAATTCGCCGGGGACCTGGCTGACGACCACGACCGAGAGCGCGAGGGTGCCGAGGGCCGCGCCGACCGTCAGCCACGGCCAGCGCAGGGCCTTGCGAACCAGCCACACATAGGCGTTCTCAAACCCCAAGAACCCGCGATCGAAGGCCCGCGCGAGGATGAACTTGCGGTGCGTGACGCCGTGGCTCTGCTTCATGAACCGCGCCGACATCATCGGCGTGAGCGTGAAGCTGACCAGCATCGAGATCAGCACCGCGACGCTGACGGTGATGCCGAACTCGTAGAAGAAGCGCCCGATGATCCCCGACATGTACGCGACCGGCACGAACACGGCGACGATCGAGAGCGTGGTAGCGATGACCGCGAACGCGATCTCGTTGGTGGCCTCGCGCGCCGCCTGCATCCGCGGCTTGCCCAGCTCTTCGTTGTGGCGATAGATGTTCTCGATCACCACGATCGCGTCGTCGACGAGGATCCCGATCGACAGCGACATCGCCAACATCGTGATGTTGTTGAGCGTGAAGCCCAAGAAGTTCATCGCCGCGAAGGTGCCGATCACGGAGGTTGGGATCGCCAGCGCCGAGATCAAGGTTGCGCGCCAGTCGTGCAAGAACACGAAGATGATCAGCACCGTGAGCCCGGCGCCAACCAGCAGATCGAGCTGGACGTCCTCGATCGCCTTGCGGATGAAGCTGGAGTTGTCGTTGGGGATCGCGTAGGTGACCCCGAGCTTCTCGAGCTGCGGTCCTAGCTCGATCATCTCTTCGCGCAGACGATCGGCGATCTCGACGGTGTTGGCCCCAGACTTCTTGCGCACGACCAGCGCCATGCCGGACTGGCCGTTCAAGAAGCTGGCCGAGCGGGCCTCTTCCATGTCGTCGACGACCTCGGCGACGTCGCCGATCCGGACCGCCGCGCCGCCGACACCCGTGATCACGATGTCGGTGATCTCGGCGACGGAGTGAACCTCGCCGCGGGTCGTGACCGTGAACTCGCGCGTGCCTTGGGTGACGTGACCGGCCGGCAGATCCAAGCTCTGTGAGCGCAGCGCCTGGGCCACGTCGTCGACAGCGAGCCCATAGCCAACGAGATCTGCGGGGTCGACCTCGATGCGGATCTGTCGCTCGCGCCCGCCGATCAAGTCGATGCTGCCAACCCCAGGGATCTGCTGCAGCTGCTGCTTGACGATCTTGTCGGCGATCCGCGTGAGCTCCGAGGCCGGCAGGTTGGAGGCCAGCGCGACCGAGGCGATCGGCGCCGAGCCGGTGTCGAAGCGCTGGATGACCGGCGGATCGATGCCCGGCGGCAGGTCGCGCTCGATCGCCGCGATCTTGTCCTTGACCTCTTGCAGCGCCTGCTCGGACTTGACCTCGAGCTCGAACTCGATCACGACCACGGTCACGCCCTCGAGGTTGCGCGAGGTCATGCGCTTGATCCCCGCGACGCCCTGGATCGCCTCTTCGATCGGCTCGGCGATCTTGCTCTCCATCGTCATGGGATCGGCACCCGGGTAGACGACGGTGGCGGACACGACCGGGAAGTCGATCGCCGGGTACAAGTCCACGCCAAGGCGCGGGTACGCGAACATGCCGAACACGACCAGGGCCATGATCAACATGGCGGCGAACACAGGGCGCTTGACCGATACGTCGACGAGCTTCATGGCGTGGTCCTTGGCCTAGCCGGCCCGGTTGTGTGGTCCACCGATCATCGCGGTCGGGGCGGTCGGGGCGGTTGGGGCGGTATCTTGCTCGGACGCGGCGTCCGAGGGTGCTGGCGCAGTATCCGAAGACTTCGGGGCGTCGCTTGGCGTGGGGGCCTTGATCGCAACCTCGACCGACATCCCCGACTTGATGCGCAGGTCTGGGTTGGCGACGTCGATGATCAGCTCGATCGTGCGCGAGCGTGGATCCACGGTGTTGCCGATCCGCGTGATCGGAACCTCGAGGTCGAGGTCGAGGGCCGGAAAGTGCACGCTGATCGGGCTGCCAATGTCGATCTCGCGCAGCTTGAGCTCGGGCACGCGCACCCGCACCTCGACGGTCGAGATGTCGTCGATGACCAGCACGATCGTGGGCGGCATCATGGTCGCGACCTCGCCAACGTTCTTGTGCTTCGCGGTCACGATCCCGGAGATCGGGCTCTCGACGCTGAGGTCGCTGGTTCGCGAGCGGGCCAGCGCGGTGCCGGCCTTGGCCTGCTTGACGCCAGCTTTGGCCGCCTCGACCCCGGCCTCGGCGCGCTCGAGGTTGGCGCTGCCAACCGAGCCGCGCTCGGCCAGCTTGCGGGTCCGCTCGGCCTCGCGCTCGGCCTCGGCGAGCTGTAGCTCCGCGGACGCGACCACGGACTGGGCCTGCGACACCGCCAGCTGAACCGACGAGCCCTCGATGCGAAACAGGCGCTGACCCGCTTCGACGGTGTCGCCCTCTTCGACGGCGATGCTGGCGATCACACCGGTCATGCCGGGCGCGAGCTCGACGTGGTGCTTGGCGCGGACGGTGCCGACCCAGCGGTGGCTCGAGCTCGCGTGGGTACCGGCGGCGCCCGCCGTGTCGACGGGGGCCGTGATCTCGGCGCGTGGCGGCGCGGTCTCACCGGTCGCGGCGGGCAGCGGCGCCTCGTCGGCTTGCTGATCGCAGCCGACCAACACAGACAGGGAGAGCGCCAGTGGCATCAGCAGTCGGAACTTGTTTGTATGCGTCATCGCGGTGTCGCCCCGTTCAAGAAGATTTCCATGATCAGGTCCGTTTTGGTGCGCAGCCCAGGCTGACAGCCGCCGACGATCCAATCGGTGATCGCCCCGTGCATCAGCCCGCCAAACACCCACGCCAGGGTCTGCGCTGGAAAGTCACCCCGGACGCGGTCGCCTGCCTCGGCGATCGAGCCCGCGATCAAGCCCAGGAGTTGCTGGCGAAATTCCTCGTCGCCGCTGTCGTCACACCGCCTGAAGTCCATCGGGTTGGCGCCCAGCTGCATGTAAATTGTGAACAGCACGCCGTGCTCTTCCAGAAACTCGAACATCACGCGCACGACCTCTCGCAGGCGCGTCAGCGGATCTTCAACGATGGCGTGCTGGGCCAGCGCTGCGGCCAGGCGCGCGCGGCCGTCCTCGAGGATCGACTGGAAGATCTCTTCTTTGCTCGAGAAGTAGTTGTAGAGCGTGCCCGTTGCGACGCCGGCCTCGGTCGCAATGTCGGCGATCTTGGTCTCGTGAAATCCCGTCTGACCGAAGATCCGCATCGCCGCTTCGACGATTGCTTGTCGGTAGACTGCGCGGCTCTCTTCCCGCACGGAGCGGCGGCTGCGTTTTGATGGTTGTGCACCAGACATGATCGATAGCGCGCGAGTGTGACGGGCGCCACAAACAGCGTTCGGGGAGTCGGTTCATGATATGAATCTTGATTCATGTCAAGATGCGGAACAGCACGATCACACTTACATGAGTAATTTCAACAGTTTACGTACGAACGGCTGACACCTTCATGGGTCTGGGGGGCGAACGAGATCAGCCTGAGTTCACCCGCACGAACCCAGACTCACCCAAGATGACCCGCATGCGACCGAGGTCTCATGCTGGCGAGCGCCCGGTCGAGCTGCTTGATATCACGCGTCCTCGAACAAGGCCGAGGCGTGCGTCACTTCGCGGGCCCGTCGGCCCCAGCGCTCGAGGGTTGCGTGCTCTTCGCACGCACGGATGCGCGCTTCACTGGCCGCGTCGCACTCGACACCGCGGACCTCGAGCAGCGCGAGGACCAGCTCCACGAAGGCTTCACGCCGCCCGTGCTCTCGGCCCTCCTGACGCCCGTGCTCTCGGCCCAGCATGTAGGTGCCGCTGTTTCGTTCGATCTCCCAGATTTCTTCTTTCTCTTCCATGTTCAGCTCTCGTTTCAGGGTGTCCCGCTCTGGCACCGACAGCGCCGCCAATATCGTACCTATATAGGACTTCCGCTGCTTCTCTGGAAGTCGCATGCACGCGTGCACACCAATTTGCGCGGCCTCGATGTCGCCGTGATGGCCATGCACGGCTGCAACTAGCGCGGCTGCGGTCGGCCACTGCTGCGCCCGCTCGAGGCTCAGCTTTGGGACGGTGTCGACGTCGAGCAACAACACGTCGACCCGTGGCGGCAGACCCACCATCCACTCCCGAATCGCCGCCGACATGCGCTGATTGTAGGAGACCACGACCATCCATGTCGGGAGCTTGTAGGTATCGGCCAGAACAGCCTGATAGTACGGGAGCCGCCAACGCTTGATGTAGGCGTAGCCCCCCTGCGCTTCGACGCCGATCACAATTCCGATGCCGGGCTCACCTTTGACGTCGTAAACCAGCACCAGATCGGGGTAGCGCACGACAACTTTGTCGGGATGTTCGGGATCTTCGCATTCGACTTCACCTTGGCGGGGCTTGGGTGTCCCACTTGTGGGCCGCTCGATGCCGAGCAGATCGAAGGCGAGCCACGGATCATCCCGAAACAGCTCGAGGGTCCCTTGATGGAGCTTACCGGGCACATCTGCGGTATCGGCCCCCGTAGATCTGCTTTGCAGGTTTTTTTCAGCTCGGGCGAGTTTTTTTGAGACCCGCGACCGCGCGGGTCTACTCGTTCTCGTCGAACAGCCGGCGCGCATACTCGAGCACGTCGACGTAGCTGATGATCCCGACCAACTCGTCGGTTGTGCGGTCAACGACCGGCACGGCGCCGATCCTGTACTCGATCATCACGCCGATCACATCGCTGACGCTCTCTGCGGTGTCGACGGTGATCATGTCGCTGTTCATTGCCTCGCTCACAGGCGTGTCGAGGATGTCGTTGGCGCGGGTGCGATCGTCGTCGCTCAGGTACTCGATCTCGAGCATCACCGGGATCCGATACTCCCGAAGGTCGCGGTCGCTGAGGATCCCGACCAAGGTGGTGCCGTCAACGACTGGCAGGTGGCGGATGTCGCTGTCCTCGATCAGGCGGATCGCATCACGGACCGTGGTGGTCGGCGTCACGGTCAGCACGGAGCGCGTCATGATCGTCTGGGCGGTCATGCGGCCCGCATAGCACGGCGGGGATGCGTTGGGCGTGGTGGCGGACAGGCGTCGCAAGAGTTGCGGGCCCCGCTGGATCACGCGCCTTCGGTCAGGGCAGCGGCTCGCCGCCAGCGACGTCGTACTCGACCAGGTTTGGATCCGCCGCGATGTCCGCTTCGTCCCACAACATCGCGCGCCACTGCTTTTGTGAGAACAGCTCGGTCTGATCCTGATACCAGCCCGAGTCGACCTCGTTCGATTGCGAGTAGCTCAACAGCGCCCGCCCACGCGGGCCGTCGTCGGTGAACTCCATGCACATGATGAAGCTGGTCCCATAGTTGATCTGGTAGCCGTCCATGGTGAGATCGGTCTGATCCCACACAACCTCGGCGCGGGGGATCTCCGTGGTCAGGTCGCTGCGCAGCTGCGAGTGGGTGATCAGGTTGGTGATGCCCTCGGACGCGTTGCCGCCGTGGATCGGGATGACCTGTCCGCCCTTGCGCGCGAACTGGGCCTCGCCAAGCGGGGCGTCGAGGGCGATCCCAGCTTGGTCGAGGCGCTGCACGGCCGCAGCGAGGGCGTCGAGCGGATGGTCGCCGTCGGCGAGGGTGTTGGGCGTGTCGACTGGATCACCGGCGTCGAAGCCGTTCGCAAACAGGGTGCCGGTGTCCTTGAACGCGTCGGCGTCGAAGTCGCCAAGTAGCTCGCGCCAGATCACGGCGCCGACGCTGTCGAGATCCAGCTTGCCGTCCCACGTTGCGAGCAGGTCGCAAGCCTCGGCGATGTCGACGATCTCACCGCCGCCGATGTCCCACACGTCGACGCCCGTGCAGCGCGCGACCAGCTCGTCGCGCAGGAGCTGGGCGGTGTAGCCCCCGTTGGACAGCGCGGCCGTCGTCAGCTCGTCGAGGTCGAGCTTGCCGTCGGCGCCCGCGAAGCCGTAGCCCGCGTCGGCGTTCAGCAGGTCGAGCAAGGTGCGTGCGTTCATGCGCGTGCGCATCGACCGAGCGGTGCCCTCGAACCCGTGCAAGGGCGAGTAGCCGGTCAGCGGCGCGAGCGGGTTGCTGAGCCAGTGGCTGTCGTTGGCGTTGAACACGAAGTCGCTGCGCTCGAGCTGCGGCATGTTGGCGGGGGCGATCAGCCCGGGGCTGCGCGCGCCGGGATCGTCTTGCCACTCGTCGCGGCTGTCGCTGCCGTCGAGCAGCCAGATGTCTTGATCCGCGAGGGCCTTCGTGAAGCCCGAGGCGCTGCGCTCGTACCAAGCGTCGATCGCCGCCTGCGAGAGGTTGGGCGCCGGCGTCGAGTCCATGTACCAAGCCCGACCGTCAGCCGAGGCGGCCATGGTGTTGACCCACGGGACCCCGGCGACGTCCATGTGCACCTGCTGAAATTCCTCGAGGCTGGTGCTCATGTTCATGCGCAGGAACTGCTCGATGAGCACGAAATTATCGATGTTGGCGTCGCGGTAGCTGAGCGCGAGCGCGCTGGTCCAATAGAAAGGATCGAGCGCCGCCATCGGCCCGTAGTGGGTTCGCCACATCGTGCGGGTCTCGGTCGTGATCGTGCCGTCGTCCTCCAACACATCGATCGTGAACGGCTCGGACTGCATGTCGAGCACCTCGCCGTCGTAGTAGTACTTGGTCGACTCGCCGGGCGGTGAGGTGATCTCATAGAGGGTGAGGCGGTGGCCGTCGGACACGGTGTGGGTCCAGGCCACGTGCTCGTTGAAGCCGATCAGCACGCCCGGGACCCCGAGCAGACCGACGCCGTAGACCTCGAACTCGCCGGGGATCCGCAGGTGGCTCTCCCACAGCTGCAGCTCGCCCTCCCACGGAAAGTGTGGGTTGCCCATGACCATGCCACGACCGGTCGCGGTGACGTCGCTGCCAAACGCCCAGCCGTTGCTGCCGAGCTCGCTGCGGTGGCTCGTGAGCGAGGAGTAGTGCGGGGCCGGATCCGCTGGCGCGGCGCCGCCGGGTGGCTGCGCCGAGCCGACCGCGGTGATCGTTTGGCGGCTGCTCGCGAGCAAGCCAAGATCAATGTAGTAGGCGAACAGATCAATGTGATCGATCTGCGTGGGCACCCACGCCTGGTCATCACAGTCGCCGCCAATCTTGCCCTCGGCCAGCGCCTGGTTGTAGCCGGCGGCGTAGCCCATGATCGCCTCTTGCACGGTGGCGTCGAGCTGCAAAAATTGCTGCTGCGCGAGCTCGTAGACGTGCAGGTGCAGGTACGCGAGATCGGTATAGATGTTGACGTTGGCCTCGCCGGCGCCAAACCAGCGCGATCGCTCGCTGCGGACCTTGACGATCTGATCCGCGAGCAGGCAGCCCTTGTCTTCGGTGAACGCGTAGGCCTGGCCAAACGCGAGGCTGCCCCAGTTGTCTGCGGTGACGTGAGCGACGCCGTGGCTGGTCCGACGGATGTTGGCGGTGTAGCGGGCGTCCTCGGTGCCGGTCTCGCCGGTGCCGGCGGTCTCGCCGGTGTCGGCGGGCGCGTCGTCGCTGCACGCGAGCGGGAGCAACAGCGCGAGCATGCAAGACAGCCGCGCCGGGCTCTGGACGAGGGGTGCCAACAACGGAATTCGCATGCCAAACGGTAGAGTCGCCCGGATCAGCGGTCAACGTGGCACCCCGAACACGGCCTGGACCCGCGCGAACGCCACGCTCGCTCGGGGCGCGAGAGGCTGTCGCAGCCGAGCGTCGCGGCTGAGGGTGTGTCCGCGACGGCGCTATCGCTGCGGCACGCGAGTTTGCAGCGCTCCCGAGTTGGATGCCGCCTGACGATCGGCCTGGCGATCACGGGTGCGTCGGAGCTCTCGGCTGTAACGACGATGACGAGATCGGCACACCACACGCGCGCAACGACGAGGAGGACGGCCCAGGCTTCGCCCCCCGCCTCGAAGGGTTAGGAACAACGGTAGCGCTGGGACCGGGCCCGCGAGCCGTAACTCGCAAACACCACGCGCGCGTGGTTGCCGAGCCCGCGTTCGAGTGCCCGGCCCTAACAACCGTACGCACAGACCCGTTGTCTGCTAGCGTAGCGATGTGTTCGATGACAGCTTGACGGCAGGACGCCTCGAGCAGCAGGCGCGCCCCGACGCGCCGATGGTCACGCTCGGCGACAGCTACGAAGACCTCCGCGGCGACGCGGGTCAGCACAGGCAGCTCGGTGTTGGCGAGCGCTTCGCAGGTTTTGAAGTCCGCGGTGTGTTGGGCCACGGGGCCATGGGCGTGGTCTATGACGCTTGGGATCCGGCCGCCGAGCGAAGGGTCGCGCTCAAGCTGCTGCGTTCGCCCAGCCGGCGGGCCGCCGAGCGAGTCCTGCGAGACGCGCGGGCGCTCGCGCGCTTGGATCACCCGGCCGTCGTGCGGATCTGGGCGGCCGACGTTCACCGCGGGGCGCTGTACTTGGCGATGGAGCTGGTCGAAGGCAAAAACCTCCGCGAGTGGATGCAGACCCCGCGGCCGTGGGGCGAGGTCCTGCCCGTGTTGATCAGCGCGGGCCAGGGGCTCGCGGCCGCGCACGCGGCCGGTGTGATCCACCGCGACTTCAAGCCAGAGAACGTGCTGGTTGGCTGGGACGGGCAGGTGCGGGTGCTCGACTTTGGCATCGCGAGGATCGCGGGCGAGCCCACCAAGCACGGAAGCGGTGCAGCCCAAGACGATCAAGCCGACGACAGCGTCGACACGAGCGGAGAGGCCAGCTGCGGGGCGGGCCCACTCAGCGGCAGCTTCGCGGCGCTGCCGATCGACGCCGCCGACCAAGCCGCGCCCGACGAGGCCGAGGCGCTGACCCTTGTCCGGTACTTCGCGCCCGAACAGCACATGCACGAGCGCGCCGACGAACGCTCGGATCAGTTCACGTTTTGCTTGACCTTGTGCGAGGCGATCCAGGGCCGGCACCCGGTCCAGGCCCGCACCGCGCAACAGCTGGCCCAGCGGGTCCGGGACGGCGAGATCGCCCTGCCCGCCAAGGCGCCGCGCTGGCTCAACCGGGTGCTGCTCCGCGGTCTGTCCGTCGCGCCCGACGACCGCTTCGCAACAATGGAGGACCTGCTCGACGCGCTCGAGCGACACCCCTCGCGTCGGCGTCGGCACAAGCGCTTCGCCGCGATCGGGGCCATCGCGCTGACCGCTGTCGCGCTTGGGATCATGCTCCCGCGGGCCGGGGCCGTCGACGCCTGCGTCAACGTCCAGCGCGAGCTCGATGCGACCCTGGGACCCAAAGCGCAGGCCCAGCTCGCGGCTCGGTTTGGTCAGCTGGATCCAGCCCAGCGGGCTCGATCCGGCGGCACGCGGGGCGGCCACCGGTGAGCGCGTCGTCGCGGCGCTCGACGCTTGGGCCAAAGGTTGGGTCGAGGCCCGCCGCGCGAGCTGCCAGAGCCGCCACACCCACCGCGACGCGTCGGCGCTGGACCTGCGCCGCGCGACCTGCCTGAGCGATCAGCTGTCACAGGTCAGCGCGCTCGTGGCCGCGCTCGAGCAGGCCGAAGACCGCACGCTGCGAAACGCGGCGCGAACCCTCGCGGCCCTGCCCGAGCCGCAACGTTGCGCGGGCGATGATCCGCCGGCCGCGCGTCGCCACGTCGAAGCTGCGGCCGGGTTGATCACCGAGCTCGAGCAGCTGAGTTGGCTGACGCTCGCTGGCAGCGACGCCCAGACGCGATCGCGCGCCGAAGATCTCGTCGCCAAGCTACGCGCGCTTCCGGCTGACCCAGCGAGCGGATCGTTGCTGGCCGAAGCACTCATTTCCCTCGCGGTCGCCGAGCGCGACGACGATGCGCTCACCGACGCCGAGGCCCACCTGCGTGAAGCCGTGCGCGTGTCGGAGCGGGTCGGGGCCGACGGCGTGCGGGCCCGGGCAATGGTCGAGCTGGGTTGGACCTTGGGGTCGGGCCTTGGGTTGGGCCACGCACGAGCGAGCGAAGCGGTCGCGATACTCGAGCACGCCGCCGCGCTGCTCGAGCGGATCGGCAACCCAACCTTCGAGCGCCAGCGCCAGCGCCACGCGCTCGCCAACGCGTTGCTGGCTGCGGGCCAAGCCGCGCGCGCGCGCGAGCTGTTCGAGGGCCTGCTCGCCGAGATGCAAGAACGCGGCTTCGACGAGGCCGCCCCCGCCAGCGTGTTGCTCAGCCTCAGCCGCGTGGCCGCGCTGGAGGGTGACCTCTCGCTCTCGCTGCGCCATGCCCAGGCCGCGCTCGACAGCTACGAGCGCCACGTCGGACCCGACAGCCCGGCGGTCGCCGAGGCGCTGCGCGAGGTCGCGGCGGCCCAGACGGGCCTCGGTCATCACGAGGCCGCGCGCGCAAGCTCGAGCC
>NZ_JMCC02000152.1 GCF_000737335.2 Enhygromyxa salina | reverse complement strand
TGCGCGCTCGAACAGCGCGTGCGCGAGCAGGAGCTCGCCGTCCAGCGAGCGCGCGAAGAGGCCCGCGCGATCGCGGCGGAGCAACTCTCGAGCAGCACCAAGGCCCGCGAGGAGCGGCGCGCGGTCCAAGCCACCAACAACGCGCGCTCGGTCGCCGTCGGCCTCGACGACGAGACCCGCGCGCTGCTCACTCGCACGCGCGGGCAGCTCGAGGTCACCCTGCGCAGGGTGCTGGAGGGCCGCCGGATCCCGCCGTCCGAGATCGAGGACGTGTGGCGCACCCACGAGGCCCGCGTCGCCGCGCTCGCGGCCGGGGAGCTCGACGAGGTCGAGCTACGCGAGCAGCTGGTCTCGCTGATCCAGCTGTACCGTAGGAGCTTCGAGCTCAACCGGCCCGGCGACGAGCTCCCGCTCGCGCAGCTCGACGCCACGTTCATGAGCATGCCGACCAAGACCGGGCACGCGCTCGCAGAGGGCGAGCGGCGCGAGCTGTTGACCGCGATCTACGAGACCTACGACGCCCAGGATCTGTCGGCCATTGATCGCAACTACTTCAAGCGGCTCGCGGTCGCCAAGCTGATCCGCGAGCACGAGGCCGCGCCCGGGGAGCAGGTGGACTTGCCAGACGCCCCAACCCAGCCGCCGGAGCCCAAGCGCCCGGATCAACAGCTCCCCGATACGCTGCCCGCCGCCGACGATGACGCGCCAGAGCTCACGGGTGGGCAAGCGCCGCTGCCCTCGCTCGACGGCATGTGAGACAGTTGAGGATCGGGCCGCCAACCCCACCGCGCGGCGGGTGAACAGAAAGGGTAGGGCCGTGTAAGTTTGCCCAGCGTGGCCTGCGTTGGCGGCCGCGCGGCTGAGCTACCCTCACCGCCCCGAGATCCTCATGCGCAAACTAGCGATCGTCTCTCTGTTCGTATTTCCCCTGTTGGCCGGCTGCGCGGGTCGCAAGCCCTTGGCGACCGTCGACGACCTCGAGCTCGACACGGTCGTGCTCTACCGCAACGGAATTGGCTACTTCGAGCGCCGGGGCAAGGTCACCGACGACGTCCTGCGGCTCAAGGTTCGCAAGGATCAGGTCAATGATCTGCTCAAGAGCCTGACGGTCGTCGATGCCACGGGCAAGGCCGTGAGCGTGTCGATGCCGCTCGACCCCGCCGCGTGGGCCAACACCGCGATGGCGACCCTGGCCCCCGGTCGCGGCTCGCTCGCGCAGGTGCTCGACAGCATCCGCGGGACGGAGCTCACGGTCCACACCCACACGGGCCGGATCATGCGCGGTCGCGTGGTCATGGTCGAGCGCTCGGTCAACGAGCCGGATCCCAGCAACCGCGGCGGCGGCGGGGCGATCCCTTCCTCCACCAGCGACTCGCTCGACTGGAAGCTGACCCTGCTGTCAAACGGGCACATGCAGGTCGTGCGCTTGTCGAAGATCAAGTCGATCTCGCTGCACGACGGCGATCTCGCGATGCAGCTGCATCGCAGCCTCGACGCGTCGGCGGGCGAGGGCATGTTCGAACAGATCGAGATCGAGGTCCGGCTCACGGGCGCCCGCAGCCATGATCTGACGGTCAGCTACGTGGTCTCGGCGCCGATGTGGAAGCCAACCTACCGCGTGGTGCTGCCCGAGGACGGCGATGGCAAGGCGCTGCTGCAGGGCTGGGCCGTCGTCGACAACATCTCGGGTGAAGACTGGACCGAGATCAGCCTGAGCCTGACCTCGGGTGCACCGATCGCGTTTCGCTATGACCTGCACACCCCGCGCGAGGTGTACCGCAGCGACATGACGGAGAGCGGGGTGCATCGTCAGGCCGCGGTCGCCGTCGGCGAGACCAGCTGGGGCGACGCCAGCATGGACGAGCTGGCCGCCCCGATGGAGGAGGAGGCGGTCTACGAGAAATCGGGCGAGGCCTACGCTGGTGACTACTGGGAGCAGGAGGTCGCCGAGGGGGCGCTCGACGACGGCGATCGCTCGCGGCTGATCGCCAAGAAGAAGGACAAAGGGGGCGTGGGCGCGAGCGCACGCGGAGGCGCGGCTCCGGCCCCTGCAGCACCGCCGCCGCCACCGGCTGCCGCCGCCGAGCGAGGGCCGAGCATGGACCTCGAGTCACTGCGCCGCAGCACCGACGCCTCCGCGCGATCCCAGCGGATCTCGGGCTTGACCCGCGTCGACTTGAGCACCCCGGTGACCCTGCCGGATGGGACCTCGACCATGGTCGCGGTCATCAACGAGGAGATCGCCGCGGAGCAGACCTTCTTGTACAAGCCCGGCGGCGGCGGCTACGGCTATGAGGCCAACCCCTACCGGGTCGTGCGGTTTCAAAACTCGACGGAGTACGTGCTCGAGCCTGGGCCGATCTCGATCTACTCGGGCGGCAGCTTCGTCGGCGAGGGTCTGTCCGAGGCCGTGGGCGCCGGTACTTCGGTCACGATCCCGTTCGCGGTCGAGCCGGGCATCATGGTGACCTCGGCCAAGCAGTACAGCGGGCAAGAGATGACCGTGACCCGGATCGTGCGTGGGGTGCTCGAGGTCGAGAGCTTCTACCAGACCACCACGACCTGGGACGTTCGCGGGCCGGCCCAGGCCAAGGGCTTCAAGGTCCTGATCCGCCAGCCGCAGAGCGGATCAAACTACGAGCTCGCGCAGCGGCCCGAGAGCACCGAGGATCTCGAGGACGCGTGGTTGATCCCCGTGACCGTCGCGCCCAAGGCAACCAGCGCGAGCATCAAAGTGGTCGAGCAGACGCCGTCGAAGATCAGCCTGGCGATCTGGGATCAGCAGGCGCTCGCGCTGCTCGAAAAATTCCTGACGGCTGACAACCTCGACGCGGCGGCCCGCAACAAGCTGCAGCCGGTCGTGGAGCTGCGCCGCGAGATCGGCCGGATCGACACGGAGGTCGACGGCCTGCGCCGCCAACAGGCCGAGCTCGAGCAGCGCGCGGATCAGACCCGCCGCAACCTCGACAGCATCAAGAAGGACCCGGCCGCGGGCGCGCTGCGGCAGAAGCTCAACAAGCGCCTCGACGAGTTCTCGAGCGAGGCCGACACCAGGGGCCGCCGGATCGTCGAGCTCGAGAGCAAGCGGCTCGAGCTGAAGATCGAACTCGAGGACATGATCCAAGACTTGGATCTGCGGGCCCCGAGCACGCCCGGTGCCCCCGGATCCGAGCGCACCAAAGATGGCCAAAAGTAGGCGGTCGTAGGTAAAGCGGCTGGCGAAAGAAAAGCCCGACAGCGAAGGCTGTCGGGCTTCTTTTTGGGTCACGGGCTGCTGCGCGACGGCTGTGCAATGGGGCGAGAAGCCTCGCCCGGGTTGCACATGGCCTCGTCCGAGCTGACGAGAGATCACCCGCCAAGGCGGTTGCGGATCGAGTCCATGATCTCATCTTCGCGAAGGTTGGAGGGCTCGGGCTCGGCGAGCTTGTCGCGAATCAGCGCCTCGAGGATCTCACCTCGCTGTGGATGCGGGGGCAGGTGCTCGGCGAGGCCCAGCTTGCGGCTCACGAGCACTTTGAGGAAAGGCTCGATCTTGCGCACTTCTTGGGCGATCCGGACCGTTGCCGCCTTGCCTTCGCCGCGGCGAAAGGGAAAGCGTGGCGCGCTGCTCTCGACGGCGACGACAACATCGCGAGCGAGCTCGACATCCACGTTGTCCTCTACACCAAACGACGCGATCACGATTGGGCGGCTCTGAGCCTTCTTGTTACCTTCGCCAGACCACCAAACGTTGTGGGCGATGGACAGGTAGGTTCGGCGAGAATCGCCACAGCGGACTTTGTTCCTTCGCAAGTACATGTGCGTATATCCTTTTCTGTTTGCTTTGCGCCGGGCTCGCTCCCCGGGCCCCTGGTGCGCTTCGACGACCTACCGGAGCAAATCTTCAAGTTTCGTACCGAGTTCGATCAGCTCCGTCTTCGAACTGAATTCAGGCTAGCTCAGGCCCCGAACCTGGCCAGGGGACCTGACGCAATTTTACAACTCCTTGATATCGTTATTGAATAGCGAGATTTAAGGTGCTTTTGAGACCAGACCCGTGGTCCCCATCACCAGTGTTTCTGTGATCGCTTGGACAAATCGCCCGAAGCTGCCGGATAACTGTGGCTCCATGCCCCCAACGTGGCTCCAATGCTCGGGGATCAGGACATTCAGTTCCACACGGGGCCTCAATCTTCGCGCAACTACGTATAGTCGCGATTTCAATAGTGTTGCGATGCGCAACGCGAGTATGCGCTTTTTCCGGCGCCCAACCGCTGCGATTGGGCCGCGAACACGATGCAGCGAGACACCGATGTCGCAGGCACGACATGCGGGTCGGTCGTGATGCGGATCCAAGTTTGCGCGTAGTCAAACCAGCGCGCGCGCGAGCGCCCATTGATCCTTGGGACTGTGCGAGGGGCCCGCGTCGCGGCTGTTATCAGCGCGGGCGGGACTTCAGCCGGATCATCGAGGTCAACCACGGGCCGCGGACCCCCGCGGGGCCGTCAGCCGCCGGCGCCGACTTCCGAGTCAGGCGTCGCCGAGCAGCTCGAGGATCAACGCGTCGGGGAGCGCGAGCTCGGGGACCCGCGAGACGAACACGCCCGCGCGACCACGCCGGATGTAGCTGCCGCGACCGAGCCGCGGGCCGAGCACCTCGAGCACGCGGACCTCGGCGCCGCCGAGCATGCGTGGCTGACTGGCCTGTTCGAACAGGGCCTTTGTCAGCGGACCATCGACGGCGAACATCTCGCTGAGGAACTCGACGCCAACCGCAAAATCCACGCGCTTGCCCTGCAGCTGGGCCCGCAGGTCACGATCGATGCCGGCTGGCAGCTCGCCCTCTACGTTCGGGATCAGGTAGGCGCGAAGGATGTCGGAGTCGGCCAACTCTGCGCCCTTGGGGGCGACCACGATGCCAAGGTCGTCGACGACGTAGGGGAGATCGGCGCGGATCGAGTCGGCCTTGGCCGCGCGGGCGTCGAGCTCGGCCTTGTGTTCGGCGGCGCGGCGCTTCTTGTCGTCCTCGACGCTGACCCGCTTGGTGGCGGCTGGGGCCGCGCCCGCTTGGGGACTGGATGCAGGCGCGTCCGGCCCCGCGTCGTCGCCTGCGTCGCCCTCGTCGCCTTGGCCGTCTTCGGGTTGTTGGCCAACCAGCGTCATCAGCAGCGAACGATCGTCACCCTCGGGCTCGATCAGCGAGAGCTCGACGCGAGGACCCCCCGCGAACCCGCTGGCGAGCTCGTCGGGCTCGACCTGAAGCTGCTTGAGCAACTGCGCGACGGGCCAGTCGGCGGCGGTCGCGTCGGGGGGGAGCTGGTCCGGGGTCGCGTCCTGAGCTCCCAGGACCTGGCCGCGCTGTGTGACCACAAACCCCTGGCGAGGGTTGGGCTCCCCGGCGACCCAGTACAAGAACAGCTGACGCGGCAGCACCTGCGAGGCGATCACGCCCAGCTCGACGTTCTCGCGCCAAAACCCGGCCGGGTCGTCGCCGATCACGGATCCGGTGATCCGCGCGAGCACGAGCTGGACCTCGGGGTGCCGCACCAGTTCGAGCTTGGCGTCGAGGATGTTGCGGGCGTGGGCGATCAAGCCCTCCGCGAGCGCGGCCGCGAGCATCGTCGGGCGGAACATGTCGAGCGGGAAAACGAGCCCGCCGTGGCTGCTGGGCATGCGGATGTCGTCGAGCATCGGCGCGGAGTGTAGAGCATGATGCCGCGGCGTCACATGCCCTCCGGCGTGACCCTCGGTGGGGGCGCGATAGCGGCTCAACCAGCGTCGAGGATGGCGATCGAGACCTGCCAGGCGCCCGCGTCGAGATCGCGCGGGAACCTCGCGACGACCAAGAAAGGGCCCTCGGGCAGGGCGCAGCGATAGAATAATAGATGGTTGGTGCCCTCGAGCTCCTCGAACTCGCTGGCGCACCACGGCTCGAAGCGGCCCCGCGCGAGGTCGAGCAGCTCGGCGCTCGCGGACTCATCGAGGGGGGCGGTGCTGAGCGAGAGCACGGCAGCGGTGGCCTCGAGCACCAGATTCTGGGTGTCGATCAACAGCGCGGTGTCACAGTGCCAGGCCGCGCTGGCGCCACCGCCCTCGTCACCGTCGGTCGGGGGATCGGTCGCGGGATCGGTCGGGGGATCGGTCGCGGGATCGGCCTCGACCTCGCTCACACACAGGCTGCGCGCGCGGGCGTCGACAAGCGACCACTCCAAGCCCGTCCGCATCATGTCGACCAGCTGCGTGACCGCCTCGTTGAGCTTGGCGTCGCTGCCGAGGCTGGTGTGAGGATCGGTCGCGACCTCGTCCTGGCCGGGCTCATTGTCCGAGGCGATCGGTTTGCGCAGTCCCTGGTTCCACAGACACCGCTCGTTGGTCGCGTCGTCGCAGTCGCGGGGGGTCGTGCGGCACGAGCTGGTCACGAGCACGACCAGACCCGCGACAACCACCGAGCGCGGCCGACCCAGCATGCTAGCGCCTGCGCCTGCCGGCCACCCAGACCTGGGAGATGGGCTCGGCCGTGCCCGCGAGGAACACGGCGTCGAGCGCGAGCTGACCATCGACGCCACGCAGCGTGGGGTGGTCGAGGTCGATCGCGAGGGCGTCGAAGGGCGAGCCCACAGCCAGGCGGCCAAGCTCGGGCCGGCCCAGCGCCTGGGCGCCACCGGTGGTCGCCGCCGCCAGCAACACCGGCGCGACCCGGCCCTGATCATCGCGCAGACACAGGCGGGCCTGCTGACGCAGGCGCTCGTGCATCTCGAGCAGTCGCGCCTCTTGGACCAGGTCGATGACCGCGTTGCTGTCGCTGCCGAGCGAGATGGTTGCGCCGTGCTCCCGCCACGCCGCGGCCGGGACGATCCCGTCGCCGAGGTCCGCCTCGGTTGTTGGACACGCGCAGACTTGTTGGTTGCGCAGGAGCTCGAGGTCGCTGGCCGTGACGTGGATCGCGTGGACGGCAGTGAACGCGCGGGGGCCTGCGAGGCAGCCGGCGTCCGCGAACACTTGCAGCGGTGTGCGGCCGTGCTCGGCCTGGCACTGTTGGTTCTCGAGCGGCTGCTCGGACACGTGGGCGTGGATCGGCAGGCCGTGGGCGTTGGCGTGGGCGGCGAGCCGGGCGAGCTCGTCGGCGGCCACGGCCCGAACGCTGTGGGGCGCCACGCCCACGCTCAACATGGGTGACGCCAGCGCACGCAGCTCATCGACGCGGGCCAAGTACGCGTCGGTCGAGCCGTCACAGAACCGGCGCTGCTCGGGCAGCGGACCCTTGGCCTGGGCGCCGGACCGCGCGTAGTAGACCTCGAGCAGACACAGCCGCAGCCCGACGTCATCGGCCGCCCGAATGACCTGGCGCGAGAGCTCGTTGGGGTCGGCGTAGCGCGTGCCATCCGGGGCGTGGTGCAGGTAGTGAAACTCGCCGACGCAGGTGATCCCGCGCGTGAGCATCTCGGCGAAGCACGCCCGGGTCTGGGCGTAGACGCCCTCGGGGTCGAGGGTGTTCGCGACCTCGTACATCGCGGACCGCCAGCTCCAAAAGCTAGATGGACTGTGTGGGCCAAGGGTGTGGGTAGCCCCCCGGATCGCCCGCTGAAACGCGTGGCTGTGGGCGTTGACCATGCCGGGGAGCAACAACGCGTGACCGAGGTCGTGGAGCAGCTCGCCCTCGGGGGTGGCGCTGTCCCCCTCGCTCGCCAGCGAGATCGACAGGATCTGCCCAGACTCGCGATCAAAGCGGATCCGCGGGCGGCTGACCAGCTGCGCCACACCGTCGAGGGTGACCCACGCGAGCTTGGCCGTGACCGCGAGCGCGGCGGGCTGGGTCACCGACGCGCCTCCAGCCAACCTGGGAGCTCGGCGGCGCTGTCGAGCACGTGCTCATGCGGCAGCCGGTCGAGAAAGCTGGCCTGAGCGAGGTGCTCGGGACCGGTGCGGACGCCGACGAATCCGACCCCAGCCGCGTCGGCGGCGAGCTGGTCGTCTTTGCGATCACCAACGTAGAGCGCGCGCTCGGCCGCGCTCGACCGAGACCCGCCGAGCGCCTGCCAGACCGGCTCGAAGCAGCGCGGGTCGGGCTTGGACACCGGCTGATCTTCATAGGCGAAGATCCCAGCGAACCATTCTTGCGGCAGCCCGGCCTGACCCATGCGCTGGCTCAGGCGCCGCCGGGATCGCTTGGTCACGATCCACAAGCTGTGGCCAGCCTCGCGCAAGCGCGTCAACGCAGCCGGGACCCCGACGATCGCCGGATAGCTGTGGTCGTCGGCGAGCTGCTCGTAGCGAGCCATGAACGGCTCGAGCCCAACCCCCGGCCACAGCCGCTCGAGCGTGGCTTCCCACGTGGGACCGTAGTGCACCAGCTGCTCGGCGGTGGGGATCTGCCAGCCGAGGTCGGACGCGATGCGCTGATGCAGACGGACGTACTCGGGGAAGCTCTCGATCAGCGTGTCATCGAGATCGAAGATCAGCACCGGGTAGCGCATGCGGGGTCACTGACTCTTGGGTTTGGCGGCGGCGGGCTCAGGCGACTTGGCGGGGGCCGGAGACTTGGCGGGGGCCGGGGACTTGGCGGGGGCCGGGGACTTGGCCGGGTTGAGGTACAGCCGCTGCTGCTCGTAGTCGAGGGTCCAACGCCCGCGCCCGAGCGCCTCGAGCCCGAGCATGCCATCGAGGCGAAAGCCGTCGCTGGTGGCGTTCTGCTGCAAGAAGCCCCAGGCCGCGCCAAGGTCCTCGCGGGTGAACTCCCCGAGCGAGAAGCGTTCGACGCGAGCGAGGCTTGGCGCCCCTGCGCGCACGGGCGGCGCCCCGATCCCAGCGTAGGCGTAGGCGCCCTCGTTGGCGGTCAGATCCGCGCCGCGCATGCCGGTGTTGAGCAGGTACATGCCCTCGGCGCCGTTCATCTGGCCGAGTACATAGAGGTAGTGGGTCTCGTGGACCCAAAACGGGACGGGGATCCCGACGTGGTTGGCCTCGCGCTGCTTCTTGCAGCGGTTGCCGGGCTCGACGATCTCCAGGGTCTTCGCTTCGCGATCAACGGTGATCTGCCGGGTCGCGAACGGGCGGATCCCCAACACGCCGTCGACCCCCTCCATCCCCACCACGGCGCTGATCTGCGCGTCGGGGAACATGGTGATCGGGACGTTGGTGACGGACAGATCCCCGATCGTGAGGCTGTCGAGCTGGCCTTGCTTGAGCGGCGGCCCACCGGCGACGAGCGGGGCTTGGGCGTCGGTGCCGATCACCAGAGCCCGCGCGCGCGAGTCAGAGATGATCAGATCCGAGGCGCCGGTGTCGAGCAACATCCGCAGCGCGTCACCGTCGGCGCTGATCTCGACGACCACCGCGCCGCCTTCGATCTCGATCGGCACCGTCGTCGTGCACCCGTTGCCGCCCATCTTGGCGACCAGCGGCTTGCCGGAGAAGGCCTCGTAGCGGGCCGCGAGATCGGGGCTGCCCGCCTCCGCGAGGTCCTTGGCGGCCCTGGCCCAGTCGCCGTTGCGCATGTGGATCCACGCGAGCTGCCGGGCCGCCTCGTCTTCGCGCAGGCCCTTGCTGATCGCCTGGCGCATCAGCTTGTCGGCCTCTTTTAGATCACCTTCGAGCAGCGCGATCCGAGCGAGGATGTAGACCGCCTCGAGCTCGTTCTTGTCGAGCGCCAGCGCGCGCTTGGCCGCGGCAGTGGCTTGCTCGAGGTGCATCGCCGCGAACGCGAGGCGGGCGTGCATGACCTGGGCGAGCACGTTGTCCTTGTCACCCTCGGCCTCGAGCCTGGCTTGGTCGAGCGCGGCCAGCAGCTGATCGGGCTCGGGCTCGGCGGGGGCCAGCTCGGGCACCGCGAACAGCGTGTCGCGGACCGGCCGGTGGTGGACGACCTGCAGGCGCAGCTCGACGATGTGATCGGGGTAGCCCTCGACCTCGGTGATCTGCTGGATCAGCCACGGGACCTGCACCCCGTCGACCTCGCGATAGTCGCCGTAGACCCGGCGCACGACGTCACTGGTCTCGGTGTCGCGCTCGATCTCTTCGTAGAGCAGACCGGTCGCGCGATCGAACCATTTTTCGCTCTGCGGCATGACCGGCGAGGCGGCGAACCACATGATCCCGTCGAGGTCGCGGCCGTCGGGGCTCTTGCGGGTTGGCAGCAGCTCGAGCGCGAGATCATCCCGCTTGTCGACGTCGAGGTACCAGTGCAGCAGCGCGTCCTCGCGGAGCACGGGCGTAGCCGCGGGATCTTCGATGACCAGCATCTGGGGTTGGGCCTGCATCTGCCAGCCGGTGTCCCCATCGAAGCCGCGCTCGAGCACGTTGTCGCCAACGACCATGCGCCGGTACATGCGGCCGTCGGCGGTCGTGTAGAGCACGAATTGCCCGTCGGTCTCCTCCCACACGCAGTCGGCATCGCCCTCTTCGCAGCCTTCTTGGGCCTTGAACACGACCCGCGCCTCAACGGTACGCTGGGCGGCGGCACGCAGGGCCTGATCGCCGCCGCTGGCGACCACGTGACGATCGAGCAGCTCCTGGACGGAGGATGGGGCCGCTGGTGCGCCGCTGGGGTCGTCGAGATCGCCGGGAACGGTCAGGCAGCCGACCGGTAGCAGCAGGGGTGGCATCAGCGCCAAGCACAGCGCCAGAGAATGACGCCGTGGGGTGAAGCGCGCAGGCATGAGGCGCAGCTTGCCCGCGCGGTGGGGGGGTGTCCAGGCGGCCGTTCCTGCCTGGAACCAGCCGAGATCGAGCGGCTTAACAAGCGTTCTCACACACTTTTGGCTCGAGCCCCCCCAGACGACAGAGCTCGCGGCCCCTGCTATGGTTCGCCGATGTTCGGTCTCGGCATGATGGAGATCGGCCTCATCATCGCGCTCGCGGTGATGTTGTTCCCGCCGAAGGAGCTGCCCAAGCTCGCGCGTTCTGTTGCCCGGATCTACGGTCAGGTCCGCAAGACCGCCGAGGATTTCCGCGCGACGATCCTCGAGGACGAGGATCTGCGCTCGCCGATCGACGAGATCAAGGGCGCCTACAACGACGCTCGCTGGGAGGTCCGCGACGCCGAGCGCAAAGCCCGGCAGCAGCTCGCCAAGGCCCAGATGGAGCTGCGGATGGCGACGGCGCGGCGGCTTCAGGCCGAGCGCGAGCAGGAAGTAAAGGAAGGCGCGGCGCCAGGGCCCGCATCGGGGAGCCCGTCTGAAGCCCCGACCGCGCTGGCCGCCAGCAGCGCCAGCTCCGCGAGCCCCGTTCGGATCGCAGCCAGCGAGCCCGACGACAACGACAACGATGATGACGACGACGACGACGCGCACGCCGGCGGGCCCGTCGCCGGCGCTGATCCTCGCAAAGTTGGGGCCAAGCCTGGGGACCTCGCCGCCGCCCGCCCGCCGCCCTACACTCCGCCCACCAGCGTGGCTGCTTCACCCGCTTCACAAGCCGATGGCAAGGTGAGCGACAGCGCCGAGCCGCGTGAAGGCGTCGCCTGAGTCCAGACCCGACAACCGATCCAATTCTCCATGGCGGGCGACGACAACGACAACAACGGCCAAGAAGGCTTGGCCGAGGGCCCCGACGGCGACAAGCCGATGGCGTTCCTCGACCACGTCGGTGAGCTGCGCAGCCGGCTGATCCGCATGGTCCTGGCGATCGCGCTCGGGTTCTTCGCGAGCTTCTACTTCGCCCCCCACATCTCCAAGTTCCTCCGCATCCCGCTCGACGACGCGTGGAAGTCGGCCGGCATGGAGGGCATCGCCGAGCTGCAGGCGCTGGCGATCCAAGACCCGCTGATGGTCGATGTGCGCGTGGCCGTGACCGCGGGGATCTTCCTCACGGCGCCCTACCTGTTCTTGCAGCTGTGGCTGTTCATCGCCCCAGGGCTGTTCGCGCGAGAGAAGCGGTTCGCGGTGCCCTTCGTGGTCACCTCGATGGTGATGTTCTTGATCGGGGCCGCGTTCGCGTTCGAGGTCGTCTTGCCGTTCGTGTACGAATGGATGATCGACTACTCGCACGATCGCGGCGAGTCGATCCAGCTCGAGCTGCACAACTACTTCAAGGGCACCACGCGGGTGCTGCTGGCGTTTGGGCTGGTGTTCGAGTTTCCGCTGCTGGTCGCGTTCTTGGCCAAGGCCGGGCTCGTGACCGAGAAGACCCTGATACGGTTCTGGAAGGTCGCCGTGCTGGTGATGTTCATCGTCGCCGGGATCCTGACCCCCCCCGAGCCCGTCAGTCAGGTGCTCATGGCGGGGCCCATGGTCGTGCTCTACTTCATCTCCATGGGTGTCGCGAAGTTGATCAACCCAGCGTCCAAGGTCGAGGCCGCGCTCGCCGAGTTTGACGAGCCCGACGAGCCCGACGAGCCCGACTGAAGCGCCGACTGAGGCGCCGATTGAGGCGCCCCGCTGGGGGTTCATCCTCGCGCTGAAGCTGTTACATTCTCGGCGATGAAACTACGCGCCGTCCTCGCACTGTGTGGCCTGCTCAGCTCCACCGCGCTCATCGCCTGCGGTCCACCACCGGCTACAAACACGGCCAAGAAGGTCGGCAAGGACGTCAAGGTCGACGACAACGCGCCGTCGGCTCTGACCGACATCAAGTTTCAAGAGAGCGAGCGCGGCGGGGATCCCAAAGTAGTTGGCTGCGCCGACGGCCAGCGCGAGGGCTTCGCCGACCTCAAACAATTCCCGACGATCGCCGGCTGCCTGGGGGTCTGGGACGGAAGCTTGACCCTGCGCAAGGGCCCGACCCGCAAGCCCTGTGGCGATGACCTCGACGTGTGCACGGCGCCCGCCGACGTGTGCGCCGAGGGCTGGCACGTGTGCGCCCGCGATGGCGACTATCACGACCTCAGCGATCGCGTTGACGACAAGCAGTGCAGCGAGGGCGCGGGTCCGGGCAAGTTCGTCGCCGCGATCAGCCACGTCAAAAAGAAGAAAGAGTGCGCGCCCGCACCTGGCCCCACGACCCGCTACCCCTGCCTCAAAGATGGGTACGGGGCCGAGCCGGTGTGCTGCGGCCAGAACTGTCGCCCGGGCGAGTGCCGCGACGCGGTGTGGCCTGGGCAGACCCGGATCTCCGTCGGCAAGGCGCAAGGCTGTGGCTCGGTCACGTCCGAGCGCAACGGTGGGGTCTTGTGCTGCCAAGACACTGAGAAGCCCGCGCCACCCGCGATCGTCGCGCCGATCGACGCCGTGCCAACCGGCAGCGAAGCGCCGACCGACGCCGCCGCGCCGGCAGAGGACGCGGCGCCGGCAGAGGACGCCGCGCCGGCAAAGGGCGAAGACAACAAGGGCGAGTAGTCG
This sequence comes from Enhygromyxa salina, assembly GCF_000737335.2. GTDB lineage: Bacteria > Myxococcota_A > Polyangia > Nannocystales > Nannocystaceae > Plesiocystis > Plesiocystis salina_C. Next base: position 2,302 of record NZ_JMCC02000152.1, on the reverse strand, counting down.
CGCGCTCGCTGACCCGCGCGTTCACGGCCGTTCGCAGGTGGCCAGGCGCTACAAGTGCCTGGCGACCTCGGGCTTGCGGACCTTCCAGATCCAGCCGTCGTACAAGAAGTGCAGCAGGGACGTTGCTGTGTAGTACACGAGGTAGGGCTCGCTCTTGCGGTGATCCGCGAGCGCGATGAACAGCCCCGCCAGCGCCAGCGCGATGATCGGGCCAGACACCAGCGGCCGCGCCAGCAGCTTGGCCGCCAGACCCTGTCGTTGCTGCGGCTCGCGCCCGGCGAACTTGCGGCGGCCAAACACGTGGAAGAAGCAGACGTACTCGATCGCGTGGGCGACCCCGAAGCACAGGTAGCCAATGATCGGGCCGTGGACCACGAACACCAGCAGCAGCGCCGCGGTCGAGGCCACGAAGTTGAGCCTGGGGATCCGCTCGCGTAGCGACAGCGAGGCCGCGCGCTCGTGGATCGCCCAGCTCCCCGCCATGACCAGCGTGGCGCCGGTGATGATCGCCAGCAGCGTCCAGCCAAGCGCGCCATGAATGATCGGCTCGAGGGCGATCAGTACGCGTCGCCCGTTGGCGATCCCCGCGAAGGTCGAGGCCCGGAACATCGAGGTCAGGGCGGCCGTGAGCAGCACGGCCGCCCACATCAGCCGCAGATCCCGACGGCCGTGCGCGGGGGTCTGCAGGCCACCGCCGGCCTTGCTCGCGTAGATCCGCGTGATCCCGTAGCGCTGCATGAGCGTGTGCCACATGTTCCAGGCGCCGGTCACGAACAGCACCAGCATCCATGGGCGCATCTTCAAGCCAAACAGCACCCAGCTCAGCTCACCTTGGACGCGCAGGACCAACGCCAGGCCGATGAACAGCGCGGCGGGTACGAGGGTGTAGGACCGCACGCGCTCGCCGAAGGTCTGGTCGTCGCCATAGACCAGCAAGAAGGTGTAGTGGCGGTGGACATAGCTGACGCCCAGGGCGATCAACATCGCGAGTCCGAGGCCGGGTTCGGTGCCGTTGCCGTCGCGCCCACCGAGCGACCAGCTGCCGTCGAGCCCCAGCACCACCACGACAAACAGGTAGAAGGGCACCCACGCCCACGCGATGCAGGTGGCGTCGAACCACGGTCCGACCAGCCACCCGCGCGAGCGCGCGCGCGTTGGCTCGTCCGTCGCCGGATCTGCGCTGCCCGCGGTCTTCATCGGGTTCCCTTGCCTACAGCCAGCGTAAACCGAAGCGCGCATCGACACGTAGCGTGGGCTGTACATTCACGGAGCCTCCGTTCGCGTGCGTCTGTCACGCTCTCGTCCCCAAGACCCACGCTCACGAGCGGTGCGAGCAGCAACGCAAATCCGCTATGTTGGCGCCACTCTCGGATGTGTATCATTTCGCCGCCCAGGCTCGGCCAACGAGCGGCAGGAAGAAGGAGACTCGCCCACGATGGATGTTGGTTCCCCCGAATGGATCGAAGCTTCGCTGGCCCGGCTCGATGAGCTCGAGCAAGAACGCGCCACGCATGAGGCGGCCCTCGAGACTGTCAAGGAGCCGTTCACGCTTCGGCAGCACAACGAGGCGATCGAGCAGCTGAGCGTCGAGATCAAGTCGCTCTACGCCCAGCTCGAAGCCGTCGCCGAAGAGGATGAAGACGACGCCGACGCGGACGCCGACAGCCCGCCAACGCCCACGCAAGGTGACGACGAGCTCTCGGCCCCGCACATCTCGGCCATGACCGGGGACGACCCGGGCGGCGCGGGGTTTTCTGCGCCGGTCAGCGCACCACCGCCAAGCGCGGCCGCCGACAACCCGTTTGCGAGTCCGGCCGCGGGTGCAGACTTCGCAGCCTCGGCAACCAGCAGCTACGACGACGATCTCAAGCCGAAGGGCGGGGGGAGCAAGTGGGTGTTCTTGCTGGTCGTCTTGCTTGGCGCCGGCGGTGTCGGTGGGTACTTCGTGTGGCAGAACATGCAGGCCCAAAAGAACGCCGCCCCGGCTGCTCCTGCGGGGCCCGAGGAGGTCATCAAGGCCGCCGAGATCCGCGACGACACCGAGGAGCCCAACGCGGCCCAAGGTGGCGAGGCGACGATCTCGCCCAACGCGAACCCTCGGTCCAACAACGGCGGTAGCGGCGGCAGCGGTGGGGGCGGCAAGTCGAAGAAGGAAGAGAAGAAGACCAAGCCGATCGTCCTAAAAGGCGGCGACGGACCGCTTTGATATGACCCGGGTTCTTTAGACCCCCACATAGAGCCTGGCCCTTCGCCGACTGCAGCCGCTGGCGCGTCTGGTCGCTTCGCTCCTCGGGGCCGTTTG
>NZ_JMCC02000151.1 GCF_000737335.2 Enhygromyxa salina | reverse complement strand
CATGAGGGATCGCATCGAAGCGCCGCGACCTGGCGTGACCAGAACCACAGGTCACGCGTCCAATGCCGCGCCGCATTCTGCGGCGTCTTGCTGTACGTCCATGGCCAGCGCACCCCCTTTTGCTGGTGAAGCCAAGTTGTATAGGCGACATCGGAAGCAATGAGCCCTTTCTCGAGGAGCGCGGCCCGGCGCTCGGCCGCAGGGTCGCCATCGCCGTCATCGCCGTCATCGCCATCGCCATCATCGCCCCCCGACTTAGGATACAGAACCCCATACACCGCATTCGCCCAGGTGAATGGCGCAGGGGCATGGCGCTTCAGATACGCAAGCCGAACCTCGAATTCCGGACCGAGCTGCTCCAAAAAGACATGCCACAACCCAAGCCAGTCTTCGCCCGACCCCATCCGCCAACCAATCGTGTACCGCTCATAGTTTGGAAACTTTTCCCACGGCGGGGCGAGGTCCCCCTTGGCGTCAAGATGCTCGGTGAGTCGAGTGCGGGCGTCTTGTTTCCAGTCCATGAGCTTGATTTGGACTCTAACAGCATGTTGGCGGAGCACCAAGCAAGACGTGGACTTCGCGCGGGGCATCGCGCTAGCCTGACGCCGGATGACTGGGCTCCGCGCGCCGACCATGTTCTCGCTTGTCGCCCTGTTCTGCGGCAGTTGGGCCTGCACCCCCAGCGATCACGTGGCAACCACGCACACCCTAGACGACGCGACCGCAGCGGACACCAGCGACAGCGGCGGAACCCCAGACGAGTGTGGCAACGGCGTGGTCGAGAGCCCCGAGCAGTGTGATCTCGGACCCAACAACGCCTTCGACGGCCAGTGCACGCCCGAGTGCATGATCGCCGTATGCGGCGATAGCCACGTCCACGCAGGCTTCGAAACTTGCGACGACGGCAACACGGACAACACCGACGAATGCGTGACGGGGTGTCAGGCGGCCAGCTGCGGTGACGGCTTCGTGCAAGCGGGCGTCGAAGGCTGCGACGACGGCAACGAAGACGACACCGACACCTGCACGTCGGCGTGCGTCCCAGCGACCTGCGGCGACGGGATCGTGCAGCGGGGTGAGCAGTGCGACGACGGCAACACGGACACCAGCGACGCGTGCACGATCTGCCAAATCGCATATTGTGGTGATGGCTACCAGCACAGCGGCCTCGAGTTTTGCGATGACGGCAACACGGCAACAGACGACGGCTGCACCTATCCAGCTTGTGAGCCAGCCGTGTGCGGCGATGGGATTATATGGGCCGGCGTCGAAGAGTGCGACGACGCCAACAATGACGACACTGACGCCTGCCCAACGACCTGCGTCGCCGCGACCTGCGGCGACGGGTTCGTGCAAGAGGGAGTCGAGGAGTGCGACGACGCGGACGCGATCGACGACAACGCGTGCAACAACAACTGCGAGCAGACCAACTGCCTGACGGACTGGCTCGCCGGCGAGCTGGAGTGCAACCCAGTCGAAGGCCTATGTCTGGACTCGGAGACCGGCTACCACTGGCGAGGCCTATTCATGCATCAAGGTGTCCAGTACGCGTGTTGGTGGCACACCAAGAACCAAGGCTGGAACACGAGCTCGGGCACCAACTATTGGAAGCTCGCCGAGCGCTTTGAGCTCGACACCAACACCGGACAGGCCCGGTGGTGCTACGGGTTCAACGCCGAGCCGTGTGGAATCGGCGCTTGCGGTCTCGGCCCGCTCCCGGCCGACTACTTCACCCAGGGCAACATCGGTGCGTTCGGGTGGTGTGGTGGCCAGAACCCCGGAGACAGCGGCGGCTTCGTGTGCATCCCGGCGCCAAACAGCGTCGAGTGTCCGGGCTGACAAACCACCAGAAAGCACCGGCCAAGGTAAATGGACAGGCGGGGAAGCAGCGGGGCGGTGAGTGGACCGTCTCATCCTCGTGTATGCTGATCGAGCATGGGCCTCTTCGATCGCTTCCGTGGCTCCAAGCCTGCGCCCCCTCCCAAGCCAAACCTCGTCGCCAACGCTGCCATGCTCGGCAACGACATGGTGCTCGCGGCCATGATCGCGCCGGCCGGCCACCCCATTGAGTCGGTGATCGCTCAGGCTGCACGCGGGGAGTTCACTCCGGTCATCGCCGACGCCTCGCTGTACTGGACGCTGTGCGCGGTACGGGCCTCGGATCAGTTCCAGACCGCGAGGCTGGCCGAGCTGCTCCGCTACGCCCGCATCACGCCCATCGAGCGCGCCACCAGTGATCAGCACGGCTGGACCCCGCCCTCCAGCGACGAGACGGAGCACTGGCGCAGCGTGGTGTTCAACGACACCAACAACACCTACGAGCTGCCCGCCCCCACGCCCGAGCTGATGTGCTCGCGCTGCTACACCCTGTGCTCGGGCGCAAATGCACACGTGATCCCGTGGTGGAATGAGCACGCGGGCGACGTCTTCACCACCTATCGCTGCGAGGCCTGCTGGCTGGAATCACTGGACGATACACAACGCCTCGTGGAGAGCGCCCAGTTCGACGATGACGTGTGCGACAAGTTCGTGGCGTTCTTCCAACGACACGAGAAGACCGATGTGGCCGCGCGCCTGGCCGAACTGCCACGCGCGGCAGTCCGTGAGGCCCTAATCGAGGTCCTCGCGCAAGTCCGCGCTCGCGCGCTGGTGCTCCACCCCTGATGACTCATGCGACCAAGTCATCTGTAGGGGGTCATTAGCTGTTAGGCTCTACAAGTGCTTGGCGTCGGTCGCTTCTCGGTGCTCGGTCTGGCCCTCCTCACCTGTGCGGGCCCTACCAACCAGGTCCCGCCCGACGAGACCCAGCGGATCGTCGTGGATCAAGCCGTAAGCCTGAGCGAGCGCTGCGGCGAGCTCAACGATCTGACGGTGATGGCCTGGGCATGGGCGCAGCTGTGTTGGCACCGCACCGCGCCCGAGCTCGAGCGGGGCCGCGTGCCGCTCGAGCAGTGCCGCGCTGACGCGAGCGCGCGCGGGCTCGAGGCCGCTGGGCGGATCCCGGCCGGCATCGATCTGCACGCGCCCTTCGAGCTCGCCAACAACTGCCCGCCGGATCCGCCCAGTGACATCGCGCAGCTGCGGGTCGACTCGGACAGCCACTACGCGGTGGAGGACGGCGGCACAATCACGATCACCTTCACCAATTTCTGCGACGACGACATCGAGTTTGGCTTTTCGCCGGACCTCGAGAGCAAGCCGCCCATGCGCATACAGACCGGGCCCTTGACCCGTCGCAAGATCACGATCCCGCGCAAGTACGGCTTGCGCGGGCGGCTTGACGGCGACACGGTCTGGACCGAGAGCCTGTGCAAGGCCTCGCGGTCGGGCATGTTCCTGACCTTCAACGCCGACTGCCAGACCTGCACCAGCGACGACGTCGATCCGCTCCGCCGAACGGACTGCGTCGAGGCCGGGTCGTGCCCAGCCCCCGGCTCGCGCTGAGTGGACGACGCACGGGGTGGTCACGTGGCTTCCACGCTGCCGGCCTCGACTCGTCCGATCGCCGCGTGATCGAGTCGTTGTGAGACACGGCCAACGTCCACCCGCCCGAGCCGCATTTCCTGCTCGAAGATATTTAAAATCGTCTCGTCGGGCAGACGAAGAACCCCTCCAGCCAGTCGCCCAGCGCCGCCTCGAGCCGCGGAATTGCCTCGGGGTGTCGTGCTTCACACAGGACAGACGTGCCGTCGTAGTCGTCTCGGTACAGCAGAATCTCGTAGGCCACTCCACCCGCGTGCAAGCACAGATCGAGCGCGTACCACCATCGCTTCTCTTGCGTCCACTCTCGGCGCATGGCGACCAGCGTCGACCCACGTAGCTCGAGCGCAGCGCCTGCGCGAGCAATCTTCAAGCCGGCGAAGCAATCGTCGCGCAGCGCAGCGCCGATCCTCGATTGTAGCTTGTTGTCGAGCTCCGCTCGCGGAGGAGGACCAGGCGAAGGGCTGCCCGTGCTGTTAGGACGAAACCTTCATGTCCAGCTGCTCGGCGAGCCCGCCGAGCAGCGCCCGAAACCAGCGCTGGGTGGGGTCGCGGTGGCTTCGTTCGTGCCACAGCATGGGTGCCCGGATCGGCGCGATGGGGATGGGCGGGCGCCGGATCGCAAGGCCCATGGAGCCGGCGAGCTTGCGCGCGAGCCAGGCGGGGGTCGTGAGCACGAGGTCGGTCTCGGCGACCAACAGCGGGGTCAACACGGGATAGGGAACCCGCAACGCGACCTTGCGTGAGAGCCCAAGCGCGGCGAGGGCAGCGTCGATCGGCCCGTCGCCGTGGCCCGTGAGCGAGACCAGCAAGTGATCGAGCGCCGCGAATCGTTCGACGGTCCACTTGCCGCGGAGCGCCGGATGGCCCTTGCGCAGGACGCAGGCCCAGTGAGTCTCGATCAGCGGACGCGCGTAGACATTGGGCTCGTCGCCCCGGGGGATGCCCAAGGTCAGATCGATGTCCCCGCTCTCGAGGTGCTCGCGCCAGCTTGGCTGCCAGCGGACGACGTCGAGGCTGAGCCCGGGGGCCTGTTCGGCCAGCGCCCGCATCAGGGGAGGGACGAACATGTAGACGACCAGGTCCGGCGCGGCCATGCGGACGGTGCCCGTCGCCGTGAGCGGATCGAAGCGCGCGGGCTGGACCAGCTGACGGACCCCAGCGAGCAACTCCTCGACTTGTGGGTAGAGCTCGAGCGCTCGCGCGCTCGGCTGCATGCCAGACTTGCCGCGCACGAGCAGCGGGTCACCAAACATCTCGCGCAAGCGCCCAAGCGCGCGGCTCATGCTTGGCTGACTCAGCCCGAGCAGCTCCGCGGCTCGGCTCACGTGGCGCTCACGCAGCAGAGCGTGGAGCGCCACGAGCAAGTTGAGATCGTAGTCCACGAGCTCTGAGGTGGTCATGGCGACCAGAGTAGATGATTATTCAAATTGCAAATAGCACACATGCAAAATCACTATTTGAGTAATATTTGTCTGGGCCTACAACTCCGTCACAGGAGTTCACCATGACAACCAAGACTCGAACATCAGGCATCATCCGTACCCTCGGCGTCACGCTCGCGTTGAGCATGTCCCCACTGCTGCTGGCATCTTGCACCGAAGCCGAGGCGGCTTCCGACGACCTCGACCTCGAGGCGCGCGTGCAGGTGTTGGAGACCAAAGAAGAGCTCCGCGGCCTCGTGCTTGGCTTTGCCCAGGTCGTCGACAACTCGGATCTAGCCGGGCTCGAGGCGCTCGAGCCTCGGATCCACCGCAACTTCAGTCTCACGGCCGTCGACCCGGCCGGCGGCGCGCACGTGTTCGAGGGCTACGATGGCCTGATCGCAGGCTACGGGCCGATCATGGTCGCGGCCCAGGCCAACCTCAGCACCAGCGCGATCGCTGTCGAGCTCGACGGCGACAACGCGACAGCAACCTTCAAGTTCGCAAACTCGACCAAGCCCCCACCGGAGCTGGGCTTGGACGTCGACGAGAAGCTGCTGCTGTTCGCGGCCAACACCGCCACGTTCGTGCGCGAGGACGGGGTGTGGCAGATCGAGTCGGTCGAGCTGGTTCACTCGTTGGCCTATCCCGGCAGCGTCGGCGGCTGAGCGCAGACGTCTAGCCGGTCGACACCGACGGATCATCACGGCGATCCCTCGCACCGGCGTGATGGGCGGTGTCGAGCCGGTTCAGGTGCTCGAGTCCGCGCTGGAGTTCACCGCTCGGATGGCGGACAGCTGAACGTGGCATCCTGGCGCTTCACGATCACCTTGAGCTTCGGCGGTGGGGTGCTAACGCCGAACAACCACATCGTCGACGCAGCGGTCTCGGGTGCTTCGTAATCGGGCGGGGTGAAGGTTATCAGCCACACCTCTTCCGTTTTCGTGGCGGTGGCGGTCCCGATCGACGTCGAACTCCCCGAGAACGCGTAGCCGTTGATCGGCTCGACATCCCACCGATTCGGCGAAGCCGTGATGGTGAAGCTGCTGGTAGGGAAGCTACCCCCAGCGTCTTTCGAGTAGGTGATCTTGATAAAGGCGACGTCATGCGAAGCGCCTGCGTTGTCCTTGTATGTACATTCGTGATCGTTGACGAGCGTGAGACTCAGGGCTGAGTCCGAGCTGCACACATCCACCGGGTCTCCGGGATCGTTGGGGGCGTACCAGATTTCGTAGTTGAGCGGCATTGTTCTACCTCTATTCGTGTGTATTGTTCTTGGAGCAGGGTTTGACGTTGGGTGAGAGCTTGTAGCGAAGGCGCTGTGTGACACCAAATGTGGCCCAATTGGAGAACACCGACACGGGTGTGTACGGCTGCCCCGCGCATTTGTCTGGCTGGCACCGGGCAGGCTCCGTGCAATCACCGAAGGTGGAGGCGGCGGCCTGATTGTTACCACGGACGACGCCGATGATGGCACTTTCCGCGTCCAGCAGCGCCGCGCCCGAGTTGCCGCTGGCGGAGTCCCACTCGGCCTCGCCCTCGAGATCGGTCAGCTTGACAGAGATCTGCTTGAGTGGGAGTCCCAGCGGGTACGCGAACATCTCCACTTTACTGTTGAGCGTCGGGGCCGTCGCGGCCAGCGCGAGGGGAGGAATAGCGACGTATTCGGCGAGTTGAAGGACGACCCAATCGGGCGGAACCTCGCCTGGAGCGAGATCGCCGGCCGTCACACACGTGGCCTGGGCCCAGTGAGCTGAGGGCACTGCGATTTTCTCGCCAGGCGATTTGGGTTTGGCGAACTCGGAGTCAATCGTGCGACCGAAGACAAAGTAGATTCGATCGAGGTTGACGTTGTCGCCAATGATGCAGTGGGCGGCGGTCAGCACCTGATCGTTTGCGATCAGCGTCGCCGTGCAGCCCAGAGCTCGGGCCTCCTCGGCGAACGGTGCGAGCAGCGTTCGGTCACACGGCTTCCCGTACGCTTTGGAAAGAGGCTCGTCGCTGCGGAGCATGAGCCACCCATCCTCCACGCAGTGAACATTTCGTGGGAGGACCATGGACGCGGTCGCCCCGATGGCGGGAGGTTCGCTCGTATCTGGGTTGACCATCGTCGAGGACAGGTAGTCCACGACGGGATCCGTCATCAATAGCGATTTGGCGGACTCCCCCGATTTTCGGTCGCAGCCACTCACGGACGTCAGCGCGGCGACCAGACCCACGGTATGAAACATTCGATGACTCATGGCTTGGCCTGTCCGTCGAGCAATGCCTCGACGCGCTTGGATAGATCCGGGGGCAAGACACCGATGTGACCCGCAGCGAGGGCGATGGCGGCCTCGAACTCGTCCGTAAACGGCGAGCGCTGGGCGAGCGTGAGCGCTCTGATCGCGGCGAGTTCCGCCTCGAACTCGGGCTCGGCGGCGTGTTCGGGCAGCAACTCGGCGAGCGCCTCGAGGCTGGCCCACGCCGCGTCCGCGTCACCTCGCGCGAGTTCGACCTCGGCCAGGCCCAGCGCCACGTAGTGTTGCGTGGCCGGGTCGTCCACGGCGCCCGCGAGTTCGAAGGCTGCCTGCGCCTGCGTGCATCGCCCGAGTCGGCACAGTAGCCAGCCACGCTCGAGCTCGAGGTCGGCGCGAATCTCGGCGGGCATCTGCGCGGGTGGATCCGTCAGCAGCGCCTCGTCGACGGCCAGCGCGGCCGCGTAGTCGTGCTCGACCATGTGTGCCCTGGCGAGCAAGCGCGAGCCGTTGAAGTAGCGACCATCCTCGATCGGATAGCTGGCGCGTTCGAGCGGGATCATGCGCGTGGCGAAAGTCAGGACCTGCTCGAGATCGTCGCGGCCAAGCGCGATCTGTGCCAGCACCGTGAGGGTCGGCAGCAGCTGGGGAGCGTCGTCGCCGAACGCACGAGTCTGGATGTCCAGGGCCCGGTCCAGGTGCAGCTGCGCCTGGTCCGGATCGCCGAGCTCGAAGTGGCACAGCCCGAGGTCGAACTCGATCCTGGCGACGCTCGGATGATCGGCCCCAAGTCGGGCGGTCTGCCGCCCGGCGAGCGCCTCATAGCGCGCAATGGCGCCGCGGTGATCTCCGCGATCCGCCAGCAGATTGGCGAGTGACAGCTCTAGCTGGTCGACTCGGCGGTGGCCGGGATCGAGGGTGCGGGCCTGCTCGAGGGCGCGCTCGAGCTCGAGCTGAGCGCGCTCGAGCTCCCCGGCGGCGACGGCGAGCTCGGAGCTCGCGTCCAGCAGCGCGACCTCGAGCACCGCGGGTGAGCCCAGCCGCGTGAAGCTGGCCTGCGCCTGGGCGTACCACAGCGTTGCGGCGTCGAGATCGTCGAGTTCTTCGGCGTACAGATCCACCAGGCGGCGCCGGGCCAGGAACACCCGCAGATCGTCGCCCGCAGACTCGGCCGCGAGCACGGTCTCGAAGCTCGCCGCGACGGCACGACGTGCGTCGCCACGCTCGCTGGCGATGACCGACTGCAGCTCGAGCACCTCGGCCACAATGCGGGGATAGTTCACGGCGCGGGCACGCTCGAGCAAGCGCGAGCAGTGCGACACGGCCGTCGTGAAGTCGCCACCCGCCACGCGCAGGCCGAGCCTGTCGAGCTCGAGCTCGAGCAGGTGAATCTCCTCGGCGTGCTCGACGGGAGCGGGCGCCGCCAGCAACCTCGAGCCGTCGCCGCACGCTCGTGGATCACCCAATTCGGCGATCTGCTCATCTATGTTGACGAGCGCCAGAGGCTGCGTCGACAGCACGAACGCGATCAGGCTGTCGATTCGCTGCAGGTGTCGGTCGAGGCAAGCATCGGCGAGGTGCAGATCGCCAGATTCGTCGCCGACGAGCGAGCCCTTGCACACGCGCTCGCGCACGTCGAGCCACGCCTCGCGCTGCTCGGCGAATGCGAGATCCAGTTGTTTACCGATGGCCTTCGTCCACGCCCGACCACCGTCGTCGAGGTGGGTATTGACCAGATCGCGGCGCGCATCGTTCCACACCGCGTCGAACTCTTGACCGAGCTCGCTGCAGTCGGGTCGGGCTGGCGTCATCGCGTTGGCCAGCCCGTAGCCCCCGGCCAGCCCAGCTGCGACCAAGACAACGCCAGCGCGACGCCGGATGCGAGGGGCGCGGTCGAGGGTCGCTACCAAGCTGGCCAAGCTCGGCCAGCGCTGCCTCGGGTCTTGGTGAAGGCCACGCTCGAGCGCGCGTCGCAGCCACCGCGGTCGAACGCGAAGCGGTTCACCGGTCTTGGGTTGTTGGCCGCTCAGCGCTTCGCACAGGGCCACACAAAACGCGAACTGATCGCTGCGCTCGTCGGCGGGCTGGCGCTCGAACAGCTCCGGGGCGATGTAGCCTGGTGTACCGACGACCCGGGTGCTCGACGTGGGCGAGTCGAGGCTCGTCGAGGGGTCGGTGATGGTCGAGACGCTCTCGATCGTACACGCGAGGCCAAAGTCGACGACGCGCACGCGACCGTCGCCTCCGACCAGCACGTTGCTGGGTTTGAAGTCACGATGAATGATGCCCGCTTCGTGGGCCGCCACGAGGCCGTGACCGGCCGCGAGGAACACCTGCAGCAGCTTGGTCAGCGACGGCGGAGTGTGGCGAAGCCAGTGACCGAGGGTCTGGCCGTCGACAAACTCCATGGCAATATAGACGTCACCCTCGTGAGCGCCGACTTCATGCACTTGAATGATGTTCGGATGCGAGAGCTTGGCGAGCGCCCGAGCCTCGCTGATCAAGCGCTCGTGTCCGCCGCCTGCCATGGACGAGCGCCTGACCAGCTTGAGCGCGACGACCCGATCGAGCTTGGAGTCACGGGCGGCGTAGACCACACCCATGCCGCCCGAGCCGACTCGACGCAGGATCTGGTAGTGGGCGATCGACTGGGCGGGCGTGGACTCGTCGAACAGGCGCTGGGCGATGCGCGAACGCATCGCGCGGCTGCCGTGCGACTCTGTCGGCGCGGGCAGGTCGAAGGAAGGCGTGCTATCGGGGTCGATGCCCATGGGGCTCGTGTCTGTTACCGGTGGCACGCCCAACTAGTGCGGAGCCGGCTACGATCCGTCCCTTTTATCACGCCTCGATGGTAGAGTGACGTCGATGGTGAGCGACGACGAGCTGCTCGCGGCCTGGCGAGCCGGCGACCGGCGAGCAGGCAGCACCCTGTTTGGTCGCCACTACGAGACGGTCCGTAGGTTCTTCGTCAACAAGGTGGACACCGATCTCGAAGACATAATTCAGCGCACCTTCGAGGCCTGTGCAACTGGACAAGTCAGATTCGAGGGTCGTTCGAGCTTCTTGGCCTATCTGCGCGGTATCGCACGACATCTATTGTTGCAACATTGGGAGGGTCGGCAGCATCGGGGCCGCGATGTCCCGATCGATGAGCTATCGCTGGCCGATCTCGGGGCCGGGCCGTCGTCCGTGCTGGCCCGCAATCGAGCGGACAAACGCCTTCTCGACGCGCTGCGACAGATCCGGCTCGCGGACCAGGAGCTGCTCGAGCTCTACTATTGGGAGGGCCTCAGCGGAGCAGCTCTCGCGGAGGTGCTGGCGATCCCCGAGGATACCGTGCGAAGTCGACTGCGCAGGGCCAAGCTCGCGCTCAAGAAAGAGTACTTGCGCCTCGAGCGATTCGCGGGGGTGCCCGAAAGCTCGGATCAGGACCTCGAGGGCTGGGCCCGCAAGCTGCGAGAGCGGCTCGACGTGGTCGAGTCGGGTGGGTGAGACGGCGGGCGATCAGCGCCAAGCTAATCAAGCTCTCGCTCACCCTGCCCCTCGTGCTGGGGCTCGGCGACTCGGTCCTACTCCGACCGCGCCTGCTGGGAGGCGAGGACTTCAGCGTGTGTGTCCATGCTGGCTGAGGGGGCTGGCTGCCGGCTCGAGCTGAGAGCACTCGGTGAGGTCGGCGGCGTCGACGATAGGGTCTGTAGCGTGCGGGTGCCAGCCGACCAGCATGCTTGCTGGACGAGACGAGCACGAGCCCACCGTCATCGTCCCAATCATCGAAGCGATATTTGTCTTCGCTGTCGCTCGGCGCTCGCTCGGCTCTCGACGGACCGTTGCCACCGGTATCCGTCATGTCGCGCTCAGATCAAGCGTGTCACCCAACCTTGGGCCCCAATCGCAAGCGGAGGTCGGGCGCTACTTCTCGTTGTCGCCCTTCTTGTCAGCGCAATCATCGGCACATTTGGCGCGATCGATCGCATTGTCGAGTGCCTTCTCACGCACGGCGTCGAGGGTCTTTGCGGACGCTTCGAGGCGCTTGACCTTGTTCTCGGCCTCGAGCTGGGCTTCCTTGGCCAGCGCGGCCTGAGTCTGTGCGCGGAGCCTGGCCGCTTGCGCGTCGAGGCGGGCGAGTTCGACCGAGGTCTCGAGGATATTTTGGAAGGCGATCCAGTACAAGATGCCCTGGTCGTCCGACGGGCTCTTGTCCATATTAGCGAGGCGCTTCTCGAGCAGAGCTGCGGTGTCAGACGCCGACTGCTGGTCGCTCGCGTACTGCTCGCACTCGAGACTCGAGATCTGCTCGTCGAGGTCGTCGCGCTGCACCCGAGTCGCAGGTTCAGTGCCGATCAGAGCACTCTGAATGGCTTCCAGTTTGCCCTTTTTTTTGTTGCATTCAGCTAGCTTGGCACCCGCGGCCGTGGCCGCCGCTTTGTACCTCGCCATCTCTACAGCCAAGATCTCACTGCTCGAGCCTCGCGTCAGCATTCCGTTCATGTATGCCTCGCAGAGCCGATACATCGAGTACTGCAAGAACAACGACCGCTCATTTTGCTCGTACATCCGCGCGAGCGCCTCGGCGGTCGCGTGGTCAACTCCGACCCCGACCCCGACTACATCGAGGACATCGACCTCGGCCCGCGTCGACGTATTGGTCTGCCGCAGCAACGCGCCCTGCGCCGGAGGCGCGACGCAGATGCGCTTGGTCAGCTGGGTCGACGCGCTGATGACCACGCCTCCGTGGCCTGGGTAGTGAATCAGTGAGTCGACATCTTTGACCCGCTGGACGGGAGTGTTGCGCCAGTTGCACGCAGGGAGGGAGACAGCCGCGGCAAGCGCGACGACGACGGGGGTTCGGGGCAGACGGACGGGCATGCTAGGGCTTGTCAGGTCCAGACCTGGACCCGTTCGTTTTTTTCGTCGACTCGGCTCAGTCTTGGCGAGCGCTCGAGCGGCGCGCCCGCTACGAGACCCGGTGCAGCACCATCTCGAGCTGGACCGCGCTCATCGTCGCACCCAGCGAGCGCAAGCACGCGATCGTCACCCCGCGGTCGGCCCCATCGTCGACGTTGAGCACGTGCAGCGCGGGCCCGTGCACGCGCTGGTGACAGGCCCGGATCAGCTCGGTCGCCACGCCCTTGCGTCGGTGCTCGGGCGCGACCGCGATCTGGACGAGCTCGGCCGTCTCGGGCACGAGCACCGCGTACCCGCACACCTCTTGCTGCCAGCGCGCCTCGAACACGACCCGCGACTTGCTGCGCTGCACGGTCCACGTGCTGCCCGTCCACGCCGGGGTGAGGCTCCAGAAGCTGGTCCACAGCTCGCCGCGCTCGGCTGCCGCCGCCGCCGCCGCCTCGCCCTCGTGGACGTCGAAGCCCAGCTGCTCTTGAAAGCGCTGCGGCCGGGTCAGGCGCGGGAGCTCGAAGCAAAACAAGTGGCGCTCGGCGTCAAAGCCCAGCCGCTCGTAGGCCCGGCGCGCCCGGGCGTTGTCGATTAAGACCTCGAGCTGCATCTGGGTGACCTCGCGCCGGTCGAGCGCCAAGCTCAGCCACTCGAACAAGGCCGAGAGCACCCCCTTGCCCTGCCAGCCCTTCCGAACGGCCGAGACGATCGCGTATGCGCCCATGTGCAGGGCGGGCCACTCGTCTACGGCGGTGACTGTGGCGCCGATCAGGCGGCCCTCCGAGAACGCCCCAAAGCTCGAAGCCCAGTCCACCCCGCGCCGCTCGAGCAGCAGACCCAGCTGCTCGACCGAGGGCCGGATCGGCACCGGGTAGATCGCCGAGGCATCGAGCACCAAGTCGTGGACCTGAGGCAACTCGCTCTCACGCAGGGTGCGGATCTCGACGGCCAGCGCCTTCGCCATGAGTCAGAAGGTAACATCAACAGGCGGGGACCTGCGCTGTGGCCGAATGCTGCCGGACGCCAAATTCTCCGTCAGGCGAGCGAGCGATTGGAGCTACAGTGCCAGGGTTGAGCTCCGTGCAGGCCAAAGTCGAAGGGGGCGAGCTGCTCGAGCTTCCCAGCGCGCAGCCGCGGTCAACCGCGGCGCCGACCCTGTATCACTTCCCGATCTCACTGGGCTCGCAGCAGGTTCGCCTCGCGCTCGCGGAAAAGCAGGTCGCGTGGGACGGGCAGATCGTCAACATCGGGCCGGCCCACGAAAACCTCGAGCCCTGGTACGCGAAGCTCAACCCGCGACTGGTCGTGCCCACGCTGGTGGTTGGCACCACGGTCGTCACCGGCGCTGTCAGGATCGCCATCTTCATCGACGAGCACTTCCCGGGGCCCGAGCTGCTGCCAAGCGATCCCGAACAGCGCGACGAAGTGCTGCAGTGGATCGAGATCCAAGACCAGTTTCCACTCCGCGAGCTCGGCTACGCGCGGACCAAGGGCATGGTCAGGTGGTTTCAGCGGTGGAGCCTTCGCCAGCAGCGATCCCGCCTGCGCCGGTTGATCCGCAAGAACCCCGAGCTGCGCGAGATCTACGAGGCCAAGCGAGTGGAGCTCGATGGGCTCGAGCGCGGCATTCGCCACCGCGTTGGCATGAGCGAGCTGGTGGATGAGGTCGAGGTCCTGCTCGACGAGATCGAGGTCACCCTCGAAGAGCGCGAGTGGATCGCCGGTCCCAACTACACCCTCGCCGACGCCATGTGGACGGCCGTGCTGTCCAAGCTCGAGCAGATCGGCTTCGCCCGGTCGCTCCGCAGTCACCGCAGGCCGCAGGTCGCCCGCTGGTACGCGCAGCTGCGCGAACGGCCCAGCTGGGACTCCATGATCCGCCGGCTCAGCGCCTGGCAAGCGCTGCGCTTCTACGGCCCGTCCGTGGCCAAGACCTTCCTGCTGTTCTGGGTGCTCAAGTGGATGGTCGTGATCGGCATCGGCTGGCTGGTCGCGCATCTGCGCGGGTAAGACCAACCCGTAGGCGTGGGCACGCCGGCGGCGTGTCCAAACTCCACATGAGTTAATGGGCCCGCGGTCGCATGGTTCGCAATCCATGCCATATGCTCCGGCCGATCGCCGTTCTGGCGGTCGACGAAACCAGAGATCCCATGAAACTCAGCAAGCTCTTCACGACCAGCCTGATTGCACTTTGCCTCTCGATCCCAATGGCCGCCTGCGACGGTGGTGACGACGGTGACACCACCGACACCAACGCGACCGACCCGGGCGACACGACCGACGACGGCGCGACCGAAGAAGAGACCGGCCCAAGCAGCGACACGACCTGCGCGGTCTACTGCGTTGGCTTCATTCAGTTCTGCGCCGAGAACGGGATGTCCACGGAGTTTGCGAGCGACGCAGAGTGCAACACCGCGTGCGAGATGTGGGACCAGGACGGCAAGGACTGCCGCTACCAGCAGGTCATCGACGGCAACTGCGACCAAGCGGGCAACCTCGGCACCACCTGCGAGTAACCGCTTCGCAGCTGCTTTCAGCTCGGGTTTCAGCTCGGGCGAGGGCCCGGCGCCGTTGATTGACGCGCCGGGCCTTCTTCGTTCAATCCTGTGGCCTGGGGCCGGAACCGGGTGGCGGAGACGACTTCACGACCGCGCCGCGTTGCAGACTCTCCTGGCTTGGATATGGTCGCCCCCGTGAGCGAGCTACCCGAGACGACCCGCGCCAAGATCAACGACCTCGTGACCAGCGATCGCGTGGTCGTGTTCATGAAGGGCGTGCGTCGCTCGCCGCAGTGCGGGTTCTCGGCCTCGGTCGTGGAGCTGCTCGATGGCTGGCTCGATGACTACGCCACGGTCGACGTGCTCGCGGACCCCGAGCTGCGCGAGGGGATCAAGGCGTTCTCGGACTGGCCAACGATCCCGCAGATCTACGTGGACGGCGAGTTCGTCGGCGGGGCGGACATCGTGCGCGAGCTCGAGGACAGCGGGGAGCTGGCCGCCACGCTTGGCGCGAGCGCGCCCACCGTGCCAGAGGTCACGATCACCGCCAAGGCAGCGGCGCAGTTCAAGGCGGCGATCGAGGGGTCCGACGTGGACGACTCGGACGTGCTGCGGCTGACGATCGACGGGCGCTTTCACAATGATCTGAGCATTGGGGCCCGCAAAGACGGCGACATCGAGGTCGAGAGCAACGGCATCCACTTGGTGCTAGACGCTCGCAGCGCCCGGCGGGCGAAGGGCTTGGTGATCGACTTTGTGAGCGCGGCGGACGAAGCCGGGTTCAAGATCGAGAACCCCAACGCGCCGCCCGCCGTGCAGGAGCTGTCGGTCAAGGAGCTCGCGGCTCGCATGCAGGCCGGCGCGGTCCGGCTGTACGACGTCCGCAGCGAGGAGGAGCGGGCGATCGCAAAGATCGAGGGAACCGTGCTGCTCGACGCCGACGTGGCCGATCAGATCGCCGAGCTCCCCCGCGATACGCCGCTCTACTTTCATTGCCACCACGGCATGCGCAGCCTCGCGGCGGGGCAGCACTTTGTAGGGATGGGGTTCACGGAGGTCTACAACGTGCGCGGCGGGATCGATGCCTGGTCGCAAGAGGTTGATCCCGCTGTGGCTCGATACTGAGGGGCGTACCTCGACGAGCGCCGGTACCCGCAGCGGCACGCGTGGCTGAACTGCGCGTAGTCGCGTGGCTACGGATCGTCGAGCAGCAGCGGCAAGATCAAAATCAGCGCGGCGATGGCGAGGCTGCTCATGGCGAAGGCTTCGTGGTCGATCAGATCGGGATGGTTGGGGCGGCGGCGGCCGTTGGCGCGACCGGGGGCGTTGGCGCGGCCGGGGCCGGGGCCGACGG
>NZ_JMCC02000150.1 GCF_000737335.2 Enhygromyxa salina | reverse complement strand
TCGACGACGCCCGTCGGGCCGCCGACGCCCACGTCGACGCCGCGGTCGAGGCCCTCGGCACCCTGCCGCCCTCCCCCGCTCGCCACGCCCTCGAGCAGCTCGCGCGCTACATCGTGCGGAGGACCGGGTGAGCCAGCTCGAGATCCCAACCCACGACGAGCACGGTCGTCGGGTTCAAGCGATGTTCAGCGACATCGCCCACGGCTACGATCGGGCCAACCGGATCATGAGCGCGGGCACCGACGTCCGCTGGCGCCGCAAGGCCGTGGCCTCGCTGCTCGTGGACCCGGCACCCGAGGGAGCAGGCGCGAAGATCCTGGATCTGTGCGCCGGGACCCTGGACTCGACCCTCGAGATCCACCGCCGCTACCCCCAGGCGCAGCTGGTCGGTGGCGACTTCTCGGCGGGGATGCTCGACGCCGGGATGCGTCGGATCGCGGCGCTGAATGACCCCGCCGCCCTCGCCCAGATCACGCCGCAACGCATGGACGCCCACGCGCTGCCGCTCGACGACGCCAGCGTCAACGCGATCTTCTGTGCGTTCGGGGTCCGCAATTTGTCGGATCTTCACCTCGCCAGCGCCGAGCAGCTGCGCTGCCTGAAGCCCGGCGGCCAGCTGGTGATCCTGGAGTTCTTCCGGCCCAGCGCGTGGACCACCCGGGTGTTTCACGCCGTCTACAACCGCACGGTCCTGCCGGTCGTCGGCTGGGCGTGCACGGGCAACCTCGACGCGTATCTGTACTTGCCGCGCAGCATGGCGCAGATGCGGACCGCGCCCGACTACGTGGCGCTGCTGCAGGAGCTTGGCTTCGAGCAGGTCAGCGTCGAGCCGCTGACCTTTGGTGTGGCGTCGATCGTTCGGGCCCGCAAACCGGGCGGCGGGAGCTCGAATTGACCGCGTCGGTGGGGCCTAAAAAGCTGGTGATCGCGGTCACCGGGGCCAGCGGTGCGATCTATGCCCGCCGCGCGCTCTCGCTGCTCGCGGCCGAGGTCGCCAAAGGCCGCGCGCTCGAGGTCGCGTGGGTCGCATCGACGACGGCCCCGCAAGTGTGGCAGGCCGAGCTTGGCGAGCCGCTGCCTGGTGAGATCGAGCATCTGCGCCGCTTCGATCGCCTGGACTATCGCGCTGCGTTCGCGTCGGGCTCGAACGCACCCGACGCCGTCGTCGTCATGCCCTGCTCGATGTCGACGCTCGCGCGCGTGGCCCACGGTGGCGGCGACGACCTGATCGCCCGCGCCTGCGAGGTCGCGCTCAAGGAGCGGCGTCGCCTGATCTTGGTCGTGCGCGAGACCCCGCTGAGCCTCGTGCACC
Organism: Enhygromyxa salina; assembly: GCF_000737335.2. Classification (GTDB taxonomy): domain Bacteria; phylum Myxococcota_A; class Polyangia; order Nannocystales; family Nannocystaceae; genus Plesiocystis; species Plesiocystis salina_C. The sequence goes on along the minus strand of NZ_JMCC02000150.1, from coordinate 14,874 downwards.
TGCGCAACATGGTCGCGGCGACCGAGGCCGGCGCGATCATCCTGCCCGCCGTGCCCAGCTTCTACGCAGGTATCCAGACCCTCGAGCAGGCCGTTGACACCGTGGTCGCCCGCGCGCTCGATCGGGCCGGCGTCCCCCTCGAGCTGTTGCCGCGTTGGGGCCAATCCACCGTCTGCACCACGTGATCCGCATGCCCTCCCTCCCCCAACTGCCCAACGAGATGCCCGCGCGCTTCGACGCCGCGACGCTGCTGGCCCTGCGCCACAACCCGCCGCGCATGGGCCTGTGGGCCATGGAGCGCCGCGGCCAGATGTTCGAGGCCCGGACCCTGCTGCGCCCCACCCCCGTGTTTGCCGGTCCGCCCGGCCCCGCGGTGCTGCGCCGGGACGAGTTCGTCGCGCTCGAGTCGTGGCCGCAGCCCGACGCCTGGCAGCCTGGGGATCGCGTGATGGTCCCGGTGGAGTCCACCGACGAAGCCAGCGCGACGCGCTACGTCGCGTGGCTGCTCGCGCTCGCCGAGCGTGAACGAGCCGCGCCGATCACCGCCAGCGCGCACCTGGGTCCGTGCGCCGTGGCGCCGTTCTCCAGCGACGCGGCTGGCACCCATCGGCTGTGGGCGATCGCCGCCGCGCGCCTGGCCCTGCCCGCCTCGATCCGCGTCGAGGCCCGCCACGATCTGATCGGCATTCGCCTCGCCCAGGTCGCGCTCGGGTTCGGGGCCGACACGCTCGCAGGCCCGATCAGCGCGGATCGGCACCTGCCCGTCGCCGGGGTCACCCGCCCCGACGAGACCAGCATCACCGGCCTGCGCAACCTGATCGAGCAAGCCGGGCTCGAGTGCGCGCTGCATGAAGACACCGCGTCGCGGGTGCTCGAGACCGGGCGCCAGACCGTGCGCGTCGAGCTCTCGAGCCTCGATCTGACCCCAGGGGATCGCAACAAATGAAGCTCCCAAAAGACACCACTCGATTCGCCCAGATCGCCGCGAAGGTCCGCGAGGGGCAGCCCCTCGACCTCGACGATGGCGTGTTCTTGTACCGCTATCCCGATCTGCTCGCGCTCGGCGGCCTCGCCAACGAGCGCCGTGAAGCGCTGCACGGCGACAAGACCTTCTTCAACATCAACTTTCACATCAACCCGACCAACGTGTGCGTGGCGGACTGCAAGTTCTGCTCGTTCGCGCGGCTCGAGCCCGACGCCCCCGCGGCCTACACGATGTCGGTCGACGAGGTCCGCCAGAAGCTGGTTGACCGCATGGATCAGCCGGTCACCGAGGTCCACATCGTCAACGGCCTGCACCACAACCTGCCGTTCGACTACTACAAGGATTGTTTGCGGGCGCTCAAGGCGTTGCGCCCCGACATCCACATCAAGGCCTACACCGCCGTCGAGATCCACTACTTCGCAGAGAAGTACGGGCTCAGCTACGAGCAGGTGCTGACCGAGCTCAGGGACGCCGGGCTCGACAGCATGCCCGGCGGCGGCGCCGAGATCTTCGCGCCCCGGGCCCGGCGCAAGCTGTGCCGCGGCAAGGCCGACGCCGAGCAGTGGCTGGACGTCCACCGCGCCGCGCACCGGCTGGGGATCCGCACCAATTGCACGATGCTCTACGGGACCGTCGAGACCCTCGAGGAGCGCGTGGATCACATGCTGCGCCTGCGCGAGCTACAGGCCGAGACCGGCGGGTTTCAGACCTTCATTCCGCTGGCGTTTCACGCGGACAACAACGATCTGGCCAAGCTTCCGCCGCCGACTGGGATCGACAACCTGCGCACCTACGCGGTCGCGCGCCTGATGCTGCACAACATCCCGCACATCAAGGCTTACTGGATCATGATCGGCATCAAGACCGCTCAGATCTCGCTGAGCTTCGGCGTCGACGATCTCGACGGCACGGTCCAGGAAGAGAAAATTTATCACATGGCCGGCGCCGAGACCCCGCAGGCGCTGTCGCGCACGGATCTGGTCCGGCTGATCCGCGAGGCTGGGCGCGTGGCCGTCGAGCGCGACACCCTCTATCACGAGCGATGGGTCGACGACGGCGGGGCGCTCGAGGGCATCCGCGTCGACGCCAGCCTCCCCTATTCCAGCGAGCCCCCCCGGGTCTCGCTGCCGGTGCTGTAGGCAGACATGGGAGCGCGCATGAGCACGACCAAGACCAAGACCATCCGGGTGCAGGCGGTGTCGTTCCTCAACGCCCGGCCGCTGTACCACTCGCTCATTGATCCGCAGCACGCTCCGCGGCACGCCGACGGCACTTTGATGTTCGAAGTGGTCGAGGCGCTGCCGGCCGACTGCGCCGCCGCGCTGACCGCTGGCGACTGCGACCTCGCCCTGGTGCCGGTCGCCAGCTACGTGGATCACCCCGAGTGGGAGGTCGTGCCGGGCATCGGAATTGGCTGTCGTGGCGCGGTCGAGACCGTGATCGTGTGCGCCGAGCGGCCGATCGAGGACGTCGAGATCATCTATCTCGATGGGGCGTCGCGCAGCTCGGCGCTGCTGCTGCGCTTGTTGTTGCACGAGCGCGGCCTCGCGCCAGCGCTCGAGCGCGTCGAGCACGGCCGCGGTGAGGCGCTGGTCCGCGCGTCGGGTGGCAGCGCGGCCGCGTTGATCATCGGCGACGCGGCCTTTGGCCTGCGCGATCGCTTCGAGCACACCTGGGATCTGGGCGCGAAGTGGTTCGAGGCCACGGGCTTGCCGATGGTGTTCGCGTTTTGGGCCGCCCGCCCTGGCGTGCTTGGCCCCGAGCACGTCCAGGCGCTGCAGCGGGCCCGCGACCGCAGCCTGGGCAAGTACGCCGAAGCGATCGCCAAGCAATACCGCGACGAGCTGCTCGCGCGCCGCGATCCAACCAGCACCGAGCCAGTCCTGCCCGAGACCCGCTACGCCGACTATCTGCGCAAGACGATCCGCTACGGGCTCGAGACCCAGCAGCGCGAGGGCCTGGTCGAGTACCTGTCGCGCTGCCGGCTGGCCGGTCTGATCGAGATCCCCGGGCTGCACCCCGAAGACCAGGTCCACGTCAGCTTTGTCGGCGCGGGCGCGCCCCAGCAGCTGGTCGCCGCAAGGGCCCGTCGCAGCGCGCCGCTCGACCTGAACGCGATCTTGGCCCGCGCCGCCGCTGGCGAGCGCATTGATCTGGCCGAGGGCCTGTTCCTGTACGAGTACGCCCCGCTTATGCGCTTGGGCGAAGCCGCCGATCAGCGGCGCACGGCCCTGCACGACGACGGCAACGTCACCTACATCATCGATCGCAACGTCAACTACACGAACTTCTGCGTGACCCGCTGCAAGTTCTGCAATTTCTACGTGCCGCCGACCGACAAGACCGGCCGCGGCTACGTGCTCAGCCGCGAGCAGCTGGCCCAGAAATTCCGCGAGACCGAGCAACTAGGTGGCATCCAGATCCTGCTGCAGGGCGGGCTCAACCCCGAGCTTGGCCTGAGCTACTACGAGGATCTGTTCCGTTGGACCAAGGCCAACTTCAGCCTCAAGCTCCACGCGCTCTCGCCGACCGAGATCATCCACATCGCGCAGATCGAAGAGCTCCCGATCATCGAGGTGTTGCGGCGCTTGCAGACCGCCGGCATGGACTCGCTGCCGGGTGGCGGCGCCGAGATCCTCGACGACGAGATTCGCAACCGGATCAGCCCGTTCAAGAACTCGACAGAAGAGTGGCTCGAGGTCATGCGCGCCGCCCATGCGCTGGGCATGCGCAGCTCGGCGACCATGGTGTTCGGGTTTCAAGAGACGCCCGAGCACATCCTCATGCACATGGATCGCTTGCGCAGCCTGCAAGACGAGACCGGTGGGTTCACGGCCTTCATCGCCTGGCCGTTTCAGGCCGCGGGCACGCGCCTGAAGCTGCGCGACGACACCTCGGCGTTTCGCTACTTGCGGGTCCAAGCCCTCGCGCGGCTGTACCTCGACAACATCGCCAACATTCAGGTCTCGTGGCCAACCTTGGGCCCCGAGATCGGTGAGATCGCGCTGCGCTTCGGCGCCAATGACTTTGGCTCGGTCATGATCGAAGAGAACGTGGTCTCGACCGCGGGCGCCCACTTCATGATGACCGCCCAGGAGATCGAGAAGCACATTCGCTTGGCCGGCTTCGTGCCGCGCCGCCGCACGATGGAGTACGGGCTGCTAGAGCCGGTGCGCTAGCCCTTCGGCAGCTCGACGTTCATGCGGCCCAGCTCGGCTTGGATCGTGCTTCGTAGCTCCTTTTGGCTGATGCCCAGCCGCTTGGCGACGGTCCTGAGCGAGTAGCGGGTGTCGCCGACACGAAGCGTGCTCTTGGGTCCAAGCGCGAGCTTGCCCTCGCCGTTGGCGACGCCACCTTCGATCCCAACATAGACGTCGCGGCCGGTCAGAGCTGGGAACGCCTCGATCGTGTCTTCGAAGCGCGCCCGCTCCTGGGCGCTCAGCGAGTCGAGATCCACCTTCGAGAGGTTGATGACGGCCCCCGCCTCGAGGTTGCCGGCCGAGTAGGTGGCGCGGGACTGCTTGATCGCCTGCTTGATCGGCGCGGCCTTCTTGCTGGCGCGCAGATGCGGGTTGCGCAGCTGTAGGACCTCCGCGCCGGCGGGGGCGTTGGCTGGGCGCTCGGCTACGGGGATCTGGACCCAGTCGTCGTCGACGCGAGGGCTGCCATCTTCGGCGATCATGTCCGCGCTCGCGTACCAGTCGGGCAGCGCCGTGATGCGGTGCCACATCCACCCGAGCACGGCCGCGACCACGACGACGAGCACGAGCGCGATCACGCCGATCTTCTTGGCCATGGCCAGAGTGTATATCGTGCCGCTTCGCGTCTTGTCGCTTCGCTCCTCGGGGCGGGCTGTTCGCATCTGCGTGTGTGGCCCTCTGGAAGGTGTGCTCGACGCGGGCGAAGGGGCGTGTTGCAATCGTCCGAGGCCGCCGATGGCGCTGATCAAGACTCGTCCCAACGTCCGTCTGCTGCTGCCACGGCGGCTGGTCGCTGGCCAGGTCGGCGAGTTCATCGTCGAGCTGCACTGCCCCGAGCCGGTCCCCGTCGACGCCGTGGCGCTCACGCTGTTCGGGGACGTCGCGTGGTACGCGAACGGGCAGTACGGTCGGCATCGCCACAGCTCGCGCTTCTTGAACCATCAGATCCCCCTGCTCTGCGATCAGACCGTGCTCGAGGCAGGGCAGCATCGTTTGCAGACAGCGGTCTCACTCAGCGCCGAGCTTCCTGGCTCGCGCGAGGGCGATCGCCTCAACGTCGAGTACAGCGTCCACGTCCACGTCGATATCCCATGGTGGCCTGACAAGCGCGTGGACTTCGTGGTCCGCCTGGCTGCTGCTGCCGCTGCTGCGCGCTCGATCGCGGACCAGGGGGCGATGGTGTTCGTGAGCCACGCGGGCGGCCCGCCACCCAAGGGCCCGTACCTCGAGGTCTCGCTGGGTCAGCGCTGCGTCGTTGCGGGTGGCATGCTGCGGCTCAGCGCCGCGCTGGGCAACGTAGATCGCAACCGCTACCGCAAGCTCCACGTCGATGTGATCGCGCAAGAGCGGTTCCCCGAGGGGTTGGGCCACGCCACCAACGATCAGATCGTCAACCGCTGGGCGATCGCCCTGGACGCGCACCCCGGCGAGCTGCAGCCGATCCTGTTCAATCTGCAGCTCCCCAGCTCGTTGGTGCCCGGCTTCGAGCTGCATGGTTGCAAGCTGCGCTGGTTGCTCGATGTCCACGCCGACGTCGCGTGGGGCAGCAACCCCCAGCTTCGGGTACCGATCCACGTCGAGGTCGAGGCCGCGGACGAGGCTCGATCCGGCCAACCCGAGATCGCCGCCCCGCTCGCGGTCGGCTCGGCGCGGCTGCGGTTGATCTGGTCCAACGTCGCGCAGGCGACCGGGCTGGAGCTCATTGACGATCGCCTGCGCGGTGTCGTTGACGGCGTGGCGATCGAGCTGCGCCGTGGCTACGACCACGATGGCCGCCCGCGGATCCTTGGCTTGCTGGAGTTCCCCGATCTCGGGGTGGGCCTGCACACCCGCCGCGAACGCCGGACGCTGCTTGGGTCGATCGAGACTACGCTCGCAACCCGGGACGCGGCGCAGACGAAGGTCATCCACGCACAGCTGGGCGCGCGGACCCTTCGCGCAGACTACGAGCTGATCGCGGCCGACGACCTGCAATTGCGCTTTGCCCTCGACGGCGCCGGCCTCGAGATCGCGCCGCTGCGGGACTTTGCCGCGTGGCTGGTCGAGCTGGCCCCAACCGTGGCCGGGCTCCCAGACGAGATGCCGGTACCCGCCGTCATGGTCGAGCACGCCGCGAGCTGGGAGCGATCCGCCAAGCGGTCTGGCGCCCGCCTGCGACGCAGCGATCTGCGCCTCGAGTTGATCCGCGATGAACTACGCGTGGTGATCGGATCGGACTTCAACGATGAAGGCGAGCTGCGGGCGACCCGGCTCGAGCTCGACGCGCCAGCCACGGTTCCAAGCCGCCATCACTTGATCTGGACCGGGGACACCGCGCTGCCCGAGCACGAGCTGCCGATCGCCGAGCTGGTCCGCCCCCCGCAATGGGGGATCGCGCCGGCTCGTGTCGCGCTGCACATCGAAGCCCAGCGCGTCCGCGTGCTGCTGCCCACGCCGCTCTCCGATCCCGACCTCGAGCGCGATCGCGTCGAGGCCCTGTTTGCGCTTGGGCGCCACCTCCGAGGCGACCAGGGCCCCTATCGCTGAGCCAGCCCGGGCGCGCCAAGAACTCTAGCCACCCCGCCGGCCAGCCAATGCGCCAGCGAATTCAAGTACTTGGAGCCTAGATTTTTTTGCCGAGCTTCGGAACCTCGATGGGGGGTCGATGTCTCTGGCCCCGAACAACGCGATGGCCCCCGAGGCTTCGACCCCGCCCCGCACTGCTTGCGATGCAGCGTCGACGCCCCCAGCTCCCAGGGCCCGCACAGGATTCTGTTTAGTTTCCGCTCGGCCATTCGCCGAGCTCGAGGGTGAAGAACATCATGGCCAGCAAGACGATCAGCTTTCGCATCTTCCTCAACGACCAACTCGTCGACACTCGCAGCTTCTCGCAAGAGGTGATCAAGCTCGGGCGTCTGTCGAGCAGCCACCTGCGGCTCGAGGGTGAAGCCGTCGGTCGGATGCACGCTGTCATCGAGGTCGGCGCGACCGGAGACGTCCGCCTCATCGACCTCGGTAGCAACTCCGGCACCTTGCTCAATGGTGACATGATTGATCGCAGCCACGAGCTGGCGAGCGGCGACAAGCTCGAGCTTGGGCCCTACCGCCTCGAGCTGACGATCCATGACTGCGTCGCGGCGCCCGTGCAGGCCGAGCCGCACGCGCGCATCGCCCCCGTCGCGCCTGTCGCTCCTGTTGCGAGCATGCCCGTCGCCGCCGCCCGGGCACCGCAGCCCAACGTCAGCATCGACCTGTCGAAGGTCGAGGACAGCAGCGAGGAGGTCGCCGAGGTCATCACCACCTACGGTCGCTCGATCCTCGATGTCGCTCACGTCGGTCAGACCCGCAGCCGCCGACGCACCGTGCTGCCGCTGATGGCCTTTGGTGGTGTGTTGATGGCCGGCGGGCTCGGGCTGTTTGGCTACGAAGTCTCGCAGCCGTGGGAGCAGCACAACGCCGCGGTCGCCGAGGCTCAAAAGCGCCACGCCGAGGCGCCCCCTGCCCCGGGGCTCGGCACTGGCTCGCTTGGCATGATGCTCGCGCTGTTGGGGGTCGTCCCGTTCTTGGGTGGCGCCCTGCGTCGCCGCGATGTTGGGCTCGACATCTTCACGATCGGCGAGGGCAGCGAGGCCAACTTCAAGGTCACTGGCGACGGCCTGCAAGACCCCGCTGCGTCGCCCCTGATCTCGCGCATGAATGGCGGCTACGCGCTCTCGTTCACGCCCGCCATGTCCGGCAGCGTCGAGCTTGGCGAGCACCAGCTCTCGCTCGCGGATCTCGTTGCGACCGGTCGCGCGCAGGCCAGCGACGGCGCGTACCACTACGCGCTGCCGAGCGGCGCCAAGGCCAAGGTCGATCACGGCGACATCCGCTTCAACGTCAACCTGGTCAAGCGTGGCGCGATCGTGGCGGGCCGTGGTGAGGTCGACTGGCCGTTCTGGGGCTACTTCGGCGGGACCGCCACGCTGGCGACGGCCTTCTACCTGCTGATGCGCTCGATGCCCGATGACGCGCTGGCGATGCAGCTGGCCGACGACGAGGCTTCGGCTCGGTTTGCCTCGTACTTTCATCAGGCTGACGAGGAGTTGAAGGCGGAGCCGATCGAGATCGATGAGCCAATGTCCGACGAGAAGGCCCAAAGTGGCGAGACGGGCAAGCGCGCCGCCGGGCCCGAGGGCAAGATGGGCAACCCGAAAGACAAGTCCAGCCAGGGCGCCTACGCGATGAAGGGGCCGAAGAACGCGGTGCCGCAGATCACCCGGAGCTTTGATCCAGACGTCTCCGCGCGCTCGGCAGGCATCTTGGGGATCCTCGCCACGACCGACAAGCACTTCTTGGCCAACGCCGACGGCGGCGCGTTCGCGGTCGGCAATGACGACGCCGACATCTGGGGCAACCTCGTCGGCGTCGAGCAAGCTGGGTCCTACGGCAACGCCGGGCTTGGGTTGGTCGGTGTTGGCAGGAGCGGCGGCGGCACGGCGGCCGGGTTGGTCGGCATGGGCAACACCGGTCTGCTCGGCCACGGCAACGGCAACGGCGGCCTGTACCACGGCAATCAAGGTGGCAACGGCGGGGTCGTTGGGTTCGGCGAACACACAAAGAAGATCCCCGTTCCTCGCGTTGGCAAGGCCGACGTCCAGGGCGCTGGCATCGACAAGGACATGATCCGCCGGATCGTCCGGGCCCACCTCAACGAGGTCCGCAGCTGCTACAACTCTGGGCTGACCAAGAACCCCAACCTGCAAGGTCGCGTGACGGTCCAGTTCTCGATCGTTGGCACGGGCAAGGTCGGTAGCTCGGTCGTGCAAGAGGACACTGCCAAGGACGGATCGGTCGCCAACTGCATCGCCAAGGCGGTCAAGCGCTGGCAGTTCCCCCGCGTCGTCGGTGGCGGCACGGCGATGGTCACCTACCCGTTCTTGCTGCAATCGCGCTGATCCGCTGGGTCCGCGCAACCCCGAAGACGAAGGCGAGTTCGCTCGCCTTCGTCTCTTGTTTGGTTGTCCGCGCGCAGTGGCGAGCCGATACTCGATCGATGGAGCCGAGCGCCCGCAACATCGAGCTCGAGGCCGCCGCGCTCGCCAACCTCGACGATCTCGACAGCTGGCGGGTGTACGCCGACTGGTTGCTCAGCGTTGGCGACCCGCGCGGTGAGCTCGTCAGCCTGCACCTGCACCAGGCCAACGCGTACCGCAGTGAGCGAGTCGCCATGGCCGATCAGCTGCGCGCGCGCGAGCAGGCCTACGTCGATGCCTGGCACGCGTGGGCCCACGATCTCGACTTGCTCGAGGTGGAGCCCCGGTTTCGGCGGGGGTTCGTCGAATCCATCAAGGGTCCGCTCTCGCAGCTCGAGGGCAAGCTCGACCAGCTGTTCGAGCGCGACCCGATCCAACGCCTGAACCTGCGCGAGGTCGAGGACGACGCCCTGGTCCGGCTCTGCGAGCGACGCCCGCCGTGGTTCGAGCGACTGCGCTACCTGTGTGTGTCGGGCCGCGTGGGCCCAGCTGGGGCCGCCGCGCTCGCCAAGAACCCGCTGCCCAAGCTCGAGCGCCTCAACCTGCTTGGCAATCAGATCGAGGCCGTCGCCTGCCAACACCTCGCCGGCCTCGACACGCGCGTGCTGGGTGCCCTGACCCTGACGGCCAACCTCATCAACGACGACGCGCTTGCGAGCTTGCTCGGCTCGAAGCAGCGCGGACAATGGCGCCAGCTGTACCTGACGGGCAACCCGATCACCGCGCAGGGCCTGGCGCGGCTCGCAGATACCGATGGCTTCGAGCGCCTCGAAGCGCTGTATCTGCGCAACGTCAACGCCAAGCTCGCGGACTTCGAGCCGCTGCTCGACTCGGCCAAGCTCGCCAAGCTCACCACCCTCGAAGTCTCTAGCGCTGGCAGCTGGTCCGCCCGGGCGCTGTCCGAGCGCATGCGGGCGCGCTGGGGTGCGGGCTATCGCTTGCGCTGATCGAGCGCCGTGGCGTGTGACGGCCGGTCCGGTGGTGTGCATTACATAGTTCACTCGAGTCGTTCTGCGCGTGATCGACCCACATCGATCGTGGCACCCCCCGGCCGATGCGTCTGCGCAAGCTCGGTGTTCTCTGTGGTCTGTCCATCCTGAGTCTCGGCCTGTTGCTCGCCAACCCGCGGCCAGCGAGCGCAGCCGAGGTCATGTGCGCGAACGACTTCGGCGAGTGCACGGTCTCGAATGACATGGGGGACTCCATTGACTGCACTTGCGACGAGGGCGGGTTCGGCAGCTCGGGCGCGGACGAGTACGCAGGGCTGACCGAGGCCGAGCTGATGGAGGTCTGCCTCGGGTTCTTGGACGTGTGCGACGAGGACGAGACCGACACCGGCACGAGCACCAGCGACACGGGGGATGGCGACACCGGCTTCGAGGACACGGGGGATGGCGACACCGGCTTCGAGGACACGGGGGATGGCGATGGTGATGGTGACACCTTCAGCACCTCGACCGACGGCGACGGCGACGGCGATGGCGATGGCGACGGTGATGGCGACGGCGACGGCGATGGCGACGGTGACGCAACCGGCGACGGCGACGGCGACGGCGACGGCGATGGCGATGGCGACGGTGACTCCGCGGGCGACGGCGACGGCGACGGCGACGCAACCGGCGATGGCGATGGCGATGGCGATGGTGACTCTGCAGGTGACGGCGACGGTGACTCCGCTGGCGACACCGACACCAGCGCCGCGGGTGAGTCCGACGGCGACGGCGACACGGGGACAGGAACCAGCACGGGCGCGGCGGACGGTGGCGGCGAAGGGTGCGGCTGCGAGGTCTCGAACCATGCCTCGGGCTTCGGACTCCTGGCGCTCTCGCTGCTCGGGCTCGCGTCCATTCGACGGCGCGAGCAACTCGACGCGTGATCCAAGCCGGCTCGCCGCCGCGCCCTACAGCGCCTGATCTGCGAGCAGCGCGTCGACCTCGGCGACCCAGCGCGCGCCCAGATCCGGCTGAACCATGTCCACGTAGGCCGCAAACCCGCGCAGGTAGTCGGGGAAGTCGTCGCGTCCGTTTGCCTCGGCGGCGACGCCACGCTGCCGGCAGTTGTGCAGGATCGCCCGGAACCGCCGCCGCGCGTCGCGGGGCACGGTGAGGTGATCGTTGACGACCAACCCCGTGACCTGCTGCCGCCGATGCGGACGCAGGATCTGGCGCTTACCTGGGTGCTCGGCGAAGCCTTCTTGCTGAAGGATCTGATCGATCCACCAATACGCCCGACCGACGTCGAGCGCCTCCACGCGGGCGCTATCGTGAAACGAAAAGCTGAGGTCGTCGGCGTAGCGGGTGTAGCGAGCGCCAAGCTTGGTCGCCAACCCGAGCAGGCGGGCGTCGAGGCGACGACACACCAAGTTCGAGATCGCCGGAGACGTTGGGGCGCCCTGTGGCATGAGGCCGGGCCAGACCACGCGACGCTGCGGCGCCGTGGCGTCGGGGTTGATCACGGCTCGCTGCGTGCACAGACCCGCGAGCGCGCCCGAGACCGCTTCGCCGTAGCCAAGGGTGAAGAACAGGCCACGCACGCGCCAGTAGTGGATCGTGGGAAAGAACTCGCGGATGTCGGTCTTGAGCAGCAACAGGGCGCCGACGTGGGGCGCGGCGTTGGTGACGGTCGACCGCCCGGGCACGAACCCGTGGGCCGCGTCGTGGGTGGGGACCTTGCTCAGGATCTGCGCCAGGATCTGGCGTTGGACCGCCCGCAGGGGCGCGCGCGGGGCCGAGATCGTGCGACGGCCACCGCGGGCCTTGGGGATCTCGAAGTTGACGTAGGGCGCCCCCTCGTGGGTACCTGGCCGCATCAAGCGGCGCAGACCGGCAGCGTCGAGACCCAGCCAACCCGTGAGCGCGGCGAGGTCTGGGAGCGTGGGCAGACCCGCGCGGGTGCCCGCTGGCTCGAGCCGCGGACGACCACGGCTGGCCCCGGTGCCAAATTGCCAGCCGGTTGGGTTCCAGCCCCCGCGAGCGCGCGGGTATCGAGGCAGGGCGAGGCTGGTGTCTCGCAGCGCGACGTCGTCGAGGCCGAGCTCGCCAACGGCTCGGCGGGCGGCACGACGCACGCTGAGCGTCGCGTCCTTGACCAGATGCCGCAGCAGCTTGGCGGCAGCTGGCCGCGAGAAGATCTGCCGGACGGCGACGATCGCCTCTGTCCGAACCCGGGGATCGGGGCTGGCCAGCCAACTGCGGACGACGCCCTCGACCTTGCTTGCGACGTAGTGCCGCGCGACCTCGTACTCGGCGAAGTCGTCGTGGGCGCGCAACCGGGCGACGATCTGCCGCAGGTTGGCGTCTGGATCATCGAGGAGCGGGCGTAGCTCGAAGATGAGGTTGGCGAGCAGCATCGCGTCACAGCAGGGACAAACCGAAGACCTGGACCGCGGGACCTACTTGCTCGGCACGACGTGGCGCGGGGAAGAAGAAGCCGCAGAGCGTTCCCCGCGACACGGGTCTTTCAGTGGAAGTCGGGCACAGCCGCGACGTTGCATCGCGGACGGATGGCTAGCTCGGCGCGGTCCAGGTGTGCGCAGTATCTCACGAGTCGCGAGCCCGCAAAAGCAAGTTCGAGATCCAGGCTAGCTTGTTCGCATGTCCGACGCGCCGACCCCATCGTTCGAGCGGCTACCTGGCGAGCAACTCCCGACCCTCGAGTGTACCCGCGTACGATTGCGGCGGCTCAACCACGATGACGCGGCCGACGTCTTTCGTGTGTTCAGCGATCCCGAGGTGATGCGCTACTGGAGCTCGCTGCCGATCCAGACGCCCGAGCAAGCCAGCGCGTTGATCGAGCAGACCCACGCGTGCTTCGCCGAGCACACGCTGTACCAGTGGGGCATTGAACGGCGCAGCGACAGCCGCGTCATCGGGACCGTCACGCTCGCCTCGCTCGACGCCGCGAACCGGCGCGCCGAGATTGGGTTTGCCCTCGCCCGCGACACCTGGGGGGCCGGCTACATGATCGAGGCGGCGCGGGCGGTGATCAGCCTGGCGTTCGAGACAATGGGCCTCGAGCGGATTGAAGCCGATGTCGATCCGCGCAACGCCGCTTCTTTGGTGTTGCTGGCGAAGCTAGACTTTGTCCGCGAGGGACTGCTGCGCGAGCGGTGGCGCGTGGGCACGGAGGTCGCCGACTCGGTGATGCTGGGCCTGCTGCGACGCGAGTGGGCTGGCCGCCCCGCGTGAACCCGTCTACGGATACTGAGACACGCTCTCGGTGTCCGCCTCGCCCGGCTCCGAGGCGCGCTCGAACAGCTCGAGGATCGCCTCGCGCAGCGGGGCTGTGCCGCCGCGGCGCAGCAGCCGATCGAAGCGCTTGTTGTCGGCGTAGATCTCTTTGCCGTGGGCCCGCAGCACCTCTTGCCGGGATCCGTCGACCGTCGACACGTCGAGCACGTCTAGATTCTCGACCAGCTCGCGGTGGCGGCTTGGCGCGCTGATGCAGGCCGCCACCGCCGGCTGCGAGAGCGAGTAGCGATAGCAGTCGGGGGCCGGGGCGCCGCGCTCGAACACCGCGGAAGGTCGCAACATTCGCCCGTAGCACAGCGCGGAGAAGCCCAACACACCGACCCCCGCAGCCGCGGCGGCTGGCAGCAGCTCGTGCTCGGCGCCATGGTGCGCGGCGCTGTGGCGGGTCATGATCACGGGCCAGTCACCCGTCTCGATCGCGGCGCAGGCGATCGCCCGATCGTGGGTCGAGAACCCGTAGCTGCGGATCCAACCGCGGGCCTGAAACTCGCGCAGGGTCTCGAGCGAAGCGGGGTCGAGTCGGGCCGGCGAGCGGACCCAGAACAGCAAGAAGAGATCAATGTGATCGCGCTGCAGTCGACGCCGCGCGACCTCGAGATCGTGGCCGAGCCCGCGGGGATCCGCGTGAAAGCTGCCGGCGATCACCTGCAGGTCCTGGCGACTCGGCTGGCGCAAGAACCGGGTCGCGTTGGCGTGGCGGGGCTCCCAGAACAAGGTGTCGACGCCGCGCTCGGCCGCGAGCGCGAGCGAAGACGGCGTGGGTGAGAACGCGCCGGAGATCACCAGCGGCGCGACTTTGATGCCCGTGCGGCCGAGCGCCCGCTTGCTCACCTCGGCCGGTGGCGGGGGCTGCCAGGGCGAGGGGGTGGCCGACGACCCGGAGTCGCACGCGTGGGCCGTCAGGGTCTCGCGCGGGGGGTCTGCACCAAACACGACGGCGAGCTCGCGCAGGTGGGCGCGCACGCGTGGCTCCCTGGAGTCGAGCAGCCCCCGCTGCAAGCGGGCGAGGGCTCGAGCGGGATCGAGCTCGACGATTGCGCGCGACCAGGCAGCGATGCACAACGGCGCCTGCTCGGGGTTGGCGGTTGCTTCAGCGATCGCAAGCTCGAGCCGCGTCGCGAGCTGCGGCCACGCGTCCAGCTTCGCGCTCGCGCTCAGTCGGACCATCGCCGCGTGGTCGCGGGTCGCGAGCAGACAGGTCCGCAACAGCACGGGATCCGCCGCCTGCACATCATCCAAGCTGATCAGCTCGAGCGCGCGTGCCCGCACCCACGGATCGGCGTCCGCGCTCGCGCGCACGACCAGCGGCGCGAGCACCTGCAGGTCGAGCTGCCCGCGCTCGCGCACCAGCAACCGGGCGGCGAGCCGGCGGACGCTCGGGTCTGCTAGCGGGTTGTTGGGTATCTACTCACAGAACTTTGACGGGCGCTCGTACCAAACATGCG
>NZ_JMCC02000015.1 GCF_000737335.2 Enhygromyxa salina | reverse complement strand
CGAGCGACCCGACACCCGGCTCGCCGAGCGACCCAGCGGCGACCGAGCCAAGCGACCTGACACCCGACGAGCCAAGCGACCCAGCGGCGACCGAGCCAAGCGACGCGGCGGAGGCCGCGTCGGGCGACGAGGCGCCGGCCGGTTCGAGCGAGGCGGGTGATGTCCCCGCGTCCGACTCGAAGCGCGAGCAGGCTCAGAAGTTGGCGCGCGAGGCGACACCCGACCACGCGGGCGAGGCGGCGCCTGACCCAGCGCAGGAGCCAGCGCAGGAGCCAGCGCAGGAGGAAGACCAGTGAGCTGGTACCTGCGCACGCTCGCGTTCGGGGTCGTCGCCGCGGCGATCAGCCTTGGCCTGATCGCCGCCCGGCTCGGCGAGGGGGTCCGTCACGTGATCTTCGGGCAGCCGCTGTGGCTGTTGCTGCTGCTGGTCCCGCTGGTCGCCATGGCCCTGCGCGCCTGGCTCGCGCCGCGGCCCGCGACGATGCACTTCACCCGCAAGCGCAGCCTGGATCGGATCGGCCGCGGGTTTGCGACCTACCTGGCCGACCTCCCCGACGGCCTGCGACTCGGGGCGGTGTTCCTCTTGGTGGTCGCCTGCGCGCGGCCGCAGTCGACCCGGCTGAGCGAGCGGATCGAGCACGAGGGCATCGACATTGCGATCGCGCTGGATCTCTCGGAGTCGATGAAGAACGACGACCTTCGCCCAGATCGCCTGACGGCGGCGAAGCTGGTCATCGACGACTTCGTGGCCCGCCGCCGCGATGATCGGGTCGCGCTGGTCGTGTTTGGCAGCAACGCCTCGACGATCGCCCCGCTGACCATGGATCACGGCGTGCTGCGCAACCTGATCGCGCAGCTGCGGCTGGGCGTGATCGACGGGACCCAGACGGCGATTGGCGCCGGCCTGGGGGTCGCGCTCAACCGCCTGGAAGACTCCCCCGCGGCCAGCAAGATCATCGTGTTGCTGACCGACGGGGTCCACAACGCCGACGGGATCGACCCGGACTCGGTCGCGCAAAAGGCCGCCGAGCGCGGGGTGATCATCTACACGGTGCTGATGGGTCGCCAAGCCAGCGGCGCGGCCAGCATCGATCCCGGCCAGCTCGAGCGGCTGGCCAGCGCGACCGGTGGCTACGCGTACCTGGCCGAAGACGTTGGCGAGCTGCAGACCAGCTTTCAGGATCTACTCAACAAGCTCGAGCGGTCCGAGATCGAGGGCGAGCAGATCCGCGCTGAGCTATTTGGCTGGTTGCTGTGGCCGGTGTTGTTGCTGCTGGGGCTCGACATCGGGCTGCGCACCACCCGGCTTCGGAGGTTCCCATGAGTTTCGGAGCGCGGCTTTTGTTGGCCCGCATGTGGGTCGAGGACGAGACCGGGGCCAACCTCGCCGAGCTGGTGTTTGCCAAGCTTGGCTACGCGTGGCTGGGGCTGTTGGTCCCGCTCGCGATCGGGGCGTACCTGTGGGCGGCTCGCCAGCGTCGGCAGGCGGTCGAGCGGCTGGGCAACCCGATCTTGCTCGCGCGTCTGCTGGCAACGGTGGATCCAGGCAAGCGACTGATCCGCGCGCTGCTGACGGTGCTGGCGCTCGCGGCGATCGTGCTGGGCATGATGCGGATGCAGTACGGCGGCAAGGCCAAGGTCCTGCCCACCCGCGGCCTCGATATCGTGCTGGCGGTCGACTACAGCAAGTCGATGCTGGCCCAGGACGTGTACCCCAGCCGCAGCGAGCGGCTGGAGGCCGAGCTGACCCGGTTCCTCGATGAGTCGGGCCGTCGGGGCGATCGGGTGGGGGTTGTGGTGTTCGCGGGCGCGACCCGGGCGTTCCCGCTGACCTCCGACATGGGCGTGCTCTCGCTGTTCTTGAGCCACGCGGATCCACGCTTCGAGAACCCAGGCGGGACCGCGATCGGCAAGGCGCTCGACAAGTCGATCGAGCTGCTGGTCGCCGTTCGGCGCGACGGTGCTGGGGGGGAGCCCGACGAGCCCGCGCTGTTGCCGGGTCAAGAAGAAGATCCCGCGGTCGTCGAGCAGGCCGATCAGATCATCATCTTGCTGACCGACGGCGAGGACACCCTCGGGCGCCCGCTCGAGCTGGCCCAGAAGGCCGCGCAGCTGGGGATCCGCATCTACCCGGTCGGGATCGGCTCGACCTCGGGTGAGCCGATCATGCGCTACGACGAGAACGGCGAGCCAACCGGCTACGCGACCGACGCGGAGGGCAAGCCACAGATGACCCGGCTCGACGCCGAGACGCTGAAGGGCTTGGCCAAGGCGACCAAGGGCGAGTACGTGCACGTGGACGCCGAGCGGTTTGGCCTCGACGAGGTCCGCGGGCTCGTTGAAGGTCTGTCCGCCGCCCAGCGCGAGCAATCGATCGAGATCCACCGCGAGGAGGGCTTCTTGTTCTTCCTGATCCCAGCGGTGCTGCTGTTGTGCGGGGCCCTGGCGATCGGAGATCGCCGCCGCCCGCCGGCCGCCCAAGCACGCGACGCGCACCTCGTGGGCGCCAGCGCCACCACCCCCAAGCTCGAGGAGGCAAGCTCATGAGGGTCCACGCGTTCGCCTTGCTCGCCGCTGTCGGGCTGTTTGGGATCGGCAATCAAGACGAGCCCGGCTGGCTGTCAACGGCGCTCGCCAACACCGACCCAGACGTTGACGCGGCGATCGAGGCGTACGAGGCGGGCGAGCTCGACAGCGCGGCCGAGCGGCTCGACGCCGCGGTCGCGCGACGGGGTGAGCGGGCGGAGCTCTACTACGATCGTGGCCTGGTGCTGCTCGCACAGGGCGACCAAGACGCAGCGCGAGCCGCCTTCGAGCACGGGACCGAGTCGAGCGAGATCCAGGTCCGCGCCTCCTCGCACTACGAGCTGGGCAACCTCGCGATGGCGGCCGAGGACTGGGAGCTGGCGATCAGCGCCTACATCGAGTGCCTGCGGGCGCTGCCCGACCACGACAACGCCAAGTGGAACCTCGAGCTCGCTCTGCAGCGCAAGCGCGAGCAAGAGGAAAAAGACAAGCAAGAGCAAGAAGAGCAGGACAAGCAGGACCAAGAAGACAAGCAGGACGGCGAAGACGGCGAGCAGGGCGAGGACGGCGAGCAAGACAAAGAGCCCGGCGAAGACGGCGAGCAAGAGCAGGACGAGCAGGACAAAGAGCCTGGCGAGGACGGCGAGCAAGACCAGCAAGAGCCCGAGCAGCCCGAGCAAGAACCTGGCGAGGACGGCGAGCAAGAGCAAGACGAGCAGGAGCAGGAGCAGCCCGAGCCCAAGCCTGGCGAGCAGCAAGAGGCGCAGCCGCAGCCGATCGAGTCCGGTGACCTCGACTCCGCGCTCGACGAGCTCGATCGCCAAGACGCGTTCATGTTCGGTCGGCCTCGCGGGTCAAAGCGCGAAGTGGAGAAAGACTGGTAATGCGCCCGCCGATCGACCGCCGTCGCTTCTTGGGCACGGCCGCCGCAGGCGTGGCCGCGCTGGCGGTGGTCGGTGTCCCGGCGCTCGCCCGCGCCGCCGAGGTCGAGGTCCAGGTCACCCTCGGTCGCGCGCAGATCGAGGTTGGCCAGTCCGTGTACCTGCAGGTCGAGGTCTCGACCGAGGGTCAAGCGATCCCGGCCCCGCGCTTCGTCGGCTTGGACCAGGTCGCGGTCACGTCGCGCGGGACCTCGTCGGGGCTGTCGGTCGAGTACAGCGGCGGGCGCTCGGTCCGGCGCTCGACCAAGACCTTCACCTACGTGCTGACCCCCCGGACCGCTGGCGAGCACCCGATCAAGGTCGAGCTCGAGATCGCCGGTCAGGTCTACCGGCCCGCGACCACCCCCAAGCTGATCGCAACCGGTGACGACTACGAGCCCGAGCTCGAGCACGACAAGGCCAGCGACGCGCCAGACACCCCCGACGCCGAGGTCATCGTGTGGCCCGTGGTCGACAAGGCCACCGCGTACGTCGGCGAGCAGATCATCTACGAGCTGCAGATCTGGGAGCGGGCCCGCGGCAACCTCACGATCGCCGCGGCGCCGACCTTCAAGGATTTCTGGTCCGAGGATCTGCAGACCCCCGAGCAGCAACAGCAGCAGCGCCGCAACACCCAGCAGCGAATGGTCGGTGGCGTGCCCTATCGCGTGCACGAGACCATGCGCCGGGCCCTGTTTCCGCAGAAGGCGGGGACCTTGACGATCGGCGGGCCCGAGGTCCAGCTGCAGGAGCTCAGCGGGCCGTTCTTTGGCGGCAGCGGCCCACCACAGAGCTACATGGGTCGCGGCTTGGCGATCGAGGTCCGGCCGCTCCCGACCGCGGATCGGCCCACGGGGTTTCGGCCCAACAGCGTCGGGCAGTTTCGGATCAGCGCCGAGGTCGACCGCGCCGAGGTCATCCAGGGTGAGGCCGTCCGGCTGTCGCTGCGCATCTCGGGGACCGGCAACATCGCCCTGATCGAGCTACCCGAGCCGCCGCCGATGCAGGGCATGCGCAGCTACGAGCCGAAGCCCGAGACCCCCAAGTTCGAGCTGGGCAAGGCCAAGCTGCAAGGCTCGCGGGTCTACACGATGCTGGTCATCGCCGACGAGGCGGGCGAGCTGGAGATCCCCGCGTTCGAGCTGCCCTACTTCGATCCCGAGGCTGGCGAGTATCGGGTCGCCAAGAGCAAGCCGATCAAGCTCGCGGTCGAGGCCGACCCCGACGCGACACCAAGCGCCGAGCCGGTCGCCAAGCGCGACGACGACAGCAACCGCGGCGACGACGAGCTGCTCGCGCCAGCGATCGCGAGCGACACCCTGCCCCGGGTCACGCCGCGCGAGCGCTGGCTGACGCCCAAGCGCTGGTGGTTGGCCAGCCTCAGCGCGCCCGCCGTGTTGGGTCTGGGCTGGCTCGGCACCCGGCTGCGCGCGCGCTTTGGCCCCGACGACGACGCCCGCGCGCGCAACCAGGAGCTGGCGCGCCGCCGTGCGCTGCTCAACGAAGCCAACGCCGCGGTCGACAGCGGCGAAGGGTTCTACCCCAGCCTCGCTTCGCTCTTGCAGGCCGCCGCCGTCCTGCGCGCCGGGCCTGACGGTGTTGGGCTGACGCGCGAGCGCCTCATGGCGCTGCTCGACGCGCGCGGGGTCGCAGCAGAAGAGGTCGCGCAGCTGCGCGAGCTGCTCGACGCCTGCGACGCCGCTCGGTTTGGGGCCGGCAGCGGCGAGGTCGCGCAGCGACGCGAGCACCTCGAGCGCGCGCGGGCGTTGCTCGGACGTCGCAGCTGGAGGCGCGCATGAGCGCACGATCTGCGAAGCGTGGGTTGCCGGCGCTGGGTCTGGCGCTGGGTCTGTCACTTGGATGGTCGGCCCCCGCGCGCGCGGACGTGGTCGACGACGCCTACGCCGCAGGCAGCCAGGCCGCCACCGCCAACGACTGGGCTGGCGCGATCGAGCACTGGCAGCGCGCGCTCGAGCTGCTGCCGGGTCGCTCCGCCCAGCTCGACTACGATCTTGGCACCGCGTACGCGCAGCTGGGCGAGCTCGGTCGCGCGACCTATCACTTCGAGCGGGCGCTGCAGCCCGAGGCGCGCCCCAGCGTCGAGGTTGCCGAAGCGGCGCGCCGCAACCGGGGCATCGTTCGCCGCCAAGCCGAGGTTCAGGCCGAGGTCAACGACGCGAGGATCTCCCGCCCGCCAAGCTGGTGGGATCTCGTCGTCGGCGTGCTCGCGGGCCAAGCGCTGGCGTGGATCAGCTTGGTCAGCGCGTGGCTCTTGGTCGGCACGGTGGTCGTGCGTCGCTGGCGGGCTCGCAAGGGAGCCAGCGAGACCCGCGGCATTGGGGGCGCGCTGGTCCTCGTGTTTGCGTTGGTGTTTGGCATGGGCGGTGGCCTCCACGCGCTTGCGATCAGCGCCGACGCAGATCACCCAGACGCAGTCGTGCTCGACGCCGTCGTCGACGTTCGTGAGGGTCCCGGCGCGCATCTACCCGTCGCGTTCACGATGCAAGGTGGTTCACACGTACGCGTGCTCGACCAACGTTCCGGGTGGCTGCGCGTGCGGCTGCCTGGCGGTCTAGAGGGCTGGGTCGCTGTCGACTCGATCGCGCGGCTTTACCAACCGCCCCAGCGAACGCGCACCAACGCGGTCCCAGCTGCCAAACTGAATTAGTGCCTCGGTGAACCAGCCCTCGCCCGAGCTGAAAACAGTTCGCTGCCCACGGTGAACCGGACTAGCGGGCGAGAAGCCCTCGCCCGAGCTGTCCCACATCCGTCCACATGCCATTTGGACCAATCAGACCTTCGCTTGGCGCCCGCGCGCCAGACAAGAGCAAGCCAGCCGCGCAGGATCGAGCCACAAAAATGCCGTGGCGCCCTTGCGGCCCTGGCGATACTCTACGAGACGGTGCTGTCGGTGGTCGCAACGAAGATCCGAACTGCCCGGGACTGTTCGTCGAACACGTCCACGGTCGGCCGGATCTACGAGGGCTACCTGCTGTCCACCCCGGTCGTGGGTCGGGGCATGGTGTTGTTTCGGGATCCCAATGGCCGACGCATGGTCACGACGTCGGTCCGTCGCGTGCTGACAACCTCCGACGAAGAGGTGCTCTACGTCGAGACCGAAAATAGCGTGTACCGCCTGCGGATCCGATCCAGCCAGCCCG
Organism: Enhygromyxa salina; assembly: GCF_000737335.2. Taxonomy (GTDB): domain Bacteria; phylum Myxococcota_A; class Polyangia; order Nannocystales; family Nannocystaceae; genus Plesiocystis; species Plesiocystis salina_C. The sequence continues at coordinate 144,720 of NZ_JMCC02000015.1, read as the reverse complement.
CAGCCGCCATTGCCGGCTGAGGCGTTCGCCAAGCGAATCGAGCCCCAGAGTTCGCTGCCCACGGTGAACCAGTCGAGGAAGGCGTCCGCAAGCGGGCGAGAAGCCCTCGCCCGAGCTGAAAACAGATGCTCGCTCGAGAATCGAGCCCCCCAGAGATGTTCGCGCGAGCGAATCGAGCCCCCTTCGAGGGGGCCACACATGCCCCCGCGGACAGCCAGCCGATCGGGAGCGAGCGAAGCGAGTGACCTGCGAAGTGCGAAGGCGCCTGTGGGGGTCTAAAACCAAATTTGGTAGCCCAGTAGGACCTCTAGCCAGGTTCCGAATGGGCGGGTCGTCTCGGGTTCGGCGGCCTGTGGATCGATCACGACTTCGCGAGGCGAGAAGATGTGATGCACCCCAGCGCCAATCGTCAGACCGTGACGATTGAGCACGGGCACGCCAATGCTGGCCCCGCCGCGCAACATGAAGTTACTCGTGCTGACCTGCTCGTCGTCGCTGACCTCGGCCGACTGCGGACGAAACAGGGTCGACAGCGCCACGCCAGCGCTGCCGCCAAACTGCAAAAACAGCGGTCCAAGCGGGATCTGCATCGAGGGCCCGGCGCTGAAGTCCGTGTCGGTCAGCAACGTGGTCCGCGTGATCGGGCTGCTCTCGTCGAAGCCCTCGTAGGACTTGCGCTGGCTGAACCGGGTGTGGCCCGCGTGGACCTCCACGCCAAACCGCGACCTGACCACGGCGGCGAAGTGGATGCGCAGCTGGGCGGCGAAGCCGTAGCCGAACGGCTGCATGATGTCGGTGCCGCCACCGAGCAAGGTCCCGAACCGACCCGAGGCCGCGATCGAGTAGACCGGGCGATTGAAGGGGCGGACGAGCACGTCGTTGTTGCGCTGCACCGCCGACTTGCGGGCCGCGGTCGCGCCGAAGGGCAGATCAGCGAGGTCGCGCTCGGGGTACTCGTACTCGGCGGGCGGGGGATAGCCCGGGCTTGGGCTTGGGCCTGGGCTCGGGGACGTCGTGGGCGAGGCCGGAGTGCCCCACGGTGATCCACCGGAGCCGCCGCGCGAGTTTGGCGGGATCGATGACGACGCGCCGGGCTGCTCGGGATCCGGGCTCAGCGCGGGCGGAGGTGCGTCAGGCGGGGGGGCATCGGGAGCGTCGGGGTCGACCGCGGCTGGCCCCTCGACCTTTGATGGCGGGGCGGCTGGGCCCTCAGCCTCGCCCGCGGGCACGGGCGCCGGGTCATCCGAGACCGGCGGCGCGGCGAGCAGCAGCACGAGCGTGAGTGGCTTCCACACGGCGCCGAACATAGCCCCCATTGTGGTCCACGGGTAGCATCCCGCGAGATGGCCGTGCGCATCGAGCTGCGTCGAGACGCGGGCCGGATCGATCCGGGTCGAAACCGATGGATCCGGGACCGACAGGTCGCGCGGGTGCTCGGGCCGCCAGATCCCATGGCGGTCGCCGAGCTCGTGGATCATCGCGGCCAGGTGTTGGCGCACGGCCTGTACTCGCCCGAGTCGCGGATCCTGCTGCGGGTGCTGAGTACGGGCCCCAAGCCACCCCCCGCGGACTGGCTCGAGCGGCGCTTGGCGGCGGCCTTCGCCGGGCGCGAGGGCCTGGGATTTTCGCACGCGTCGAACTTGGCAAGCCAGGTCACGACTGGATACCGCGAGGTCAACAGCGAGGGCGACGGCGTCCCGGGGTTGGTCGTCGATCGCTTTGGTGAGTGGCGCGTCGTGCAGATCACGACGGCGCCGATCGCTGCCCGTCGCCAGGCCATTCTCGCGTGGCTGAGCGAGCACGCGCCGCTGCCCGGGGGACAGATCCTGCTGATGGCCGACTCGGCGGCCGCGCGCGAAGGGTTCGCGGCCGGGCTCGAGATCCACGCGCGCGACGGGTTGGGCACCGGGCCCAGCGCGCTCGAGTGGCGCGAGCACGGCAGCGTGTTCACGGCCCCGTTCCGCGCCCCGAGCGGGCGCGCGGAGCCATCATCATCAGCCCCGGCGGTGCAAAAGACCGGCGCCTATCACGATCAACGCGACAACCGTCGGCGCTTCGCCGAGCTCGTGGCCGCCCGCTCGGTCGACACCCCGCGGGTGCTCGATCTCGGCTGCCACGTCGGCGGGTTCTCGATCGCGGTCGCGGCTGCGTGCCCGCGCGCGCGAGTGGTCGCCGTGGATCAGAGCGCGACCGTGCTCGAGCATCTGCGGCGCAACGCGATCGCCAACCAGGTATCGGATCAGATCCAGACCGTCGCCGCCGACATGTTTGGCGATCTCGCGCGGCTCGACGAACCGACGGTCGCGGGCCCGTTTCACGCCGTGATCTTCGATCCACCGAAGATCGCCAGCAGCAGGCGAGATCTCCCGCGGGCAGTCAAAGCAATGGCCCGCACGCTGTCCCGGGTGTTGCCGCGGCTCGCCAACGCCGGGGTCATTGCGGTGTGTTCGTGCAGTCACCACCTTGGCTGGGACGAGCTCGAACGTGCGGTGCTCGACGCGTCTGGCTCCATTCGAATGGCTCGCATCGCCCGCTGGGGGGCAGGATTCGACCATCCGATCGCCCCGGGCCACGACGAGGGCCAATACCTGCGCGTGGCCGTATACCAGCGCCGCTGATATAGTCTGCGCGGGAGATCTGCTGACTTGCACGAATCCAAACTCTGCACGCTCGCCCTGACCGTTGGTGTTTGCTTGGTCACCGGGTCACTCCCCGGCTTGGCGATCGCGGCCCCAGCCGAAGCGGAGGCCAAGCCCGAGATCGACACGGAGCAGCGGGCCATGAAGGCCTACGGCGACGGCAAGGCGGCCTATGACGCCGGCAACTACAGCGAGGCGCTGCAGCTGTTTCTCGACGCCCAGAGCCTCTACCCCTCGCCGGTGTTTCACTACAATGTTGGGCTTTGCCAAGAGGCGCTCGGCAACCTCGAGCAGGCCGTGATCTCCTATGAGGCCTACCTGCGCTCGTACATGAGCGCGTTCGATGAGCAGCCCGCGGACCAGGTCAACACCGAGAACAAGATCCAGCGCATCAACGAGCAGATCGAGCGCGAGAAGGCCAAGGCGGCCAAGGCGGCCAAGCCAGAAACGCAGCCGCCGGTCGTGATCGAAGCGCCGCTGTCCGAGCCCGAGCCCGAGCCCGATCGCAAACCGGGTCGCGGCCTGATCATCACGGGCGGCGTACTCACGGGCGTCGGGGTCGGCGTCGCTGCGATCGGGGGCGTGATCTTTGGCCTGCGCGCCAGCGACTCCTCCAGCCAGCTCGACAGCGTGTACAACGGGGGCAACCCCGAGCGGGTGACCCTCGAGCAAGCTCGCACGATCGACTCCAACGGCAACACGGCCCAGCTCAACCAGGTCTTGACGATCTCCGTGGGCGGCGCGGTCGCGCTCACGGGCGTCGCCTTGCTCGCGGTCGGCCTCGTCAAGAAGAACAAGGCCGCCGGTGCCCACGCCACGCTGGTCCCCAGCTTTGGGTCTGGCCACGCGGGCCTGCTCGTTCAAGGCCGCTTCTAAGGACAACCCCAAGATGCATCGCTCACTCGCTCTCGTGTTGCCTGCCACGCTCGCGCTTGGTGGCGTGGTCGCCTGCTACACCGCTGACTTCGACGAGACCCTGTCGGATGTCTACTACTGCCAGACCGACAGCGAGTGCGGCAAGACCCAGGTTTGCTCGCAGTTTCGTTGCGTCGACGACAGCGGCCCGCAGGTCCGCGTGACCGGGCCCGAGCCGCTGCAGAACCTGCAATTTGGGACCGACCTGCTCACGGTGAACTATGCCACCGAGGGTCTGAACATCACCGACAGCAACGCCCACACCGAGGGCGACGGCAAGCTGCTGGTCAGCATCGCGGGCACCGAGATCTCGACCACCTCGATCATCGCGCAGGGGGCCCAGCTCGACATCAGCTCGCTCGCGCCTGGGGCCCATCGGTTGCTGGTCCAGGCCGTCTACGGCGACGGCACGCCCTACACCAACCCCAGCGCGACCGGCTCTGCCGTGTTCTACCTCGAGGACGAGAACCCCATGCGGCCGCAAGCGGCGATCGTCTCGCCGCTGCCGGGCTACGTCCACGCGCTCGGTGAGCCGCTCGAGGTCACCGTCGCCGCGCGCAATTTCGCGTTTGTCGAGACCAGCGAAGACTGCCGCGTCGACGATCCATGCGATCCCTGGGGCCCCGACGCCGCCATGTGCCTTCCGGCCTGCGCGGTCGTGCCCCAAGGCCACGCGCACGTGTACATGCTGGCGGACTACCCGGCGTGTCTGGGCAACGCGATCACCTGCAACGGCGACTACGTGCTCAGCCTCCGGCCCGGTGAAAACGTTGACGTCAGCGGGACCACGGCGACCGCGACGATCCCCGCGAATCGGTTCACAGAGGCCGGCACGTTCACGTTCTCGGTTGGGCTCCAGTACAGCGATCACCTGCCGTATCCCAACCAGAGCGTGATCATCTACGATCAGATCACCGTCGAGGTGCAGTAGAAGCTGGTCATGACCCCACATGGACGCAGGAAATGCGCTCAGAGCCCCCTGCTAGAGCGCCGATCAGTTTGGAGTCGCGTCGTCAGGTGCGTCTGGGGCCGTTCCTGCCTAGGAGGGAGGCCGAAGCTGTATCCGGCATACTGCGAGCGCCGACCGACAACGGCAGGGGCGGTCCCAGATGTGCCTGGCGTCGTGAATTCAAACTGATTGGCGCTCTAGGGGGCCACACATGCCTTTGCGAACAAACGGCCCCGAGGAGCGAAGCGACCAGACGCGGCAGCGGCTGCAGTCGGCGAAGTCTAAGGTCTATGTGGGGGTCATGACTAGCATGGCCTACGCTGGGGGATTGCAGGCCACGTTGTACAGCGAGCCGCCCGTCATGTCCGAGTAGGTGTACGCGCCCACGAAGCCATCGATTGACTGGAAGCTGAGGTCGTCCGGGTCCACGCGGTAGGCCCGGCTCTGGTTGTCGGGGATCGCCCAGATGTAGCCGTCCACGTCGACGCTGATGCCCTTGGACTGGATCGTCTCGTTGGGAAACAGGACCTGGGGACCAAACGCCATCGACTCTGCGTCGAAGGCCTGAATGCCGCCGTTGATGCCGACCCACATGCGACCTTGCTTGTCCTCTGCGAGGCCAACCCCGGCGTTCATGATATTGCCGTTGATGCTCGTCCAGTTGTTGAGGTTGGGGTCCCACTTGCCGGGCACGCCGGTGCCACCCCAGATCTTGCCCTGGTGATCCACGGCGATCCCGTAGCCGTAGAACGACCCCATCTCGGAGTGGGTCAGCGTGTCAAAGTCGATGCGGAGCCCGCCGGGGCTGCCCTCGAACAGCCGCGTGAGCCAAAAGTCATTGTTGGCGTCGACGACCCCGCCGTACACGCCAAAGGTCGTGCACGGGTACATCAGCTCGATGGTGTCCTCGATCTCTCCGGTCTCGCCGTCGAGGCGGTGCACGTAGATGCGGTCGTCGCTGCAAAACGCCCCGCCGTTGCCACCGCGGCCTTCTGCCGTCCAGATCTTCTGCTCGCTCCACTCGCAGGTGGCCTCGTCCATCACGCCGGTTGTCCACGCGACCGGGCGCTGGCTCGCGGCTTGAGGAAAGTCGGTGTACCAGGCCACGCAGTCGTCTTGGCCCCACGGCTTGACGTCGTTGGGGCCGGTCGAGGTGTTGGGGCCCGCGCAGTCCTCGTCGCGCGCCCAGATCTTGATGATGCCGCCGCGGCGATTGGCGACCGCGACCGCCCGGCCATCCACGCTGACCGAGGTCCGCGACGGGCTGCCGTTGGCGTCGGCCTTGGTCAGGTACCGGCCCTCTTCGACCATGGTCCGGGTGTTGACCTTGCTGACGGTGCTCTGGCTGCTGTTGGCGATCCAGATGTAGCTGAACTCGGCCTCACCGCAGCACTCGCCAAAGTCGCCGTCGCCGGTGTCCTCAGGGACTACGTCGAAGATGGTTCCACTGTCGGCGTCGCCGTCACCCGCTGGATCGCCGTCGCCGTCGCCGTCACCGTCACCGTCACCCATGTTGGTGTCGCTGTTGGTGTTGCCATTGCTATTGCTGTTTGTGCCGTCGCCGGTCGTGCCGTCAGCGCTGGCGCTCTCGGCGTTGAAGGTCAGCCCGTCGCCGCTCGTGGCGTCGACCGAGCAGGCGCCAACACAGATCAACAACGACGCAGGTAGGATCCAGGGATTGCGTGTCAACATCATCATCATCGCCCCAACGCCGGATTCTTGCGCATTGCGGGTTCCCTGTCGACGACTTTTCCCGTCATGACCACCCGCATGCATCACTGGCGCCTGTTCTGGGATCGGCGAGCAATCCGACGAGCAGCCGCTCGCTAGCGGCGACGATCGTCTGCAGCTCGTCCACGAGCTGCACCTTGGCCCGAGTTTATCACCCCCTGGACACGCGCTGTTGGTACGAGCGCCGCGGTGTGGGGCGGGGCGGCTGCTGGCCGACAGCAGCCGCCCCCGCTCACGCGGCCGTTCAGGCCGCCGCCTTGTCCTTTTGTTTGTCAGCAGCCTCCAACCCAGGCTTGGGCGCGCTCATTGCCGCGACCAGCTCCTCGCGTTCGGACGGGTTCTCGCGCAGCCACGTGACCACGTTGTTGCGCCCCTGGCCAAGCCGCCGATCCCCCCACGAGAACCAGCTGCCAGCCTTGCTGATCACGCCGGCCTCCAAGCCGCGATCGAGGACCTCGGCCTCGCGGTCGATGCCGCGGCCAAACGCGATCTCGAACTCCGCCCGAGCAAAGGGCGGGGCGCACTTGTTCTTGACCACCTTCACCCGCGTGCGCGAGCCGATCGGTGTGTCGCCGTCTTTGAGCGTGGCGATCCGCCGGATGTCCAGGCGCACGCTCGCGTAGTACTTGAGCGCGTTGCCGCCGGTCGTGACCTCGGGGCTGCCGAAGGTCACCCCGATCTTGTGGCGCAGCTGGTTGATGAACACCATCAGCGTGTTGGTCTGGGCGGCGACGCCCGACAGCTTGCGCATCGCCTGGCTCATCAGCCGGGCCTGCAGACCGAGGTGGTGATCACCCATGTCACCCTCGAGCTCGGCCTTGGGGATCAGCGCGGCGACCGAGTCGACCACGATCAGCCCGACCGCGCCCGTGCGCGCCAGCGAGTCCGCGATCTCGAGCGCTTGCTCGCCGTGGTCGGGCTGGCTGACGAGCAGCTCGGTTGGATCCACCCCCAGGGCCTTGGCGTAGTGGATGTCGAGCGCATGCTCGGCGTCGATGAACGCACACACCAACCCGCGCCGCTGGGCTTCGGCGATCAGGTGCAGCGTGAGGGTGGTCTTGCCCGAGGACTCGGGCCCGTAGATCTCGACGATGCGCCCGAGCGGGAGCCCGCCGATCCCCAGCGCAGCGTCGAGGTTGAGCGAGCCAGTTGGGACCGCGTCGTAGCGCGGCTGATCACCTGGATCGCCGCCCAACGCCATGATCGCGCCCTTGCCAAAGCGCTCGCAGATCGACGCCACGGTGTTGCGAACCGTCTGCCGCAGCGGCGAGTCGTCGTCTGGTTTGGAGGTGAGAGAGGAGCTTGTGTTGGTTGGCTTGTTGCGTGCCATGACGCAGTGCCAAGAGCGAAGACCGAGCCAGATTTAAGTTTGATTGATCTTGCGTAGTTAGGGCGATCGGGGGTCGCGAGAGTGGCCCGCCCACGGGACAGCGTCCCGTGGGCGGGCCACCTTTGGGTGTCCCGATGTCCTGAAACTTCGACGTTGAACGAGACCCAGGGAGACCGGCGCACTGAAGGCCCCGGTACACCAGGGGATCCGAGATTTCGGGGGGCGGAATTGAGGCGCCTGATCACCCTTAGCGGGCACACGCCGTCATCGTCCTCCACAGCATCGGGCGTGTCGAGAAGCTAGAGCTACAAGATCCGCGACGCCATCGGCGGTGCTGGGATGGATGTTTTGGGCTCTCTGGCAGCGGCGATGCGGGTGCCGCTCAAGCGTCTGAAGGTACAAGTTCCACACGAGACGTGACCGTCAGGAGCTAGCCCACCACGCCAGACTTTAAGACGTCCGAACACCAAGGGATGGTGCCCGGCCGGCGTGCCGGTCTGCCAGGACCGACACGAGATCCTCTCAGGTTCGTGCACTGTACACCGCTGCCCTTGGCCAACCTCTGACTTTGGAGGGCCGCCGTCCGGCGCAACCTGTGCTCTCACCTTGGCCATGTACGAGCTGGGAGTCAATAAGGAGCGGCTATCGGTGACAATCGAGCGGTGCGAGCGGTGTGAGCACTCTGGGCTGCCGCGCCACCCGCTGGGCTCGAACGACCGGGATCCACGCCCGGCGGTGAGCGCGAGTTGCAGGTCGAGATACTGGAGCGCGCTGGTCGCCTCGCCCGGCAAGCAGACCAACGTCAAGCGCGAGAAGTAGAGCCATGCGGGCGTGACGATCATCTGCGGGTCGCGTGCAACCACTGCGGGGCTCGGGTGGTGACGCGCAACTCTGGCGCGATGTGGGGTCACGGGGCTGGCGGCGCGGAGTGCCCATGGTCAAACTGCTGGCTGGGCGGATGTGAAGGTGCCGCATGTGACAGATGTCCGCTCTGTGCAAAAACGGCTCCCAAGTGTGGGTAGATGGGCATACGAGCCAGTCGTTCAGGATGACAGAGCAGTGTTTGCACGGAACCTGCCCGCCTGGTTGTTGACCTGCACGCCACATCGGTGTCAAGATTATTGGGCACGAATGGAGATCTTATGAACGTCCGACGCGCCATCCACACCCTGTGGTTTATTGCGTGCCCATGCGAGGATGTCCCTGGAGACTGGGAGGCCCACTGCCTGGAGTTCGATCTTGTCGGGCAGGGGCAGTCCTTGGGCGAGGCCCTAGAACTCTGCATGGAGAGTGCAGAGATCCACGTACGGGAGTCGCTTCGCGATGCGCGCGATCCATATGCCACGCCGGCACCTGCGGAGTGCTGGAGTTTTCGAAACTCCATCTTGGACGCCGGAGAGAAACTGACCTCCGAGCAGTTCAGCAAACTCGTTGACAAAGACGCGTCGCGCCAAGACTTGATCCTGGCGCTTGAATGCGGCGTGGTTGTCGACATCGACTTCCACATTGTTGATGGACCCCCCTGCTCCGAGCCCGACATGTCTCGGACGCTTGTGTGGAAGAAGGCTGCGTGATCTGTGCCGGCCTCGTACCGGGAGATTACTGCCGCGCTTCTGGATCTCGGACTTGAGATCAAAGAGCGCGGCAGGCGGCGAGGCAAGGGGTCACACGCCGAGGTTCGGACAGCCGAAGGCAAGTTCGTCACTGTGCTCGGGCACCACAACCAGCACGACCAACTGAACAACTCATCGATCAAGTCACTGAGCCGGCGGCTTGCCGAGCATATCGATGGCCTTGATGCTGATGCGTGGGTGACCGAGGTGACCGGGCGCCCTTCAAAGACAAAAAAGAACGTCGCGGCTAAGTAGGCCGCGTGCTGCGCTCTCTGATCCACCGGGTGTCGAGCGTGACAGGTTGATCACCTTGGACGCTCGACGCATCGAGCCTGCGTCGCGGATGATCTGGGCGAGTAAAGTTGGCCTCCATGTGGTCCCAAGTGTCGAGTCGCGCAGTGTAGTGATCCTGATACCGGGTCGGTCTACTGCTCGAAGTGACCTGCACTCGCAAGTCGGATCGCCAGCGCCCCGAACCCAGCGAAGGCCGAACGAGCCATAGCGATCCCGGGCACCGCCGAGCAGCCGAGCCCGGCGAAGCCACCCGAAGACCAAGGTCCATGTAGGGGACATGGACGTCGACCCTACTCGAACAGCGGCCCGTCCTCGTTGAACTGCAGGTTCCACAGGATCCGCTCCCAGTCGCTGTTGATCCCGCTGCGATCCTGCCCGTACGGGTAGTCGACGTGGGCGATGAACACCACGTCGTCCTTCGGGAACATGAAGCGGCGGATCTCCTGGTCGGGGTAGCCGGTGTCGCTGTCGACCGTGTGCGCGACGACCTCGATGCCGCGGCGGCCGGGCTTGGACAGGTACTCGTCGAAGTAGTTGAGGCTGTCGACCTGGAACCCGGCTTGCTCGTACTGCAGCTTGTAGCTGGCGGTCGAGCGCTCGTTGATGATCATGTCGGACTTGTCGGTGACGAAGATCGTCAGGACCCGGCTGCCGCCCTCGTCCTCGTCCTCGTCGGAGTCCCAGTCGCTGTCCGAGCTGCTCTCTTCGAACGGGCTGGTGCAGCGAATCACCGGGATCCACTTGGCGTCGGGTCCCTCGGGCGAGTGCGAGGCCTCGACGCAGTCCTTGTAGACGTACAAGACATCCGGTGTGTAGAAGGTGATGTCGATCCCGGGGATCTTGATGATCTTTCCGTCCTTCTCGGTGGTCCCGGTGGTTGGCTTGTTGAGCCAACGGGCGCGCTCGGACTTCTTCTTGCTGCTGCCGCCGCTTTTGTCGCAGGCGGTCAGGCTGAGGCCGGCGGTGGCCATGAGAGCGATGAGCAGGATCGACGTGAATTTGGGCGTCTGCATGTCGGCGGGGGCCGTCGGGGCGGCGGGCGAACCTTAGCAAAGGTCGGGCGAAGCGGTAAATCCGCTGCGCTCCTTGGGCCGAGACCACCGCAAACGAGGCGCGAAACCAGCGTGCAGCCCGCACTTCTGGCTGGGCAGCGGTCTTCGGTGTTCACGCTGAAATCAACTGTGCGTGATCGTGTGGGCTGTCTCGCGTCGATGGCAAAGGTCATCGTCGCCCCAGCGTGCAAGCGCACACAAACGCCTGCACGGCTCACCTGAGCTGATCGCGGTCATCCGCGCGCCCCTGGCCCGGCGGTGATCTGGGGGCGGCCTTCGGCGGGCGGCGGACGCTCATCCGGCTATTCTGCGCTGCATGAGCGACACCACCGTGATCGTGACCGGCGCAAGCGCGGGCATTGGCTTGGCGATCGCCGAGCGCTTCGCCTCTCGCGGTCTTCGTGTCATCAGCTTGGCCCGGCGTCGCTGCCCGATCGACGTCGTCGAGAGCCTGCTGATCGACCTCGCCGGGACGGACGTCGTGCCAGAGCTGCTTCCAAAGTTGCTCCCCCTCCTGCCCAACAAGGCCGGCGTGATCCATGTGATCCACAACGCCGCCGCGCTGCCGCACGACGACGCGCTCGACGTCGAGGGCTCCGTGCTCGAGCGGACCTTGCGGCTCAACGTGGTGACGCCTTCGCTGCTCAACGCGGCGATCATTCCGGTCATGGCGCACGGGTCGTCGATCATCTTCGTGGGCTCGACGCTGTCAGAGAAGGGCGTGCCAGGCCGGCTGAGCTACGTGACCGGCAAGCACGCGATGCTTGGGCTGATGCGCGCGACGGTTCAGGATCTGTGGGGTCGGGGGATCAACACCTTGTGCGTGGCGCCGGGCTTCGTCGACACCGGGATGCTGCGGCCCGTGTTGGATCACGATCCCATGTTCGAGCGCGAGGTGCTGGACATGGTGTCGTATGGGCGGCTGATCGAACCCGAGGAGATCGCGGAGATCGTCGAGTTCGCCACGCGCACGCCCGCGCTCAATGGGGCGCTGGTCAGCGCGAACTTGGGGCAGCGGCAGAACTGACGCGTGTTAGCTTGGTGCGATGCCAAGCTCGCCGCGGATCTGCGCTGTGGTTCTCTCGTGTGGGCTTGTCGCCTGCGGCGACGCAACGGGGGTCGTCAACGAGACCACCGCGAGCGAGACCAATGAAGCGACGACGTTGGCGGACGGGTCCGATGATTCGTCCGGCGAGTCGGGTGTGGACGAGCAGGGCAGCGAGTCCGGCGACACCGAAGACACGGAAGACACCGAAGACACCGAAGACACCGAAGACACGACCAGCGGCGGGGAATGTCAGGGCTTCGAGTCCAACCTGCCGCTGATCATCATCGACACCAACGGCCAGGAAATCCCCGACGCGTTCAAGATCTCCGGCGAGCTGCAGGTGCTCGACAACGGCGAGGGGCAGCTCAATTGCGAGGACGACGCGCCCGCGTTCGTCGGCCCGATCGGGATCGAGACCCGCGGCTCGACCTCGCAGATGTACCCAAAGAAGAGCTTTGGCGTCGAGACCCGCGACGCGCTGGGCCAGGACATGGACGTGTCGATCTTGGGGATGCCGCCCGAGAGCGACTGGGTGCTCTACGCGCCCTACCCAGACAAGACCATGATCCGCAACGCGCTCACCTTTGATCTGCACACCAAGATGGGCCACTACTCGTCGCGCACCCGCCACGTCGAGGTTGTGCTCAACGGCGAGTATTGGGGGGTGTACGTGTGGATGGAGCGGATCAAGCGGGGCCGGGGTCGGGTCGTGATCAGCGATCTCGACGCCGACGACGTCGCCGATGACGCGGTCACGGGCGGCTACATCCTCAAGGTCGACAAGCTGACCGGCATGGTCGGCGCGAGCTGGACTTCGCCGTACTCCAACGAAGTCACGCTGCAGGTCCACTACCCCAAGGACGGCAAGATCGTGCCCGCGCAGGCTCAGTACATTCAAGCCGCGGTGACCTCGTTTGAAGACACGTTGGCTGGGCCCAGCTTTGCGGATCCGCAATTTGGCTACCCCGCCAAGATCGACGTTGGCTCGTTCATTGACTTCATGATTCTGCAGGAGCTGGGCCGCACGATTGACGGCTACCGCTCGAGCTCGTTCTTCTACAAGGACCGCGACAGCGTGGACGGCAAGTTCGTCGCCGGTCCAATGTGGGACTTCAACCTGTCCTACGGCAACGCCGACTATTGCCTGGCGTTCTCGACGACCGGGTACCAGTACAACTTTGACGACGTGTGTGGCGACGTCTTCGAGGTCGAGATCCCGTTTTGGTGGCAGCGATTGCTCGAGGATCCAAGCTTCGAGAGCGCGCTGCGCTGCCGGTGGGAGAGCCTGCGCGAAGACCTGCTCTCGGATCAGGCGATCGCGGCCTTCGTCGACGCGAAGGTGGCCGAGATCGGCGACGCGCAGGTCCGCAACTTCGAGCGCTGGCCGATCCTCGGCGAGTATGTGCCGTGGAACCCCTACGTCTGGGACACCTACGAAGAGGAGGTCGACTACCTGCTCATGTGGATCAGCGAGCGCGCCGCGTGGCTCGACGACAACCTTGGCGGCGCGTGCTAGGAGCCCGTGGTGGAACCCCTCGCGCCGCCTCGCTTGGCCTTTTCGCCGAGGGCAGTGTCGCCGAAACTTGCAGTACGCCCGGTACAGCTGCGTTTCGGCTCCTCGCCCTCGCCGAAAATTCCGGCGCGAGGCGACACGATGGGTTCCACCACGGGCTCCTAGAGCAGCTCTGCCGCGGTCCCGGCTGCGGCGCGCACGACCTTGGTCGCAAACGTCAGATCAATCGTCTCGAAGGTGTCCGGCTGCCCCTCGCAGTGATAGGTATCCGTGCGAAAGTCCGCGGTATCCGAGAAGAACACGCAAGGCACATTGTGCCGCCAGAAGTTGGCGTGATCGGAGCGGTGTAGGTCCGCGAGCATCGGCTCATTGATGAGCTTCGCGGGGAGCTCGACGACCAGGTCCGGCAGCTGCAGTCGCGTGGTGTGGGCATGCAGCAGCCCGACCGCCTCGTGGGCGCCGTCGTCGGCCAGGATCGCAATGAAGTCGGCACGAAACTCGCGCTCGGCGACCGAGGCGATCTGCTTGGCAAACATCACCTCGACGCCAGGCGGGAGCCGCTGGCTGTTGGGCGTGCTGTCGGCGAACGCGATCCCATCAAAGTTGATGTACAGCGAGATCTCGCGGCTGTCCGCGATCGCAGCGTCGACCCAGGCGCGCGAGCCAAACAGGCCAGCCTCTTCTTGGTCCCAGCAGGCCACGGTGATCGAGCGCTCCCACTCGTGGGCACCCAGCACCCGCGCGAGCTCCAGCACGGCGGCGGTGCCCGAGGCGTTGTCGTCGGCGCCAGGGCAGTCTTCGATGTGATCATAGTGGGCGCCGATCACCAGCTCGGGCAGCGAGGAATTCTTGCCCCCCTTGCGACCGACGACGCTGACGCCCGCGCCGTCGACCTCGAACCGGGTCGCAACGAACCCGGCCGCGTTGAACACCTCGAGGCAGCGATCTTGAACGACCTGCCAGTGCGGTGACCCAGGCGGGCGCGGTTCGGCGATCAGGCGAAGATCAGCGGCGTAGCGGTCAGCGTCGACCTCGTCGGCGATCGTGGCCGCGGCCTCGCTGACCACCGGTTCGGGCTCGGGCTCGGGCTCGGGCTCGGGCTTCGGCTTGGCCTCGGCGGCGGCCTTGGGCTCGGCGACGGGCTCGGCCTCACTTTGACAGGCGCTGGTGCACACGAGCGTGGGCACCAGCGCAAACGCGATCAACGGTAAGCGCACGTCCGTAGCATCGCACGAACGCGGGCCGGTCGGGCGTCATTGTTCGTCGGTCGACGCCGTGCACTCGGCGATCCCCAGCTGGGCCTGCAGCGCACAGTTGTACTCGGTCAGCACCGCGCTAGCGGCCTCGCCTGCGGCGACGTCGTCGTCGACGACCGCGGTGATCCAGGCCGCCCAGCTGCCGCGATAGCTGTCTGGATCAAAGCCGTCGAGCTCGACCATGAACGGCTCGACCAGCTTGCTGTAGGTCGCGCCTTCGTTCGCGCCCGTGTGGCCCTCGGGCGTGGCCATGAGGCCCTCGACGCTCGGCAGCGCGAGGTCCGTGTACCTGCGGGTGCGCTTGACGAACGCGATGTTCATCTGCCGGAGCACGTCGTCGGCGTCGATCTGGGCCGGATCACCGAGCAGCGCGTCCTCGATGATCGCAATGCCGGGCGTGTTCTTGGTGGCCATGCGATCTTCGATCAACTGAAACGCACCATAGGCTTGACGCGCGTACCAGGCAGCCGTCGCGGGGTCGCCCTCACCCGCGGCGTCGGCCGACCACTGCATGATCAACCGGTGCGCCAGGGCGTAGGTGGTCTTTTCGACGATCTGCTTGGCCGGGGGCACCACCCAATCGTCGATCGCCCAGGGCTCGGCGCCCTCGATCCCGCTGTGGCCCCACGCGAACCCGTGATCAATGTCGGCCTCGATCGTATCGCCGGCCAGCCCCACGCCGTCGGCCAGCTGCGCGAGCGGACGCAGGTTGCCATCCCAGTAGCACCACGCCGCGTCCCAGCGGCCGTAGAGCAGGGCGGGATCATTCGCGGGGTCGGGCAGCGTCGCGGCCACGTCGCTGATCTCGTGGCGGATGTACTGCTGCATGACCAGGTAGATCCGCCACTCGATGTCCAACAGATCGAGCTCGGTGCCCTCGAGCGCACTGAGGATCATCGCGTCGTCGATCAGCACCCCGGCGTCGACGCGACCGGTGACGGCCCCAGCGAGCCGCACGAATTCTTGCAGGCCCGTTCCCACGTAGGCGGCCTCGATCGCCTGCGGATCCGGAGCGCCGCTTTGGTTCTCGGCGGCGATCATCGCCAGGTTGACCGTCGCCGCTTCGCACAAGGTGTTGGGCGTGTCGCCAAGCCCAGGCTTGTCGCCGTCGCCGTCGCCGTCGCCGTCGCCGGGATCACCGTCACCGTCGCCCGAGTCACCATCGCCATCGCCATCGCCGTCGCCGTCGCCGTCGCCGTCGCCGGGTGTCCCGGTCTCGGCGGCGTCGTCGCCGAGGTCCTGCATGGCGTCGTCCGTGCACCCAATCAGCGCGATCGGGGCGACGAGAAACATGGTTGTGCGCAGTTGGCGGAGCGTTGTGTGGAGCTTAGGTAGGATGGTCATGAGCTGAAAATTGGTGGCAGAGGCGCCCTCGGGGGCGTTGACGGACACTAATGAAAACGGTTTTCAATTGCAAGAATGAGGCAGGTGAGAGTCCGCTCATCACGAGAAAGCCCGTCTTTTTTGGCCTTGACGACCACCCCGGTTGGCGACCAAGCTTCGAGCAAATGAAAGCGACTTTCATTTGCGAGGCCCTTGCGATCACCGTGGCCATGCTGGCCGCGCCCGCTTGCGTCGCCCTCGAGCTGCCCGGTTCAGGTCAGGACGAAGACAGCGAGAGCGGCGACGACGGGTGTGACCCGGAGGGCGACCCCTGCGATCCAACCCACGCGCTGTCCGGCGAGCTGATCTTGTTCGTCAACGCCCGGCTCTCGGACGACGCGTTTCAGACTCACCTGCCGCTTGACGAAGAGGGCACGTACATCGGCAACGCGATGTACCTCTACGATCCGGTCCGCGAGTGCGAGGACGGTGGCAACGCGTGCCGCCTGACCAAGCTTGGCCACCTGCGCCTCGACGCGCAGCTTGGCGAGGTGTCGGTGGCAGACAAGAGCTTGCGCAAGTTTGTCGTCCGCGATCTCGCGTGGCACCCCCAGCAGGGTCTGTGGGCGGCGAGCTTCGACTCGCTCAACGACGAGTGGTCGATCTCGGGGCTCGAGGTCCCAGACTGGGGTCGGACCGACAACTTGATCGGCGTCGAGCGCTGGGTGATCCCGCCGGGTCCGGCCGAGAGCCCTAGCACCGATCCCTGCTATTGGTTCGAGGCCGTCAGCGGGCTGGGCTTCGCGGGCGACGAGCTGCTGCTTGGGGTCCGCGGCGCCGGCAGCAAGGGCTTGGTCACCGATGGCTCGCTGTTGCGGGTCAACCTGAGCGTGCTCGAGCAGGGCCACTGCGTACATCCAAGCGACATCAGTCAAGATCCGCACTACTACGCCTGCGACGTGGTCTGTGAGCAGTGGTGCAGCTTTGGCCAGAAGCTTGGGGTCGCCGGTGATGTGATCGAAGACCTCGAGGGTGTCGGCGCCTCGGCGTGGTTGCGCAGCGAAGACGAGACCGTGATGGCGCTTGGCCACAACGAGCTGAGCTCGTGCGTTGCGCCTGCGCCCGGTGAGGTCGCGACGGCCGAGCCCGACAACGTGTTCATTGACGACGTCGTGCGCGGCGACGAGATCGAGGGCCTCGCGCGGGTCGGCGGCCAACTCTACGGGCTGTCGGTGTTCGGCAAGGTCTACGCGATCGACGAGGTCACGCGGGTGGTCACGCAGATCGATGATCTCGAGGGCCTGTTCCCCGATGATGGTCTGCGGCTTCGCGGCGCGACCGAGATCGTGGTCCCGGCGACCCGATAGCTCGCGCGATGCTGGTCTCGATTGTCTGGTTGGCGTTGGCTGGGCCGCCGGCTGAGCCGCCGGCGAGCTCCGACGTGGACACCGAGCTCGCCCCAGGCGAGTTCGTGCCCGTCGAGATCGTCGCGCCGCCCGAGCAGCCAAAGCCGGAGCCGGAGCCGGAGCCCGCGCCGGAGCCCGCGCCCGAGGTCCCCGCGCCCGAGCTCGAGGATGCTCCGATCGACGACGACATCCCGGACGACGAGAACCTCGAGGAGGAGCAAGAGGACGTCCGCGAGATCATCGTTGACGCCAGCGCGCTCGGCAAAGCCAACGCCTTCGACGTGTTCAACCACGCGGGCGGTCGCACGGTCGTTGACAAGCAAGAGATGGTCGAGCGCGGCGCGACCAACGTTGGCGAGGCGCTGGATCGCAAGCCGGGCGTGCGCTCGGTCGAGGGCAATTCCGGGCTCGGCAGCCAGGACACCAAGCTGCAGGTGGCGGTGCGCGGGGTCAACCCACGCCTGAGCGCGCGCGCGACCGTGCTGCTCGATGAGATCCCGATCGCGCCCGCGCCCTACGGCCAGCCGCAGCTGAGCTTGTTCCCGCTGTCGCTGTTCTCGATCGCCGACATCGACGTGGTCCGCGGTGGCGCGACGGCTCGCTATGGTCCGCAGACCTCGGGCGGCGTGTTCAACCTGATCTCCAACCCGATCCCCAAGCACCCGAGCATCGCCGTGTTCGCGCAGGGGGACTCGAACGCCGATTTTTCGCTGGGTGGGGCCTACGGGGCCACGCACGGCCGGTTTGGCATGTACCTCGAGTACGCGCCCCGGGCCGGTAGCAGCTGGCGTGAGCACAGCGACAAGCTGGTCCACGGCGGGATCGCCAAGTTTGCGTGGCAGTTCAACCCCAGGGTCCGGCTCGAGTCGATCAGCCACGGCTACTTTGAAGCCAGCGAGCTGCCCGGCGGGCTGTCGCGCGCGGCCTACAACGAAGATCCGTTTCAGAGCCGCCGACCCTTCGACGAATTCCGCGGGATGCGAGTTGGGACCGCGCTCAAGTTCAACGCGCAGCTGGGCGAGCGGCAGGACCTGAAGATCTCGACCTGGTACAACCGCAGCTATCGCAGCAGCACGATCGCCAACAACGCGGGGGACGCCCGCTCGTTGATCGAAGAGATCGTGATTCGCCCGCGCACCTATGACGTGATGGGCGTCGAGCCGCGGTGGACGATGCGGTTTGACTCGGAGAAGCACGACTTCTCGCATCAGCTCTCGATCGGCGCCCGCGCGGCGTTCGAGATCGCGGCGATGCAGACCTATACCGCCAGGCCCCAGGACTCGCTGTTGGTCACCGACGGCCAGGCGCCGCTGACCAGCGACGACGACGCGCGCACGGCCGCCTACGCGAGCTACATCAACGAGAAGCTGATCTTTCTAGAGGGGGATCTGGCGATCGATCTGGGCGTGCGCCTGGAGTACATCAAGCTCTCGCGCCGCGCCAACCTCGAGGAGTTTGTCGTAGAGCGCAATTATTGGGCGCCGCTTCCGGCGGCCTCGGTGTGGTGGGCACCGATCGACGAGTTCGCGCTGTTTGCTGCCTACGGCCGCTCGTTTGGCCCACCCCAGTATTTGCAGGTGATCGTCGTGGGTGTGGAAGACCAGCTGCAGCCCGAGACCTCCAACAGCGTCGAGCTGGGCCTCAAGGCGCTCGAGCTCGGCGGCGTCTACGGCGAGGTGACTGGGTGGTACAAGGAATTCACCAATTTCATCGACGTTGGCGAAGAGAGCTTTGACAACATTCGCAAGATCCACATCTGGGGGATCGAGAGCGAGCTGTCGTGGTACCCCGGCGAGGTGTGGGAGCGCCTGGGTGACATCGAGTACTATGTTGGCTACGGCTGGACCGACAGCTATGTGCTGGGCTTGACCTACACCGGTAACAAGATGCCGTGGTACCCAGAGCACGAGCTGTGGGCGGGCGCGAGCTACGGGTTTGACTTTGGCCTGAAGTTTGGCGCCGACCTCAGCTACTACGGCAAGCAATACACCGATTACGAGAACCGCGAGCAAGAAGACCAAGACACGGCCGCGTATGGGCCGATCCCCAACTATGCCACGATCAACGTTTGGGCCAGCATGCAGACGCCGCTGCCGCAGGGCTGGCGGCTGGAGTTTACCGGGGGTATCAAGAACGTTGGCGATGCCCGCTACTTCTCACGCACCGACGATCGCAACGCTGGGATCTTGGTTGGGCGCCCGCGCACGTACTATTTCAACGTTGGGTTTGCGCATGACTTCTTGCCCAAGCACATGCGCGCGACCCGTCGCACGCGCGCGGCCGACAAGCGGGTGGCGGGTCGCACGGGACACCACGCCCGCCCCGACGCCCAGCTACCGCTGTAGCCGTTCGCCCTCGCCGAGCGCATTTTGGGGCCGCGGGCTTGGCCCGGCAAGAGCCTGGCGAGCAGCGCGAGCTCGTCTTGCGTCCAAGGGTCTTGGGTCTGTAGCAATGGGTCGGCGGCTGGGGACTTGGTGTTTCCCACTCGAAACAAGTCGCGGTTTGGCGCGCGCCCAGCCGTGCGGCTGGGGATCTGGGGGCACGCTGGGTGGATCACCCCTCACATCTAATTGACCCTCGATGCAGATTGATAACTACCGATCCCGCGGACACGCTAGGGTGCGCATATTCGCTCTGGCGGGATTCAGGGGCGAGCCCGCGGTGGCAGCCGCACTGCGGCGATTTGAGGCCAGCTGACCCAGTGCCGCAGATTGTCACCGGTGACGAAATACGACGCAATCGCCATACTCCATGTTGGCGCATGGACACGTGAATCGTGAAAATGCACATAGACAGCGGTGCGCGAAACCCCAATCATCGTAGCCATGACCAAGAAAATTCAGCTGTCTTCTGCGCTCGCCCTGGGTTTGAGCGCATGTCTTACTTTGGCGTGCTCCGACGACACGCCAGCCGGCGACGGGTCGACGACGGAAACCGAAACTGGAGACGGCGACGGCGATGGCGACACCGCCACCGAAACCAGCGACTCCAACACTGGGGACGGCGATGGCGACGGAGATGGAGATGGCGACGGCGATCCGGCGACCACGGGAGACGGCGATGGGGATGGGGATGGCGACGGCGACGGCGACGGCGACGGCGATGGGGATGGGGATGGCGACGGAGATGGGGACGGCGATGGCGACGGCGATGGCGATGGGGATCTGTGCGGCGACGGCATGGTGACCGGCGACGAGGTCTGCGACGACGGCATCAACGACGGCTCCTACAACGGCTGCACCGACGACTGCCTCGCGCTGGGTCCCAATTGTGGCGACGGTGAGATCAACGGACCCGAGACCTGCGACGACCTCAACGACGACTCGGCCGACGGCTGCCTGGCCAGCTGCATCATCCCCAACAGCTGCCTCGACATTCACGACTATGACGATCAGCTCATGGACGGCACCTACATGATCGCGCCCGATGGCTACGACGGCGACGCGTTCGATGTCCACTGCGACATGGTGACCGACGGCGGCGGCTACACCTTCTTGAAGGCCGACGCAGGCGGGCCGGTGTTCGCGGTCGGGGCCGAGGCCTACTGCGCGGCGCGGGGCATGCAGCTGTGGATCCCCCGCAGCGAGCAACACCTGCTCTCGGGCTGGTCGATCTCCAACAACGGTATGATCGGCGAGGCCAACGCCAACTTCATGCGGATCCTGGGCATCTACCCGAACCAGCAAGGGGCCACCTGCTCGCAGCAGCCGATGAACTCCAACAACCAAAACTGCGGCTGGGGAGCCAGCGACGGCGAGGCCTGGTGGGTCCACGAGCGCGACGACATCACCGAGCCCAACGGCGACAACTCGGTGACCGGGTCGATGTACTACGCCTTCAACCAGGACGGCACGATCCAGTGGCACAACGACGTCTCCGGCAACGGCTACGACAGCGACCGGTTCATGTGTGACGTCGGCGACAAGCTGCCGTAACGACGGTCGTTGACTCCCATGAGACCCCCACGGTGTCGCCTGACGTCGCTGTGGGGGTCTGAGATTACCGCCGCCGCCGCTCGAGCGCGCGCAGTCCAAGCAGTCCGAACAGCCCGAACAGCCCGAACATGGCGAACCCAAGCGGTGCACCGCGCGGCTGCTCGCCGGTCACCGAGCAGCTCTCGCTCGCGAGGTAGTCGACGGTATCGTCGCCCCCGCCCGCGCTGCCGTGGGTCTCGCTGGCGCCCGTGTCACCTTCACCGCCTTGGTCGGGGACGCAGGTGTGGGTCGCGTCGCAGACCAGGCCGGGATCACACCCGCCGCCGTCGGTGCACGGGCAGTTCTCCCCGCCCACCCAGCACTCACCAGCGTCGGCTTCACCGTCACCGTCGCCGTCGCCAGGACCACCCTGCGGATCCAAGCCAATCACCACGCGCGCGCCCGGGTACACGTCGACATCAACCGGCTCGAGGGTGTCGAAGTAGGTCGCCCCGCCCATCACGTCCACGCTGTGCGGCCCAGGGCCCACGTCGACGAAGCTGAAGTAGCCGGTCGCGTCGGTCACGACCTGCGCGCCGCCGTCGAGCACCACGGTGACCCCGGCCGCGCCCATGCTCGCGTCGTCACACGTCGCGCTGAAGTGCCCCGCGAACATGTAGCCCTGGGTGTCGAGGTCGATGAACCCCGCGCACGGGCCATCCACCGCGTCGTAGTCCAGGCGCCGATGCCCGACCAGCTCACCCGACGCGTGCAGGTACTCGAACTGCGTGCCCGCGGCGACGAAGCACTTGTCGGTGTCGCTCAGGTCGTCCGAGGCCTCGAGGGTCTTCTTGATCCACGTGTCGCTGGTCGCGGTCAGCGTACAAGTCTTGCCGCGGTCGACGACCCACCCCTCGAGCTCGCCCTCGCTGACCAGGTCGGTGATCAGCGCCATGTACAGATCCCAATTCCAGTGAATCCCGGGGTCGGTGTGGCTTTGGTTGGGCAGCTCGGAGTGCGCAACGATGCGCTCGCGGGTCAGCGGGATCTGGTACTCGTCGGCGAGCCAGCGGGCCAGCTGCGCGGAGCTGCGATAGGTCTGCCACGTGTACCAAGCTGGCTCGTCGATGAAGCCCTCGTGCTCGATCCCGATCGAGACGGCGTTGGAATTGCCGACGTGCCAGGCCCGGTCCGAGAGGTACACCATCTGGGTGATCTCACCGTCGTCGCTCTGCATGCAAAAGTGGGCCGAGACGTTGGCGGCGGGGTTCTGGAACCAGCCGATCGATCCCGCGTAGTAGCCCTGCATGGTGTGCACGACGATGTAGTCGTGAGACACGAGGCCGCCCGCCGTGTAGTTTGAAGGGTCGGCGGGGATGAACGCGACGGCCAGCGGATACTCGGCCGGGGCCTCGGATGGGATCGGCGTGAGCCCCTCTGGCAGCGTTGGCAGGTTATAGGGGTCCGGGCGCGCGTGGTCGTCGTGCGGCTCGTGGGTGTCGACCGCGTTGGGCCCAGCGGCGAGCCCCGTGACCGCCGCGATCGACAACGGCGCGATCAGCAAGAGCATGAGGTGTTTGATCTGCACCGACGCCATGTGTCCAGTTTAGGGATGTACTCCGATGTGTGACAACTCTTTTGTGGGTCGTCGGCGTGCTGGTGCGAAATCGCTCACCACGTGTGCGGCGCCGGGCGGCGCCAGCTGTGGCTGCAGAGCTACACTGCGTGGGTGCCGAGCTACTTCGCCTACGGCTCGAACATGTCGCGGTCTCGGCTCGAGCAACGCGTTGGCGCGGTGCATCTGCACGGGGCCGCTCGGCTGCACGCGCATCGCCACCGGTTCTCGAAGCTCGGCCAGGATGGCACCGGCAAGGGCAACGTCGAGCCGCACGAAGGCTCGGTCGTGTGGGGTGTGGTCTATGAACTCGCGGATGATCAATTCGCCCGCTTGACCGAATTCGAGTTTGGGTATCGACACGCGGTCCTCGCCGTCGCGCTCGCCGAGTCTGGCCGGTCGGTCAGCGCGTCGAGCTTCGTCGCGCTGAACATCGTTGAAGCCCTCGAGCCAAGCACCGAGTACATCGAGCACTATCGTATCGGTATGGCTGAGCACGGAATACCCAAGCAATACCGCCAGCGCCTGCTCGGTCGTTTCGCGCCGCGCCGCCCAACCTGAAGACACAGCCTTGTCTAACCAGTTGGATGGGTGTAGCCAGTCCTCGTGGCGGGTAATGGCGACGCAGGGACGAGCGACGGGACCGAGCGCCCGCCGCACGCCAATCTGTCGCTGCTGTCGCTCGACGACGAGACCATCGCGGCGACCTCGGATGGGGCGGGGCTCGGGGCCGAGCGGCTCGAAGACGAGATGCCCGAGCGCATCGGTCGCTACCTGGTCCTGCACGAGCTGGGCGCGGGGGCGATGGGGGTTGTGTACGCCGCCTACGATCCCGACTTGGATCGCAAGCTCGCGCTCAAGCTGCTCCACGACGACGAGCACTCGGGCGGTCGCACGATTCGCCTGCTCCGCGAGGCCCAGGCGCTCGCTCGGGTCTCGCACTCCAACGTCATTCAGGTCTACGACGTCGGCACCTTCGAGGAGCGGGTCTACATTGCGATGGAGTTCATCGACGGCATCTCGCTGGCCGACTGGCTCGCGGTCGAGAAGCGCTCCACGCAGACGATCGTCTCGGTGTTCGTCAAGGCCGGCCACGGGCTCGCAGCCGCCCACGACAAGGGCTTGGTGCACCGCGACTTCAAGCCCGACAACGTGCTCGTGGCCCGCGATGGTCGCGTTGTGGTGCTCGACTTTGGCATCGCCCACGCGGTCGCCAAGGTCGAGCGCGACGAAGACAAAGACCCGATGATCCGCAGTCGCGTCGTTGAGCACTCGGCGGCGTTCAGCCTCGCGTCACTGACCAAAGACGGCGTGTCTCGGGATGGTCTGTCTCGCGACGGCTCATCTGTCGACGGCTTCGACCGGCTCAGGGGCCTCGAGCGCGAAGACGAGCGGTCCGGGGTGTCGTCGCGGACCACGGACGGCAGCGTGATCACCCGGGCGCTCGACGCCGAGGTCACGCGGGTCGGCGCGCTGATCGGGACCCCGGCCTACATGGCGCCCGAACAGCTCGAGGGCCGCGCAACCGACGAGCGCAGCGATCAATTCTCGTTTTGTGTCGCGCTGTGGCAGGCGATCCACGGTCAGCGTCCATTCACGGGCGAATCACCGCTGGCGCTGTGGCAGTCCATGCGCAACGAGGGACTGCGCCCGCCCTCGAGTGCCCGCATTCCTGGTGGTATTCAGCGCGCGCTCAATCGCGGTCTGTCGGTCGAGCCCGACGACCGCTTCGCCGACATGCGGGGCCTGCTGGCGATCCTCGAGCGGGATCCGGTGGCGATCCGCAAGCGGATCGGCGTGGCGGCGCTGACGGTTGGCGCGCTGAGCCTGGCGATCTGGGGGGCCGTCGACAAACCCCAGGTCGAGCCGGTCTGCGCTGGCGCAGAGCAGCGCTTGGTTGGGTCGTGGGACGCCGAGCGCCGCGCGGCGCTCGAGCAGGCGTTCACCAATTTGGGGACCCCGCTGGCGGGCCAGGCGTTGCCGGCGGTGCTCGCCAGCCTCGACGACTACGCCGCGCAGTGGCAGGCGATGTACACCGACGCGTGCCAGGCAACCCACGTGCGCGGCGAGCAGTCCTCGGAGCTGTTGGATCTGCGCATGGCCTGCCTCGAAGATCGCAAGCTCGGGCTCGACGCGCTCGTCGAGGTCCTGCTCGAGCCCGACGCGACCGTGGTCGAGAACAGCTACATCGCGGTCACCAAGCTGCGCCCCATCGAGACCTGCGCCAACCAAGCGGTGCTTCGCGCTCGGGTCCCGCCGCCGCAGGGCCCGGCCGCAGCCGAGCGGGTCGAGCACATTGGCCGGGAGCTCTCGCGGGCCCGGGCCCGGCGTGACGCTGGCGACTACGAGCGGGCGCTGGCGATCGCCCGCGAGGCCCAGTCGGGGGCGGCGCTGAGCGAGTACGCGCCGATCCAGGCGGCCGCGCTGATCGAGATTGGCAAGGGCTTGATCGACGCAGGCAGCTTTGAAGAGGCCGAGGCCAGCCTGCGCGAGGGCTTTTATCTGGCGCTCTCGTCCGGCGACGACGAAGCGTCGGCGGACGCGGCGACGGCGTTGGTGAAGGTGACCGGCGACCGCCGCCAAGATTTTGTGGCTGCGCACAACTGGGTCGGGATCGCCGACGCGATCCTGGATCGCCACGACGACCAACAGTCGCGGGCCCGCGTTGAGCTGCAGTACATCGTTGGCATCGTGCGCTGGCGGCAGGGCGAGCTCGAGCGCTCGCGGACCGAGCTCGAGGCCGCGCTGGGGTTGGCGTTGGCGCTGGGCGACGACGAGCGCCTGCTCGAGGCTTCGGTCCGCAAGGGGCTTGGCTCGACGCTGTGGGGGCTTGGCAAGCACGACGAGGCGGCCGCGCAATTCCAGCTCGTCGTCGACACGCTCGGCCGCGAGCTTGGGCCGGCCCACCCCGACGTTGGCTCGGCGCTCAACAACCTCGCGAGCGCGCACTTCAGCCAGGGCAAGCTGGATCTCGCCGAGCAGGAATTCCTGCGCACGCTCGGGGTCTACGAGCTCAGCTACAAGACCATCGCGGCGGACGGGACCGAGGTCGTGGATCACCCCAGCCTCGCCAACACGCTCAACAACCTCGCGGTCGTCTACACCAAGCGCGGCAAGCTCGAGCAGGCCCGTGACACCCACATCCGGGTCCTGGGCATCCACGAGCGAACGCTGGGGCCCGAGCACCCGGAGCTGGCCAACTCGTGGAGCAACCTCGGGCGGGTGCTGCGGCAGCTCCACGACCTCGAGGGCGCGGCCGACTACTACCAGCGCGCGTACGAGCGCCGGACCAAGGCGCTGGGGCCCGAACACAGCGACACCATGACCTCGCTGGCCGGGCTCGCGCTCACGCAGATCGACCTGGGTCAGCACGAGCAGGGCTTGGCCAGCTTCGAGATCGTGCTCGAGACCCAGCGACGGGTGCTCGGCGAAGATCACCCGACCGTCGCCGAGCTCGAGCATGAGCTGGGCGTCGCGTTGGTCGGGATCGGTCAGCACCGCCAGGCTCAGGCGTTGTTGCGCAAGTCGTTGGCGACCCGCGAGCGGATCCTGGCGCCGGATCATCGTGACATCGCCGCCAGCTTGGCCGCGTACGCCCACGCGCTGGTCGCCAGCCACGAGTACGCCGAGGCCAAGCAGCTGCTGGATCGGTTTCGCGCCATGGAAGACGCTTCGTCGCCAGCGCTGTTCGACCGCGCGCAGGTCCGCTTGGATCTCGCGCAGGTATTGGTAGCGACCGGTCAGCGCGCGCAGGCGATCGAATTGGCGCGCGCCGGCGCGGCGCTGCTCGCCGACGCCGAGGGGCCAAACGCGAAGCAGCTGCGGCGTGAGCTTCAGCGCTGGGTCGACGCGAATTCGGGGGAATGATCCCCTCGCCAAAATACTGCTGTCAATTGCCCAGGGGGGCCAGCGCTGGTGTAGGGTCCCGCCATGTCCGATCGAGACGTTGAGCGAGACTGCACGCCACAAGCTTTCGTCGAGTCGCTGCGGCGGCTGGCCGACGCGATCGAGGCCGGCGAGTCATTTCGGATCCAAGTCGCCGGCAAGCGCTTCACCGTCCCTGCCAAGCCCGAGCTCTCGATCGAGCACGAGGCGCAGGACGGCAGCGAAGAGCTGGAGTTTCAGCTTCGCTGGAAGAGCTGAGCTCAATCGGCTGCCCGCAGGCGGCGGTCGTTCGCGGCTGGCCACGCCCCGGCGTAGCGCGAGCGCGACACGGTCGAGCACGATGCGGGCGCGTCGGGGCCGGCGTTCGCGTGGCTGTGCACAGGTCCCGGTGCGCGATGGATCGGCGCGTCGGCGCGCTCGCGCTCACCCGCGAGTCGCAGCGCGACGCGCATCAGGGCCTCGCGGTCGTCGGTGCTGGTCTTGGCGAGCAGATCCTGGATGTCCTGCAGGACCCGGCGCTCGTCGATCCCCAGCCGCGTCGCGATCGCGTAGCTGTTGCGGCCGAACAGCAGCGAGTGGGCCACGGACTGCTCTCGCTCGGACAGCGTGAACGCGTCGCGCAGCCCCGCGACGAGCAGCTCGAGCACCTCGTTGATACGCGCGACGCGGTGATCCTCGACAGCCGGCGAGGGACGAAGGGGAGAGCGCGGGAAGACGGTGGGGTCCGTAGTCATGGCGGCGGGGGCACCATGCGCGGGGCCGGGCCGAACCGTCAGGGACGGGGGAGCCACCATCGGGTTCCGAATCGGATCGTCGTTCGGGGCGCGTGGCTGGCCGGTTTGGCGGGCTCTCAATTGGCGTTGGGGCCCGCGTCACCGACCGTCACCGCGCGTGATCGCCCCGCAGCGCGATCAGCAGCGCCGCGAGGGCATCGATGACGCTGAAGATCCCGAGGATCTCGCCCTTGTCCATGACCACCGCGGTGCCCAGCTTGCGCTCGTGCAGCGTCGCAACCACCACCTCGAGCGGTGTGCTTGGTTCCACGATGTAGGGGTGCGCCGTCATGGCCTCGGTCACCTCGACGCGCTCTTTGTCGACACCTGGGATGCCCATCACCAACGCCAGATCACGCTCACTGACGATGCCGACGACGTGGCCTTGGTCAATGACCGGGAGGTGGCGAATGCCGTGATCGTGCATGCGGAGCGCCGCATCGGCGAGGCTCAGATCCGCGGGGATCGTCACCGGGTTTGCGGTCATGTGATCGCCAACGGTCGTGTTGTTCACGCTGCGGATCGTTGGATTCGCCGGGTATGCCCACAAGCGCAATCGTTGCGGTGCTGCGTGTCTGCGCGCGCAGTCTTTTCAGATTCGGATACTGCGGCTCAGGACTGCACGCTCTTCACCGCGCGGACCAGCATCTCGACCTCGTGCGCGTAGAGCTCCCCGCCGACGTCACCCTGCGGGTTGATCCGCAGCGTCACGGGGCGACGCTCGAGCGCCATCCCAAACATCCGGCTGCCGTGGATCGGCCAATACTCGTGGCCACGCGGCTCCCACAGGCGCAGCGAGGCCCAGTCGGTGAACACGCCCAGGGTCGGGCGGCCGCTCGGGTGGGTCTCGAACACGTGGAATGCCTCGCTGCCCTCCGCGTCGGGGTCGGGCTCGAGGTTGATCGGCACCAGGAAGGTCGCGTTGAGCATGTTGCTGTACATGGCGCGGCGCCTGGCATCGAGTCCGCCACCCGCCGCGAGCGCTGCACCTCCCGGGACGCCCTTGTTGCCAGCGAGCTCGCGCATCGCCGCGAGCAGTGCCGGGTTTTGCGGGTGCTCGCGGGGGTCTTCGCAGATCGAGAGCACGATGGCTTGGTCGGCGCCGTAGACCCGCGCGAGGATGTCCAAGGTCTCGTCGGCGATCTTCACCAAGCTCGCGCGCGCTCGCGGGTGGCGTCGCTTCCAGTTGCGGCGGCCGCTTGGCTTGGCGAACCCAAGCTCGCGCAGCAGCATGCCGCGCTCGGTCGTGAGCTTGAAGGCGGGCGGCAGGGCCGTGCTGGAGACGCTCTCTTGCTCGAGCTGATCTTCGCCCCGCCGCGCGATCCACATCAGGTAGACCGGACCGGTCTGCAGCACCAGTCGCGCCTCGGGGGCGCGGCTGTTGGCGAGTTGTTCGAGGGCGTCGAGCAGGCGCTCGCGGGCTGGGGCAGCGCTGATTGCCACGCTGGGTCATACCTCGATTTCAGCGCTGGGTGGCGAGCTCGCGCAACACCGCCGTCGCGGCGTCGAGGCGGGCTTGGTCGTTGATCCGCACCAGATGCGCCAGCCAGGCTTGGTGCGCGCGGGGCTCCGCGGGGGTGCGCTGGATCATCGCTGGCAGCAGCCACTCGGCGAGGGCTGGGTCCGCTTCGGCGGCGGCGTACAAGCGCGGCCGGGCCGGCAAGAACGCGGGCTCGCGCAAGTACGCGGCGAGGTACGGGGCCGCCAGCGCGCGGGTCCACATCGGTGCGCTCGAGGGTGCGGCCGCGAGCTGCCGACGCAGCGCGATCTCACCGGCGAGGTAGTGCGCGAGCGCGTCAGCGAAGCTCGCGGTGGCGCTGCGAAACCGGGCGAGCTTGGCCGGATCGGGGTCGGTCATGAAGCCGTCTGGCCACGCGCGGCGCGAACCCAGCAAGCGCTCGAGGTTGTCGGCGCCAGTCAGCGGTCCGAGCTTGGCCCGCGGTGCCCACAGCTCGACGCGCGGATGCAGGTCGTCGTTGATCGGCGCGTCGCCAGCGAGCTCGAGCAAGCCGGCCCGGTCGAGCATGTAGCCGGCCAGGAAGTCGCGTGGGTCGGTGAGCGCGAGCTCGAGATAGACCGCCTCGCGCGCTGGATTGGCGAGCCCAGCTTCGAGCTGCGCGAGGTCGATCTGGATCACCTCGTCGCTGCCGATCAACCCCAGCGCCGGGGTCTCGGCGTTGTAAAGCGCCAGCATCGCGTGGGCCTGCGGGAACACGCTTACGAAGGTCTGGGTGATCATCTGCAGCGACGCCCAGTCGAGCTGGTAGAGCGGCAGCCACTGCACGAACAACCCACCCGTGCTCAGGCGCTCGCGCGCGGCGGTGAACTGCTCGCGGGCGTACAAGCTGCCGGCCCCATCGCGGGCAGGGTGAAACAGATCCGCGACGATCAAATCGTGGCGGCCCGGGTCCGCGCGCAAGAACCGACGGGCGTCGACGGCCAGCAAGCGCGCGCGCGGATCCGTGGCCAGGCCCGCGTTGACGGCCGCGAAGTGAGGCAGCAGCTCGATCACCTCCGGCAACAATTCCACGCCGGTCAGCTGCGTGAGCGGGTAGCTCAGCCCGGCGCCCGCGGTCGCCCCGGTGCCAAGCCCCAGAAACACCGCAGCGCGAGCTTCGGGACCCGCGAGCAGCATGCTGACGTGGCCCATGCGCCGCTCACCGATGCTCAGCGCGCCGCCCATGCGAAACTGCCGATCAACACGCAAGCGCAGCAGCGGCCGCTCAGGGCTGCCTGGGGGCTGCGTGCTGCGGCTGACACCGACCACGCCCAGGGGACCCTCGCGCCGCTCGAGGATCGTCCACGCGTCGCCCGGGTCCTCGTCCGCGGCGAGCACCAGCGAGCCCGCGCCCGCGCCCAGCAAGGTCAGGCCACCAACGATCGACCCCAGCGCGGTCACACGGGGCGGCAGGCGACGCAGCCACGCGATCCCAGCGGCGAGCAGCAGGTAGCCCCACGCGATCGAAGCCCACACCTCGGCGTAGGTCAGCGAGCCCATCGCCCACAGCCCGACCACGATCGGCGCAGCGGCGGCCGCGAGTCCGTTGATCGCCAGCGCCAGGCCGATCGGTCGCGGCCCCGCTGGCGTGTGCGTGGGGTCGGGATCAGGCGCGGCGATCAGCGCGAGCAAGTGCGCAAAGCAGGCGCCCATCAAGATCGTCGTTGGGCCCAGCACGATCCCCGCCGTCGCCAGCTCGGCCAGCTGCCGTCGACCCCAGCCGCCGGATGTTGGGCCCAGCAGCGCGAGCAGCTCGGGCGCCGCCTTGGCCAGCATCGCCGTGAGCGCGACGCTCACCGCCAACGCCCACAGCAGCCCGACCAACACGGTGGCCGGCCGCCGACCCAGGGCCCGCGCGGACAGCCAAGCGTGACACCCCGCGCCCACGCCGGTGCCCAGCAGCCACACCGCCAGCAGATCCGCGAAGCTGTAGATCGTGCCCGAGAACACCTGGGCCAGGACCCGCACGCCGATGACCTCGAGCCCAAGTCCAAGCAGGCCGGTCACGCCGATCGCGACGTACAAGATCCAGCGCTCGCGCAGCAGACCGTCGTCGGGGTCACGCGCGCGCTCACGCGCTGGCTGCTCGCGGGTCACCGGGCTGGCTGGCGCTGGCTCGTCATTGCGACGCTGGCCGTGGATCGCCAAGCCGGCGCTGACCAGCGCGAGCGCAGCCGCAGCCCCGGTCGCGAGCGCGACACCCAGGGCCGGGAGCAGCAGGTGGATCATGGCGAGCACACCCACCGTCGCGCCGATCGTGTCCAACGCATACAGCCGCGCGAGCCCGCGGGCATCGTCCGTCGCAACGCGCCGCCGTGCGGCGACCAGCAGTGGCAGCGACGCGCCCAACGCCAAGGTCGCGGGCGCCAGGATCACCGCCGCGGCCACGACCGACAGCAAGGTCGGCGCCGCCAGCCCCAGCGCGCCCGGCAGCCACGCGCCAAACCACGTCAGCAACCACGGCGACGCGATCGCGTACACGGCCACGCCGACCTGCAGCAGCGCGAAGCTTCGCGCTGGCGTTCGCAGCGAGTCCGCGCGCGCGTGGGCCAAGCCAGCCCCGAGCGCCATCCCGCCAAAGAACCCCGCGAGCACCGAGAGCACGCCCAGCTGCTCGTGCCCAAGGGCCAGCGCGAGCAGCCGCGTCCACGCAGTCTCACACGCGAGCCCGGCCGCACCGGCGAACGCGGCTGCGGCCATGAGCGCGCGATCAGGTCGCCCACCTGCCCGTCCCCCGCGTGCTCGACGGGCTCGGCCGGCCATCGGCGCGAGCTTACCAGGGGTTCGATCGCGGCCCGATGACGAACGCGACGACCTGTCGGGCGTGTCCGCGAGCCGGCGAGAAGCCCTCGCCCGAGCTGACAATACCCGTGAGCCAACTGACACGATCGCCGTGTCGCGCTCGCGCAAACCAAATTTGCTCGCCGAATCACCGCTGGCTCGTGGCAGACTGCGCGACGATGAGTGAAGCGTCTGATCCCCCGAAAGTCGGCATCATTGGAGCGGGACCCGCGGGGCTCTACAGCGCGATCCTGCTCAAGAAGGCCCACCCCGCCGCGCAGATCACCGTGGTCGAAAAGAACCCGCGTGGGGTCACCTGGGGCTGGGGGGTCGTGTTCTCGGAGGAGACCATGGGCCACTTCGCCGACGCCGACGCCGAGAGCTTCAACGCGATCCGCGACGCGTTCGCCCGGTGGGAGGCGATCGATGTCCACTTCAAGGGTCGCGTGATCAACTCGGGCGGCCACGACTTCGCGGGGATCCGCCGGGTCAAGCTGCTCGAGATCTTGGCCGCGCGCGCAGAGGAGCTTGGCGTCACGATCGAGTACGACACCGAGATCGACGACGACATGAGCCGGTTTGACGACTGCGCGCTGGTCGTCGCCGCGGATGGGATCAACTCCAGGGTCCGCGCCCGCTACGAGGACACCTTCAAGACCACGATTGTCCCGGGCACCGCGAAGTTCATCTGGCTGGGCAGCGACAAGCTGTGGGACACCTTCACGTTCTTGATCCGCGAGAACGAGCACGGGCTGTTCCAAGTTCACGCGTATCGGTTTGACGTCGACACCAGCACCTTCATCGTCGAGTGCGATGATCGGACCTGGCGAAACGCTGGGCTCCACGAGGCCACTGAAGCCCAGAGCATCGCCTACTGCGAGCAGCTGTTCGCCGAAGAGCTCGGCGGCGCCAAGCTGCTTGGCAACCGCTCGCGCTGGCTGTCGTTTCCCACGCTCTCGTGCGCGCAGTGGCATCACGGCAACACGGTGTTGATCGGCGACGCAGCCCACACCGCACACTTCTCGATCGGGTCCGGCACCAAGCTCGCGATGGAAGACGCGATTCACTTGGTCGCCGCCCTGACCGAGGACCCCACCCGCGGCGCCGAAGACTCGTTGATCGCCTATGAGCGGGGCCGGCGGCTGGATGTCTCGAAGCTGCAGCGGGCCGCGTCGGTCAGCCAAAAGTGGTTCGAGGACATCTCGCGCTACAAGCACTTCGAGCCCGAGCAGTTCGTCGTCAGCATGATGACGCGCTCGAAGCGGGTCACCCACGAGAACCTGCGGATCCGCGACTCGGCCTACGTCGACGGCTTGGATCGGTGGTTCTCGGCCCACGTTGGCGAGCCGGTCGCGGACACCGAGCCGGTCCCCCCGCCGATGTTTCACAAGTTCACGCTCAAGGACATGACCCTCGACAATCGCGTCGTGGTCAGCCCCATGTGCATGTATTCCGCGCGCGACGGCGTGCCCAACGATTGGCACCTCGTTCACATTGGCAGCCGGGCCACCGGGGGCGCGGGGTTGGTGATGTGCGAGATGACCGACGTCTCCGCCGAAGCCCGGATCAGCCCCGGGTGCACGGGCTTGTGGACGCAGGAGCAAAGCGACGGCTGGAAGCGCGTCGTGAACTACGTGCACGAGTACAGCCGGGCGAAGATCGGCATTCAGCTGGCCCACGCGGGCCGCAAGGGGGCGACAGAGGTGCTGGCCAAGGGCGGGCGTCCGCTGCCGCCCGAGCAGGCGTGGGAGCTCGTCGCGCCCTCGCCGATCCCGTGGAACGACAGCTCCCAGACCCCGCGCGAGCTGACCCGGGCCGACATGGTCGAGATCCGCGAGCAGTTCGTGCGCGCGGCCAAGCACGCGCTCGCGGCTGGGTTTGACCTGATCGAGATCCACGCAGCCCACGGCTACTTGCTGTCTAGCTTCATCTCGCCGCTGACAAACACGCGCGCCGACGAGTACGGGGGCAAGCTCGCCGGTCGTATGCGGTTTCCGCTCGAGGTGTTCGACGCGTGCCGCGAGGTCTGGCCCAGCACCAAGCCGATGTCCGTGCGGATCTCGGCCACCGACTGGTCGCCCGAGGGCCTGTCCGATTCCGACGCCGTCACGGTCGCCCGCATGTTCCACGAGCACGGCTGTGACCTGATCGACGTGTCGGCCGGTCAAACCCACCCGGGCGCCAAGCCAGTCTACGGGCGCATGTTTCAGACGCCGTTCTCGGATCGGATCCGCAACGAGCTGCGCACGGTCGCAACCATGGCGGTTGGCAACATTCAGGGCTGGGATCACATCAATACGATCATCGTCTCGGGCCGCGCGGATCTGTGCGCGCTGGCTCGGCCGCACTTGTATGACCCGTACTTGACCTTGCACGCGGCGGCGGAGCAGGGCTGGCACCGCAACGTGCCGTGGGCGGAGCAATATCGGGCTGGGATGTCGTCGGCGGATCTGGTCGCGGCGCAGCATGGACACGGGCCGGACAAGTGATGTCGCGGGGGATCGCATCGCCGTGGCTCGCCCTGGTGCTTGGGCTGAGCCTGCTGAGCCTGCTCAACGTTGCCGCGTGTGAGCGGGGCGGCCCAACCCACGCGCCCGCGGCTGCGCAGGACGACCCCACGGATCAGCTGACCCAAGATCTGCTCGCCAACCTTCGGGCTGGGGATCTGCAGGCTGCGCGGGCGCAGTGCACCGCGACGCTCGCGGGGGATCTCGGGCGGCGCGGCGCGAGCGAGCTCGAGGTGATCACCGCGACGCTCGAGTGGCTCGGCGCCGTCGAGTCGCTCGAGCTCGAGTCCGAGCACGCGGTCGCGGGTGGGGTGGAGCGCCGCTATGTGGTTCGGTTTGGGCGCGAGCAGCTGGGCCTGAGCGTGACCGCAGTTGGCGGCAAGCTCGAGGGCTTCGTGTTCGACGCCGCGCAGTGGCGCGACTTCGTGGATCAGGCCGCCGTGGCCGCAGCCGGCTCGCTGCGGGTCGCCGAGTTTCGCTACCTCGGTCCCAAGGGAAAGCCAAT
Source organism: Enhygromyxa salina (assembly GCF_000737335.2). Lineage (GTDB taxonomy): Bacteria > Myxococcota_A > Polyangia > Nannocystales > Nannocystaceae > Plesiocystis > Plesiocystis salina_C. Next base: position 110,173 of record NZ_JMCC02000015.1, on the reverse strand, counting down.
CACGGCGCCGCTCGATCCCGCCAACATCTCGTACGACTTGGCGCTCGAGGGCCTCGAGGCGTTGCTGCGCGAGCATCACGTGATGATTGCGAAGACCGTGCGCGACGCGGAGGGCAATGAAGTGTATCGGCAGACCGAGGATGACGATGTTCGGTTTCCCCAGGCCGAGGCGGGCAGCGGCGGCGGGCGTATCACGGGCAGCGTGGCGGTGCCGGGGCCTGGCCGCTACCAGTTGGAGCTGCGGATCCGCGACATGGTCGGGGCCCAGCTGCTGACGTACAAAGAGTCGTTTGTGATCGAGTGACTCTGAACTCGCACAGGAGCTCGCACATGGAGATCGACGACGTGGAGGGCTGTCGCGTGCACTTCTTGCCCGACCACACCGAGCAAGCCTGGGCGTCTGCGCTCGCCAGTCTCGAGGCCCACGAGCTGTGGACGAGTGACCCACGACCGGGTTCTCAGCCTTCGGGCTGGCGCTCGAGCGTTGCGTTGCGCAGCGCCGCGGCGATGGCGTGGGCGAGCGACTGGCGTGAGAAGGGCTTTTGCAAGAACGCCCGCGTGCCATCGAGCACGCCATGGCGCACGATCGCGTCATCCGTATAGCCCGACATGTAGAGCACCTTCATGTTCGGCCATTGGTTGACGATGCGATCGGCGAGCTCGCGGCCGTTGGCGCCGGGCATGACCACGTCGACGAGCAGCAGATCAATCGCGTCAGCCTGGGCGGCGACGACCTCGGCCTCGTCGCCGTTGCTCGCGACCATGACCTCGTAGCCAAGGCCACGGAGCATGCGCGCGGTCAGGCTGCGAACGGTGGCCTCGTCCTCGACGACGAGGATGACCTTGCGGCTCGAGACTTCGTTGATCGGGGCTGGCACGGCGAGCGTTGGCTGCTCTGAGGTCCCGTCGCCGAAGGGCAGGTAGATGCAAAACTGGGTGCCGCGTCCTGGCTCGCTGTCGACGAACAAGCTGCCCCCGCTCTGCTCGACGATGCCGAGCACGGTCGAGAGCCCCAGGCCCGTGCCGGAGCCGGCGGGCTTGGTCGTGAAGAAGGGCTCGAAGATCCGCCCGAGCTGATCAGCGGCGATACCGAGCCCGTCGTCTTCGACCTCCAAGATCACGTAGGTGCCAGGCTCGACCGCGTGCGGGGCTTGCGGCTCACCGGCGTCGATCTGCGAGCGGCGGGTGCGGACCGCCAGCGCGCCGCCGTCGGGCATCGCGTCGCGGGCGTTGACCACGAGGTTCATCAGGACTTGCTCGAGCTGGCTGGGATCGACGTGGACCCAAGCGCCGGTCGTGGCTAGCTCGAGTCGCAGCTCGATGTTCTCGCCGATCAGGCGGCGCAAGAGCTTGGCGATGTCGGTGACGAGGGCGTTGAGATCGACGCGCCTGGGCTTGAGCACCTGGCGGCGGCTGAAGGCCAGCAGCTGCCGGGTCAGGTTCGCGGCGCGCTCGGCCGCGTCGCGGATGTCCACCAGCGAGATCTCGACCTCACCGGGATCGTCGAGCTGCATCATCGCGAGCTCGCAGGCGCCAAGCACGACGGTCAGCAAGTTGTTGAAGTCGTGGGCGACACCGCCAGCGAGGGTCCCGATCGCCTGCATCTTTTGGGCTTGGCGAAGCTGCTCCTCGAGTTGGTGTTGGTGGGTGCGGTCGGCCGTGATCAGCGTGACCCGGTCAATGACGTCGCCACGCTTGATCGGGCCAAGCCTGGTCGACAGGTGCCGGACCCCTGATGGCGTCGAGACCCGGGCCTCGTAGAACTCGTGGGTCCCGTGGGCGAGGACCCTGTCGATCGCTGCGCGCGTGACGTTGGCGTGGCTCGGGTCGAGAAACTGCTCGGCGGTCATCCCGAGCACGTGCGTGGCGTCGAGGCCATGGTCCAAGCGGTTGACGAACTCGAAGCGGTGGTCACGATCGACGATCGCGATGAAGTCGGGGGCGTTGTCGACGAGTGAGCGCCACCGGGCCTCGCGCTCGCGCAGGGCATCGAACAAGCGCGCGTTGTCGAGGGCGATCGCGGCTTGTCGCGCGAGCGTCATCAGGATCTGCAGGTCGAGCGCAGAGAACACGGCGCTGAGCATGCTGTTCTCGAGGTAGAGCACGCCGACGTGACGCTCTTGCTTGACGATCGGCAGCGCGAGCAGCGAGCGGGGGCGGCTCGCCACGACCCAAGGATCATGGGCGACCCGCTCGTCGAGCGGCCCGTCATCCACGACGATCGGCTCGGTGCCGCTGGCGGCCTCGTTGATCAGCGACTCCGCGAGCTGGTCGCTGGCATCGGCGAGCGGGACCGCGTCGACGTGTCGCGCGCCGCTGCTGTTGCGCTCGAACACACCAGCGACGTGCAGGCCGCCCTCGTCATCGAGCAGCAGCACGCCGCGATCGGCCCCCGCGTTCTTCACGGTCCCGTCGAGCAGCGCGATCACGACATCCTCGACGCTTGTCACTTTGGACATCGTCTCGGCCATCTTGACCAGCGCGCTGATGTCGAGGGTGAGCTGGGTGTCGCTCGATGAGGTGTGCGACGACGCGGGCTTGGTGCGGGGGGCCTCGCGATTCGACAGGGGGCCTTCGCCGAGCCGCCGCACCGCCGCCCTGGCTCCCCAGCGGGCGTAGCAGCGTCGGGCATGCTCGAAGTAGCCGACGGCGAGCTTGGGTTGATCGCGGGCGACGAGCACGTCGGCGGCGTGCTCGTTCGCGCGGGCCTCGATGCTCACCCACCCAGCGTTGGCGGCGGCGTTGGCTGCGGCGTCGAAGTGCGAGAACGCCTCGTCGAGCTGGCCGCGCGCCTGCGCCCACGCACCAGCGAGCAACGAGCGAAGCGGCGCCGCGTTGGTGGGGGAGCTCGCCTCCCAGCGCGCGAGCTGAGCGAAGCGTGCGTCGAGCGTGGCCGCGAGCTCGCGGCGGCGGTCGTCGTCGAGATCGGCGTAGCCGGCACACGCGAGCATCGAATCGAGCACGTCGAACAGGCCGGTCGAGAACAGCCCGGTGCCGGCGATTCGAGCGGGCCGGCCTGCCGCGATCGCCTGCGCGAGGGCTTCGTCGTCGCGCAGCATCCAGGCCACGAACGCGGCGTGCAGACAAGACTGGTAGGTGTCTGTGGGGTGGAGCTCGACCGCAGCGGCGTCCTCGCCCCGCGCACGCAGCCCCGCGCCAGGCTCGTGGTCCATCAGCGCACAGCAGGCGTCCGCGGCCGTGGCCATCACGACGGCGATCGACCTCGCGCCGGTCTGGCCGGAGAAGCCCGCCCCCAGCCGTGCGTCTTGCAGCGTGGTCTCGAGCGGGGCCCCAAGCAGCAGCGCGAGTGAGGACAGCGTGTTGATCGCGTAGCCGGCGTCGGTCAGCATCCCCGCGTTGCGCAGCTCGTGAAACTGCTCGCGCAGCGCCGAATTGTCCGGGCCAACCGGCGCGATCCAGGGCTGTACGGTCACCGCGTAGGTCATCGCGGCGAAGCTGCCCAGCACGCTCGAAGGGAACCGGTCGAACAGCGCGAACGCGATCGCGGAGTAACGCCGGGCAGCATCGAAGTCCTCGAGCGCCGAGGCGCACAGCAAAGCGAGCTGCATGAACGCCGTCGCGGACGCGTCGCTGCACCCGTGCTCGAGCGAGGTCTCGATGATCGTCAGCGTGAGCGCCGTCATCAAGCCGAGATCCCCGGACACGTAGGCTGGCTTGGTCGCGGCCAGCAGCAGCGCGAGCAAGACCTCGAGCTCGGGCGCGCGGATCAGGGGCAGCTCCATGAGCGACGCGGAGCTGCGTTGCGCGAGGCTGGCGAGCACGCGCTGCATGAGCGCGCCGACCCACTCGGGCGAGCCGCCGCCGCGCAGGTCCAGCTCGAACAGGGCCGCGGCCTCGACCAAGATGTTCAGACAGGACTCGATGTCCTCGCCGATCATGAGCAGCTGCTCGCGGCTGAGCAGCACCCGCGCTCGCTCGAGGCGGGAGCGAGCGAGCTCGTCGAGCGCTCGGTAGGCCTGGGCGCCACGCTTGGTATCGCCGGCCATGAAGCGGCACTCGGCGAGGGCCAGCAGCGAGTCGAACAGCAACTCGTGGCTGGTGTCGTCGTCGAGCAGGCGGGTGGCGGTCTCGTAGTGGAGCGCGGCGTTGACAAAGGTCGCGGCCGCGCGCGCGTGCTTGGCCGCGCGGATACACATCTCGGCGAACCGCTGGCGCTCGTCGGGGTCTGTGATCAGCTCGCAGGTGTTCGCGACGTGACTGGCGAGCACATGGATGATCTCGGGATCCTGCGTGGCGGGATCGGACTCGAGCATCCGTTGGGCCAGGGCGAGGTGGAGCTGCGCGGGGTCTTCGGTGCAGCTGTGCGCGGCCGCGTGGCGGATCCGTTCATGGACAAAGGTGAAGGTGGGGGCGCTGGCACGGTAGTTCTCGAGCAGGAACCCGGCGGCGCTCGCCTCGTAGAGCGACGTCGCCAGATCGGCCTCGGTGACGTTGGCGAGGCTGGCGAGCGTGGGTAGATCAAAGTGGACGCCGACGTGCGCCGCGAGACCGAGCAGGTTCAGCGCTTTGGGCGGGAGCTCCCGCAGACGCCCAACCAGGAATTCGACGACGTCGCCCGAGGCTTGCTGCGCGCGCGCGCGGGTGAGGTCGACGGTCCAGCACCCGGTCGCGTGGTCGATCGAGATCGCGCCCGCGTCGTGGAGCGCGACGACAGTCTGCTCGACGAACAATGGGATCCCGCGGGTCCGCTCGAGCAACAGCTGGGCGAACGCGGACGCCTCGGCTGCGTCGCCGAGCAGCGCCTGGGCCCACTCGCGCAGCGACCCCTCGCCGAGCGGGCCGAGCTCGAGGGTTTGGCGGGTGCCTGGCAGGTTGTGCAGCCACGCGTGGACCTCGTCGAGGCCGGCGTCATCGTCGGGCACGGTGACGATCACGAGCACGCGCTGGTCACCGGCGAGCAAGTGTTCGACCAGATGCCGGCTGGCTTCGTCGGCCCACTGCAGATCATCGATGAACAGGATGTACTCGTGGTCGGGTAGCAGCAGCGCGCTGGCGTAGCGCCCGACGCTGGCCCAGAATCGGGTGCGCGCTGCCCCCGGGTCGACGACGGGGAGCTCGGGCCGCGGGCCCAAGATCAGCCCGAGCTCCGGCAGCACCTCGGCCAGCGCCGCGCCGGTCTCGTCGAGCTGCGTGTGGAGGCGTTGGTGCACCGCGTCGCGCAAGCTGGCCGGGCCACGCTCGTAGCGGCGCAGCAGCCTCGACAGCGTGTTCTTGATCGCCGCCATCGGCTCGCCGCGCGCGGCCTCGAGCTTGTGCTGCATGAACTGAACCTGCTCGCCCGACGCCTCGACGCTGGCGCGAAACTCCTCTACGAGCGTGGTCCTGCCACAGCCAGCAGGGCCCGAGACCACGACCAACTGCGGCGAGCTGCGGCTCCGCTCACGCGCGGACTCCAGCGCGTCGAGCTCGCGCGAGCGCCCGTAGGCCCGGCGCGTCAGCGTGAGCCGCTCCGAAGGGTCGAGCACCGCGAGCGCGAAATCATGGAGTGGTTCATCGCGCGCGAGCGCTTCCATGCAGCGCTCGAGGTCGCGGCGCAGACCAAACGCGCCCTGGTAGCGCTCGTCCGGTGACTTGGCCAGCAGCTTGGCGACAATGCTGGCGACGGGCCGTGGAATCGCTGGATTGCGGACGTCGAGTCGCTCGGGCACCCGCGCGATGTGGGCGTGAACGAGCTCGGACAGCTCGAGCCGACCAAACGGGGACTCGCCGGCGAGCATCCAATACATGGTCGCGCCGAGGCAGTAATAGTCGCTGCGATAGTCGGCGCCGCGGTTGACCCGGCCCGTGAGCTCGGGCGCGATGAATTCGAGGGTGCCCTCCAGCCGCCCGCGCTTGCTGGCGATGCCCGTGGCCCGCTCGACGACCGACGCGATGCCGAAGTCGATCAACAAGATCCGCGAGAGCGAGGCGTCGACCAACACGTTGTCGGGCTTGACGTCTCGGTGAACGACATGGGCGCGGTGCAGCCCGACCAGCGCGTCGAGGATGCCAAGCGTGACCTCGAGGGTGTCGAGTACGCTGAGCGGACGCTGCCGCGCGTGGGCCGGGAGCGAACGACAGCCCGGATCATCGAAGACGAGGGCGAGCTCGTCACCCTGGTCGATGAACGAGCGCAGCCGCAGCGCACGCGACGACTCGACCTGCTCGTAGATCATCCGCTCATTGAGAAAGCGCGGGCGACATTCCGCGAGTGGCAGCGCCGCGTGCGGTCGCTTGATGACGACCGCGCGACCATCTTCGTCGACGCCGCGCACGACGACGCTGCGCGATGACTCGCTCAGCGTCTCCGTCACGCGGATCGCGTCGAGGGGCATCATGCGAGCCTAGCAGCCCGTGGTGCAATGCATCGCGTCGTCTCGCGCCCGTGATCTCGCGAACGGCGCACGTGCGACACGTGAACCGCGCGCTCCGTTCAAGAGCGCGGGAAGGTGATCGGGGCCAAACGCGATTGAGCCGCGGGTACAGGCTCGCGTCAAAGTGCACCGCCTGCCAGCCCGCCAGCCCGCCAGGTCGAGGCTTGCCCCCAGATCGTGGTCTCGTAGCTCCCGGCGATCAGCGCCTTGGCGATCTCGCCGAGGATGGTGGTGTCACCTGGGAACTCGAGCTCGCGCGCGGCGATCGTTCGGAGCTCTCAGCCCTCGGGCTGAAACTCCTGACACGCGAGATCGATGTTGTCGTGGAGGGCCGTATTGACGGCATCTGGGACGGCCATGGGTCCGTCGCAGATCTCCGCCGCGAAGCCGTTCGTGCCCGCTTGGATGTCCGCGAACTCGTAGAGCCGGTCGGCGTGATACGCCTCGACCGCCCCCCCACAGCTCAGTGGTTGGCTACACGCGTTGATGCCTGCGTTGACTGTTGGGTCCCCCGCAATCACGATCGCCGAGACCCCTGCTGGGTCGCCGCCCTTGAGCGCAACGAGTGTGTCGTAGAGCGTTGGGACCGGCTGCCCCGCCACGTTGCAGCCCTCGAAAAAGTCCCCGCAGCTGTGGCCGTTGACTTGGTCGTACCAGCCGTAGTCGTCGACGTCGCTCATCAGCACCATCACCAGCAGCGCGTCGTCGCGCAAGAACCCGCTGGCGTCGCCGCCGATCAGGTTCACGGCAGTGGTCAGCACGTGTTCACACCCGAGCGAGGCCCCACCGCTGTTGCCAACCTTGGTCGCCGCCGCCTGAAAGTGCACGGACATCTGCGCTGGCGTGTACGTACCGCTGTCGAACCACGGGTTGGGGTCCGCCCAGTTGTTGGGGACCACCCAGCCATTGTCGTTGTCGCCCGTCACACCAATTCGATAGTCGATGCCCCCGCAGTTCAGGTCTTCGAGCGTGTTGACGATCGACAAGAACGCTTGCCCAGCCTTGAGCGCGTTGATCTCTTCGATCATCGAGAGCGAGCCGTCCATCGCAAACAGCATGTCGACCTTCTTGCAGCCCGTGTCGACGCACGGTCCACCGGTCTCGCCGTCGAGCGCGTCGAGCTTGGTGTCGTCGCCGTCGCCATCGCCGGTCGGATCGTCGTCGCCGTCGCCGTCGCCGGGGTTCATCGTGTTGCCGCTGTTCGTGGTCTCGTCGTTGCTGCTCTGCTCGTTGGGGTTGGGCCCCGCGTTCACACACAGACCGCTGAGGCAGGTCAGGCCCGGATCGCAGACACCCCCGCCCGTGCACTCGCAGCTCTCGGCCCCGACCTCGCAGGGCGCTTTGCAGCCCTCCAGCGTCAGACCAGCGAAGAACGCGGACAATCCGGCGAGACCAAGGACAAACTTGCGCATGCGCCAGCATACCAACATGCCGGCCGGGTTCGGGCGACGATTTTTGCGCCGCGGATCACAGGCGTGACAACGTGGGTCTCACTCACGCGAGTGGCTTGCGCGGCGGCGCGCGATCGCGTGCCAGACCAGACCCGCCGCGATCAGCCCAAGCCCGGTCGCCCAGATCATTGGTTCCACCCAGAACGCGAGGCCAAGGCAGGACAGCAAGCCCGCGGCGGCGACCCACCGCGGGTAGCGGCGCTGATCCGCAGGCAGCTGCAGCGCGGCCAGGTTCGTGAGCGCGTAGTAGACCAGCACCGTGAACGCGCTGAACGACCATGCAAGCTGGACGCTGCCGACCAAGGTGATCGCTGCAATGATCGCCCCGGTCACAATTACGGCCCGCCGCGGAGAGCTGTGCTGCGAGTCCACGCGCGCGAGGGCGCTGGGCATGTCACCGCGGCGCGCCATCGCAAGCAACACGCGCGACAGCCCAAGCAGCAGATTCAGCAGCACGCCGAGCATTGCCGTGACAGCGCCGATCCCGATCAGCACCGACACCCCGCGAAGCCCGAACCCGTGGGCCGCGACCTCGAGCGGGGCCGCGGCCGCTCGGGTCGCGTTGGCCAGGCCGCCCGCGCCCATGCTGCCAACCGCGACGAAGGTGACCGCGACATACAGCCCCATGCTCACGATCAAGGTCACCACAATCGCCCGCGGGATGCTTCGCGCGGGGTCGCGGACTTCTTCTCCCAAAGTGGCGATTCGGCCGTAGCCCGTGTACGCGACGAACATCAAGGCCGTCGCATGCAGCAGCGAGGGCGCGTCGTAGGCCTGCTCGGCCAAGCGCTGCGGGCGAAACCCCGACACCGCGCTCGGGAGCCCGGCGATCACGAACACGACGAGCGAGGCGAGCGTCACGAGCACGATGATCGCGTTGGCCCGATTCGATCGTCGCATCCCGCCCGCGACGATCCCCGTCAATACCGCGACCGCAACAACCGCGAGCGCGACCCGAGCCCAGTCGTTGGTGACGCCGAATTGCGTCAGGGCATAGCCTGCAAAGCCCAGCGCCGCCGTGGCCGCAGAGGCCGACTTGGCGCACACAAACATCCACCCTGCGCTAAACCCCAGCGCTGGGTTCAAATAGCGGTACCCATATTCGTAGGTGCCGCCGCTGACAGGGTGGTTCGCGGCGAGCTGGGCGCTGGACAGCCCGTTGAACAGCGCGACCACGGCGGCCAGCGCGACGGCGAGCAGCACCGCGGAGCCGGCCACGCCCGCGGCGATCCCGATGCTGACGAAGATCCCCGTGCCAAGGATCGACCCAAGCCCCATCAGCACGGCGCCCGGCACTCCGACGACGCGGGCGAGCGCCTCCTGGGGTTCGTGATCCGGCTTTGATGCGTTCATGAGCGGGTCTCGGGCTGGGCGAGTCGTTCGCCGTCTGCGGGCGGGCGAGCGTAGCTCCGAATCAAGCGCTGAATTGGAAAAGGTGAATGATTTGGGACCACTGGAGCACACTGGACCCCGAATGCCGCGCGCGCGCGCGAGAAACCCACGCCCGAACTGAAAACATCGGCCGCTGGACGCACACTTGACCTGGAGCACTGATAGGGTTCACACACTTGGGAGTTGGCCCACACTTGGTCCGCCTCCCAGTGCCCCGCCACGCGCCATGAGTTCACCCCGCCTCAGCAACCTCAAGGTTCGCGTCGACCACCTGCTGATCGCAGGCGGCGGCGTGGTGGTCTTGGTCGCGTCGCTGCTGACCTGGCGAGCGATGCGACCCGATCCCGCCCAGGTCGAGCTCGAGGAGGGCCTCGATCGCATGCGGGACAACGATCGCGTCGCCCAAGAACCGCGAGCCCGCCCGCCCCGCTTTGTTCGCCCCTTGCACACCAGCGGCCGGTCTCGCGGCGAGCAAGTTGCGATCCCCCAGGCGCCGCCAGAGGGCGACCCCGGTGACCTCGACGCCGACGAAGCGGTCGCCAGTTTCAAGCAAGCGCTCCACGATCTCGAGGCCGCGCTCGAGAGCGGCCGCAAGCTCAGCCCACGCGAACAATACGAGCTCTACAATCGCGCGACTGGTTCGTTCACCGCGCTCTCGGCCTGGGCCGACGCAGGGGATCCAACCGAGCGCGCGCTCATGGACGACGCCTACGCGCAAATGAAGTCGCTGATGCGCGAGCTCGATCTCCAACCGCCCAAGCACGATCCAGACGCAAACCCAGTGCGCCGTTGATCAAGCTCGGATGGTCTGACGACTGGGTCTGACTACTGGGTCTGACTGGGCGGCGGGGACTGCGCCGATTCGAGCGTCCGGTCCTCACAGTCGACCAGCGGCCGTTGTGTAGCGCCACAACCACCCGGGTTGACCCAACGTTTCACCCTACCCTAACCTGCGTACGCCAGGAGATCTCATGTCGAGCGCCAAAGAAGGTTCCATGACGTACGTCACCGCACGTGGCGTGGCGTCCACTGCGGATGAGGGGCACGACGACCTCGGTGAGCGGATGCATGCGATGTCCAAGTGCACGGAAGAGGACGCCGCAAAGATCCTGCGAATGCTGGCGGATCCGGCTCCAATCAGCGCTCGAGCCAAGGCCGTCCATGAGGCAGGTCTCGCTCGATTTGCCGCTCGTTTCGCATTGTAGATTGGGCGGAACGGAAGCGCCGAATGGGGCCGGCGGAGAAAGTGCGTTGGGAGTTGATCTCGCGCAGCCATGCTCGGGCCGACTTTGACTGCGGCAGCCGGACACTCGACCAATGGTTGTTGAAGCACGCACGCGCAAATGCTCAACGAGGCGCTGGTTTGACCGAAGTGCTCGTACCCCTCGATCAGCCTGAGCACATCATTGGCTTCGTGACCCTGGCTGCATTCGGTCTGGACACGTCGCGGGTTCCCGAGTCGGTGCGGGGCCTAGGAGCCCGTGGTGCAATGCATCGCGTCGCCTCGCGCCGGGATTTTCGTCGAGATTGAGGAGCCGAAACGCACCTGTACCGGGCGTACTGGAAGTTTCGGCGACGAAGAGCTCGGCGGAAAGACCAAGCGAGGCGGCGTGATGCGTTGCACCACGGGCTCCTTGACCACCTCCAGCAGGTTCCAGGCGTGTTGCTGGCAAGAATGGGCCGCGACCTCATTTATCGAGGTGAGGGGGTCGGTGACATGCTGCTGAGGCGGGCATTCGAGCGGACCCTCGCGGTGGCCAAGTTGATCGGGGTCGCATTTTTGGTTGTCGACGCAAAGCACGGCAAAGCGAGCTGGTACGAAGCGCGTGGGTTCACGTTGGCCGGTGACCCCGATCGTCTTGTGTTGCCGGTTAAATCCATCGCGTGATGGCTCGCGTCAGCGGGTCACACACGGCCCACAGCGCGCGCCCGTGCGGAGCGCTCGCAGCTGCATGTGATCGAAGCCAAGGCAGATGTCGTTGCTGCCGCGGCGCGCAGGATCGCCGATGCAGCCCCCACGGCGGCGGCGGCTGACCGGTCCGCGAGCGGGCGAGCAGCTTGCCCTGAGCCAATGCCTGCCACGCGTCATGAAAATTTAGCCGTGACCGGGACGTGGTCCGAGGGCGTGTCCCACTCGCGCGGCTCCCAGTCGTGAACGACCTCGCCGCACCGCTCGAACATCGGCGCGCTCGCGTACACATAGTCGATCCGCAGGCCGTGCTTTTTCTCCCAGCTGCCGTCGCGGTAGTCGAACCACGTGAAGCGCCCGGCGGCTTGGTCGTGCTTGCGAAAGCAATCCCGCAGCCCCAGCTGCTCGAAGCCGTCGAGGGCCGCGTGCTCCTCGGGGGTGAAGTGAGTGCAGCCCGCCATCGCCTCGACGGACCACACGTCGCGCTCGTCTCGGGCGATGTTGAAGTCACCACACAAGATCACGGAGTCGCCAGCGCTGAATTTTGTCGCCACCTCACAGCGCAGCCGCTCGAGCCACTCGAGCTTGTAGGTGAAGGCGTCGCTCCCCAGCGCGGTCCCGTTGGGCACGTACAGGTTGTAAATACGCACGCCCGCATGGGTGCACGCCAGGATCCGGCGGTGCTTGTCGGGCTTGCCCTCGGCGAACCCGAGCTGGACATCTTCGGGCTTGGCGCCCTTGGTCAAGGTGGCGACGCCGGCGTAGCCCTTGGTCCCGTTGAGCGCGACCTGGTAGCCCAGCTCCATGAAGGGCACGCGCGGAAACAGCTGATCCTCGACCTTGGTCTCTTGCAGGCACGCCACGTCGGGTTGGTGCTCGTCGAGGTAGGTCAGCACGTTGTCCAGTCGCGCTCGGATCGAGTTGACGTTCCAGGTCATGAGGGAGAAGGGCGCGGACATGTGGGGGGAGAGTACCCTCCGTGAGTTCGCGACGCGCGCGATCTACCGACGCGAGGTCCGCCCCGTGAGGGTCCGCAAACACCCAAGAACGCGACGCCCACAGAGCCCGTGGTACGCACAGGCAATGGCCGAAGCTCTGGATGCCGCCCGCACGCCCGTGATCGTCGACGCCCTGCGCACGCCTATGGGCCGGCTCCGGGGGGTGCTCGCGCCGATGCGGGCCGACGACCTCGCGGGTCACGTGATCCAGGCGCTGCGCGAGCGCTACCCGGCGGCGCTCGAAGATCTCGAGGACGTCTACTTCGGCGCGGCCAACCAAGCCGGCGAGGACAACCGCAACGTCGCGCGCATGGCCGCGCTGCTCGCCGGGCTGCCCGAAGAGGTGCCCGGCGTGACCGTCAACCGCCTGTGCGGCTCGGGCATGGAGGCGATCATCCAAGCCGCCAAGTCCGTCATGGTTGGCGAGGGTGAGGTCTACATCGCCGGCGGCGTGGAGAGCATGACCCGCTCGCCCTACGTGATGCCCAAGGGCGATCAGCCGTTCGACAACAAGCCGCAGATCTTCGACACCGCGCTGGGGTGGCGGATGATCAACCCCAAGATGGACGCGCTGTACCCGATCGAGTCGCTTGGCGGCACGGCGGAGAACGTGGCCACGCGCCATGACATCAGTCGCGAAGATCAAGACGCCTGGGCGCTGCGCAGTCACGAGCTCGCGGCCGGGGCCCAGGACGACGGCTACTTCGACGACGAGACCATCTCGGTCTCGGTGCCGCAGGGCCGCAAGAAAGATCCGCTGCGCGTGACCCTCGACGAGTCCGTGCGCCGCGATACGTCGCTGGCCAAGCTGGCCAAGCTGCCGGCGGCGTTCCGCAAGGGTGGCAGCGTGACCGCCGGCAACTCGTCGCCGCTCAGCGACGGGGCGGCGGCCCTGCTCATCACTTCACAGGCGCGCGCCGACGCCCTGGGGCTCAAGCCGATCGCCCGCATTGTCACGTGGGGCCACGCTGGCGTGCACCCGAACGTGATGGGCATCGGGCCGATCCCCGCCAGCCGCAAGGCCCTGCAGCGGGCGGGCCTGAAGGTTGACCAGCTCGACTCGATCGAGCTCAACGAGGCGTTCGCCAGTCAGACGCTGGCCTGCATCCGCGCCCTCAAGCTCGACCCCGACAAGGTCAACCCTTCGGGCGGCGCGATCGCACTGGGTCACCCGCTGGGTTGCTCGGGCGCCCGCATCACCACGACCTTGATCCACAACCTGCGTCGGACTGGCGGCAACTGGGGTCTGGCGAGCATGTGCATCGGCGTGGGTCAGGGCATCGCAATTGTGCTGCAGCGCACAGGTTGAGTCTGCTCGACCATGACCTCGAGTCGTAGCCGCGCACACCCCGGTGGTGCGCGGCTCATCGTGCCGCACCCGAAGCGTCTCAACAGCGGCTCGATCCGCGGCTGTTCGAGCGTGAATTGGGTTTGGGAAAGATCCCCGCAAACCCCGCTGCGCACGCTTGTGCGCGGTTTCTGAGCGAGTTTGCCGTTTGACGACCGAAGCGACACGAATCTAGCCTGCCCGCCATGACGCGCCCCGCCTTGCTGACCTCGTGCCTCGCTCTCGTGCTGTCTTGCTTCGTGCCCGCGTGCGATGGGGGCGACGACTCGTCCGACGACTCGTCCGACACCGAGGCCACGAGCACCACGAGCGGCGGCATGCCGTGCGGGACCGAGTGGGCCGAGAAAGACGGCATGACCGAGTCGATCATGGATGCCTGGGGAGCCCCCTGCATGCAGAAGTCGGACTGCGAGCCGATGCTTGGCGCCGACGCCCAGTGCGTGTCGAACATCTTGGGCGTCTACAACCTGCCCGGTGGCTTTTGCACGAAGTACTGCGAGCTGCCCGACACGATGACGACCTTCATTCACGACGCCGCGGACTGTGATCCGGCCGGCGGCGTGACCTGTGTCGGCGCGAAGGATCTGTTCACCGCCTGCATCATCCCGTGCGAGAACGACAGCCAGTGCGGCCGCGAGGGCTACGGTTGCCGCACGATGCCGACCTTGGCGTCCGAGGGTGATCCAACCTTCTGCCTGATGAACACCACGGACTGTTGCACCACCGACTCCGGCGAGTGCGCGTAGCCACCAAGACCGAGGCCGAAGCCAGCTGTGGGGGTCTAATTCTCCTCGATGGTGCGATGGGCACCGAGCTGGCCGAGCGCGGGTTCGAGCTGCGCCCCCCACTGTTCAGCGCGCGGGCGCTGCTCGACGCGCCCGAGCTGGTCGAGCAAATCCACTGGGACTACCTGTGCGCTGGCGCCCAGGTCCTGACCACCAACAGCTTTGGGCTGCACGCGGCCAGCTTGGCGGCCGCTGGGATCGGCGAGCGGCAGGCCGAGCTCGTGCGCCGTAGCGTGCAGTTGATCGAGCGCGTGCGGGCGCGGGCGCTGGCTGAACAACCTGCCGAGCCCGGACCGAGCTCGGCTCGGTTTCGGATCGCAGGATCGATCCCGCCGCGGGTCCGCGCGGGTGAGCGGGCGCTGGGTCGCGCCGAGTATCGCGCCTACGCCAACGCGCTGATCACTTCGGGCGTGGATCTGCTGCTGCTCGAGACCTTCACCAACGTCGACGATGCACGCGTCGCGCTCGAGGGGCTCGTCGGCGTCGAGCTACCAGTGTGGCTGTCGGTCGTCGCTGGTGGGACGGCCCGATCTGACGGCGCGCGGTTGCTCGGCGGGGACAGCTTCGAAGATCTCGCCCAGCTCTTGCGCAGCGAGACCCACCGCGTGCCCGACGCGCTGCTGATCAACTGCACCCAGATCGACGCGATCCCTGCTGCGCTCGACGCCATGATCCAGGCGAGCGCCGACGTCGGCCTCCCGCTCGGTCTGCGTCCGCACCTTGGACGACGGCGCTACGACGGTGTCTGGATCGACCGCATTGTCGAGCCAGAGGTGTTCGCAGGGCAGATCCAGGCATGGATGCGCACCCGACCCCAACTGATCATCGCGGGGGCGTGCTGCGGTTCGCGCCCCGACTACATCGCGGCCACGCAGCGCGCCCTGATGCCCAGCGAAGCCGCGCGCGAGCAGGCTTTCGTGCGGTTGGCCGAGCTGGTCCCCTAAAACTCCCCACGCTCGGCGTGGCCGATCGTATCGTCGGAGCGTGCAAGCGGACCCCAGCGGCGCGGTGGAACTCGGCGAGGTGATCGGACGCGAGGCCGACGTCGACCGGCTGTGGACCGCGCTCGTCGCCGGCAACGTGATCCTCACCGCGCGCGCGGGCGTCGGCAAGACCACGGTGGCCCGGCTGGCGATCGCCGACGCCCCGACCGGGTGGACGGGGCGGCGGGTCTCGCTCGCTGGCGTCCGGGGTCCGGCGGCGGCCTCGGCTGCGATCATCGAGGCGCTCGCGCGTGACCCCGACGCCGGCGAGACACTTCGTGCCGCTGTCGCTTCGGTCCTCGATGGGGCCGGGCACGTCTCGGCCAACAAGCTCGAGGGGGATCCAACCTCGGCCCTGCGCGCGGCGATCGAAGCCCAGCTCGACGACCGCGCGGTCGGCCTGATGTTGGTGCTCGATGACTTCGATCGCTTCTTGTCCGACGCCGCCACCGAAGAGAGCAACGACCTCGTCGCGCTGACCAAGAGCCTCGCGGAGCTCAGCGGCGCTGACACGCGGGTGCGGTTGCTGTTGATCAGCAACACCCACATCGATCGAACCCTGGCGCGGGTCCGGCCGCCGCTGTCGGCTTCGCTGTTCGAGCGCTGCGCCCGAATGACCCTCGACCAGCTTCGGCCCGAAGCGGGGGCTCGGTTGGTCACGTCGCTGTTGCTGGGCGAGAGCATCACCGCCCGCGATCGCGCCGCGCTCGCCCGCTCGCTCGCCGACGACTGCGATCACGTGCCGCGCTGGATCCACTGCGCCGTCGCCCACTTCGTCAAGCGTCGCAAGCCGATCGTCGATGGTGATCTCGAGCGCTGCATGGTCGCCGCCGTCGCCGACCTCGATCGTGAGCCGTGGGCGTTGCGGCGCGAGCTCTCGCCCGTGCTAGACGAGTACGAACAACCCCAGCGCGGCATCGCGTTCTCGGTGTTGGACCAGCTCGCGCTCGCGGAAGAGCGCACGCTGACCTTGACCGACGTGCGTCGGCAGCTGGCGATGGAGACCACGATCGACGAAGACGCGGTCCGGCGGGTCGTGAGCGAGCTGTGCGATGATCAGCTGGTCGCCGAGCTTGGCGGGAGCCTGCAGTTTGGCGGCGAGCTGCTGCGCCTGGCCTGGCTCAAGCTGCGCTTCATTTGAGCGGCTGGGGAGCCTGGTTCGCCAAGAATTCCGCGACGGTCGGGATGAAGCGCAGCTCGCTCAGGTGCCCGTCGTTGTGGCCGCCGTCGAGCTCGACGAACGCGATCCGGGTCGCCGCGCCGGCCTCGGCGGCCGCTTTGAGCGCTTGCCCGTGGGCCGCGGGGACCAGCTCGTCGCCCGGTGAATGAGCGATCAGCACGGGTGCGTTGACCGTGGAGATCAGCGCCCGCGATGGATAGTCGAGCTTGCGCTCGAACCACCCGACCGGCAGCCACGGGTACACCTGTTTGCCGATATCCATCGTTGAAGTGAAGCTGGACTCGACGATCAGCGCGGCCGGGGGCATGCCGGCCTTGCTGACCCGCGCGGCCTGATCAATGGCCACGGCCCCACCCAGCGAGCGACCCCACATCACGATCTCGCTTGGATCGTAGCCGCGCGCGTCGACGAGGTGGCGCCAGGCCGCGAGCACGTCGAGCCGCGTGCCGTCGACGGTGGGTCGACCCGTGCTCTCGCCGTAGCCCCGGTAATCGAAGATCAAGACCGCGAACCCCAGCTCGCGCAGCCCGTTGAGCACCCCGATCCGGCCGCCGATGTTGCCGCCGTTCCCGTGACAGTAGAGGACCACCCACGCCGGTCGCTCGGTCCCGGGGCTGGGCTCTGCGGGCAAGAACCAACCCGCGAGCTTCTGGCCGTCCTCGGTGGTGATCTCGACCCGCTCGTACGCCCAGCCGATCTCGTCGGGCGTGTTGGTGACGTGCGGGCTCGGGTAGAACAGCAGCCCCTCGGGCCGCAGCAGCAACAGCGCGATCAGGCCCAGGACCAGGCCAACGGTGCCGAGCACCGTCCACCGCAAGATCTTGCGCAGCAGGCTGGGCGGCGGCGCCTCGTGGGGCTCGACCTCGCTCGGTGGCTCAGCGCTCACGCGGCCAAGATACCAGCGCCCCGACGGTGGGGGTGCCGCAGCCAAACGTTTGGTCCAGGTTCGGCCTGGGCCTGGCGGGGCTGGGCGCGGACGGGTCTCGGCTCGGTGTAGATTGATCGCGTGAGGCTTCGGACACAGGCCCTGCTGTCGCTCGCGCTCGTTGCGATCGCGAGCTGCCGCGGGCCTTTGCCTGGGCAGCTCGACGCCGACACCACAGGCGACGGCGACGGGCACGGCGACGGCGACCCGCCCGAGACCGGCAGCGACGACACGGGTGACGGCGACGCCGAGTGCCTGCCGTGGCCCGCGTCCACGCCCGCGCTGGGCATGGGCGAGACCACGGCGCTGAGCTTCGTCGACGTCACGCTCGAGGCCGGCCTGCTCGACACGGCGTACTACCCGGGCGACTGGCCACCCACGTGCGATCCCGCTGGCGAAGGCTGGGTGGGCACCCCATGCAAGATGTATCTCCAAGGTGGCGGCGCCGCGGTCGGCGACTTTGACGACGACGGCTGGCCCGACATCTACCTGACCCGCCTGGTCGGACGTGACCTTCTGTTTCGCAACATGCTTGGTGAGGGGGGCGAGCCGGCGTTTCAGGAGATCGGCGCCAGCGTGGGTCTGGTCCACGAGTTTGGTGGCAACGGAGCCGCGTGGGTCGACGTCGACGGCGACGACGACCTCGATCTCTACGTGACCACGCTCGCGCTGCCGGGTCGATATTGGTTCTACCGCAACGAGCTGGCCGAGACCGGCGAGGCCAGCTTCGTCGAACAGGGGATCGAGCGCGGGCTCGCCCTCGACGACGGGCTCCCTCACTTTGGGTTCTCGATCGGCGTGGGCGACTACGACCGCGACGGCTGGCTGGATCTGTACACCAGCGAGTGGTGGCCCGGCGGCAGCCCAACCCCGACCACCCACCACGCTCGATTGCTGCGCAACCTGGGTCCGGGTCAGCCCGGCAGCTTCGAGGATCTCACCCTCGCCGCCGACGCCTCGATGTTGATGATCAACCCCGCGGGCATGCACGCGTTCTCGCCAACCTTCGTGGATCTGGACGAGGACGGCTGGCAAGACCTCGCGGTCGTCAGCGATAACAACACCAGCCGGCTGTTCTGGAACCGAGCCGACGGCACTTTTGTAGACGGTACGCCCAAAGCGGGGGTCTCGATCGAGCGCAATGGCATGGGCTCGACCTTTGGCGACGTCGACGGTGACGGCCACCTCGATTGGTACGTCAGCGCGATCTTCTCGCCCAATTCGGAGATCGAGTGCGGCAACCCGATCTGTGGCACCGGCGGCAACCGGCTGTATCGCAGCATCGGCCCGCGCTGCTTCGAAGAGCTTGGCGAGACCTACGGCCTCAACGTTGGCGGCTGGGGTTGGGGCACAACCTTGTGGGATCCGGACAACGACGGCGACCTCGACATCGTCGAGTGCAACGGCTTTCAAGTGCCCCACGGCCCGCCGTTCACGGCGTTCACCAGTCACCCGCTTCGGTTCTGGCGCAACGGCTCGGAGCTGTTCGGGCAGCCCGAGTTCGCCGAGCAATCGAGCGCCGTTGGCCTGAGTGACACGGGCCAAGGCCGAGGGCTGGTGGCGTTCGACTATGACCGCGACGGGGATCAGGATCTGCTGGTCGTCGACAACAGCGGCAAGCACGGGACGAACACCAAGCTGTGGCGCAATCGCAGCGACGAGGCCGCGGACCCCAACCATTGGCTGGCGATCGAGCTGCACGGCAACGCGGGCAATCGTCAGGGGGTGGGGGCCCGCGTCGAGCTGCAGCGTGACCCGGGCGGGCCCGCGCAGGTCCGGGTGATCGGGGTGAACAGCCACTTCCTGGGGCACGGGGAGTACCGGGCGCACTTTGGGCTGGGGCCTTCAAACGAGCCGGTCGCGCGGGTTCGGGTGATCTGGCCAAGCGGCGCCGAGAGCTCGATCGAAGATGTGAGCGTGGGCCAGCTGCTCGAGCTGCCTGAACCCTGAGCGCCGACCATGAGCCACGAATTGCCCCGGACAGCAAGTCTGCGCGCGCTCCGTCGCTGCATGGAGAGCTACTGCCCGCTCGAGCACGACACCTGGCGCCAGCTCGAGTCGCTGTGCGTGATCGAGTCACTCGAGGCGGGCGCGTTCTTCTGCGCCCAAGGTGTCGTCCCGTCCTCGTTTGGGTTTGTCTATCAGGGGTTGCTGCGCGGGTTCACGTCGAGTGACGCGGGCCGCGAATACAACAAGGTGTTCTTCCCCGAAGCGACGTTTCCGGGATCGATGGTCGCGCTGCTCACCCGGGCGCCATCTACGTTTGCGATCCAGGCGGTCGAGCGCTCGGCTGTGGTGCGCATCGACTTTCCAGGGTATCGGCGCCTGCTCGAGGCGCGCGCGGACCTGAAGTGGTTTCAGATCCTGTACCTCGAGAAAAATTGGCTGCTGGCAAAGGAGCCCCGCGAGGTCGCCCTGGTTCAGGACAACGCGACCCAGCGCTACTTGCGATTCTTGCAAGAACACCCGGGTCTCGAAGCTCGCCTGACGCAGTATCACGTCGCCTCGCACCTCGGCGTCACCCCCACCCAGCTCAGTCGGATCCGGCGCGAGCTCGGCAAGAAAGTCGACCCGTCATCAACATAGGTAAATGCGATGGGGTCCGCGGGGGACCATGTTCCAGGCATGAGCTCCGCCGCACTCGGGTTCTTGGCGATACTCGCAGGCACCGCGATCGCCGGCCAGGCCGCCGCCAACGCGCGACTGGGTGTCCTGCTCCACAGCTCGATCCTCGCGACCGGCGTCGCGTTCTTCGCCAGCTTGGTCGTGACCTTGCTCGGTCTCGCGGTGCTGCGAACGCCGCTGCCCGACCTCGACCGCGTCGCCGCCGTGCCGCCCTACCTGTGGGTCGCGGGGGGCCTGATGAGCGCGTTTGGGGTGGGGGTCTTCTACTGGTTGATTCCACAGTTGGGCGTGAGCCGAGTCGTCGCCTACGCGCTCACAGGTCAGCTCTTGCTGTCGATGATCGCCAGTCATTTAGGTTGGTTTCAGCTCCCCGTCGTCCAGATCAGCCCCATGAAATTGCTGGGTGCAGCCTGCCTGATCCTGGGCGTCGGATTGATCCAAGGCACCACGACATGAACACGCGAGCCCAGGCAAACATCGGCAACCTCACCAACCTGTGGCGCCTGATGGGCGCCGAACAACGAACGCTCGGTACTGGCACGACCCTTCATGTGTCCAAGGCCTGGCCGCACCGACGCTGGCTGGACTGGGACAAGGCTCTGACCGAGGCAGACGTCCCGTCGCTGCGCGCAGCGTTGCGCGACGATCGTCCGGTGGTCATGCCGGTCTGGCCCGGCGCGCACCCAGAGCTGCTTCGTGGCTTGGGCGGCGCTGGGCTCGAGCCTGGGTTCACGCAGCTTGGGATGTACCGGCCACGAACGCTGGCGCTTGGCGACAAACGGTCCGGTGAGGTGGGCAGCGAGCTGGGCCGGCTCGCGCTGATCGACGTCGAGACCGAATCGTCGATCCATGCCTGGACGCGGACCGCATCACTGAGCTTTGGCTACGCGATCGATGTACCGGTCATCGCGGGTATCGTGGGGTCGCCAGGCGTGCAATTGCTGATCGCCACGCTTGGCGACGAGCCGGTCGGAACCTCGATGTTGTTCGAAGACACCCACGCCGTGGGCGTGCACATGGTTGGCGTGCTGCCGACCCACCGTCGCCGCGGCTTGGCCCGCGAGATCATGTTTGAGACGCTCCGACGCGCGCGCGATGCCGCCGCCGCCAACGTCGTCCTGCAGGCATCGCAGCTGGGCGAGCCGCTGTATCGCTCGCTGGGGTTCGAGGCGCAGTTCGTGCTGACCAACTACATGACGCCCCGCGCGGACGCCCGCGCTAGCGCTAGCGCTAGCGCTAGCGCGTGATCGCGTGGGCGAGCGCGGCCTCGATCCCCGCAGCCACCCGCAGGGCCTCGACCGTCTGCGCGACATCGTGGACCCGCACGACCGCCGCCCCGTGAGCGGCCGCCAACACCGCCGCGACCACGCTTGCGAGCTGCCGATCTTCAACCGGCTTGTCACCCGCGAGCGCGCCCAAGAAGCGCTTGCGGCTCGCACCGATCAGCACCGGACGACCGCAGCGCGCCGCCAAGAACTCGCTGGCGCCGACCAGCGCGGCCGACTGCTCACCCGTCTTGCCAAACCCGATCCCCGGATCCAGCACGATCTGCTCGCGCGTGACCCCGGCCGCGAGGGCGCGGGTCATCGCGTGCTCCAACTCATCGGCGATCTCGCCGAACAGATCATCAAAGTCCACGTGCGCCTGCATCGTCGCCGGCTCACCGCGCAGGTGGCTGATCACCAGCCCCGCCCCAGCCGCGGCCACGACCGCCGGCATGTCTGGATCCGCGAGGCCGCTGATGTCGTTGACGATCGCCGCGCCCGCAGCCAGGGCCTGCTTGGCCACGAAGGCGTGGCGTGTGTCCACGCTGATCGGCACCGAGGCCAGCGCAGCGTCAGCCCGCAGCGCCTCGATGATCGGCAACACCCGCGCGAGCTCGGTGCGCTCGTCGACCGGCGCGGCGCCCGGCCGCGTCGACTCGCCGCCAACATCCAGGATGTCCGCGCCTTGCTCGACCCAGCGCCGACACTGCCCAACCACGACCGAGACGTTGGGCCGATCGCGCGACTCGACGATCCAGCGACCGCCGTCGTGAAAGCTGTCCGGGGTGACGTTGACCACGGCCATCACCAGGCAGCGGTCGAGCGCGAGCGCTGCGTGAGCGTGGTGCCAAGTGCGGGTCACGGCGGGGGGTTCATACCTCAGTCGCCCCACCCTCGGTAGCTCGGCAGCCAGCGCGCCGCGTCACTCCGGCGGTGGCTGTTGGCTTGCGCCCGACAGATCCTCCCAGTAAAAGTCCGGCCCGGCTGCGCGATGGATCTCTCTGCCCTCAACCCCGCCCAGCGCGAGGCCGTGCTCCACACCCAGGGCCCGCTGTTGGTGCTCGCGGGGGCGGGCTCGGGCAAGACCCGGGTGATCACCCACCGCATCGCCCACCTGCTCGAGCAAGGGGTCGAGCCCGGGCAGATCGTCGCGCTCTCGTTCACCAACAAGGCCGCCGACGAGATGCGCGAGCGCATCGCCAAGATGGTCGGCAAGAAGCGCGCGGGCGAGCTGGTGCTCGGCACCTTCCACAGCCTGGGCGCGTGGATGATGCGCGAGGATCCCAAGGGCTTCGACGTGCCCAAGCGGTTCCAGATCCTCGATCAGGGCGACGTCTACGGGGTCGTGCGCTCGCTGCTGCGCGAGCACGGCTACCACGGCCCGGCCAGCAAGCGCCGCTTCGATCTTGGCGCGATCGTCCAGCGCATCAGCCTGTGGAAGAACGACTTCCTGTCGACCGAGCAGGTCAAGAACATCATCTCGTCCAACGACTACGACGACATCGCCTCGGAGCTGTACGACAGCTACGAAGATCGCCTGCGCAGCCTCGCGTGCGTGGACTTCGATGACCTCGTGTGCCGCATCGCTGCGCGCCTGCAGGAAGACCCCGACTGCCAGCAGCGCTGGCGCGAGCGGTTCCGGTACTTGCTCGTCGACGAGTACCAAGACACCAACACCGCGCAGTTTCAGATGTTGCTCGAGCTACTTGGCCCCGAGCGCAACCTGTGTGTGGTCGGCGACGACGACCAGGCGATCTACGGCTGGCGCGGGGCCAAGGTCGCCAACATCCTCGGCTTCGACGTCTACTTCCGCGACGCCAAGGTCATCCGACTCGAGGCCAACTACCGCTCAAAGCCGCCGATCACGACCTGCGCCAACGCGCTGATCGTCCACAACACCTCGCGCCACGACAAGCAGCTGGTGCCGGCCCGCCGCGGCGGCGAAAAAGTTCAGATCGTGGTCACCCGCGACGGCCCCATGGAGTCGAGCTGGGTGGCCGACAAGATCTACGAGCTCGTGAACAAAGAGGGGGTCCGCGGCCGCGAGATCGCGGTGCTGTATCGCTCGACTCGCCAGGCCCGGATCGTCGAGCAGAACCTGCAAGAGCACGGCATCGCGTTCCGGGTGCTCGGCGGCCAGCCCTTCTACGACAAAAAAGAGGTCAAGGACGCGACCGCGTACCTCAAGTGTCTGGTCATGCCGTCCGACGAGATCGCCGTGCGGCGGGCCCTCGACACCCCCTCGAAGGGGATCGGGCGCAAGACGATCGATCGGCTCGGGATGTGGGCGGAGTCCCACGACAAGCGGCTGATCGACGCGGTCCATCACGTCGCAGAGATCGATGGAATCGGCCCCCGCCCTCGCCAAGCGCTCGAGCGCTTCTCGCAGCAGATCCGCCACGCCCAGGGGCAGCTCCACCAGACCACCGCCGCCGAGGCGCTGCGCAGCCTGCTGGTCGAGGTTCGCCTGCGCGACAACGTGCTCAAGGACACCGGCTCGGGCGAGGCCACCCAAAATCGCTGGAGCGGCGTCGAGTTCTTGCTCAACAGCGTCGACAAGTTCGAGCGCCGCGCTTGGGACAAGCAAGCCAAGCCCAAGTGGAACGAATACCTGGGCAACCTCAACCTCAAGAAGAAGGACGAGGAGGACCAGCCGCCCGACCTCGTCACGCTCTCCACCTTCCACTCGGCCAAGGGCCTGGAGTGGGGAAATGTGTTCATTCTTGGGGTTGAGGAGGGCACCATGCCACACAAGCGCACGGAGGCGCCGCGGCTGTCCGACGCGATCTCGGGCGACGTCGAGGAGGAGCGTCGGCTGCTGTACGTGGGCATCACGCGGGCGCGGGATCGACTGTGGTTGATGCGCGCGACCACCCGCGTCGATCGCGGGCGCGAGCTCGAAGTGCTGCCCAGCCGGTTCCTAAAGGAGCTCCCCGACGAAGACAGCGGCGTGATCGAGCAGTACGACGTGCGCGATCAAGAGAAGCTGACGACCCAAACCATGGAGGAACTCGCGGACGCCTTCATGAGTCAGCTCGCAGGTGGCGGACCGCGCCCATGAATCACGACAGAAAATCACGACACAACGACCAAAGCGGCCTGCGGTCGGGCCGCTGTTCGTGGTAGACACAATCTAGATGTCAGAGAGAGAGCCGCGGGTCGCCGAGGTCGGGCGGCTGTTCATCATCCACCACGCCGAGCCTCCAGACCTCGATGAGGCCAAGGCCGAGATTGCGCTCTTCAAGGTGTTCGCCGACCAAGTTGGTCGGGCACCGATGTTGATGGTGCCGGACAAGATCCTGCCGCCAATGGGCCAGGAGGTCCGGGCTTACTACCGTGACGCGACAACGGGTGACCCCGGGGTCGAGGCCATGGCAACGGTCGTCGGTGGGCTCGTTGGGCTTGGGGCCTCGATCATGTCGAGCATCATGACGCAGATCTTCCAAGGCCAAACCGGCATCCCGATGCGCACAATCCGCGAGCTCGACGAAGCTGCAGAGTGGTTGTGCAACGTGGCAGATGTTCGGGCCAAGCCCGACGAGATTGTTGCCGCCGTCTCGAGGCTTCGAGCGCTACCGTCCTAACGGCCGGGTCGTGTACCATCGCTAGCGAGCACCGTCCGCTCGCCCGAGGACACGATCATGGCCCTGAAAACTACCTCCGTCGTCACGCTTCGCGCCTCTGGCATCGCAGCGCTCATGTTGCTCGCCAGTGGTTGTCCCGATCCCGAGGCTCGGTTCAACGAGTTCATCGACGGGAGCAAGGACCACCGCATGGACGCGGGCGAGGGCGAGGGCGAGGGCGACGGCGACGGCGACGGCGACACGGGCATCGAGGGCGTCCCGGACATGAGCGGCGCCTACCTGTTCGCGCTCGAGACCTCGCTGGGGCCGGAGTTACCGCTGCAATTCGTCACGACGATCGACATGACCGTCAACGAAGATGGCTCGGGCGCGGTCGCCGACCTGTCATTCCAGCCGCTGAGCCTCGACCAGGGCGAGGTCCTGACCCCGCGCGAGTTCGTCGGGGATCCGCTCGTGTTCCCCGGTGTCGAGTTCGACATGGACGGCAACTACGAGCTCGACATGGGCATCGTCATGGTCGATGGCGCGGCGAACCCGATCACCGGCAGCGACATCACGGCGTCGCTCGTGGTCCTCGGTCGCATCGTCCATGCCGACGCGCTGTGCGGTGAGCTGACCGGCATGCTGATGAGTCCGCTCGAGTCCGACCTCGCCGGCTCGACCTTCGCGGCGCTGCGCCTGGCCGACGACGGCTCGGATCCAAGCACGCTGCCGCTCATGTTCCCGTACCGCTGCAACATGGTCCCGGACATGGAGGAGCCAGAGTTCTCGGGCACCTTCTTGTGGGCGCTCGAGACCTCGCTCGGTCCTGATCTTCCCCTGCAGTTTGCGACCACGGTCACCTATACGGCCTCGGCCGACGGGCTCAGCGACACCGCAGACTTCAGCTTCCAGCCGCTCAGCCTCGACCAGGGCGAGATCCTGAGCCCGCGCGAGTTCATCGGCGATCCGCTCGAGTTCCCGGGCGTCCCGGTCGACGCTGACGGCAAGTACATGATCGACATGGGCGTGGTCTCGGTCGAGGGCGGCGCCAACCCGATCACCGGCAGCGACATCACGGCGTCGTTGGTCATCGATGGCGAGATCCGCAACTTCAACAGCATGTGCGGCACGCTCAGCGGCATGTTGATGAGCCCGCTCGAGTCCGACCTCGCCGGCTCGACCTTCGCCGCCAAGCGCCTCGCCGACGACGGCTCGGATCCCGGCACCTTGCCAACTGAATTCCCATACAAGTGCAGTCAGCTCTGAGCTGAAGCCCGGTGTCTCTCCCCTCTCTCTCGATCTCACGCGATTCCAACATGAGCACCCCCCGCTTCACTGCTTCACCTCGCTCTGGCTCTTCAACCTCGCTCGCAAAGTGGGCGGCCGGGTTCGCCAGCTTGCTCTGCGTTGGCCTGTGGGCCCCAAGCGCCGACGCCTCGGGCATTGGCACCGCTCGCTTCGGCGGCGAGCACGGCCACCCCACCGGCACCAACGCGACCACGATCTACTACAACCCTGGCGCGATCGCCCTGTCCAAGGGCACCCACATCTTCGTCGACGGCCTGATCGCGCTGCGCAAGGTCCAATACACGCGCCCCGAGAGCGCAGTGAACCCGCAGCCCGGCGCCATGGGCCCCAACATCAGCCTCGACGAGGCCAACGGGGCCAACAACGGCACCGCTGACCTGTTCAACGTCGCGGGCGCTCCGTTCTTGGGCGTGACCTCGGACTTTGGCACCGACTTCGTTTACGGCGCCGCGGCGGTCTACGTGCCGTTTGGCGGGGGCTCGGCGTGGGGCAAGAACGATCAATTCAAGAACGACCCGGACTACCCCGGCGCCTACGACGGCGTGCAGCGCTGGTATGCGATCGACGGCAACATCCGCTCGTTCTATTTTACCGGCGCGATCGCGTTCAAGATCAAGGCCGCCGCCAACCTCACCCTTGGCGTCAGCGGCAGCGCGATCTACAGCTCAATCGACACCGTTCGGGCCCGCAACGCCGACGGCACCGACAACCTGGTCTCGGGCACGGACCCTGACAACTACCGGCTCAAAGAGGGCCGCAGCTGGCTGAAGGCCTCGGGCTGGCAAGGTGGGTTCGCCGCCGGCTTCACGGTCGAGCCCGTCAAAGACGTGTTTTGGATCGGCGGCTCGTACACCAGCCAGCCCAACGTCTCTGGCGGCATGGCGCTCAAGGGCGAGCTGACCAACATCTTCACGACCGGCGAGGTCGCGGTGACCAACGTCGAGGTCACGCAGACCTACCCTGACATCGTCCGGCTTGGCTTTCGCGTGCGACCCATCCCCAAGCTCGAGCTGCGGGTGTTCGCCGACTACACGCGCTGGTCCGTGTTCGACAAGCAGTGCGTGTTGATCGTCAAGACTGACCCGTCCAACGACGACACCCGCAAGTGCGACTTTCCGAACGCCGACACCGCCCTCGAGGATCCCTCGAGCTTCGGCGCCGGCGACGAGAACGTCGTGGACGTGACCCAGCACCTTCCGCGGTTTTGGAAGGACGCGGGCGGCGTGCGGGTGGGCGTTGGCTACTGGTTCATCGACGAGCTCGAGACCTACATCGGGCTTGGCTACGACAGCTCGGCGATCCCCGTCGAGACCGTTGACCCGGCGCTGCTCGACATGGACAAGATCACCGTGACGCTCGGGGCGCTGTGGCAGGCTCACGAGCGCGTGGCGCTGGGCGCGACGGTTGGGCAGATCATCTATCTGACGGTGGATACCAAGGGGCAGAGCGTGTTCAACGAGTTCCAGCCGCCGACCCGGCAGGCTAGCGCTGACGGCATCTACAAGCAGTGGATGACGATCGGCAACCTCTACCTCGACATCTCGTTTTAATTAGACCCCCCCGGCCGGTTTCGCACTTCGCAGGTCACTCGCTTCGCTCGCTCCCGGGGGGGCGTTTGTTCGCGGGGGTATGTGTGGCCCCCTGGAAGGGGGCTCTCGTCTGGGCAGCAACAGGCCGGCGGAGGGCGCTCCATTCGTATGGTTTGGCACTTCGCGGGTCGCTCGCTTCGCTCGCTACCGGGGGCGATTGTCGCGGGGGTATGTGTGGCCCCCTGGAAGGGGGCTCTCGTCTGGGCAGCCACGGCCAGCGGAGGGCGCTCCATTCGTATGGTTTGGCACTTCGCGGGTCGCTCGCTTCGCTCGCTCCCGGGGGGCGATTGTTCGCGGGGGTTCTTGTCTGGGCAGCAACGGCCCGGCGGGGGGCGCTTCATTCGTATGGGTTTGGCACTTCGCGGGTCGCTCGCTTCGCTCGCTCCTGGGGGCGATTGTTCGCGGGGGTATGTGTGGCCCCCTCGAAGGCCTCGAAGGGGGCTCTTGTCTGGGCAGCAACGGCCCGGCGGAGGGCGCTCCATTCGTATGGTTTGGCACTTCGCGGGTCGCTCGCTTCGCCCGCTCCCGGGGCCCCTCGAGGGGCCCTTGTCTGGGCAGCCACGGCCGGCGGAGGGCGCTCCATTCGCTTTCGACTTCCGCGGCCGGCTTGGCACTTCGATGCTCGCGGGGGAAGCTCTACAGACTCGCGGACGGGAGGCGGACCCTTCCCAGGCCACCCCCCGTCCTCATCTGGGGCTCCACCGACACTGCCAGTTGGACCTCTGGCAGCCGCGCGCTGCAGGCTCCTGGTCCCCAGCGCACGAGCAACATAGACGCACCCGCTCCTGTGCGCACTGGCCGTTATGGCCAAGAGGGGGCACTTTGGACCCCCGGGGGAACTTCGTCGGTCCAGGGGGAGGCCGCTGAGGCCGGCGGACACTTGGCACTTCGCACTTCGCTGGCGCCTCGGCTCCTCGCTCTTTGGGGCAGGGGAAGCGGGTCACGGCCAAGGGTGATAAATTGCGGCCGATGACTCGCGCTTCCATGCAGCTCTTCCGCGGCCTGTCGGTCTTGACTCTGTTCACGCTGGTGCTCCCCGGCTGCAAGAAAGATCCGGAGCCGGAGCCGGAGAAAGAAGTGAAGACGGCGCCCGAGCCGGTGGTGTTGCCTGATCCGGGGCCGGTCGAGCCGCGCTTCGATCTGTCGGGGCCCACGCCGCCCGAGACCAGTACGGTCGTGTTCTCGGTCGATGGTGCGCTGACACCTCTGGCCTGCTTCAACAAGGACAAAGGTGCGTTGGCCAGTGGGGCCGACTGTGTCGGGCTGGTGGCCGAGGGGTCCGAGGTCTACATGGAGTCCAGCTTTGGCAAGAAGGCGCTCGAGAAGACCGGGGCGGGGACGGCGACCTCGATGTGTGCCGACGAAGGGGCGATCCCGGTGGCCGCTCTGTCGAGCGGCGCCGACTACGACTGGGCGGTCTGGCCCAAGTCACTCGCGCCCACGTTCACGCAGATCAGCCCCGACACCTGGTCCGACCGCGGGGCCCGCCTCGATGAAGCAGAGACCAAGGCGGTTCAAGAGGCGATCGCCAAGGTGAAGAAGTCGGCGGGCGAGTTTCAGCCGAAGCAAAAAGCCACCATCGACATCGACGGCGACGGCACCGACGAGCTGTTCGCTTCGGCGGTGTTGATCAACCCCAATGATCCCGACACCTACCTGTTCTCGGGCCTGTTCATGGCGCCCGGGGGCGACCTCACCAAGCTGCAGCTGATCGACCAAGCAAAGAAGGGCGCGGACGTCATCAAGCTGTTCGGTGCGGTCGACCTCAATGGCGACGGCAAGCGCGAACTGTGGACCGGGATCAGCTTCGATGGTGGGGCCGGCGAGCGCATGGTGGAGCTGAAGGACAAGCCCACCGTGATGGGCAAGTGGACCTGCGGCGCTGGCGGCTGACGTACGGGCAGGCGCCAATCCCGCGGGGTGGCCACTCAGAGCCCACGAGCGATCGCTCGTGGGCTTTGTCGTGCATTGATCTGCACACTTTTCGGCTCTGCCAAGCACAAGGGCGATGTACGAGGTGCGGATCTTACGCACAATTGATGCTATGGGTAAGTAACGCTCTGAACGGTGAATGAATGTGATTCAGATCCTGGAGTGGAGCCACGGATGTGGTGTCTGAACAGCGTTCAAGAATGCTGTGAACTGATTTCACATCTTGGATTGCGTCGACGCGTGCACATGTGCTAAGTATTGCACACCATGATCGACACCGAGCTTGCGCGCTTCAGTGAGCGACCGCTGACCCTGCTTCGAAGGACCCTGGGCACCCGCAAGGAGATCCGCGGCAAGGTCCGGCGGGCGAGCCACACCCTCGCCAACTACGCCAACCCCAAACGAGTCGCAGGTAGGTTCGAGCGGCTGCAAGTGTTGGGCTACATCGGCGGCGGGCCCAACCGGACCCAGTTCATCTTCGGCTCGATGGACATGTTTCGCTTCTTCATTGTCCCTTGCGCGGCCGACTACTACCGCAGCAAGAACATCACCTTCGCTTTCCATGCGCTGCTGCGTTTCCTCGACGACCCAGCCAGCATGATGGATCCAACCGGATTCATGAGTCATCGGGACGCGATCATCGGCCACCTCATGCAGGTGACCCACGCCGATCCGGTCTACGATCTACAGCTGCTCGCCGCGATCGACGACGGGCTGTCCGAGCTCGAGTCGCAGCTGCTTCAGATCATCGATGGGACGCATCCGCGGGCGGAGTCAATCGGTGCGATCATCGAGGACGCCGAGTACCACCAACGCCTGCTCGAGCATGTGCGCGAGTTCATGGCCGATCCTGCGCACTGCAAGCCGTTGCTGCGCGAGAACGTCGCCAACAACCCGCACTTCGGGGAGATCGCGGGCACCTTCGGAGACCTGCCTTCGGCCATCGGCTACTTTGCGAGCCTGCCGGACCGCCCGTTGCCCGCGCTCCGGCGCCTGCTTCGGACCCGCAAGTTTCCGCGGCCCCAAGCCAGGGCCGTCGAGCCCGCCGCCAACGACAGCGAGCGCGCTGACGGCAATGCTCCACATCACGTCGAGGGTGGGCAGGCCGCGTAGCACGCACCATGCTGATTTCGGTGATAGTGCCGATAGTCAGCTCATCACAGACAAAGCGTGCATCACGCTAAACAGGGCACGTCCGGCAAATGTGCATGGTCGCGACAGGCAAATGTTGCATGTGCTGAATTTCTGCGTTGAGTTTCTGCCTGGTTCGGCCGGTATGGGGAGCCGCGGAGGTCTAGACGGGGAATTCGATCTGGTGGGCGTGGTGGTGTGTCCAGTCGGTTTCGCTCAGGACTCGCTATTGTTGTCCGAGTCGGTGTCGCTGCTGTCGGCCTCGGCCGCGATGCCATCGAGCTCTTCAAACAGCGCGCGCAACACCCGAGTCGCCAGGACCAGCTCCCTCGTACCGCGAGCAGCGAGAAGATCGATGAGTTCGCGGGTCTCGTTGCGCGAGCCGAGCTCATAGCTCTCGAACAGCGTGCTGAGCATCAGATCCAGCCCACCACACAGCTTGCGGAGGGTGTCGAGGCTGGGAGAAAAGCTGCCATGCTCCAGACGCCGGACCGTATCTGGCGAGAGTCCGCTGCGCTCCGCGAGGACCTCTTGGGTCATCCCTCGCGCGCGGCGCAGGCTGCGTACATGACGACCGAAGTTTCGACCGGTATCCAAGTTGCGCCCAGTTTCGTGGACCATGAACCGAACCGACAGGGAACATGCGCCGGGCATGTACAAGGTGCGGTGCAGACTGGACGAGACTGGTCCGTCATGCTTGGCGCGGTCCCGACTTGACGACCCGGTGGTGGCCCGGATCTGGGCCACCCTTACAGCAGGTTGGGCGCCGCGAGGCCAGTGGCTCGCATGGGCGATGGCGGGTTGCGGCGCCGCTGCCGTTGGCAGGTTGCTGGCAGTTCCTGCGGGGTGGGCAGCGGCGACCGCTGAAACATTGCTGGCATCGCGGGGCGCTTCGCTGCAGGCGAGCTGCTTGGGCCCCAGGTCGACATGAAGACTGAGGGTGAACGCGAAGACCAGCCAGTGCTCGCGGTCACCGGCCAAGGGGGTGAGCGAGACCGGGGAACACGCGACAGGGAAACAGCGAGGATCCGACATCAGCGGGCTTGTCGGCCCGCGTCGCCCCCGTTTGCAGACTCAGACCAAATTAATTTCGCGCAGACGTTGCTGCAAGAAATCGTCGGCCGTGATCGGCTCTGGGTAGCGGTCTGGGTTGGCCTCCGAGACGCACTGCGGGAGCGTCTCGATCGAGAACTCCGAGTTGGGGTGCAGGAAAAACGGGATCGAGTAGCGCGGCTGGCTGCGCCACGGCTCTGGGGGGTTGACCACGCGGTGGATCGTGGACGGCAGCACGTTGTTGGTCAGCCGCTCGAGCATGTCGCCGACGTTACAGACCACCACGCCCTCGATCGTCGAGACCGGGATCCACTCACCTTTGCGCGAGTGAACCTGCAGACCGGGCTCGCCCGAGCCGACCAACAGCGTGATCAGGTTGATGTCCCCGTGCGCGGCCGAGCGGACCGCCCCGTCGGCACCGAGGGCGCCGTCGAGCGGCGGGTAGTGGATCGGGCGCAGGATGCTGTTCCCGTGGTCGACCTTGTCGGCGAACCAGTGCTCGCCCAGCTCGAGGTGCATGGCGATCGCCCGCAGCATGCGGTTGCCAAGCTGATCCAGGGCGGCGTAGAGGGCCTCCAGCGTCTCGCGGAAGCCCGGCACATCGGCCGGCCACAGATTGTCTGGCAGCGACCCCGCCCACTCGCTGTTGGGCGAGAAGGTCCGACCGACGTGCCAGAATTCTTTGAGATCCGCGATCGTGTGGTCCTTGGCGGTCTCGACCCCAAACGCAGTGTAGCCGCGCGCGCCACCCCCCCCAGGGATATGGAGCTTCATCTTGGCTTCGGTCGGCTGCGCGAAGAACTGCTTGAGCACCGCATAGGCACGCGCGACGAGGTCATCGTCGAGGCCATGCTCACGGATGCCGACGAAGCCATAGCCGCGCAGCGCTTCGCCGAGATCCGAGACAAACGCCGCACGGTCGGCGTCGCTGCCCTGATCGAAGCGACGGATGTCGAGTTCCGGGACTTGAGGTTCGGACACATCTCGGAGTTACCACGATCTCTCGAGCGTGTGTGGACCCGTGCTTTTTAGACCCCCGCGGCCGGCTTGGCACTTCGCAGGTCCCTCGCTTCGCTCGCTCCCGCTTCATTCGTTGGGCTTGGGTGGGCGCCCAGAACGGCTCGGGGGGCGGTCGGGGCTCGGGTGGCCGCCCAGACCGGCTTGGGGGGCGCTAGTCGCCGGTCGGGATCGTCGCCCACAGGATCCCGATCCAGATCAGCGGCGCGAGGTTGATGCTCAGGCCCAAGCGGACGTCGTTGAGGGGGCCCTCGTTGGTCCCGAGCACCTGGTGGCTGAACTCGACGCCGACGACGCCCCACAGGGCTTCGAGCGCGACCCCGTGCCGCAGGCCGTAGACGGCGGGGCCGTCGTTGGTCGGGCGATCGATGCCGCCAAGGACCAAGCGGGGGCGGTAGAAGGCGGCGACGAGATGGGTCCCAAACCCGACGCCGACGCCAAGATCAAACAAGTGACCGCCGCGGGTGGGGTGGGTCTCGTAGCGGTAGGCGAGCTCCGGCCAGACCCACAACGTGGGGCCGCGATCTTTGACCAGCGGCTGCAGCATGGCGCCTGCGGCGAGCTCGAGCGAGTAGCCGGCGACCGGATCCGCGCCGAGCGGGAACACGACGCCGTTGTCGATCCGGATCGTTGGCATCCAGAAAAACCGCGGCGCGTCGGCGTTGCGCAGCTGCCAGGCCTCGCGCCGTCGCAGGCGCTCGAGCAGCTTTTGATCCGACTGCGCCAGAGGCTGCTCGGCCTGGTGGGCCGCGGTCGCGATGAGCGGCACCCGCACGAGCGCATCGAGGGTCGCCACCCACGCCACGTCCTCGCCCTCATCGAGGACCAGATCGTGAACCAAGCCAACGTCGCTGCCGACCAGCACGAAGCGCTCGCGGTCCCACAGCCACACGCGACCACCGGCGGTCGTGACCACGCGATCACCGGCCGCCGAGGACACCCCGGTGATCCCAGTGAACCCGGGGGGCGGCTCGCCCTCGGTCGGGGCGTCGATCGGGATCGCGTGCTCGCGGGTCGGGACCGAGCCAGACACGTGCAGCTCCGCGGTGTGGGCTTCGCCGGCTTCGTCCTCGACCTCGCGCATCAGCGGTTGGGATTCGATCTCGGCCTGGGTCGCGGCGCGCTGATCACCAAACTCGACCTGCACGAGGCGGTCGCGGCCGACCCGAACCCACAGAGACTCGGTCACCGCGCTGTACCAAGCGTCGTACCAGGGCGCGCGGATCGTCTCGGGGGACAGGCCTGGGACCAGGGGTCGATCCCACTCGCCGTCCAAGAACCGGACCAGCAGGCCGTCGCGGCCGACGATGTGCACGCGACCGCCGGGACTGCTGGCCGCGGCCAGCGGACGCATCCTGGTTGGATAGGGGTAGACGTACCAGCGCCGGGCGCTTCGCTCGTACAGCGCGTGCTCGCGGCCGATCGCGAAGATCGTACCGCTGGCGTCAACGACCACCGCGACGAGCTCGTCGCCCTCGACCAAGGGGGCGCGCTCTTGCGTGATGGCACCCGGGCGCCACGAGACGACGCGCCCGTCTGCCGCGGCGAACACGGCGAGCACGCTGCCGGCCGCCCGGGTCCCGGCGGCGTCGACGAACAGCTCGACGTCGACCGACTCTGCGGCCTCTTGTTGACCGCTGCGTCCGTACAGATAGATCGCTTGGCGCCCGCCCGCGAGCAGCAGCTCGCCGCCGTCCGACCACAGCGCGCGGATGTCTGGGTTGCTCGAGGGCTCGGCGGTTGGCGACTGCGCGCGCGCCTGCGTGGGCCATGCGAGCAGCACGGCCACCAGCGCGAGCACAGTCTGCAGGACAGCCCGCATTAGTTTGCCCCGCGCTGTTGCGCGATCCATGCACGCACCCGCCGACGCAGGATCGGCAAGGTCACCGGCCCCGCGCCAAGCACGACGTCGTGAAATCCCGCGATGTCGAACGACCCTGCGAGCGCGGCCTCGGCCTCGGCGCGCAGGCGCAGGAGCTCGAGCTGCCCGTACTTGTACGCGAGCGCCTGGCCGGGCCAGCCGACGTAGCGGTCGACCTCGTTGATGATGTTGTTCTCGGCCAGGGCCGTGTGCGCGAGCATGAACGCGATCGCCTGCTCGCGGGTCCAGCCCTTGGCATGGATGCCCGTGTCCACGACCAAGCGGGCGGCTCGCCACGCGTCGAAGCTCGCGACCCCAAGTCGATCGAGGTCGGTCTCGTACAGGCCCATCTCGTCGGCGAGGCGCTCGGTGTAGAGCGCCCAGCCTTCTACGAACACGGTGGTGCCGCCGTGGCGACGAAACGCGGGGGCGTCGGGCAGCTCCTGCGCGATAGCGATCTGCGTGTGATGACCGGGGACGGCCTCGTGGATCGCTAGCACCCGGGCCTCATAGCGCGGTCGGGTCGTGGGCGCGTGGGTGTTGATGAAGTACACGCCAGGCTCGACCTCGCTGGGCTGGCGGTAGTAGGCGATCGTCGTGTAGGGGGCCTCGTAGTCGGGGATCCGCCGGACCTCGCAGGCGGTCTTGGGCAGCCGAGCAAACCAACGCGGAGCCGCAGCCGACGCAGCGGCCAGGCTCTCGCGTGCGAAGGTCTCGACCTCCTCGGCGCTGTCAAAGTACAGCGCTGGATCCGTGCGGAGCCGGGTGAGCACCTGCTCGAGCTCGCCGGTCCCGAACACGCGCTCGCCGAGCCGGGCAAACTCCGCGTCGATCCGGGCGATCTCGGCGAGTCCGAGCTCGTGCAGTTGATCGGCGCTGGGCTGCTCGCTGGTGTGGTGTTGGATCAGCGCAGTGTAACAAGCGGCGCCGTCCGGCAGCGCGCCAACGCCAACGTTGGCGCCGTCGCGCGCGGCGGGCAGCAGCTCGTCGCGCAAGACCGCGACGTAGCGCTGCAGCGCGGGCGCGATCTGGGCGGTGACGACTTCGCTCAGTTGATCGCGGATCGCCAGCTCGTCCGGCGTCTTGGCGTCCGCGACGGGGGTCATCGCGCTCCACTCGTCGATCGGCGCGGCGAGCTGTCGCTCGAGCATGTCCACGGTTCGGCCCAAGGTCTCGGCGTCGGCGACCAAACCGCGGCGCAGGCCGTCGCGCAGATCCGCGATCTGGGCGTCGACGAGGGCGGGGAAGCTGCGGTAGCGCGCGAGCAGAGCGGTCGCGTCGGCCTGGGTCCGCAGCTGCACGAGCTCGGCGACTCCAGCGAGCTCGCTCAGCGCGTTGTCGCGGGTTGACACGCTCCACGCCCACAGCTGACACACGCTGCGGGCCTCGCTGGACTCGAGCTCGGCGATGAACAGCTCCACGGTCAGGCGGTCGTCCTGATCGAGCTTGTCGAGCTTGTCGAGCGCGCGCGCGCGGGTCAGGAACGCGACGCGATCTTGGTGGGCCCGCGCGCGCGCTTCTGGCCCCAGGCTTGGCCAGCGATCGTCGAAGGCGTGCACGCCAATGCTGGTTGCGAACACGGGCGAGCGCTCGAGGTGGACCGCCCAGTGCTCGCGCAGCAGCAGCGCGAGCGCCGGGTCTTGGACGCCCGCGGCCGCGCGGGCGAGCTCTCGCTCGAGGCTGTCATCGCTGGGCGCGGCCGCGACCGGTTGAACCGACGCCCCCGCACCTGCGCCCTTGCAGCCGCCGACCCCCAGCAGGCCGATCGCGCCCAGCAAGAGCGGAGCGAAGCGGCGGAGGGCGGGCGTGATCATGAGAGGCGAGGATTTCAGGCCCCTGCGAGCGACGCAAGCGATCAGCCCGGGGCATCCCCGGATCGGTCGCCGTCAGCGGTGGACCAGAGCTTCCATGGGGTCTTGCCGAACCGCAGCGGCGCCAAGAAGCGCCACGCCAGGACCAGGATCACCGCGTAGGCGAACAGCATGCCCAGCACCGACAGCGCGGTCCCGGGGTAGTCGGCGGGGAACGTGCCCACGGGGATCTGGATCACGATGAGCAAGGGCAGGGCGAGCAGCGCCGAGAGCGGGACCGCGAGCACGTAGTTGCGGGCCGCCGGGCCCTCGAGCTGGGGATCGAGCATGCGCAGCAGCGCCAAGCCGGTTGTAGCGGTGCCGGTGAGCGAGCCATAGGTGACGATCGCGTGCTCGAAGGGCCGGGACGGGAACGCACGTCGGGCCATCCACACGCAGGCCAGCAAGGTCGCCAGTCCACCCACCGTGGAGATCAACAGGACTGGGGCGAGGTACTGGCCCAGCACCGTGACGCTGACGGCCGCGAGCGCGGCACAGGTCGCGACATCGACGATCGTGCTGCTGGTCCGGGCGAGCAGGTCATTGTCGAGCGGAGACCCGCCGGGGAGCCGGGCGGCCAGCGGGCGCAGGGTCAGCGCGAAGCCAGTGGCGATCAGAAAGTGGAAGCCCCACACCGTTGGCTGGTGCTGCTCGGGCAGCAGCGGGGTCACGAGCTCGAGGAACACCCAAGTCGCCAAGTACACGAGCGCGATCGCAACCAGCTGGGCCGTGAGCGGCTCGAGCCCGCCATGCTTGGCCCGCCGCGCGGGCGCGCGTTGCTGCTGGGCGTCTGCTGCAATCGCCACTGTCTCGCCGGCGCCCTTGGTCTGATCCCAACCGCGGCGCCGACCCCAAGCCACGAGCACGACCCCGACCACACAACACCAGGTGTAGCCGAGCGCCGCCATGATCAGCCCGATCTGCGCGCCGTCCGACATCCCCGCCTTGTCCTCCCACGCCGCGCCAAAGGTCATCGCCGGGCCCGGACCTTGGTTGAAGCCCAGCGGCAGCATCACGCCAAAGCCAGTGTGCAGCTCCGGTCCGCCTTGGGTCGCGTTCCAGATCAGCACGCAGCCAAGCCCGACGATCGCTTGCAAGGTTGCGATTGCTGGAATAGCGAAGGCGATCGAGCGCGCCGTCCCCGTGCGCTTGCCCGGCGGCGGTGCCTGCAGGCCCACCGCGATGAACACCAGCGCCAGCGCGTGATAGATGATGACCTCGAGGTGCGCCGCCGAGAACGGCAGCAACCCGATCACCGCCGGCCCACACACCACGCCGATCAACCCTGCGATCAACGCGTCGGGCATGCCCAGCGTTTGCAGTGGCGGGATCACCCGGCGCAGCCCAGCCGCGACCGCGATCAACGAGATGATGATCAGCAGATCCTGAACGTAGCCGCCGACCCAAAAATCCACGGGCTCCTAGCTGTAGACTTCGGGTCGCAGCACGCCGATGAAGGGGAGGTTGCGGTAGCGCCCCTTGTAGTCGAGGCCATAGCCAACGACGAACTCGTTGGGGCACTCGAACCCGACGTAGCGGGCGTTCATGTCCTCGAGCTCCTTGCCCCTGCGCACCGACTTCTTGTCCAGCAGCGCGGCGATCTCCACGGACGCCGGGCCGCGCCCCCGCAGGTTCTCGCGCAGGTAGTGAAGGGTCAGCCCGGTGTCGATGATGTCTTCGACGATCAGCACGTGGCGACCCTCGATCGAGCGATCGAGGTCTTTGAGGATCCTGACGACGCCCGAGGACTTGGTCCCGGCGCCGTACGAGGACACCGCCATGAAGTCGACCGTCAGCGGCAGGTTGACCGTGCGCGCGAGGTCAGCCAGGAACGGGTACGAGCCCTTGAGAATGCCCAGCAACAACAGCGGGCTCTTGTCGGCGTAGTCCTTGGTGATCGCCCGGCCCATCTGGACCACGCGCTCGTGGACAGTGGGCGCATCGAACAGGACCTCGCGCAGATCTGCGCGCAGGCCACCTTCCCAGATCGCGGCCAAGGATTCGGCGGTGGTCTCGTCGCTCATGGCGGCGACGGTATCACGCTGCGCCGCAGCCGTTCAGTGCCCGGTACAAGAACGGCAGCGAGACATCGAGGCGATGGCTCACGCCCGAGTGCCCGCCGTCGAACTCTTGATAGACGTGGTTGATCTGCGCATCGACCAGCTTGCGGGCAAGCGCGCGGCAGCCGAAGTGGATGAAGTACTCGTCGCGTGAGCCGCAGTCGAGGTACAGGCCACGCAGCTGCTGCATGGACTCGTGCGCGCTCGGGAGCGCGGCCAGCTCGAGGGGATCGTGGGCGAGCCACCGGGCCCATCGCTTGGCGTCGCGTTCGCAGGTGTCGGGATCGACCGGCAGCCGGATCCCGTAGGGCGCGTCCGGTTCCGGGGCGTAGGTGGCCGCCATCGCCAGCAGCATCAAGGTGTTGAACTGCCTGCCGCCGATCTTGTCGGCCGCCCACAGCTTGTCGAGGAACACCTGCGGATCATTGTTGCACCCGGCCAAGCTGGCGAGCGCGCCCG
Organism: Enhygromyxa salina; assembly: GCF_000737335.2. GTDB lineage: Bacteria > Myxococcota_A > Polyangia > Nannocystales > Nannocystaceae > Plesiocystis > Plesiocystis salina_C. Next base: position 71,112 of record NZ_JMCC02000015.1, on the reverse strand, counting down.
GGAGCTCGCGCCCATAGACCAGCTCGAAGCCGACGTCGCCGCTGTGCGACGCGACCGCGCCCCAGTGCTCGCCGTGCTTCATCGCGTGGATCAGCGCCGCGTAGCCCCCGCTCGAGTGCCCGAACACCGCCCGGTGCGCGGGGCCCCGCTTGACGTCGAACTGCGCCTCGACCTCGGGGATCAACTCCTCGAGCACGTGCGCCTCCCAGCGACCGAGCACCGGGGAGTCGATCCACTGGTTGCCGCCGAGCCGGGTGAAGCCGTCGGGCATGACCAGCACCACCGGGCCCATCTCGCCCTCGCTGATCAGCCGGTCGATCCGCTGCGGCAGGCTCTCGCCAAAGCTCTGCCAGTTGAGCAGCTTGAACCCGCTGCCGCCGAATGCCGCGAGCGCCACGAACATCGGGTAGCCCGCACCCTCGCCCTCGTCGTATCCGGCTGGCAGGTAGACCGCCGCGGTGCGCTCGTGGGGGTCGCCGAGTTGGTTGTCACGCAGCGCCGCGGAGTTGATCGTGATCTCCACCAGCCGCCCGCGTGGGCGCATGAAATTATGGCTGGGCACGGGGGCTATTATACCCCCAGCCGTCCCCGACTCGACCCGTGCTCGGCTTCGCCTCCGCGCGGGTCGACACCCTCGCTTCGCTCGGGCCCAAGGTCGGGTCCGTCTGGGGGAACGCTGCGCTCTCTCTCATACCCCCAGCCGTCCCGACTCGACCCTGTGCTCGGCTTCGCCTCCGCGCGGGTCGACACCCTCGCTTCGCTCGGGCCCAAGGTCGGGTCTGGCTGGGGGAACGCTGCGCTCTTTTTTTTCACATTTGGTTGGTGCCTTCGTTGGGCACCTCTTTAGCGGCCTAGGGCTACTTTCATGAGCAGCAGCGCTTCGCGGCCGGCGTTGGCGACCAGCTGGCTCTCTTCGGGTTCACCGGGGACGGGCGTGAGGCCGGCCTTGCCCATGCGGAATTCCGAGTCCAGGCCGCGGCCCTCTAGCTGCTTCAAGAAGTCTTCCTTGGTCAGCCGTAGGTCGCCGCGGTAGTCGTAGACGCGTATGCGGTCGATCGTGCCGCGGGCGTCCACGCCAATGCCGATCTCGAGTGTCAGCACGCTGCCGTCCAAGATCTTGGGCTTGGTGCGCGGGTCGATGAAAATTGCGACACCCAGGAACTGGCCGGCTTCGTCGTGGGCGACGTAGAACTCGGGGGTCTTGTCCTCGGGGTACAGCTCGAAGCCAAGCTGTTGCTCGAGCTGCTTCACCTCTTTGTCCGAGAACTGGTACCGCTTGATCCGCCACGCGTTGGGATCCGCGTCGGGGAACAAGCGCATCAGGTTTCGGTGGGTGACCTCCCAGCTGCCCCACTTGGCCAAGTGGGCCTGGGCGGGGGCCGGCGCCATCGCTACATCCGCCGCCAGGCCAAACAGGGCCACGGTGGTGAGGATGGTGCGCAGCGGGGTGTTCCAGGCCATGAGAGCGTCGATCGGGGATCAGCGTCGCCCGCGGTGCCTCGGACGTCAAGCAGATCAAAAGCTTCAGGTCGTGCTGTCGGTGCCTGTATCCACGTCGCCGTCGCCGTCACCATCGCCGTCGCCGTCGCCGCCGTCCTCGAGGGGCCGGCACATGTCGATGTCGAGCAGGGCGCCTTGGCTCTCGATCCCCGAGACGATGAACTGATAGACCTCGAGGTCGGTGATGCGCCCCGGCCTCACGGCGCGCACGCGCGGGCCCGGGGCCGACAGGCACGTGGCGTTGGGCACGAAGGGGGGCGTGTCCGTTGGATCGATCTCGGCCTCGACGAGCATCAGGTAGCCCGGATCGCTGCCGTCATCGAGCATCGAGACGGGCACGCTCTTGGCGGTGCCGCGAAACCGGTTGCAGGGGAACAGCAACGGCTCGATCACTTGGCAGTCGGGGTTGCCGAGATCCGCCAGGCACGCCGGCGTGTTCTCGATGATCGACAGCCGGACCCGCAGATCGTAGCGGATCCCGCTCTGGCTATCCAAGCCGCAGGTGTCCGGGATGTCGCTCACCGGGTAGATCCGCTCGAGCTTGGCGTTGTCGAACAGCCAGGCGACCTCGACCAGGCCATCGCGGTCAGCACAGGCGCCGCATGCCCACAGCGCGATCAGGCCAGCGAGGCCGCGTCCGATCGTGCGCACACCCCATTCTAACAAGATAGGTCTCGATCCGGCACGCGGCCCCGGCGGATCAGGCGATGAAACACGAGCGCCGCCGCGAACCAGCCCACAGCGATCCAGACCGAGAGGTCCCCCTGCTGGGCCAGCACGATGAGCACGACCAGGCTCGAGGCGGCGTAGAGCACGGGCGGCACGGGGTACAGCCAAGTCTTGTAGGGGCGGTGCAGCTTGGGCTCACGGCGGCGCAGGATCATGACCGAGAGCACCGTCAAGGTCCCGGTGATCAGCATGGCGCTCGAGGTGTAGGCGATCAGCGTGTCCAGGCCGTCGCCAAACGCGGCGAGGTCGAAGAACAACAGACCCAAGGCGATCCCACACTGCAGCCACAGGGCGACCGCGGGGGTCGCGAAGCGCGGATGCAGCTGCCCGGCCGCGCGGGCGCAGTCGCCTTGCTTGCCCATAGCGAACGCGATCCGCGAGCCGGTCAGGACCGAGCCGTTGAGCGAGCCGATCATGGCGAGCACGATCAGCCCGGTGATCATCGTGACCCCGAGCGGCCCGAAGATCGCCTGGGCGGCGGCGGTGCCGGCCTCGCCGACGTGAGCCAACCCGTCGAGCGAGAACACCTCGAGGAAGCCAACGCACAAGATCAGATACAGCGCCGTGACCGCCGCGGTCCCGCCGATCAGCGCGCGCGGGAGGTTGCGCGCGGGGTTCTTGATCTCGCCGCCAACGTAGATCGCCGCGTTCCAGCCCGAGTAGGCGAAGTACACCGGCAGGTACGCGCGGGCCAGCGTCAGCGCGGTTGGCTGATCGCTCCCCGACTCGACCAACACGGGGGTCACGATGCCTGGCTCGTGCTGCCACACCACAAACAAGGTGGCGACGAGCAGCACCGCCAGTGGCACCGAGGTCACCAACACCTGAACGACCCCCGAGACCTTCACGCCCACGTGGTTGATCAGCGTCAAGCCGACGATGATCACTGCCGCCCACAAGTGCGAGGCTGGGATCACCACGGAGCCGAGCGATCCGGCGAGCACGAGTGGCTCGGCGAACCCCGGCCCGAACAACGCCGGCAGCTGAAATTTGGAAGTTGCGACGGCGACCGCCGCCAGCGAGCCGGGAAAGATCGCCAGCAGCTGCAGCCAGCCGGCCGCGAACGCGATCCCGGGCCCCCAGCTGTGCCGCAGGTACGCATAGTCACCGCCGTCGCGGGGCATCATCGCGCCGAGCTCCGCGAGGCTGAGCGCCCCGAACAGCGCCACGATCCCGCCGATCAGCCAGACCAGCATGAACGAGCCCTCGCCAGTGACGTGCGCCGCGACCTCTGGCGGGCTGATGAAGATGCCGATCCCCATCATCGAGCCCGCGACCAGAGCGAGCGCCGGCAGACCGCCAAGGGTCCGCGCCGGACGCATCTGGGCGCTGTCGCCAGAGCTGTGGCCAGCCTCACTCACGATCCGGGGCAGCCTATCTCAGCCTGGTCAGCCTGTCGCCTTTGCGACGAGGCTCCCCGTGCGCGTCCGCTTGGCTTGGGGGGCGGTGGCTCCAAGGGCCAAAACCGGCTAGTTTCGCGGCCGTGCACAGCGGTCTTCACGCTGATCGGCTTCCTGGCCCGGATTTACATCCGTCGGCCTCGCAAGGATCGGCCACGGCCTGCGTTGCTCGCTCGATGTGTGCGCCCGGGCAGTCATCACCTCGTGCGTCGCGATTTTTCCGGCTGCGGGCGCTCTCGCTCACCAGCGCGCTGGTGATCGCCAGCGTCGGTGCCGGGCTCGGCTGCGCGAGCGGGCCCAACCTGTCCGACGAGTACGGCCAGACCGCCCGCGAGAACTACGAGCTCGCCGTGGCCGAGTTTGGCGACAAGGACTGGGAAGAGGCGATCGCCTACGCCGACTTCGTGCGGATCCGGTTCCCGTTCTCACGCTACGCCGTCGAGGCCGAGCTGCTGATCGCCCGCGCCGAGTTCGAGCTCAAGAACTACGTCACCTCGCAGGACGCGTTCCGCCAATTCCTGCGCCTGCACCCCACGCACAAGCACGTGCGCAACGGCTGGGTCGCGTACATGGCGGCCGTGGGCGCGTACATGGCGGCGCCCAGCAGCGTCCCATTCTTGCCGCCGCACTTTCAGCGAGATCAGTCGCTGCTGCGCGAGACCGTGATCGAGCTCGACTACTTCTTCGATCATCACGCCGGCTCGCAGATGGAGCCGCTCGCCCGCAAGCTCGAGGCCGAGGTCCAGCGTCGGTTGCTCGAGCACGAGCTCTACGTCGCCCGCTTCCACCTCGACTCGGATCGCCCCGAGGCCGCGATCATGCGGCTCGAGTCCGCCCACGACCGCTTCCCTGGGATCGGTCTGGACGCCGAGGTGCTGTTCTTGCTCGGGATCACGTACCTGCGCATCGAAGAGATCGAGCTTGCGCGGGAGATCTTCAGCGAGCTGCAGATGCAGCACCCCGACCACCACCACGGCCAGCAGGCCCGGCTGTACTTGAAGTACATGACGGATCGCTACGGCGCGCCCGATCCCAACCGCCCGCGCCCAGATCGCTCGCCCCCGGTCCCGCAGACCCCGCCGCAAGCCAAGCCCGACGAGTTCAAGGACTGGCGCTGGCGCAGTGAGCAGCGCCGGCTCAAACGCGAGGGCGAAGCGCCCGCTCCCGCCGCGCCCAAGACCGACGGCACGGCGACGCCCGAACCAGCAGCGAAGCCGCCCAAGGCCAAAGCTGGCAAGTCGGAGTCGCCGGAGTCGAAGTCGCCGGAGTCGAAGTCGCCGGAGTCACCGGAGTCGGAGTCGGAGTCGCCGGAGTCGTCCCCTGCGGCAGAGCCGGAGGCCGAGGCCAAGCCGCCCGCGGCAGAGCCGGAGGCCGAGGCCGACCCCGAGGCCGAGCAGCCACCGACGCAGCCCGGCCAGTAGCGCGAGAGCGGCTCACCGCGGGCAGCAAAGTTGTACTCCGGCGCGTGGGAGTACACTGGACGCAGGCCATCATGGAGTCCGAGATCCGAGTCCACATCAACGCCGGTCGTGAGCACTACCTCGCGGCGGAGTACCAAAAAGCCCTCCCGCATCTCACAAAGGTCCTCGAGCACCACGACGACTTCGCCGACATCCACAACATGCTCGGCATCTGCCTGCAGCATCTGAGTCGGACCGACGAAGCCCGCCTGAATTTCGAGCGCGCGCTCGAGCTCAACCCCGCGTACACCGAGGCCGCCCTGAACCTCGCGGTCTGCTACAACGAGCTGGGCCGCTACGACGACGCCAAGGCCGTGTACGAGCGGGCCGCCGAGGGCCGCGAGAGCCGGGCGACGGCCGTCGACAACCTCGATGGGTACGTGCGCGGCAAGCTCGCAAACTTGCACCGCGAGCTTGGGCTCGCGTACGAGGGGGTCGGCATGCTCGCGCAGGCGGTCGAGCAATTTCGCTGTGCGCTGCAGCTGTGCCCGACCTTCGTCGACATCCGCACCAAGCTCGCGACCACGCTGCGCGACGCCGGTCACATCGACGAGGCGATCGACGAGCTGATCGGGGTCCGCGACGCCAAGCCGGAGTACCTCGCGGCGCGCCTGCACCTGGGCGTGACGTTCTGGTCGGCCAAGCGCAAGGACGAGGCCCGGGCCGAGTGGAAGGCCGTCCTCGAGTTCGAGCCCGACAACGCCCGGGCCCAGATGTACCTGCGCATGGCCGGCGAAGGCTCGACATGACCCCGGAGGGCGACCGTTGGGCGCACGACTGCTCCCCGAGCAACTGTCTTCAGCTCGGGCGAGGGCTTCTCGCCCGCTCGCGGACGCCTTCGCGGACTGGTTCACTGTGGCCAGCGAACTGATCCAGGCCGTGAGCGATCCGCCGCGGGAGTGCGCGGATCTGCCTGATATTGGCGGCGCAACGCGGCTGCGGGCCGAGGACTTCGAGGTCGAGGAGCTCCCAGCGTACGAGGCCGACGGATCCCCGGGGCACTTGCTGGTGTGGATGCGCAAGCGCGCGTTCACGACCGAAGATGCGATCCGCGAGGTCAGCCGGCAGCTTGGGATCCCGCGCCAGGAGATCGGCCTGGCAGGGCTCAAAGATCGCAACGCCGTGACCCGCCAGCAGATCAGCCTGCCCTACACGCGGCCAGAGGGGGCGGCCGCGTACCTCGCTCGGTTCGAGCATGGTGCGATCGAGCTGAGCGATCCTCGCCCGCACTCGCACAAGCTGCGCCGCGGTCACCTGCACGGCAATCGGTTCTGTGTGGTCGTTCGCAACCTGCCGGCCGCGTTCACGCTTGGCCAGACCCAGGCTCGCGCGCAGCTGTCCCTGGATCGGCTCGCCGCCAACGGCCTGCGCAACTACTACGGTGAGCAGCGGTTTGGCAAAGACCTGCGCAACCTCGAGCCCGGTCTGGCCACGCTCGCGGGCAAGCGGCGCCGGCAAAAGAAGGGGGACCTGGTCCTGAGCGCAGGCCAGTCGGCGCTGTTCAACCTGTACCTCGCGACCCGCGCCGAGCGTGGCCTGTGCCGCAGCGTGTTGGCCGGCGACATCCTGCAAAAGCGGGACAGCGGCGGCATGTTCGAGTGCGAGGATCCTGCCGCAGATCAAGCCCGGCTCGACGCGGGCGAGCTCGTCATCACCGGGCCCATGTTCGGCAGCAAGATGCGATCCCCCACACCCGGTACCCCGGCTCACGCGCTCGAGCAGGCGTTGCTCGCCAGCGTTGGGCTGAGTCCGGCGAAGCTGGCGAGGCTGGGTCGCAGCGCCCCGGGCACGCGACGGCGGCTGTTGGTCTGGCCTGGGCAACTCGAGCTCGCGCCCGCGCCCGCGATCTCGTCGGCGACCGCCCCGGAGCTGAGCCCCGGCCTCGCGCTGCGGTTCTCGCTCCCGCCCGGCAGCTACGCGACGGTGTTGTTGCGCGAGCTGTGTGGTTGACCAGTCCTGGTCAGCGCGGACCAGTCCAGCCATGAAAGCAATCGCGTGTGGCGGGCGGCAAGAGGCACGCGCCGTGCGCCAGCTGATCGCGCACACTAGAGCCCTTGGGCAGCGAACTCTCCAGGCGCAAAGTGGCCCAGACCCGTGGCAAATGCCGGTTTGGGGTGGCAAGCCTGGTCTCGCAACGATGTTTCGGCTACCTTTCGCGCGTTTGCGGCTCTCGGAGCCCCGGGGTCCGTCGCCACCCGTGATATCCGTTGCTGGGCATCACTTCGCCTGACCTCGCCTCATCGTTCAGCGACCCCAGACAAGCCCATGGATCTGCAAGAAGCCTTCCTTCAACTCGCGCTGCTTGGTGCTAACTGGGTACTTTGGGTCTTGGTCGCGCTGAGCGTGGCCAGCGTGGCGATCGTAATCGAGCGCTGGCTGTTCTTCCGCGGCGTCGCAGGACGCGACAGCGCGCTGCTCGAGCCGGTGTCTGAAAAGCTCGGCAAGGACGACATCGAGGGGGCCGCCGAGGTCGTCAAGAATGTCCCGTCCCCGGGTGGGCGCATGCTCGTCGCAATGTTCAAGGTCGCCGATCGTGGGCCCGCGTCGGCCCGCGCCGTGGCCGAGGGCAACCGCGCACAAGAGAAGCTCCGGCTCGAGAAGCACCTTGGCTTCTTGGGCACCGTTGGCTCAAACGCCCCGTTCATCGGCTTGTTCGGCACCGTGCTCGAGATCTTGCGGGTGTTCCACTTGCTCGGTGAGCAAGGCGTGACAACCGGCGAGGACGCCAGCGGGATCATGAACGGCATCTCCGAGGCCCTGGTCGCCACCGCGATCGGCCTGCTCGTCGCGATCCCGGCCGTGATCGCCTACAACGCGTTTCAGCGGCGCGTGAAGCAGGTCCTGTCCGAGGCCGACGCGCTCACGGGCATGGTCGTCTCCCAGCTCGCCGAGCGCAGCGAGAAGGCGAAGTAAGCCATGGCAGCGGGCGGACTCGACGACGACGAAGAGATCACGGGCATCAACATCACCCCGATGGTCGACATCATGTTGGTGTTGTTGGTGATCTTCATGGTCACAACCACCACGATCAACAAGATCGAGGGCATGGAGGTCGACAAGCCCGACGCGAGCTCGGGCAAGAACATCGAAGAGCTGCCCCAGAGCATCGTGCTGATGTGCCGCGGCCAAGATGGCGGGGGCGAATTCGCGATCGACGGGCAACCGGTCGAGGGCACCCAAGCCCAGATCGACCAGGCGATGGCCCTCGAGATCGCGGCCCGGGTCAGCCAAAACCCCGAGCTGCAGGGGATCGTGCAGTGCGACACCAAAGCCCAGGTTGGCGCCATGGTCCACCTGATTGATCTACTGCGTGAAAACGGCGTCACGAAGTACGCCATTGCGACAGAGCAGCCGCCCGCGGTCAAAGGCTGAGTCACGCCAATGGGTCTGTCCTGTCTCCAGCTAGTCGCGCTCGTCGAGGGTCCGGTGCTGGGATTGGGGGCGGGCCCGGAGTCGGTCGGGTTCGACGCAACGACCGGCATCTTGGTGGTTCTGGCCGCGATCGCCGGCTACCTCGTCTACGAGTTCATCCGCGACAACCGGGGCCGATCGGGCATCGCGCTGGGCGGCGCCGTCGCGGGTCACGGGTTGTTGCTGCTGTTCTTGTCCCTGGATATCGCCGGCCGGGTTGGCTGCGGGGTCCAGGATGACGGGCTCGCGCTGATCGAGTTCGAGGTCGCCGAGGTCGAGAAGCCCAAGCCCGAAGAGAAGCCGCCCGAGCCCGAGCCCGAGCCCGAGCCCGAGGTCGAGCCCGAACCACAAGAGCAGCCCAAAGAGGTCAAGCCCAAAGAGGTCACCCCACCCAAGCCCAAGCCCAAGAAGGCGCCCGAGAAGCAGCAAGAGCCCGTCAATCAAGATCCCGCGCCGCCCAAGCGCTGGGATCTCTCGGCGGCCAACGGCAATGGGCTGGTGGTCGTCCCGACCGGGAGCGGCGGCGAATATGGGGGCACCGGCAAGCCGGACAGCAAGGGCAAGGGGCCGGGCAAGCCCGCCGGCGATCCCAAGGGCGATGAAAAGGGCACCGCCGCCGCCTGGCAGCCGCGCAGCGAGCTGTTCGTCAAGGAGCTGCCCAAGCCGGTCAAGGTGCCCAAGATCGAGTGCCCCGCGACCGCGTCGCTCGGGGTCCAAGGTGACGTCATCCTCAAGGTGCAGGTCGGGCGCGACGGCAAGATCCGCGGGGTCAAGGTGATCACGGGGATCGGACAAGGCTGCGATCAGATCGCCGTCAAGGCGCTCAAGCAGGCCCGCTTCAAGGCGGCGATCGGGACCAACGGCCAGCCGGTGGACTTCGAGCTGCGCTACGAGTACGCGTTCACGGTCAACGACTGAAGTGGCTGCGCGAGTGCATGAAGGGCGATCCCGGTCGCGCGGGCTCGCAGCGTTCTTGGCTGCGATGCTGTGTGGGTCAACGGCCGTCGCTGGCCCGCCCACCGCCGCCGCGCCGCCAACGGCCCCGAGCGAGCTGATCCCGCCCAAGCTCGTCGTTGGCGTGGGCGAGCAGGCCTTCGAGTATCCGCCCGCGCTGCTCGAGCGCGAGCAGCCGCCAGCTGGGCAGATCACGCTGGAGTACGTGGTCGGGATCGACGGCGTCCCAATCGAGATCACCGTGCTCGAGAGCCCCGATCCCGCGCTGGATCCGGTTGCGATCAACATCGTCGCCAAGCTTCGCTATGAGCCCGCCAGCTACGAAGGCGAGCGGGTCGAGGTCAAGCTCTCGCTGGCGTTCGTGGTCGAGCCGCCGCGTCCGCCCGAGCCACAGGCGCCCACGCAGTCCAACCCCAACACCGAAGCGGAGACCCAGACCCCCCAGGGCGATGACCCCGAGGCGCCCGTGCGCGTGTTGGGGCGCGTGCGCGAGGCTGGCTACCGCACGCCGATCGAGGGCGCCTCCGTGTTGGTGATCCCCGCTGGCGAGCTCCCGGTGGGTGAGATCCGCGGCACGCTCTACGAAGATCCGGCCGAGCCCGCGTGGACCGTGCAGACCCAGACCGACGCCAGCGGCAACTACGAGCTGCGCGGCGTGCCCGAGGGCAAGGTTCGCTTGATCGTCTTGGCCTCTGGCTACGCCCGCAGCGATCGCGTGGTCGAGCTGAAGCCCGACAAGCAGCTCGAGATCAACGTGTGGCCCCGGCGCGAGGCGCAAAACCCCTATCGCACCGAGGTCGTCGTTGACCGCGAGGCGATGCCCGAGGTCGTCGAGCGCACCCTCGAGCTCGAGGAGATCGCGAAGCTCCCAGGCTCGCAGGGCGACGCGCTCAAGGCCGTGCTCAACTTCCCCGGGGTCGCGCGTGCCCCGTTTGGCTCGGGCTTGTTGGCGATCCGCGGGGCCGCGCCCGAGGACTCCGCGGTGTTCCTGGGCTACCACGAGATCCCGCTGCTGTTTCACTTTGGCGGGCTGCGCAGCGTGTTCGCCTCGGAGATCCTCGCGCAGATCGACTTCATCCCGGGCAACTTCGACAGCCGCTACGGCGACGCGATCGGGGGCATCGTGAACGTGCAGCCCCGGGCCGGCCGCCGCGACGGCTACCACGGCTACGTAGATGTCAACGCCTTCGATGCTGGCGTGCTGGCCGAGGGTCCGATCGGCAAGGGCAGCTTCGCGCTCGCGGCCCGGCGCAGCTACATCGACTTCGTGCTGAGCCAGGCGCTGCCGGCCGACGCGGGCATCAACTTCAGCGTCGCGCCGCGCTACTGGGACTACCAGATGCTGTTCGACTACCCGGTCTCGGGCGGCGAGCTCAGCGTCCGCGCGTTTGGTAGCTCGGACCAGCTGAAGCTCGCGTTCAGCGGGCCCAACGACGATCCCGAGGCGACCGAAGACGTCCGCAACCAAGTCGAGACCTCGCAGTACTTCTCGCGGCTCGACCTGGTCTATCGCAAGCAGCTCGGGCCCTGGGAGTTTCTGGTCACGCCCTCGTTTCGGGCCGGGCTGACCGAGATCGGTGTGGGCGGCGTGTTCGATCTAGACGTGCGCACCAAGGACATCAGCGGCCGCGCCGAGCTCAGCCGACAGATCTCCAAGAACCTGCGCTGGCGGATCGGCACCGACGTCAACACGACCTTGTACGACATCGACGTGACCGCGCCGCCGGCCACGGGGGTCGGCGGCGGGCCGGGCTTTAGCAGCGCCAACTCGCTGGTCCGCCGGGTCTCGGGGTTGACCTTTCGCGGGGCCCTGTACTCGACCGTGACCCTCGCGCTCACCGACAGGTTCGTGCTGTACCCGGGCGTTCGCGCCGAGTGGTTCGCCGCGGTCAATCGCGCCGGTGTGGATCCGCGCCTGCGCGGGGTCTGGAAGCTGACCGACACGACCGCGCTCAAGGCCGCGGTCGGCCTCTACAGCCAGGGCATCCAGCAGCCCGTGCAGCTCGACGAGTTGTTTGGCAACCCGCGCCTGGGCCTTCAAAAGTCCGTGCACAGCAGCTTGGCGGTCGCCCAGGAGCTGCCGTGGGAGAGCTTCATCGAGCTCACTGGCTTCTACAAGGAGCTGTGGGACCTGGTCTCGCCGTCGGCGGAGCTGGTGTCGCGCAGCACCGGCGAGCTTGGCCCCGAGCAGTACGCCAACACTGGCGTCGGTCGGATCTACGGACTCGAGCTGCTGCTGCGCAAGAGCCTGACCGACAACTTGTTTGGCTGGGTGTCGTACACGCTCTCGCGCAGCACCAGGATCGACGCGCCGGGCCAGCAGCGAAAGCTGTTCGACTTTGACCAGACCCACATCCTCACGGTGATCGGCAGCTACAAATTTCCGCGTGGCTGGCAGTTTGGCGCCCGCTTTCGGCTGGTCTCGGGCAACCCCTACACCGCGGTCAACGACGGCGTGTTCGACGCGCAGGCCGGCATCTACACGCCGATCACCGGCCCGGTCAACGGCGATCGGCTGCCGACCTTCCATCAGCTGGATTTGCGCCTCGACAAGACCTGGGTGCTGCCTGCGCTGCAGATGAGCGTCTACGCCGACGTCCAGAACGTCTACAACAAGCAAAACCCCGAGTTCATCAACTACGCCTACGACTATCAGAGCTTCTCTACGGTGAACTCTCTGCCTATCATTCCTTCGATCGGCTTCCGCGTGGAGCTGTGAGCGTCATGTCTGCCTCTGGTTCCCACTCCGTCTCGCTCGCTGCGCTCGCCGTGCTGGGCTGCTGCGTCAGCTTTGTCGCCACTGGCTGCGCCCAAGATCTGCCCGACGCGCGGGTGATCATCAGCCACCGGGTGCTTGCGATCCAGACGGCCGTCACCGCTTCGCCGTTCCCGGATCAGGCGCCCGACCCCGACCGACCCAAGGCCCAGGCGCTGCCCTTCGAGACCGTCACGATCACGCCCTACATCGTCAACGAGCTGGGGATCGTGGACCCGGACAGCCTCGACGTGGTGTGGCTGGCCTGCGAGCTGACCCCGGGGCTGGGGCTGTTCGCGTGCATCTCGGCGGCCACGCCAGTGGCGCTAGAGGACATTCCAGACTGCACGGCCCCCAGCTTTGACGCGCTGACGGGTGACGAGCTGCCCGAGCTGGTCAGCCCGTGCGTGATCGGCCGCGAAGGCACGCCCGAGTACGTGGCGCCGCTGTCGGCCAACGTGTTTGTGAGCGGCGCGATCGAGCTGACGATGATCGCCGGGGTCCCCGGCGGGACCTCGACCGACACCTGCGCCGCCGAGCTGCTGCGGGGCGAGTACGACCTGCCCAACGACTGTCTGTATGCGGTCCAGCGCTTGAACATTGGGCCGGTCGAGCTGCTGCTCTCGCTCGCGGCAAGCTTTGGTCTGGAGATCCCCGGCTTCGAGGTGCCCGACCCCGAAGACATCCCCGAGCCCGACCACAACCCGCGCATTTCTCAGGTGCGCGTGGGGGTGATCAACGACGAAGGCGAGCAGGTCGGCAACGCGCAGATCGTTCCATTTGGCGGGGTGGTCTCGGCCCCGCGCGAGGTCAGGCTGCAGGTCGAGGTCGACTCCCCCGAGGAAGACCTGCAGACCTTCGTGATCCCGGTCAACAACGGCGAGAGCTACGAAGAGCGCGACGAGGCGTACCAGGGCGACTGGTACCGGACGTGGGGCGAGCTGTTGTCGGGGACCAGCGATGATCCGATGAGCTACAACCAGTGGGTCCTGACGCAGGGCGAGCAAGACGAGACCGAGGCGCCCGTGGATGGCCGGGCTCGCATGTATTACGTGGTCCGCGATGGGCGGCAGGGCGTGAACTGGTTTTGGTTTGAAGTAGAAGTGACGGAGCCTGAACCGGCGCCGTAGAGACCGGCCTGGGCTCGCAGGGGTCGAAGACCTTGGTGAGCGCTCACGTGCTGGGCTCACCTGTCTGCGCTCGCCGACCCAAGACGAGCGCGATCAGGGCAGGGAGCAGCATCATGTAGAACGCCCACACCAAGATCACCGCGTCCACGGTTGGGTCGTCGGCGAAGAAGCTGGCCGAGAGCAACAGCGCAACCGACAGGTTTCGAACGGTCGTCACGAACCCAACCGCCAAATTCGTGGGTCGCAGCCCCGGCCACGCGAACGCGGCGGCGATCGGGGCCAACACCAGGGCGCAGGTCAGAGCGTGCACGCTTGGCGGCTGCTCGAGCAAGATGTGCCCGCGGGTCACGAGCATCCCGATGATCACCGCGAACAGCAGCAGGTTGGCGAGCATGCCGACCGGCTTTGACAGGCGCTTCGCCAGGGCTTCGCTCCTCGCGCGAACCACCATGCCCGCGCACAGCGGCAGCAGCTGGTACAGCGCGAGGGTGCGCATCATTGGCCACACCAGCGCGCTGCCAGCTTGCTGCGACGCGTCAGCGAAGAGCTCGAGGCTCAGCGGGGCGGTCAACAGCGCGACGAAGCACAGACACACCTGCAGCGAAGTTGCGAACCCCAAGTCAGCGCGGGCGATGCGGGTGAACAGCGGCCCCGTCGGCCCGCCTGGCGCGACGGCGCAGATCAACAACCCAACGCTGGCGCCGGCCCCGAGCCCCAGCAGCCCCGTCAGGCCAGACACCACGAGCGGGGTCACGAGCAGGTTGAGGGCGAGCCCGACCGCCAAGAACCCGCGCTTGCGCAGGCCCGCGCGGAGCTCGGCGAGCGGGAGCTCGAGACCGACCGCGATCATCATCGCTACCACGAGCAGCTTGATGGCGAGGTCCTGCAGCATGTCAGCGCTCGTAGTCGACGCCGTGGGCCGCGAGGGCCTCGAAGCCCGTCGCGCATGCGCGCTGCAGTTCATCACGTTGGGCGGGGGGCAGCGAGCGCCAGTCTGAGCGCCCCTGCCCGACCATGCCCGCGGCCCGATCGACCCAGGCTGGGTTGGGCGCGCCGAGGCCCACAAATGCCTCGAGCCGGGTGATCGCTGCGGCCGGCGAGTCGAGGAGATCTTCGTAGCGCACGGTCAAGGTTCGGTCGCGGGGGAGCTGGGCGACGCCGTCACGGATCTCACCGGACCAATAGTGGCCGCACAGTGAAGGGGCCAGATCGTAGCTCCAGAACGCCTCACGGGTGAAGTGCTCGGGTAGCAAGGCGGCGAGATCGTCGGGCAGGTCGTCGATCTCGCTGCGATCGGGATCCTCGAAGGGATCGACGCCAAGCAGCTCGAGCAGCGAGAAGCAGATCAACGCCATCCGAAACCCCACGTGTTGGCTCATGGAGATCGCCGTGTTGCGACCGTCACGTACCACGTGGATGAAGCGGGCCTCGGGAAAGGTCTCGACCAAGCGCGCAACGATGCGCAAGGTCCCACCCGAGCGCTCGACCCACGTCCGCCGCCCAAATTGATCTTGCAGGCTGCGAAACAGGGCTCGGTAGTGATCACCGATCAGCGCGGGGGGCCGTGGCGAGAGCGCGACCTCGAGCGCGTCGAACAACGGCTCGGGCTGATCATCGAGGTGCGGCAGGGTCGTCAGCAACAGCGCCGGCACGCCTCGCGCGAGCATGTCGTCGCTGCCAGTTGGCGGAAACAGCACCTCTGGCATGCGCAGGCCGTGGCGCAGCAGCAAATTTTGTCGCGGGTGCCGACCCCCGACGACCTGCCAGAACTCGGCGCCGGTGATCGGCTGCGCGGGGAATGCCTGGGGGATCCGGCCGCCGAGATCGGTCGCGAACGAGAACAGCTCGGACACACTCAGCAGCTCGGGGTGGGCCCGAAACATGTGTGACAACAGGGTTGAGCCGCAGCGCCCGGTCCCGACCACGATCACGGGCCGCGGCTCGCCGCTGCTCACCGCGTCACCGGCATCGGCTTGCGATGGGTCAGCACGCCGTCGACATACCAACGACAGAACTCAGCCAGCTTGGCGGGGTCAATCTCGAACTCCAGGCTTGGCGACGCGGGCAGGTGACGATTGATCTGCTCGCGCGAGAACTGCTTGGGCCCGACGAGGTAGGCGCTATAGAAGTCCACGCGACTGTTGAATTTTTCGTCGAGCCACGTGAACGATTCGCGGCTGTCGACGATGATCGGCGGCCGCATGCCGACCGAGCCGAAGATGACCTCGAGGGCGGGGATCGACGCCGGCGCGTGGGTTGCCGTGAGGTGGTAGTAGCCCGGCCCGGCGTTGGCCCGCGCGAGCGCGACAGCGTCGAGCGCGACGTGATCGACGGGGATCAAATTCAGCGTGCCCTTGGGGTCGACGATCATCCGCACCTCGATGCGATCGCCGAGCTCCCGCTGGGTCCGCTCCATCAGCCGCCGGAACTTGTGGATTCCGCGCAGGAACCCGTAGAGCCCGTTGTAGTTGAGCGCGGCGTGGGTCTGCGAGTGACCGATGACGATGCCAGGCCTGAGCACGCGCACCCGCGGAAGCTTGGCCTGGGTGATCACAGCTTCAGCCGCGATCTTGCTGCGCTCGTAGTGATTGTTGGTCTGCGCGAGGTCTGAATCGACAGCGCGCTCCTCGATCACGCCCGCGCGCGTACCGGCGACGTAGGCGGTGCTGACCATGTTGAGGGTCTCAACCTTGGCAGCGACGGCGAGCTGGGCGACGTGGCGGCTGCCGTTGACGTTGGTACGAAAGATCTGTTGTTCGAAGCGATCGAGGAACTGCAACGAAGCGGCGCAGTGCCACAGCTCGGCCCCAGCCCACTCCGGGCTGGGCGCGATGCCGCAGCTGGGCTCGCAGACATCGGCCGCCACGGCCTCGCAGCGCGACGCGATGTCTCCATCCAGGCTCGATCCGTAGCCGTACAAGCGGGCGGCGTGCTCCAGCGTCTGCTGCAGTCGCGGCCAGGCGCCGAGCTTGCCGGGGCGGGTGAGACCAACCACATGGGCGTCGGTCGAGCGCAGCAACTCGAGGATCACCGCAGAGCCGACGAATCCCGTGCCGCCGGTGACGATGTGCAGCCCCATGGCCGCGGATCTTAGCTGGTTTGCGCCGGGGTGAGTACTGGGCGAGCTCAATCGGTCCCGTTGGGTAGATCGGGATCTGTGCTGCCATCGGGCGCGTACGCGTGATTATGTTGATCGATCGTGCCCTCGATCCCCAAGTGGATCACCCGCGACCCGGTTTGGTTGACCGGGTGGGTCGAGCGGCCGATGATGATCCCGTCTTCGGGTGCGCGGTACTCCTCGATCAGATCACCGTAGATGTCGCGCACGCAGGCAACCACCTCGCCCTTGCGGATCCGGGCTGCGAGCTGCGGGTAGACCTCGAGCACGCCGCCGACCTCGGTGTACATCCAGTAGGAGCTGACGCAGACCACGGGCTCGCCGGGGTGCTGATGCTCGCTGTCTTCGATCATCTTCAGGCGTGAGAGCACGTTGAGGACCCCGGTCGCGCCGTCGTCGACCATGTCAGACTGAAATGCGTTGGGGTTGCCAACTTCGACGGTGATCGACTTCACGCCGCGATCCATGGCCGCGCCGCGCAAGGTCCCGTCGGCGCCCTTGTTGTGCAATACAATCTGCGGTTGCTGGCACAGGGCCATCCACGCGGTGTCGGGGTTGGTCATGTCCGCGCGCACGTAGAGCGTGTTGATCCGCCCGAAGCTGGCGGTGTGCAGATCGATCATGTAGTCGAAGTGCGAGACGATGCGCTCCATGAACCTGTGCGCGTAGACCTGCGAGTTGGTCCCGCCGCGCTTGCCTGGCATCACCCGGTTGAGATCATAGCCGTCGTTGAAGTGGCGGGTGTTGTTGAGATAGCCCGGCACGTTGACGACCGGCACGCAGATCACCGTGCCCCGGATCCGCGAGGGCTTGACGTGCGCGATCACCTTTTGGATCACGCGCATGCCGTTGAGCTCGTTGCCGTGGATCGCCGCGGTCAAGCCCATGACCGGGCCAGGCTCGACCCCGCGCAGGATCACGACCGGAAGGCTGATCAGGCCGCCGATCCCATTCCCGACCATTGACACGCGCAGCTTGGTCGTCGAGCCCGGCTCGAATTCCGCGAGATCGAAGGACTCGACGATCTGGACGTGGTGCTGGCGATGGGTCGAGACTTTCATTGGTGATCGGTGAGTAGCGCTGGGTTGGCGTCGCTGTCAGCAACAATCTCCAGATCGAGCGCGCGGGCCCGCATTCGCCCTTCGGCGAGCACGCCGCGGCGCTGCACGCCGATTTTTCGGGGATCCTGCGCGTTCATGGCAGGGTAGGCGGGTGTACGCCCCTGGTGAGAGCCCCTTTCACGTGCGCGGGTCGACCTACCTGGGGATCCGCGAGCACGTCAAAGCCACGCTGCCGGGCGGCATGGAGGCGGTGTGCGAGGCGATGCCCGCGGGTCCGCACCGCAGCTTCGTCGAGCAGCGCTTCACGGCGGATGGCTGGTACGACGCGCTGACGATCCGGCCGCTGACCGAGATCATCGCCAAGCTCGAGCAGCGCAGCTGGGAGCAGTCGCTGCGGGCGCGCGCGCAGGACCTCGCGCGCCGCGAGGGCGGCGTGCTCGGACGCGTGCGCATGATGGCCTCTTCGCCCGAGAAGGTCGCCGAGAAGCTGCAACTCGCGGCGCTCGAGCGCTTCGACTTTGGTCGCGCGGAGATCGTCGAGACCGCGCGGGGCTTGTCCAAGGCCGCCTACCACGAGGTGCCACAGCCGCTCGGCGCGTGGCTGGTCGCGTGCTTGGACGGTCACGCAGGCGTGCTGATCAGCAACGCAGGCGGCAAGCAACCCAAGCTCACCAGTCGGCTGATCCCCCAAGGTCGGCGCGGCGAGATGGGCTTGGTCGATGTTCGCGTGGACATGTCCTGGTCGCGCTGAGCACTGCGTGCCGGTTTGTCTGCGCCGGTCTGTGCGGGGTCTCCGGCTGTCATCGTTGTGTCGTACCCTGCGGCGCGGCCTACTTCGCGAGCCGCATCGGTGCTCCTCTGTCCCGCAGTGGAAGATCCTCGGATTCGGTTCGACTCACGCACAGCGTTCTCGCTCGCGCTCAAGCACCGCGTGGACGCCTACTTTCAAGCCACGGGGCGCTCGCGGGGCGGCGGCGCACGCATGATGCTCAAGACGGCGGTCATCTTCGCCTGGCTGTTCGCGGGCTACGCCGGCGCGCTGGCGCTGGGGGGTTTCCTGGGCGGGTCCGGGTCATGGATCGCCGTGATCGCGTTTGGGCTCAGCTGCGGCTTGGCCACCGCCGGGCTCGGGATGGCGGTCCAGCACGACGGCGGTCACCTCGCCTACTCCGAGCGGCGCGGGATCAACAAGGCCGCCGCCTCGGTCCTCGATCTGCTTGGTGCGAGCTCGTATGTATGGCGAGTCAAGCACGGCGTCATTCATCACACTTATACAAACATCGAGGGCGTCGACGATGACCTGGACGCGGCCCCGTTCGCGCGCATGGCCCCCAGTCAGAAGCACCACCGGGCCCACCGCTTCCAACACCTCTACATGTGGCCGCTGTACGGGTTCTTGACCGCCAAGTGGTTTCTGTTCGACGACTTCAGCAACCTCGCGCGCGGCCGGATCGGCACCCACCGGATCCGTAGGCCGCGGGGCCTGGACCTGGGCATCCTCGTTGGCGGCAAGATCGTGCACTTCGCCTGGGCGCTGCTGATCCCGATCCTCGTGCTGGGCCTGGGCAAGGGGCTGGTGTTCTATGCGGCGCTGTCGGTCGCGTGTGGGGTGACCCTGTCGGTCGTGTTTCAGCTGGCGCACTGTGTGGAGGAGGCCGAGTTTGCCTCGACGAGCGAGGCCCAAGCACAGACTCGGGACTTCGCGGCGCACCAGCTCGCGACCACGGTCGACTTTGCCCGGGGCAACAAGCTGCTGAGCTGGTACGTTGGCGGGCTCAATTTCCAGGCCGTCCACCACCTGTTCCCCCGGGTCAGTCACCTGCACTACCCGGCGCTGGCCAAGATCGTCGAGCAGACGGCCGCGGAATTTGGCGTTCGCTACCGCGCCACCGAGAAGCTCCGCGCGGCCCTGCGCTCGCACTATCGGTGGCTGCGGCGAATGGGCAGCGGCGAGGCGGTTGGGCTCGCGTGACAGCGATGTCGTGACGGGTGGCCGGATCAGCGACGCCAACGTCGCTCCTGGGTCATGCCGGCCCTCGCCAGGCCACCTGCGCGGCTGATATCGCGGTTCTCGGGCGAAATCGCTGCGTAATCTATTGCCTGGCGAGTCGGCCCGCCACCTGCAAGAATGAATATCGCGAGACCCACCAACCTCGCGAGACACCTCATGAATTCTACATACTCTGCTTGGCCCAAGCCCCTCGTTCTGACCCTCGCCGCGGCCTGTGTTGCCGGGCTCGCCCTGGTCCCGCTCGTCGCCGATGCCTGCGGTGGGACCTTCTGTGACGCCGGCCCGCAGGTGATGCCGGTCGACCAGTCCGGCGAGAACATCCTGTTTTGGATCGACAACGGCGACGACGGCCCCCACACGGAGGCCCACATTCAGATCCAATACGAGGGCGACCCAGACCGGTTCGCGTGGTTGGTCCCGGTCTCCCAGGTGCCGGAGATCTTGGTTGGCTCGCAGGCGCTGTTCTCCAACATGCTCGCGGGCACGGTGCCAACGATCTCGGTCAACAGCCGGTTTAATGGCGACTGCGGGTTTGGTGGCGTTGGGCTTGGCTGCGGTGTTAGCTTCTCCGAAGACTTCATCAATGGCGCCAGTGACAGCGGCTTTGGCACGTTTGGAAGTGAAGAAGGCGGCGACGAGGGGCCCGAGATCCTCGATCGCGGGTTCGCGGGAGCGTTCGAATATGTGGTCCTGACGGGCGACAGCGTCGACGTGATCGTGGACTGGCTAGACGCGGCAGGCTACGCGCAAGACCCCGACGCGCCGCCGATCCTGCAAGAGTACCTCGACGATGACTTCGTGTTCGTGGCCTTCAAGCTGCGCGGTGGGGTTGGGGTCGACGAGATTCACCCGCTGGCGATCCGCTACCCGGGCGTCGAGCCTTGCATCCCGATCCGGCTGACGCGGATCGCCGCGACCGAGAACATGGCGATCCGGGCGTTCTTCTTGGGGAGCGATCGCGCGGCCCCGCAGAACTGGCCGCACGTCGAGCTCAACCTGGCCAAGCTCGACTGGCTTGGATCGGTCGCGACCAACTACCTCGAGCTGGTCGCGCTGGCGATCGACGAGGCCGGCGGGCGGGCGTTCGTGACCGAGTACGCTGGCACCGACGCGGTCGTGACGACCACCGGCATCGCGGGCGCCAGCTGGGACGGCGCGTCCTTTGTTGGGCTGCCGCCAGTAGAGGTCGTCTCGGTGCTCACGGATCAGGACCTGATGCTGTGCAGCAACGAGAATTGCGACTTCTATCACCCGCAGGTGCGCCCGGTTCTGCAGCGCTACTTGCCGGCCCCGGACGGCATGAACGAAGAGGCGTTTTGGTCGGACCTGTTCACCAATATTGACCTGATTGATCCGGTCGCGTGGGACACCCAGCCGGGCCTGGCCGCGGAGCTCGACGAGCGGATCTTCGTTCCGGGTGAGCACGCGCTCGACATGCTGGTCGACGCGACCTACCTGACCCGCATGTTCACGCTGATCTCGCCCCACGAGATGATCGAGGATCCGCTGTTCCACGAGACCAGCTCGCTCGGGACCGTTGACAACAACATTACGGCGACGCGGGTGTTCTCGTGTGACGAGAGCCCCGATTGGATCGAGCTCAGCGACGGTCGCAAGGTCGCGCTCGAGGCCGGCGCGTACCCACCTTTTGCCGACATGCCCAGCGCCCAGCGGATCGAGCGGGTGCCCACGGTCGGGCCGGCGCAGGTCGAGACCGACAACCTCGAGGAGATCGACGAGCTGATCGACGCTTCGAACCACGATCAGCTGGTTGGACCTTCGCCGTGGAATTGCTCGATCTCGCGGATGCGACCCGAGGCGATGCTGGCCATGTTCGCGCTGTTTGGTCTGGCGTGGTTCCAGCGGGCGCCACGACGCCGCTAGTCCGTCAACGGCGGCCGCCAGCTCTCCCAACGGGGTTGGCGGCGGCGCCCTAATTATTATTGACCTTCGAGCCCTTGACGTTGACCGGGCCCGAGCCCTTGATGTCGATCTTCGCGCCCGAGATCGCAATGTCACCGCTCTTCTTGAGCACGATCTTCGCGCTCCCGCACTTGATCGTGATCTCGTCCGCGGCCTCGAGCAGGGCCTTGGCCTTGCCGCTGATCGACATGTCTTTGGTCGAGCTGATCGTCAGCGCGTCTTCGCTGGTGATCCCCAGCGCCTTGCCGGTGGTGATCTGACCGGCCTCGGCGGCCTTGATGATCAGCTCTTTGCCGACCTCGATGCTCTTGTTCTCGCCAACGGTCTCACTTGCCGCGCCACCCACGGCCATGGCGATCGCCCCGCCAACTTCGATCCCCGCGGCCCCGCCGACGCTGGCGTTGAGCGCCCCGCCCACGCTGACCTGCATGATCGCGCCAACGCTGATCGTCTTGTTGGAGCCCACGCTCTCGCTCGCGTTGGTTGCGATGGTCTCGGTCCGATTGCTGCCGATCGTCTCTGTGTGATCCTTGCCAACCGTGATGGTCTGGTTGCTGACCACCGTCACGCTCATGTCGTTGTTGATCGTCTCTGTGTGGTCGTGGCCGATCGTGATGGTCTCGTCGTTGTCGACGTTGATCTTCTCGTCGTGCTTGACGTGCTTGGTGCGATCATTGCCAACCTCGAGCGACTCGTCGTGGCCCACGGTCTGGCGCTTGTCGTTCTCGACCGCGATCGTCCAGTCCTTCTGGGCGTGGATGTAGACCTCTTCGCTGCCGGCGGCGTCCTCGAAGCGCAGCTCGTTGCTGCCGTCGCCGCCCGGTGACGAGTTGGTCTTGATCCCGCTCTGGGTCTTGTTGTCGGGCAGCGAGTAGGGCGAAGCGTTGGCGCCGTTGTAGACGCAGCCGGTGATCAGTGGGCGGTCGGGGTTGCCCTCGAGGAACTCGACGACGACCTCCATGCCCACGCGGGGGATGAACTGCGCACCCCAGGCCGGCCCCGCCCAGCGCTGCGCGACGCGGATCCAGCATGACGAGGTGTCGTCGTAGGGCGGGTCCTCGTCCCAATAAAATTGCACGCACACGCGGCCGGACTCGTCGACGTGGATCTCTTCGCCGCTGGGGCCGGTCACGATCGCGGTCTGCGGGCCACGCACGTGGGGCTTGGGCGTGAGCGCGGCGGGGCGCAGGACCACGCTGGCTGGCACGCACTCGAACATGTTGCTGTAGCCACCGTGCGGGCCGGACTGGGCCTCGAGCGAGGGCAGGGCCGAGGGATCGTGGCCCTCGTGCTCGACGCGGAGCAGCAGCAGCTCTTCGTCGAGCTGCTCGAGCACGTGGCCGTCGGGCATGAACTTGAGCCCGGCCCGAAACCCGATCGCGTTGCCGCGACCGAACCCGCGCCGACCGGGTCGCGCGAGCGCAGCTTGCTGATCCGCGGCGCGCTCGGCTAGATCGTCGTTGAAGTAGCGGCGGCCCCCGTGCAGGTAGACCCGCCGGGTTCGCTGCAGCTCGTCGGGCGCGTCGGTCTCGCTGTCGAGCAGCGTGGTCGGCGTGCGCCAGTCGTAGTCGCGCCGCATCACGCCCGTGCTGGTCACCCGGCGCCGCCACTCGATCGCCTGGACCGACTCGATGTCGGCCTCGCCCGGGTTGTGGACGATCATTGGAAACACGTCGCTGGTGTCGAGGTTGGTGGCCGAGATCAGCTGGGTGCCGGTGTCGATCAGGCGCAGCTGCTCGGCGTCGAGCTCGTCGTCGTGGGCGAACACGTACGAGATGCCCTCTTCCTCGAGCAGGCGCACGACGAACGCGAGGTTGGACTCGCGGTACTGGGCGCAGTACTCCCGCGGCGTGCTCCCGCGCTGGACCGAACCTGGGTCATAGCTGCGATTGTAGACGCCCAGCTCGGTGCTCAGCACCTGCTCGACGATGTCGAGCACGCTCAGGTCTTGGAACATGCGCGTGTGAACCTGCTGATCCAGCAGCGCAAACGCGGGGCGCATGGTCAGCCGCAGCATCAGGTGATCACCCGAGAGCCCAAGCCAGTCGATCGCGGTGATGATGCCGTAGACCGAGCGGACGAACTCTTCGCGGACCAGGTTGATCTGCGCGTCGTGGCCAAGCAGATGTTCGAACGCGTAGTCGACCTCGGCGGTCACGATGTCGACGACGATCGTGTAGGGCTCGGACACCGCCTCGGTCATGCGAAACCGGTGGACGCGGACGTCCGCGGGCAGGGTGCCCGTGCCGCTCTCGAGCTCGTATGCCAGCGTGGGTAGCTGGCCCCGCGCTGGTGTGTCCCCGGAGGGCGATGGTGACTCGGGGGGCATGCGCGGCTCCGAAACGCGACAGACCTGCGCGCGCGTCAAGCATCACCCGGTCACGACTGTCGATCAAGCACGACCTTGGACGGTCGGGCTGTCGCTGACTCAGGGCGCGAAGGCTTCGAGATCCATGTAGCGATCTCGCAGCTGTGTCTGACGGGATGTCATGTCCAGCTCGTGCCCACGCACCCAGACCCGCTCGGCCCAGGTCGAGAGCTCGAAGGGATCAGGCCCATCCCAGACTACCAGGCTGGCGACCTTCCCGGGGGCGATCGTGCCGTACTCGCTGTCCATGCCGTAGGCCTTCGCGACGTTGAGCGTGATCGCTCGCAGTCCCGCGGCGTGCGACAGCCCGTTGGCGACGGCGATCCCGGCCTCTTGGGTGACGTTGCGGGCGTTGTGGCTGTCGAAGTGCGCGATCGCGACAGTGACGCCAGCGTCGTCGAGCAGCTTGGCGTTGTCGAGCCGCGCGCCCAGGGTGTCGAAGCTGCCAGGCAAGTTCTCGGTTGGCTGGATCACCACGATCACCTTGGCCGCGGCCAGCTCGCTGGCGACCTTCCAGCCTTCGCTGGCGCCAAGGATCGTGATTGAGATCGACAGCGACTCACCCAGCTCGATCAGCGCGAGCAAGTCACTGGCCCGGTCCGCGCGCACGACCAGCGGGATCTTGCGGTCGAGCACCGGCCACAGCGCGCGCAGATCCAGAGGATGGGCGACCAGCTCGCGGGATTGGTTGCGCTCGTAGTTGCGCTGGTTGTCGCGGTACCACTTGGCGTCCTCGAACGCCTGGCGAAGCTGCGCGAGCGAGGCCGCCCGCGAGCCCGCGTAGGCGCGCCCAAAGTTGGCAGCGACCGACACCCCCGAGGCCGCGACGATGTTGGCGTGATCACCTGGGAGCAGATCGATCCACGCGACCTCGCCCGAGATCAACCCACCTTGGGGCGCGACCGCGGCCGTCGTCACGCCCTCGATCGCCTGGATGGAGATCAGGGTCGAGTCGGCGTTGACGGCGGGCGCCGGGTCGTAGCCGGCCTTGATCGGGTTGGGATCGTGGCGGGCGTCGTCGTGGGTGCTGTCTTCGGCGCCGATCTCGACCACGCCGATCGTGGTGTCCGCGGCGATCAGCCCTGGGGTGATCAGCTTGCCCTGCAGATCCAGGGTGACCGACTTGGCGACGTTGGTGATCGTCGTGGCTTCGACCCGGACGATCTTGCCGTCCTCGATCAGGATCGAGCCGCCCTCGATCACGGTGCCGTCGCCAACCTCGATCTTGGCGTTGGACAAGATCAGCTTGTCGAACACCGCGGCGGGCAGCGGCTCGGCCTGCGCGCCACGGCTGGGCGGCGCGGCCTCGAGCGCGGCGGGGACCAACAGGGGCGAGAGCAGCAGCACCAGCGCCGGGAGGATCTTGTGGGTCATGCGGTTCATCCGTTTCATGGCGCACCTCGCAGCTCGTCGCGCAGGCCCAGGTCGAAGTCGGATCGCGGCCGGCTGTTGGGGCCGCGCTCGTAGACCAGCTCGCCGTCGATGAACACCAGCTGGGCCTGGCTGTACACGCTGAACGGGCTGCCGTTCCAGACCACGAGGTCGGCGGCCTTGCCGGGCTCGAGCGAGCCGGTTTGGTCGTCGACGCCCAGCGCCCACGCCGGGTTGATCGTCAGCCACTTCAGCGCCTGCTCGTCGCTGATCTCTACTCCAGCCTTGCGCCCGGCGAACAACGCCTTGCCGGCCTCTTGGTTGAGCCGCTGGATCCCCGTTGCCGAGTCCGAGTGAATGATCGCCCGGGCCCCGGCCTGGGTCACCATCGCCGCGTTCTCGCGCACGCCGTCGTAGGCCTCGACCTTGAACCCCCACCAGTCGGCCCAGATCGAGGCCGCGGTGTCGTTGGCGGCGAGCCGATCCGCGATCTTGTAGGCCTCGACCGCGTGGTGAAAGCTGCGGATCTCGAACCCGTAGCTGGCCGCGAACTCGAGCATCAAGGACATCTCGTCGGCGCGGTAGCAGTGCATGTGCACGAGGATGTCGCCGTCGAGCACGCCCACGAGGGTCTCGAGCCCAAAGTCGCGCGACGGTGGCTCGGGGCGCTGCTTCTCGTCGCGCTTGGGTGGTGGCTGCGGCTTGCCGCGCTTGGAATTTTGGGGTGCTGCGTTGGCCCGGCGCGAGTCGGTCTCGCCGACCTCCCACAGCGCGAGCTTGCGCCGGTAGGTGTCCCACTTGCGCTGGTACTCGACGGCCTCTTCGAAGGCCTTGCGGTAGCCGGCGACGTTGCCCATGCGGGTGACGGGGCCGCCCTTTTGTCCGTAGACCCGCTTGGGGTTCTCGCCGCAGGCCATCTTGAGCCCGGCCGGCGCCCCGGCAAACCGCATGTCTTCGGCCGAGCGCGCGCCCGGTCGCAGCTTGATCGTGAAGCTGCGCCCGCCGATCAGGTTGGCGGAGCCGGGCAGGATCTGCGCGGTGGTGATGCCGCCCGCCAGCGCGTGGGCGAGCTGCGGGTCCTGTGGCCAGAACCCGTCTTCGGCCCGGGCGTAGGGCGTGATCGGGCCGCTCATCTCGTTGCCGTCGCTGAGGCCCGAGAGCCCCGGCGAGGGGTACACGCCCATGTGCGAGTGGGTGTCGATGATGCCCGGCGTGATCACGGCGTCGGCCCCGAGCTCGATCACCGTTGCGTCTTTGGGGGCCTCGACGTCGCCGGGGGCACCCACGGCGACCAGCTCGTCGCCCACGAACAACACGGCGCCGGGCGAGTAGCTGACCCCGGTCGCGCTCATGACCTTGCCGGCGCGCAACAGCGTGGCGCGGCCCTGCGGATCGGGATCTTCGGCGTTGGCGGGGACTTGCTCGTCCGCGCCGTCGCTGGCGCCATCGGGGGGCGTCGTGGTGCTCGTTGGCTTGTCGCAGCCAAGCGAGATCGCCAGCGCGAGCGCTGGCATCAGCGGCCACAGGGCCATCTTCGATCGCATGGCGGGGAAGCTACGCTGCGAGGCCCGGCCACCGCAACACACGATCGATGATAGTGAGGCCCCTTGGGCGCGTGGCGACGGATCAACCCGACACGGGCCCCACATCCCGGGTTGCAACCGGCTCCCCGCCTTCATCATCGTTGCGATCTTTTTTCGCGTGGCGTTTGGTGGGTGGGTCGCAAAGACGGTGCTCGACGTGCAGCAACTGCGCGAATAGCTCGGTGTTCGGGTGTCGTGGGGGCGCGCTCGGGGGGCGGCGATTGGCCGGGCCGTGTCGCGCGCTCGAGGCCTGCGCGGGCGCGCGGTCAACTGCGCGAAGCGACCGCGTTGCTCGAGCAGATCGAGGTTGAGTTCGCGCGCGCCAAAGACGTGCTCATGACCGAGCGCTCGCTCGGTTGAGCCGCTACAAATCGTGGGATCGCCCGACAGCGCCCATGATAAAATCCGCGCCATGGGACGCATTCGCTCGCTCGTTGTCGCCGCATGGTTTCCGCTGCTCTTGACGGGGTGTCCTTCCGACGACTCTGGCGACGCGGGGTTCAACACCTTCGCGACCCTGCCCGCCGAAACGACCGGCGACGGCGACGGCGACGGCGACGGCGACGGCGATACGGCGGAGACCAGCGGCACGGGCACCGAAACCGGCCCCGGCAGCTGTGGCGATGGCGTCGTCGACCCCGGTGAGGAGTGTGACCTTGGGCCGGGCAACGCCGAGTCGGCCAACTGCACTCCCAACTGCACGATCGCCGCGTGTGGGGACGGCTTCGTCTACGAGGGTCTCGAAGCCTGCGACGACGGCAACACCGACAACACCGACGCGTGCGTGCAGGGCTGCGTGGTCGCCAGCTGTGGCGACGGCTTCGTGCAAGCGGGCGTGGAAGAGTGCGATGACGGCAACGACAACGAGGCCGACGGCTGCAACTCGATGTGTCTGCCAGGCACCTGCGGCGACGGGGTCGTGCAAGAGGGCGAGCAGTGCGACGACGGCAACAGCGACACGACCGACGACTGTCCCGCGTGTCAGCTGGCGTTTTGCGGCGATGGCTACCTTCGGGCCGGCGTCGAGGAGTGCGACGACGGGAACATGCTCGACACCGACGCGTGCATCTCGGTCACCTGCACCAACGCGATCTGTGGTGATGGGCACCTGCAAGAGGGCGTCGAGGGCTGCGACGACGGCAACTTCGAAGACTCGGACGTGTGCCCGGGTAGCTGTCAGGACGCGTTTTGTGGCGACGGCTTCGTGCACGAGGGCTTCGAGACCTGCGACGACGGCAACAACGTCAGCGACGACGGCTGCGACGCCATGTGCATCGCCGAGTGCGGCAACGACTGCTGGGGCGAGTTTGGCTGCCTGACCGACGCCGGTCGCTGCGTGCGGTTCTCGTGCCGCTCCGCCGACGCCGGGCCCACCTTCTGCGACAGCTGCATGGGCTGGAACGAGGTCACCTATGATGAGTGGCTCAACCAGGGCTACTGCGAAGAGGTGATCGCCAAGTACCGCGACGAGTACGCCTACGCGACCGCCTGCGGCAACGCGCCAAGCTGCTGCGTGGACCAGAACAGCTGCGGCGGTGGCGACAACGCCTGGCACTTCGTCGACGGCAACACCAACTACTACACGGGTCCGTGCCTTGGCTGTCAGGGCGCCCCAGACTGCACCTACTGGAACAACATCACCTCGGGCACCTACACGCGCATCAGCGTGTGCCAAAAGAACTGAGCTGGGTTCCTTTGGACCCCCAACGGGTAATTTGTGCGCGATGCCAGGAGTGGCCTCTGTGAGGGGACTTTAGGCACATTTCCCGTGTGCAGGGCGGCTCTGCTACCGTCCCGGCGTGCACCCAGCCTCACGCAGCCTGATCGGCCGCTGGACCTACGCAGCCAAGCTCGACAGCTGGCCAAAGTTGCTCGTGCCCATGCTGTTCGGTCAGGCGTTGGGCGTGGCGGCGGCGGGGCAGCTGAACCCGCTCGCGTTCGGACTTGGACTCGCGATCACGCTCTGCGAGCTGTTGTTCGTGGTGTTCCTCAACGACTGGGGCGACCGCCGCGTCGATCGGATCAAGCGGCAGATGTTTCCGGATGACTGCTCGCCCAAGACGATCCCCGACGAGATCTTGCCGGCTTCGGCGGTGCTGACTGCAGGCGTGATCGCTGGCCTCGCGGTGGTGGGCGCGGCGTTCGTGGCCGAGCACTTGCTGGCCCGGCCCGGCCTGGGCTGGGCCGCCCTCGGGCTGCAGACGCTGTTCTTGGCCTACAGCTTCGCGCCCCTGCGGCTCAACTATCGCGGCGGCGGCGAGTGGCTCGAGGGCCTCGGGGTGGGGCTGGCGCTGCCCTGCTTTCACCTGTTCTTGCAGAGCGGCGCCTCGGTGTGGGTGCGCGAGCTGTGGCTGGTGCCGGGGTTCTTCCTGCTGGCGATCGCCAGCGCGGTCGCCAGCGGCCTCGCCGACGAGCAGAGCGATCGCCGGGGCGGCAAGCGAACCTACGCGAGCGAGTACGGCAACCGTGCCGCCCGCGCGCTGGTCGAGCGCTTGGTGCTGGCGGCGTGCCTGATCTGGGCGGTGAGCATGCGCATCAGCGGCGCGGTGCCGGCCCCGATCGGCGCGCTCGCGGTCATCGTGATCCTGGTCAATTGGCGGCGGCTGCGAGCGGTCAGCCCCGAGGCCAAGACCAACGCGTTCGTCGCACAGCGGCGCTACAAGCACTTTCTCCACCAGGCTCAATGGCGCAGCGCTGCGCTGATCTCCGTCGCCCTGATCGCGCTGACGATGATCGGCTCATGCGGGGGATGGCGCGGTTGATGGCGCTCGCGGCCAAGCGGTCCGCGCCCGACATCGACGCGCAGCTGCGCGCCACGACCGAAGCGCTCGAGGGCCGGGTGGGCCCGCTGCGCACGTTGGATCCCGCCCGCGAGCTGGCCACCCCGCTGCGCGGCGTCCACCGCCGCGCGCTTGCGGAGCTCGACGGTGCCGTCAACTCTGGCGAGCTGGCGCAGGCCCTCGCCGCGCCGGTGGCCGAGGGCCTGTGCGCGCTCGCGCTGGCCCAGGTCGAAGCGTTTCCCGGCAATCTGTTTTGGGATCTGGACTTGATCGCCGCGGCGATCGTGAGCCAGGCGCGCGCGCTCGAGACGGCTGCCGCGATCAGCCATGTCCAGGATCAATTCCAGCGCATGGCCGCGCTCCAACACCTCTACGGCCGCGCGACGGCGATCAACTTCTCGTACGTGCACGACTTCGTGTACGGGTTTGACTGGGCCAAGTGGGTTGCGCGCGAGCCCTCGCTTCACGCGGAGGTGCCCGGCCCGTTCTCGCCGCGGTTCTTGGTGTACATGCACGCGCGCGGGCTCGAGCTGCTCGAGCTGATTCGCGAGGATGACAGCAAGTACCCCAGCTTGCCCGACGACCAAGCCCGCAACCCCTTCGAGTTTTCGCGCGAACCGCCAGCCGAGATCGCGCTGCACCGGGAGCTCGCCCGCCGGGATCTGATCCCCGTGCCGACCTGGGACGCTAACGGTGTTCGCCGCGATTGGAGTATGCGCTGGCGCGAACCCTTCGCAACCCGGCGAGTCG
This sequence comes from Enhygromyxa salina, assembly GCF_000737335.2. GTDB lineage: Bacteria > Myxococcota_A > Polyangia > Nannocystales > Nannocystaceae > Plesiocystis > Plesiocystis salina_C. The sequence continues at coordinate 40,808 of NZ_JMCC02000015.1, read as the reverse complement.
AGGTCGCTCACGAACTCGGGCTCCTGCTGTCTTCGGGTTCGACGTAGCCAGCGGGATTTCGCGTGTTAGAGTCCACCGCCGATGCCCCAGGTCTCTCGCCAGCGCCGGCTCCTCGCGGGCAGGTCGACGGTCGACCAGACCGTCGCATGGCTGCTGCGCCTGGCGTTCTCGCTGGTGATCTCGGCCGTGATGTTGAGCACCGCTGGTGCCTCGTCCATCAAGGGTGAGCGGGAAGGCGAGCGGGAAGGCGAGCGCGGGGAGTTCGCCCCGCACCTGGTCACGGAGCCCTGCCACGACACCGAGTCGATCGAACTCGGTGCCGTGCAGGTGGACGCGTCGCGTCGCCTGCACACGAGCGGCGGGGCCCGCGGACGTTCCCTCGATGAGCTTCGCGTGCCCCGCGTGATCGCGCCGCAGGTGCAGACGATCCCTCGCTCACGCTGGCTCCGGCGATCATTGCCACCAGACGACGAAGAAGACCCCCAGTCCTGAACTGGGTCCGTCCTGGCGGCCTCGTTGACGAGGTCGCTGGCAGGGTGCAGCGCGTTCGCGCTGTCGTTGTCTCGTCGATCTATTTGGCTCTGTTCGCATGGAAAAAAACCTCAATTCTCCCTCTTCTTCTCCTTCAAATAAGCCTCAAGGGCTGCGCGCCACGCTTGGCAGCGATCTCCTCAGCGGCGCGGTGGTGTTCTTGGTCGCGCTGCCGCTGTGTCTGGGCATCGCCCTGGCCTCGGGTGCCCCGCTCATCTCTGGGCTGATCAGCGGCATCGTTGGCGGCATTGTCGTTGGCTCGCTCAGCGGCTCGCATACCAGCGTCAGCGGCCCAGCCGCTGGCCTCGTCGCGGTCGTGCTCGCGCAGATCGCCGCGCTCGGCAGCTTTGAGGCGTTCTTGCTCGCCGTCCTGATCGCGGGGGTGATGCAGCTCGGCTTGGGTCTGGCCCGCACGGGCGCGCTCGCGTCGTTTGTGCCAACCAGCGTGATCAAGGGTCTGCTCGCCGCGATCGGGGTGATCCTGGTGCTCAAGCAGATCCCCCACGTGTTCGGGCACGACAGTGATCCCGAAGGCGAGATGGCCTTCGAGCAACCCGACCGCGAGAACACCTTCTCCGAGCTGTTCGAGATCGTGAACCACCTGCACGTGGGCGCCGCCGTCATCGGCATGCTCTCGCTTCTGCTCTTGGTGCTGTGGGGTAAGTCCGAGAAGCTCAAGCGCTTTCCGGCGCCGCTCGCGGTCGTGCTCTTTGGCGTCGGCCTGAGCGTCGTGTTCGAGCAGCTCGGCGGCCCGTGGGCGATCTCGGTCAGTCACATGGTCCAGGTCCCGGTCGTCGAGGGCGTATCGGGCTTCCTGGATCTCCTGACCTGGCCCGACTTTTCGCAGTGGTCCAACCCAGGCATCTATGTGGCCGCCGTGACGATCGCGGTGGTCGCTTCGCTCGAGACCCTGCTCAACCTCGAGGCGGTCGACCGGCTCGACCCCGAGCAGCGCAGCTCACCGCCAAACCGCGAGCTGCTCGCGCAGGGCGCCGGCAACATGGTGGCGGGGTTGCTCGGCGGCCTCCCAATCACCTCGGTGATCATCCGCGGTTCCGTCAACATTCAGGCCGGCGGCAAGACCAAGCTCTCGGCGATCTGGCACGGGATCTTGCTGGTGGTCATGGTCGTTGGCCTGCCGTGGGTGCTCAACCGGATCCCGTTGTCGTGTCTGGCCGCGATCCTGCTCCTCACCGGGTTCCGCCTGGCCAGCCCCGCGGTCGCCCGCAAGATGTGGGACGCCGGCTGGGATCAGTTCATCCCGTTTGCGACCACGGTCGTCGCGATCGTGTTCACGGATCTGCTCATTGGTCTGTGCATTGGCATGGGCGTGACCGTGTTGTTCATCCTCAGTCGCCAGCTGCGTCGGCCGGTCCGGCGCATCGCCGAGAAGCACCTTGGCAACGAGGTCCTTCACATCGAGCTCGCCGAGCAGGTCTCGTTCCTCAATCAGACCGCGCTCGATCGGGTGCTCGAGGACATTCCCCGGGGCAGTCACGTGCTGCTGGACGCCCAGGCCAGCACCTACATCGATCCGGACGTGCTCGCGCTGATCCGCGAATACCGTGACGTGCGGGCGCCGGCCCGCGGCGTGGAGCTGTCCATGGTCGGCTTCAACGAGGAGTACGAGCTCGAGGACAAGGTCCTGTACGTCGACTACTCCACCCGGGAGCTGCAGGATCAGGTCACTCCCGCGCAGGTGCTCGAGATCTTGCGTCAGGGCAACCAGCGCTTCGCCAGCGGTCAGCGACTCAACCGGGATCTCGCCCGGCAGATCGGGGCCACCGCCGAAGGTCAGCACCCGCTAGCGGTGGTGCTCAGCTGCATCGACTCGCGCACGCCCGCCGAGCTCTTGTTCGACATGGGACTTGGCGACGTGTTCAGCGTGCGGGTGGCCGGCAACGTGATCAGCCCCAAGGTGCTCGGCAGCATGGAGTACGCATGTGAGGTGGCCGGGTCACGGTTGATCGCGGTCGTCGGGCACACCCGCTGTGGGGCCGTGACGGCCGCCGTCAATCAAACGGTCACGCCGCCGGCGCCGTCCGAGGACCTGCCTCGCTGCCAGCACCTTCACACGATCATCGAGGACATCCTGGGCTGCGTGGACACCGACGACTTGAGCGGGTTCGAGGAGCTATCGAACGAGCGTCGGAGCGAGCTGATCGACCAGGTCGCGCGGCGCAACGTGCTCGCCGTGACCAAGCGGATCATCAGCTCGAGCGACACCCTGGCGAAGCTGGTCGAGGATCGGCGAATCGCAATTGTTGGGGCGCTCTATGACGTCTCGACCGGCACGATGGAGTTCATGACCGACGAAGCGATCGGTCTCGACGACAGCTCCGAGTAGCGAACGCCGCACGGCCCGCCCACCGCTTCGGCGGTGGGCCGGCCGCCCGCAGACCCTCTACAACCGCCCCCCGACCTGTGCTAAACACTCCCTCGGAAGCAAAGGGGTTCAGAGGCTGAGGTGATCGCGGTCGGAGCTGCTCACGCAGCTCGCAGATCGAGGAAAGTCCGGGCCCCACAGGGCAGGGTGCTTGCGAAATGCAAGTCGGGGTGACCCGCAGGAAAGTGCCACAGAAAGCAAACCACCGGCGTTCGCGTCGGAAAGGGTGAAAGGGTGCGGTAAGAGCGCACCGGTCCCTCGGTGACGAGGGTCGCATGGTAAACCCCACTCGGAGCAAGGCCGAACAGGGACACGTCTCGAGCCTTCGGGTGACAGACAAGGGGTGGCCCGCCCCGTCCCGGGTAGTGCCGCGTAGAAGAATGATCACCACCTGAGCGAGGCAACGAACTCAGGGACAAAACCCGGCTTACGATCCTCTGAGCCCCTTTGCTTCTGTTTTTTTGTGGGCGGGACGGCAACCCGGGGTGGCCTGGCCTGGCTTGGTCAGCTTGGTCAGCCGAACAGGTCGATCTTGAAGAAGCCGACGACCAGCCAGGCGACCAGGCCCACGCAGCCTGCGAACCCCAGCGCGTAGAGCAGCCCGGGCGCGGTCAGGCGCCTGATGTCGATCGCGTCGATCTTGGGGCCGACGAGCAGACGCACCGTGCCCATGTAGAACAACACCATGCCCGCGGTCAGCCCAAGCGCGAGCGGGGCACCTGCGTGGCCCACCGCGTCGCGGCTGGTTGGGGTGCCGACGTCGACCGCGTAGGCGGCGATGTGTACGAAGTAGCGAAAGCCCCAGTAGCACGAGACCATGAGCATGGCCCCGCCGAGGGTGAACCACACGGCCCGGCGCGCGCCTTGGGTCTCGAGATCCTCGAACACGCGCCGAGTGTCGCACGTTCTCGGCGGCTCGCGAGCGGCCTGCCCGCGTCGTGTAATGTCGGTCGGTGGCCAAGCTCTCCAGTCACCGGATTCGTGCGGCGAACCTCGATCTGCACTGGCTCGAAGCCGGCGAAGGGCCGGTCGTGTTGTTTGTCCACGGCTGGCCAACCAGCGCCGAGCTGTGGCGCAAGATCCTGCCGGTCGTTGGCCAGACCCACCGCGCGATCGCCCTGGATCTGCCCGGCTTCGGCGGCTCGGAAAAGCCGCTGGATCAGCGCTATGGGTTTACCTTCTTCGAGTCGGCGATCGACGGTTTCCTCGCCGAGATCGGCGTCGATCGCCTGAGCCTGGTCGTCCACGATCTTGGCGGGCCGGTCGGGCTGTACTGGGCTTGCCGCCATCGCGAGCGGGTCGAGGCGCTCGCGCTGCTCAACACCTTGGTGTTCCCCGTGCCCTCGTGGGCGGTCGTGGCGTTCGTGGCCGCCAGCTACACGCCAGGTCTTCGCCGATGGCTGGCGAGCCCAGCGGGGGTAGCGGCTTCGATGCGCTTGGGCGTGGTCAACCGCGAGGTGATCACTGATGAGGTGGCGCGCCTCTACACCGATCCGTTCACCGAGTGGGCGGCCGGCAAGGCGCTGCTGCGGACCGCCCAGGGGTTGGGACCCGGCGGGTTTCGCTTCATCACCCAGACCATGCCGGCGTTCGCCGATATCCCGGTTCGCATGATCTACGGCGAGAACGATCGGATCCTGCCCGACGTCGCCAAGACCATGGCCAAGCTCGGCGGCCTGCTGCCCCAGGCCGAGATCACGGCGATCCCCAATTGCGGGCACTTCCTGCAAGAAGACCAGCCCGATCAAGTCGCGCGCTTGCTCAGCGAATTCCTGATTGCGGCGACTGGCGCAGGCAATTGACCCTCAGGTTGAATGAGAGCGTGTTTTCTGCGCGCAAAAAAACGGAAGAGGGCCCTCGACATGGTCTAAGTGAGGCATTCGACGTCCACACCGAGACGCGCCGGTCGGCTTGGCTTCGGTCGACGTGAAAGCGGGGTCTACCGCGGTAGAGGTTGTCAACCTTGCTCACGCATTGGACGCCGACACCGCCGATGTACCGCAGCCACAGTCGAGGGTGGGGCGTTGGTGTTCTCGAACAACAATGTCGAGGGGACGTGGCTCTGGCGAGGAGGCGTTGGGTGCGGTGTCCTACGGGCCCGCGGGTTCGGAGATCGAGTGGAGGGACCCGGCTGAGCCGATCGAATCGTTCTTGACTCAGGTCGTGGATGGCGCAGCTCAGATGAGTTGGGTGATGACTCGAGGAGCTCATGCAGCAGACCTTCCTCGCCGACGTCGAGGACTGAGCCGTCACGAGGAGCCGGACGGTCCCCTGCCCGGAGCCTGAGCCTCGGTGCGGTCGCCGACGGGGACTTCGACGGTGATGGACGGTAGGAGACGCTCTTCATGAACGAGTATCATCGGCAATACATCGTCAGCCATGCTCTAGGCAGCGGGCGAGGGGTTCGATGCTGGGCCTGTAGAAGGTCGAGTAGCAGCACGTGCTCCTCGTCGATCTCGCCTGCGGCAGGCCGCGGTGCTCGAGTAGAATGCGTGCGCGGCAGCGATGTCGCTGTGAGTGAAAGTTGCGACTATGACCTGGGCCTCGCGACTCATGGCGACGTCATGGTCGTGGTCGTGGCGGGCGCGGTGGTGTAGCGGATAGGAGCTACTGCGTGCAGCAGCATCCAACCCAGTCGCCTTGGAGCCACCCGATGGACTGGCCGCAGCCCAAACTGGATTGGCCGCCAACAAGTCCACCGTTGCAGATGTTCATGCTGTCGGTGTAGACGTGGGTGTTGTGGTCGCACCCGTTGTTGACGCAAATCTCACCAAAGCTGGCACACATTTCATCACAGTTGATGAAGCCATCTGCTTGGCTGTAGCATGGGTAGAACGTGGGTAAACAGTCGCCATCGACGCAGGAGCCGATGTCGGGGGCCCCTTTATTGAGCCAGTTGCAGACAGTACCACAAGACCCGCAGTTGTCATTGTTCTCCATGACGTCGATGCACTGACCATCGCACATCATCTCGTTGGGATTGGGACAAGGCGGATCGCCATCGCCATCGCCATCGCCATCGCCATCCCCACTAACCTCCATACACAAATTCCCAATGCACTCGAGGTCTCCGAGGCATTGTCCGCCGTTGCACTCACAGTTGAGCTCGCCGGGGATGCAATTGGGATCGCTGCATACATCACCGACACATTCGAGGTCGCCAAGGCACTGGCCACCGTTGCACTCACAGCCCAGTTCGCCAGGGATACAGCTGGCGACGCATGTGTTGTCGACACACTCGAGCTCGCCAAGGCACTGGCCTGCGTTGCACTCGCAGTTGAGCTCGCCTGGAATGCAGGCCGGATCGCCGTCGCCATCTCCGGTGTCGCTATCGCCGGTGTTGTCGCCATCGCCATCCCCGGTCTTGTCACCGTCGCCGTCGCCTTGCTCGGTGCTGCCGGGCCCGCTCGTGGTGTCGTCGCTCTTGCCGTCGTCGTTGCACGCGAAGACGAGTGGAAGCACGAACAAGCTCAGCAAGGGCAGCCGCTTCATGTGCTCACGTTTGCACGCGGGGGCTCGGCTGGCAATCGTGATCGCGCGCCGTGGGGGGCTGCCTCCCAGTCTGGCGAACGTGCCAGTTCGCCCCTTGGGCCGGCTCGACGACGCGGGCCTGCGTGGGTTCAGGGCTGCGAGGACCGGTGGGCTCCCGGCGGACAGGAGCAGGGATCCCGGTCGGCGATGGCGTTTGGGGCCGTGAGCATGCGCAAAACAAGCGGACCCTACCCGTGGCAATTATGGCGAAGCTCCAAGACGGAAGCACCGATGACCCATTGACTACGCTTCGTCGTGCATCAGCTTGCGGACGAACGGCGAGATGGCGATCAGCACCACGCCACAGATCACCGCATACAGCGACAGCTGCTCATAGCCGTCCGTGTACCCGCGCAGCCGGTCCACGCCTGGCGCGCTGTCGTCAACGCTGGCCATCCCCGCGCCCAGTAGTCCGGCCAAGTATTGACCATACGCGCTCGCCAGAAACCACGGGCCCATGATGATCCCAAATATGCGCTTGGGCGAGAGCCGGGTCATCGCCGATCGGCGACAGGCAAAGCTCGCCGACCGTCATGACCAGCCAGGCCAGACTGAACAGCGCCAGCGACGATATCCCGTCGGATTCGGCGTAGCGCATCAGGCTGTGAAACAAGTAAAAGCCGCCCGTAACAAAGAAGAAGCCGTGCCCAAACTTGACCACCCGCCAAGCGCGGCCCCGATGTTGATCCCGGAGTAGAACTGCCCAAAGCCGCGCGTCGCGGCGCTTGTCGCCGTCATGGTAGAGCAGACCCACGATGCCCGAGATGTTCGGCTTGAAGAAGCCAGTGCCCACGATCGTGATGCTGGTGCCGATATAAAACAGCTCGCTCGGGGCCGCTGCTACGGTGAAGCTACCCACGATCATCAAGAGCCCGCCCCAGGTGATCGACTTGCGAAAGCCCAGGATCTTGTCGGCAAAGAAGCCGCCGACAAAGGTCATCGCGTAGACGAACGCTTGGATCGCCCCGTGCTGCAAGCTGGCGTCGGCCTTGGTCAGCGCGAGCTGCTCGGCATGAACACCGTCAGCACGCCGCGCATCCCGTAGAAGCAAAACCGCTCCCACATCTCGGACAGAAACAACCACCACAGCTGGTGCGGATACTTGCCTTTGAAGTCTCGGATCGCGGCCAGGCGGGGATCGAGAGCGGTCGCCTGCGGTTGCTCAGACGTCATCCACGCACTTCCTTGTTTAGACCCCCGGAGGATATCGCACTTCGCAGGTCACTCGCTTCGCTCGCTCCCGACGGGTTGTTTGCGGGCGGGGGCATGAGTGGCCCCCTCGAAGGGGGCTTGTTTAGACGCCCCCGGAGGGTGTTGACCTTCGCGGGTCACTCGCTTCGCTCGCTCCCGACGGGTGACTCCGGTGATCTGGTAACGTCCTCACCACCCATGCGGACGCTGCTCACCTGGTCCGACCGCGGCCGCGACGGCCCGGCGCCGGACCACCAAGGCCAACGACCCCGGAGCGATCGCGGACCGCTGATGCGCCTGCTCGAGCACGGCGATGGCTGGGACCGGGTCGTCGTGCTGTGCCTCGAAGACGGGGGCCGGGCCGCGGCGGGGTTGGTCCGTGAGCTTCGCGAGCTCGACCACGCGCCAGCGGTGGAGCTGCGGATCCTCGAGCTCGATGATCCATCGGATCACGCCCAGCTGTTCACGGTGCTCGGCCCAACCGTCGCGCAGTTCAGCAGCGAAGCCGGCAGCCTCGATGTCTGCCTGTCAGCCGGGACCCCACAGATGCAGACCCTGTGGGTGATCCTGGTCGCGGCCGGGCTGCTGCGTGCGCGGATGCTGCAGGTGATCCCGGCGGTGTTTGTGCCCAACCCGCACCCGCACCCGATCCGCGTGGTGCGACTCGACATCGAAGGCTTCCCCGAGATCCGAGCGATGCGCGAGGAGCTGGGCCGGCTGCGGGCCGAGTCGCACGCGCGCACGGGATCGCTGATCGGCGAGAGCGAGCCGATGCGCGGGTTCTTGCGCCGGCTCACCCACGTCGCGCGGGCCGACGTGCCCGTGTTGATCCACGGCGAGACCGGGACCGGCAAAGAGCTGGTCGCGCGGGCGATCCACGCCGCCAGCGATCGCGCGCGCGGTCCCCTGGTCGCGGAGAACTGCGCCTCGTTCTCCGAAGGGGTGCTCGCCAGCGAGCTGTTTGGCCACGAGCGCGGGGCCTTCTCCGGCGCCGCCACGCGCCACCGCGGACTGTTCGAGCAAGCCGACGGCGGCACCTTGTTCCTCGACGAGATCGCCGAGACCAGCCCGCGGGTCCAAGTGATGCTGCTGCGGGTGCTGCAAGAGGGCCGGCTGCGTCGGGTCGGTGGCGAGTCCGAGATCCAGGTCGACGTGCGGGTGATCGCGGCCACGCACCGCGACGTGCCGGCCATGGTTGCGCGCCAAGAGTTCCGCGAGGATCTCTGGTACCGACTGCGCGGCGCGACCTTGGAGCTCCCGCCGCTGCGCGAGCGCGGCCGCGACCTCGAGCTCTTGGTCGGCCACTTCATCGCCGAGACCCACACCGGCGAGGGCGAGCGGGCGTGGCCAACAGCGCAGGCGTGGGCGGCTCTGCGGGCGTATCGCTGGCCGGGCAACGTCCGCGAGCTGCGGGCCGAGGTCGTGCGCTGGCGGGTGTTCTACGCGGATCAAGACACGATCGGACTCGACATGCTGTCACCAGAGATCCGCGCGGCGCTGACCCAAACGACGTCGCCCGAGCCGCCGGACAGCGGCCCCGAGCTCGGCGTTGACGAGCCACCGCGGCCGCTGGTCGAGCAGCTTGGTGTGGTCGAGGCGCGCGCGCTGCAGGCCGCGCTGAGCTGGTCGTCGGGCAACCTCTCGAAGGCCGCGCGGGCGCTGGAGATCGACCGCAACACGCTCAAGGCCAAGCTCGCTCGCCACGGCCTGCGCTGAGGCGCCCGCGCTCAGGGGTTGGAGATCAGCAAGCGAAGCCCCTCGCCCGCAACCAGCACATCATCGACACCATCGGCGTTGAGATCGGCGACCTCCACCGTCGTGAGTTGGTTGAAGTCGCTCAACCACAGCAGCGTGTGGTAGCCGCTGAAGGCCTCGGGCTGAATGCTGCTCCCAAACAGCACGCCAACGTCGCGGCTGTCGGCGTTGGCGACGATGAGATCGACGGCGCCGTCCTTGTTGAGGTCGCTCGCGGCCGCGTCGATCGGCTTGTCGCCGACGGCGGCCACGCACCAGCTGTCGTGAAGTGAGCCGGCACCTTCACCAAACAGAAGCTGAACCGCGTCGAGTCCCTCGAGCACCGCGGCGACATCGAGCCAGCCATCTTGGTCGAGGTCGGCGGTCACGAACGCGGTCGGCTTCTCGAGCAGTGGGTAGGTCTCCTCGGGCATGAAGGTGCCGTCGCCGACGCCACGCAGCACCGACAGCGAGGCGTCGCCGTAATTGCTGACGACCAGATCGAGGGTTGTGTCGTGATCGAAGTCGACCAGCGCGATGTCGTTGGGTTCGTCGCCGACGTCGTATTCCACCGTTGTGCCGAGCAACCCCATGCCCTGTCCAAACAGGGTTGAGATCGAGTCGTCGCCGTGGTTGGCCACGACGACATCGAGCGGGTGACCCTCAGCGAGCGACGCGAGGGCGATCGCGCGGGGCTTGTCGCCGACACTGTAGGTCCGCCACGGCCCACCGCCGCCTTCGGAGTTCGAGCTGTAGATGAGCACGGAGTCGTTTGACTCGCGGGCGAACACGAGATCATCGACGAGGTCACCGTCCAAGTCGCCGGCGGCGACGCCCCGATAGTCGCTATCTGGCACGAGGAGCTCGGACTGCAAGGGAAAGCTCCCGGTGCCGTCACCAAGCAACACGAACGCGGTGTCTTTGACGGCGACGGCGATGTCCAGCTTGCCATCGCCGTTGAAGTCACCGACTGCCAGCGACTGGATCTCGACCCAGTCGAGCAGCTCGACGCCCGTGAAGCAAAACTCCCCGGGATCCACGTTGCCGTCCCCGCAGCTGGGCTCGTCGTCGTCGATGCCGCCATCGCCATCGCCGTCGCCATCGCGACCGCCATCGCCACCGCCATCGCCATCGCCATCGTCGTTGGGGTTGGCGTCGTCGTTAGGGGCGCCGTCGCTGGTCTCGTTGTCCGAGCCGCTCGTCGCTTCGCTGTCAGTCTCGCCAGCGTCGTCGAGCATGTAGTCGGGATTAGGGACGTAACATGCCGAAAGGACCACTGTAGCGACGCCGAACTTCGTCAATCCAATCGTTGCGTATGAGGCCACGACCTGACTATAGCGCCGGTCCACAAAAGTCCAGGCGCACGGACCGAGCCCCACGGTAGCGACGAGCGCCGGGCGACACCGCGCCTCCTCGCCAAACCGTGTCGCGCACCCGTCTCTCAGGCTATCTGTCGCAACTTCACCACTTTAGTGACAGCAACGTGACGGCAAAAATGGCGCTTTTAGGGCTCAAGCTCGACGTCGATACAGTGGTCGCGGATCCGTAGTGTTGCCTTGGTAGCTGACTGAAAATGCAGTCAAGCACCGCAGCCCCGTCTCGAGCGACTTGCCGGGGGCAAGCTCGAACGAGCTGTAGCCACAGCGCTGCATGTACGAGAGCTGATCGGGCAACACATCGCCAAATGCTCGCAATTCGCCCGTGAAGCCGTAGCGATCACGCAGTAGCCGGGCCAACGAATAGTGCCGACCGTCGGTGAATTTGGTGACCTCGATTGCAACCAGTACGCGATCGCGCAGGCGCTCGGCGATTTGCTCTGGATCGGCGTTGCCCGGTACCCACACCCCCCAAGCGCCGGTTCGCTGCTCGAGCGCTTGGCGGTCACGTTCGGCGCGCGCGAGCGTGACCAACACCGGCAGCGCGTCGAGGCTTGGGAATGGGTCGTCGTCGCCAAGCCGCTGCCAGTGATCAATTGCGATCTCTGGCTTGCCGCTTGCGCCCACGCGGACGATTCGCCGCGCGCCCGGGTGCAGTTCGGGGGTCTCAGACATGGTCGTTGGAACCATAGAGTTGCTCCTTGAATGGCTCGAAGCCGGCCCGGCGCACGTAGTCGAGGAAGCGCTCGTCAGCCGACTCGCGGTTGTCGATGTAGGTCCGCAGCACGTTGGCGACGGCGTCGACGATCTCGGCGCTTGGCAGGGCGGGCCCCAGGATCTTGCCGATCGAGGCGTCGTCGCCGGGCGAGCCGCCGAGCATCAGCTGGTAAAATTCTTCGCCCTGCTTGTCGATGCCCAGGATCCCGATGTTGCCGACGTGGTGATGGCCGCAGGCGTTGATGCAGCCCGAGATGTTGAGGCTGATGTCGCCGAGGTCGTGGAGGTAGTCGAGGTCTTCGATCTTGTCGCTGATCCGCGTGGCGATTGGGATGGAGCGCGCGTTGGCGAGGTTGCAGTAGTCCAGGCCCGGGCACGCGATGATGTCGGTGACCTTGCCGATGTTGGGCTCGGCCAGATCCAGCGCGCTGAGCCGCGCGTGCAGATCCGGCAGGTGGCGGCTCTCGACGTCGGGCAGCACCAGGTTCTGCTCGTGCGCGACGACGATCCGGCCAAACCCGTAGCGGTCGGCGAGCTCGGCGACCAGCTCCATCTGCTCGGCGGTGGCGTCGCCCGGAGGCTTGCCCTTGGCCTTGAGCGAGATCATCACGATCGAGTAGCCGGGCTGTTTGTGCGGGATTACGTTGCTGGCCACGAACCGCCCGAGCGCGCGGTCCTTGCTGAGCGCGAGCGACTGCACGAACAGATCGCTGGACTCGAGCGCCGCGTAGCCCGGGTCGGCGAAGTCAGCGGCGACCCGATCGAACTCTGCCTGGGTCAGCTGCATCGCGCCGTCGCGGATCAGCGCCCACTCGGCCTCGACCTGCTGGCTGAACGCTTCGATGCCGAGCGCGCCAACCAAGATCTTGATGCGGGCCTTGAACTTGTTGTCGCGCCGGCCATAGCGGTTGTAGACCCGCAGGATCGCCTCGAGGTAGCTCAGCAGGTGCTCGCGGGGCAGGAACTCGCGGCAGATCTCGGCGATCCGCGGGGTCCGACCCAGGCCGCCGCCAACTAGGATCTGGAACCCGTGGGGGTCGTCGGGCCCGGGACCGGGGATCGCCCGAACGCCGATGTCGTGGACGCGCACGGCCGCGCGGTCGGCCGTTGGCGCGCCGGTGACCGCGATCTTGAACTTGCGTGGCAAGAACGCGAACTCGGGGTGCAGCGTGGACCACTGCCGAATGATCTCGCAGTAGACCCGCGGATCCACGAGCTCGTCACGCGCGACCCCAGCGAGGTGATCCGAGGTGGTGTTGCGAATGCAGTTGCCGCTGGTCTGGATCGCGTGCATCTGCACGGTTGCGAGATCGGCCAGCAGATCCGGGACGTCCTGCAGCCGCGGCCAGTTGTATTGGATGTTCTGCCGGGTCGAGAAGTGGCCGTAGCCGCGGTCGTAGGTGCGCGAGACCTGGGCGAGCATGCGCAGTTGATCGCTCGACAATAGCCCATAGGGGATCGCCACACGCAACATGTAGGCGTGCAGCTGCATGTACACGCCGTTTTGTAGGCGCAGCGGCTTGAACTCGTCTTCGGTGATCTCACCGCTGAGGCGGCGCGAGATCTGGTCGCGAAACTGCGCGACGCGTTGATCGACGAGGGCCTGATCGTAGTGGTCGTAGCGATACATGATGGACCTCGTCAGGCGCTGGCGGCCGCCGTTCGCGACGCGGTCGCGACGAGCTGCTGCGGCACGGGGCGCAGCGAGATCGTTGGGCCCTCGGCGCGGATCTTCTCGCGCAGGCTGACCGGCGCAAGGTGGCCGAGCTCGGCCCGGCGGACCTCGATCCAGTACGGATCGCAGACCAATTTTTGCTGCCCGCGCGCGGCCTCGAGCAGCGACTGGCGCTCATCCTCGCTGCTGATCGGGTGACCTGCGCTGAGCTTGTGAGTCCAGCGGCCGCTGGACTGGAGGTAGATCGGTGCGCCGCTCTCGGTCGCGCTGCCAGTGATGATCCAAAGCTTCATGGTGGGCTCCGTGGAGCGCGAAGCTAAGCACGACAGTATTACGGTAATCCACGACTTAATATGATCTCCGCGCGTGGGTGGCACCGAAAGGCTCTGAAATCATCGCAAATACGCCGTTTCTAAGCCGCTATATAACACGGTTCGATGTGTGTTATTTGGCTGGCTCGAACCAGGGAAGGCACGCGCAGCACACGCTGCATCGCGGTGGCACCCAAACAACACCAGGACGGGCGTCAGGTTATCGGGGCCGCCGGTCTCGCCCTCGCGCCGCTGTGCGGGTGCGACAGTTCCGAACGAGGCCCCAGCGAGTACCGCGACGCGGCAGAGCAGCTCGAGCTTGGCGAACCCGTGGCCAACGCCGTGGTTTGACAACGCAAACTGCGATGTCGCTGCTACACCGACTGACCGACGCAGGATGATCGTCGCCGTCGAGCGGGTCGGCGACGTTCGTCGAGCGCTCGCGTCGCTGTGTGGGCTACGGTGGGGCGATGGCACCTGCACCCGTGCGTCTGGTCTGGATCGCCGCGCTCAGCCTGGCCGCGCTGGCTTGTGAACCGGCGACGAGCGGGCCGTTGCTCACACCCGAGCAACCCGCCCCGGGCGAGCCCGCGATCGCGCAGGTGTGCGGCGAACGGGACGGGGTCTGGCGGTTTCGCATCCTCCACATCAACGACGTCTACCGGATCGAGGGCCTGCTCGACGGTCGCGGCGGCGTCGCCCGGATCCGCAGCCTGCGGACCCGGCTCGAGGTCGACTGCGACGCCGTGCTCGTGACTCATGCCGGCGACGCGCTGTTTCCTTCGTTGCTCTCGCGCAAGTACCTTGGCGAGCAGATGGTCGACGTGCTCAACCTGCTCGACGGCGACGCCGAGCGGGTCGATCCGCGGATGCTGGCAACCTTTGGCAACCACGAATTCGACAAGGACAGCTGCGACGACGCAGCGACGCTCACGGATCGGGTCGAGCAGAGCCAGTTCTCGTGGTTGGCGACCAACGTGGTCTGGAAGCCCGCGGGCGAGTGTTCGGCTCCCGCCGCGGCCAGCTCGGCAGCGCAGGGCGCATGCCCAAGCCCGCCAGCGTCGCCGATCATCGATCCCGCCCGCGGAAACATCTTGCCGCACGAGCTGCTGATGCTCGGCGGCGTCAAAGTGGGCGTGTACTCGCTGATGACGGACACCAAGACGCCGGACTACGTCGCGTGCATCGACACCCGCTACGTCGAGCGCTCGCACGAGACTGTCGCGATGTTGCGGGCCCAGGGCGCAGAGGTGGTGCTGGCGCTGACCCACCTCGACGCCCGCGCCGACGCCTCCATTCTCGCGGGTGACGGCCGCGAGGGGTTTCAGCGACCGGACCTGGTGCTTGGCGGTCACGATCACACGGCGATGACCCGCGACGCGGACAACACCGAGCTCGGCGGCGCCGGGAAGGTCATTGAAGGCACGCAGCCAGCCGTGATCAAGGGTGACGCCGACGCCGTGAAGGTTCGCGTCATCGATGTCTCGATCACCCACAAGCTCGCCGGCCAGGCCCCGGACATGCGCTGGAGCGTGAGCACCGTCGAGCTCAACGACAGCGTTGAAGCGGATCCGCAGCTCGCCGACCGGGTCGCGGGGTGGCTGAGCAAGCACGAGCAATGGTTTTGTCAGACCAACGAACAGCCCCAGGGCTGCCTGACCGCCAAGCTGGTCGAGGCCGGGACCACGCTGGTCGCGGAAGAGAACGAGATCCGCATGTACGAGACCAACCTTGGCAGCTGGATCGCGGATCAAATGCTGCGCAGCTTCGCCGCCGACGCCAAGCCGCCAACGGTTGCGCTGGTCAACGCGGGCGGGCTGCGTCTGAACCAAACGATCTCGGCGGGGGCGTTCATCACCCAGCAGATCGTCGAGGAGTTGTTCGCGTACCCGACCGAGCTGACCGTGCTCGAGGTCAACGGCTACGCGCTGCGCAAGGCGATCGAGCGCAGCGTCGAGAGCTGGGAGGCCGGCGGTCACTGGCTGCAGCTGAGCGGGATCGCGTTCTTCCACGACAACCTGGCGGGCCGCAGCCTCGCCCGCAACCCCGCGATCATCGGCGCCGACGGCAAGCTCGTTCCGCTGAATGACAAGCAGCTGTATCGCGTGGTCGTGCCCACGTTCTTGGCCGCGGGCAACGACGGCTACTGGATGCTCAACCGCGAGCAGGTGCAGCAGCGCGCCAAGCAAAATAGCGACGCGAAGCGTGTGCAGGTCGTCACGAAGTATCCGGCCGCCAAAGGGACGCCGCCGGGGCCGGATCTGAAGCAGGTCGTGTTGGAGCAGATGCGCGAGCTCGGCGGGCGCGGCGAGGCCCTGTCGCCGCAGCTTGCCGGGCGGATCTGCTCGGCGGACCGGCAGGCGAGCGGGCTTGCCTGCTTGGTGACGAATTGACGCACTGCTTGCCTCATCTTTGTACACCCACTACCGTACTCATGATGAAAACCCACCTCGCCAGCATTGTGGCGGCCATCACTGTTGGCTGTACGTCGTCCGCAGACCCCAGGCCCGAGTACCACAGCGAACACGCCGTGATCCAGACAGACTACGGTCCGCTGTGCGAGGGCACCCTCTCGAGAATAGACGACGAGATCGAGCGAATTGACGCGGCGCTCGGGATCCAAGATAGCTCCTACATCTCCGAGGTTCGCATCGTTGGTGACGAAATTTCCGACTACTGCGGAAGGGCGGGGGCCTGCGTGAAATTTTCTAGCGGTCGAATGTACATCTTCTACGCAGCGATGAGCTCTTTTGTGCACGAAGCGGTGCACCAACGCGCCAATCCGACGGGGGTAAACCAGGGCAAGCCGCTGTTCATCGAGGGGCTTGCCACAGCGCTCTCTCGCCCCGGATGCCATGACGAGGCCCGCGAGTTTTTCTCGCTGGAAGAATACCTCGAGCCCGCGAGTGGCTATGACTTGCCCAGGCATGCCTACTATCTGGGCGGGGAACTCGTGCACTGGCTGCTAGAGACCCATGGCGTGGTTCCGTTCATCGAGTTCATGTTGGCCACTGACGCCAAGGACACTCCCGCGCAAGTGCAAGACACCTACAACGCGTTCTTCGGAACTTCGTTGAAAGACGACCTCACCGCGCATCTGCGCCCTGTCACAGCACCGTTCGAACCTTGGGAACTCGGTTGCGTCGCGCCAGAGGCGGAGCGGGACAAGCAGGGCGATGGGTACCGGTTTCGGGAGACGCTCGACTGTCAGTCAAACAGGGTGCAGAACGACTTTTCGACGATCGTCTTCCACGGGCCAGGGCAGCGGGCACTCGTGGAGTGGAGCATCATCGTCGACGAATCGAACGCCGGCTATTTCGAGTTGGTGGGTGAACTTCCAACGGGAGCGCACCTGGGGATGCGAGGTTGCGACTGCAAATTGGCGCGCCCTGAACACACCGTTGGCGTGAGCCCGCCTCCGGTTGGGAGCCATGATTTCTGGAGCGGACGTGAAGTCTTGCTTGGGCCCGGTCGATACATCGTCACTGGGCGAGGACCATTTGGGGAGGTGCTAGACCTCGAGTTGTCTATGCCTTGCACACTCGAGGCCGCGAACTGCCCGGCTGGTCAGCAGTGCTCGATCTGGAACCGCTGTGAGCCGGAGACAGCGCTTCTTGCTGAACCCGGGGACATGTGTGAGGTCATTGAGGGGGTTCGCTCGTGTGAAGCCGGGAGCCGGTGTGTGAGTGGTACTTGCGTGGCGGAGTGCGACGCCGCTCATCCGTGTGCAGACGGCGCTGTATGTGGCCTGACGAGGTTGTGCGGCCCGCCCTGTGATCTCTTGGCGCAAGATTGCGGCCCGGGCTCGAGCTGTGCGCTGGGATCCGGGCCAGATGACCCTGGGCAATGCGTCCCGTCGGGCGCCGGCCAGTTGCTCGACACGTGTCATCGGCTCGATGACACGTGCTCCAGCGGGCTCGTGTGTGGAGACTGTGGCCGGGGGCAAGTTGAGGGTTGCTGCGTTCCGCTGTGTGAGTCCGATGATGGTTGTCCCGCTGAAGCGCCGGCATGCGGAATTCCTACCGGCTGGAGCGTCGGAGTCTGCGTATGAGAGGGCACGAAGCGTCAGCAGCGCCAACGGAGCCCGTTGCGAGCGACGGCGAAGCTACTGTGGATCTGGATTGATCACGCCGGTGCCGGTCCCGCCCAGGTACGCGTAGCTGTCCGCGAAGTCGTAGCCAACGACGACGACGGAGAAGGGCTGCTCACCATCGAGGACGTGGACGCCGTCGCTGGCGAGCACGCGCGCGACCTCGTAGTTCGGGGTAACGGGCACCCACAGATCATCGTTGACAGCCACGCCATCAACGGTGACCTCGGCGTCGGTCTCGCGGGTCAAGACCAGATAGTCGTTGTCCCACAGATCGGGGATCAGGACCACGTAGCGGGGCAGGAACTGCTCGACGGGGCTGAGCTGGACCATGGCCGGGTCGCCGCTGTTGAGCCCCACCAGGTTGCCCCAGCCGGTCATGAAGTTCACGACCGCGATTGGCTTGTCAGCGCTGATGAAGAAGTCGCCTGGATCATCAATGTCACCGCCAGCGTAGAACTGCAGCTTGGCGCCCTTGTTGATCACCGCGGGCGTGTTTGGCAGCCCGGTTACGGCGGGGGCGGCGTCAATGTTGATCGTGGTGTTGTCCTCGCTGGCGTAGATCATCCACAGCGAGGTCTCGACCGGGTTGTTCTGGCGGTTGGGCACCCGACTGGCCACGAAGTTCTGGCCCCACAGCTGGAGGCCGGCGATCTGATCCTCGAGGTGGTCGCACGCGACGACGCCGTTGGGGATCTGGACGCACTCGTGACCCGAGAACACCGCGACGGGATGCGCCTCATCGCTCAAGATCCGCGTGCCGGTCATGTCGACGTCTTCCGCCGCGGCCTTGACCTCGGCCACGTCGCCCTCGTTGAGCCCGTTGATCATGAACGGGACCCCGTTGGTGCCGGCCGGGACGCCGTTTCCGCCTGCGGTGTTCGTAGTTGGGATCACCTGGACGTTGGTGCCGTCGTTGAGCGCGACGATCGTGACGTAGCCGTTGCCAAACCCATCGCCCCAGTGAATGGTCTCGTTGAAGTGATCCCACGCGTGAGCGGGGTACAGCAGCGAGGCGTCCGAGGTGAACGACGCCTGCAACAGCGGGTTGAACTGGTAGGCGATGATCGGCTCATCCGAGGTGACGCGGTAGGCCCCGCCCACGAGCACGCCGCTGGCCTTGAGGCTCAGATCGGGGAGCGGAAACACGTGAAGGTCGAGCGGCGCGACGTCTTGCGGGCCCGCGACGACCTGCCAGTTCCCGTTGACCTTGCGCTCGACGGTCACGCTGGCGACGTCCATGTCTTGGACGTTGGAGACGGCGATCGCGTACTGATCTCCGTTGCCTGCGGCGTGGGTGTCGAGGTCGACGCCGTAGAACAGACACCCAACGGTGGTTGGGGTGATCTCTGCCTCGGCACAGGTCTCGGGGATGCCGACGGGTGGATCGCCGTCGCCGTCCCCGGTGGTGTCGCCATCGCCATCGCCGTCGCCATCGCCATCGCCATCACCGTCGCCGTCGCCATCGCCATCGCCATCGCCGTCGCCCGGGTCACCGTCGCCGTCGCCCGGGTCGCCGTCTCCGTCTCCGGTTGGGTCGCCGTCGCCGTCCCCGGTTGGATCGCCATCGCCGTCCCCAGTGGTGTCGCCGTCGCCGTCCCCGGTGGGGATGCCGGTGGTCTCCGCCACGTTGGTCTCTGTCGAGACTGCGTCATCGCCACAGGCGGTGGGCCCGGCAAATAGAAGTGTGGACACAGTGAGGCAGGAAAAACCGCGGCGCATTACCCGAGCCTATCACTCTGAGCGGCGGTCCGGCGCGCTGTATTCGCCCCGAACGGCCCCGCCAGCGTGACGAAAGGGATCGTCATTGGATCGTCGATGTTGCGCGCGCGCACGCGAGTTTGTTGTTATCAACCCCTCATGCGCTGCCTCCCCACGCTTCTCACTTGTCTGTCTCTGTGCACCGCTGGACTCGCCTGCGCCGATGGCCCGGTTGAATCCGTGGACGGCGGAACCACCGGGACCGGGACCGGGACCGGGACCGCGGGGGACACGGACGCGACCACCGAAGACGGTGACGCAACCGGAACCACCACCGGCGATGGAGACGGCGACACCGGCGACGGCGACGGCGACACCACCGGGGACGGAGACGGCGATCCCGGAGATGGCGACGGAGACGGAGACGGAGACGGGGATGGCGACGGGGACGGAGACGGCGACGGCGACGGCGACCCCAACGGCTTCGTACGCTTCGTCGCGCTTGGCGACGCGGGCGAGGGCAACATGGGCCAGTACAACGTGGGCGCCGCGATCCACACCGTGTGCACGGACCACGGTGGCTGCGACTTCGCGGTCTACCTGGGTGACAACTTCTATAACGACGGCGTCTCGTCGGTCGACGACGAACAGTTCAACACCAAGTTCGAGCTGCCCTATGCCCAGCTCGACTTCCCCTTTTATGTGGTCATGGGCAACCACGACTATAGCGAGCTCAGCTTTGCGTGGGACAAGCTGGCCTACGAGGTCGAGTATACCAACTACAGCGACAAGTGGACGATGCCGGACAAGTGGTACACGGTCCCGGACTATCCCAACATGGAGCTGTTTGCGATGGACACCACCCGGCTGATGTGGAACCACGAGACGGGCGCCCAGCAAGCCTGGCTCGATGCGGCGCTCGCGAACAGCGAAGCGCCGTGGAAGATCGCGCTCACGCACCACCCCTATTACTCCAATGGCGAGCACGGCAACGCGGGCAACTACGAAGGCGTTCCGTTCGTGTCGCAGATCAATGGGGCTACCGTCAAAGAGGTCGTCGACGAGTCGGTTTGTGACAACGTCGACTTGGTCCTGAGCGGGCATGACCACAACCGCACGTGGAACGAGCTGACCTGCGGCGGCGGCGAGCGGACCACCCACTTCATCGTCTCGGGCGCCGGCTGCAAGAACACCGGCTTTGTCCACCGTGACAACAACCCGGTCTACTGGGAGGACGACACCGTGCCCGGGTTCCTGCTGGTCGAAGTCGAGCTCACCAGGATCCACACGGAGTTCTACGACGAGCTTGGAAACATGGAGTACGAGCACGACATCGTGAAGTGAGCCGCGCGCTCACGGCGGTGCGGCCAATACGGGTCTGGAGCCACCGCGCGCTCGCGCGGCGCGTCCGCCAGACCCGCGGCCTGCCGCTCACGCGGTTGCACTGCTGTTCCCATCGCTCGTTCCTGGCGGCGATCGGCGCGCTCGAGCGAGTGGCGCAGACCCGCGGGCGGTCGCTGGCGGGGTTACGGGCGGCCTGGGCGGCGCCTGGGGGCAGCCGGCAAGCATGGCTGGCGGCCGGTGGGTTCGTCGAGCGCCCCTGACGTCTTCGGGGGCTATGCTGCGCCGCACATGAGCTTTCCTGCTCCATTTTATCGCTGGCGTCCGCACCCCTGGCACGGCCTCGAGCTTGGCGCCGGGGCGCCGCGCGTGGTCACGGCCTACATCGAGATCACGCCCTTCGACGCGGTCAAGTACGAGCTCGACAAGACCACCGGCTACCTGCGGGTCGACCGACCGCAGCGCGGCTCCGCGATGCCGCCGGCGCTCTACGGGTTTGTGCCGCGCACCTTTTGTGGTGAGCGGACCGCCGCGTTGACCGACGGCGAGGCCACGCGGGGCGACGAGGACCCCCTGGATATTTGTGTGCTCAGCGAGCGGCCGATCATGCGCTCGGACATCATCTTGAACGCGAAGGTGCTTGGCGGGCTGCAGATGATCGACAACGACGAGGCCGACGACAAGCTCGTCGCCGTGCTGCAAAACGATCTGGTCTGGGGCGAGTGCGAGGAGCTCGACGACCTCCCCACAAACTTGGTCGAGCGGCTGACCCACTATTTTTCAACCTACAAGCTGGTCCCGGGCGCGGACTCGCGGGCCCGGATCGCCCGGCGCTATGGGTTTGAGCACGCCGCGAAGGTGATCGCCGCCGCGGTTGACGACTACGCGGCGATGTACGGCGAGTAGTCCCTCTCCACGTCTCCAGGACTTCGCCTCGCGCTAGTCCGCGGTGATATGGTGGTCCCTGATGCGCACCTGGATCGCCGTCGGGTCTGTCCTGCTCCTCGGTTTGGGTTGCGCGACCGCGGAGCCAAGTCCGCTTGGGTCGGCGTCTGGTATGGGGTCGGCATCGGGGACCGAGTCGGGAGACGAGCCAGGCACCGACACCGACACCAGCGCCAGCGACGAGACCGAGGCTGGGCCTGCTGATCTGCCGCCTGCTGATCTGCCGCCCGAGCTCGATGGGTGCGACGAGCTCGAGCAGCTCGCCCAGGTGCTGGCTTCTACGCCTGATCCCGACGCGCAGCAGCAGCTCGCTGATGCGTTCGTGCGCGAGGTGACCTACGGCGCGGGTGGGTTCCCGATCGTGGCTGACACCCGGCTGTGTGTGCTCCACCAAGGCGCGCAAGCGCAGCCGCTGAGCGTGGCCGGTGACTTTGACGACTGGCAGGCGGGCGCGCACCCCCTCGTTGAGGCCGCGCCCGGGTTTTACTACGCGGTCATTGATCTCCCGGCGCCGCCAACCGGGCTCTACAAGCTGGTGCATGACCAGACCGACTTCTTCGCGGATCCGCTCGCGCGCCGGTTTGGCTGGGATCAGTTTGGCGAGTACTCGCAGATCAACGCGATCAGCGGGCGCAGCCACCACGAGCGATGGCCCGACTTTGATCAAGCCGTTGGCGCGCTCGAGCCCAGGGATCTGACGGTGTGGATCCCCGCCGATGGGTTGGACGCGGCCGCGCTGCCAGTGTTGTACATGCACGACGGGCAGAACCTGTTCGCCCCCGACGCGCTGTTTGGCGGCTGGCAGGTCAGCGTGACCCTAGATGAAGCGATCAGCGGGGGGCAGCTGTCGCCGGTGATCGTCGTGGGGATTGACAATACGGCGGCCCGGTTTGACGAGTACACGCAGGTGACGGACGTGATTGATGGCATGACTTTTGGCGGTCGGGCCGACGAATACGCAGACTTTGTCGTGGATGGGATTGTGCCGTTTATCGAGGATCGCTACCCGGTTGCGAGTGATCCGGGTTCGGTTGGCGTGCTGGGGTCTTCGCTGGGTGGGCTGGTGAGCTTGTACGTTGGGCTGCGGCACCCAGACGTGTTTGGCCAGATCGGGTCCATGTCGGGGACGATCAGCTGGGGGTCGATCGGTGCCGAGCCGGCGAATCCCACGATCGTCAGCGAGTATTTGAACGGGGCGCCGGTTGGGGCGCGGATCTACCTGGACAGTGGCGGCAGCGAGGGCGCTGGGTGTCCGGGGGGTGGGTCGGACAACTACTGTGGAACAGTGGAGCTGGCCGAGGTGCTGCGCGGGCTGGGGTGGGTGGACGAGCAGGATCTGTTCTATCGCTGGGAGCCGGGGGCGCCGCACAATGAGGTTGCTTGGGCGAACCGGTTGCTGGGGGCGCTGGGGGACTGGTTTCCGGGGTAGTCGCCCAAGAGCGGGCAACCTGATCAAAGCTGACCACTGGCGAATCTCCGATCGCGCGGGTTCACCTGTGTGTCGCGTGCCCGTCTCACCAATGTTCGGCACTCGTAGCCCGGCAGTGAGCGACATGTCACCAAGCTGAAACCCCGTGTGGTGATGTTCGCCAGGCCCAAGCGGCCACCTGCCACACATGCGCAACCTGCTCGAATTCACGACTCTGTCCCACCCCAGCTTGCTCGGCCTCGCGCTCGTGCTTAGCACCGCATCCGTGGGCTGTGGCGACGACACCACCACCGCGGACACCGGCGAGACCGGCGACACGGGCAAGTCGAGTGGCCCCGGCGAGCCTGGGGATCCGGGGGATCCCGGCGATCCGGGGGACCCCGGCGAGCCCGGAGATCCCGGCGAGCCCGGAGATCCCGGCGAGCCCGGAGATCCCGGCGAGCCCGGCCAGAACGCCCGCAGCTTGATCTTCGATCCCGTCGAATTCCCGGCGACGGACGAGGCCAAGCGATCGGTGCTCGCGTCCCCGCGCGCACAGGTCGACCACGTCAGCCATGAGATTGGTTTCCACACCGTGTTTCGCAGCGGCGATCAGCCTGAGGGCGGCGGAACATTTGGCCTGATCGTCGACAAAGACGGCGACCCCGTGCTCAATGAGGACGCCTCGGAGTTTGTCTCGTCCTCGGCCGACTTCAGCTCGCTGCTGCCGATCGGCGACAAGATCTTCTCGGTCATCCACTTCGAGTCGCGACCGGGCGGAATGTACCTGTCGGAGCTCGAGCAAGATCGCTCGACTGGTGAGCTGACCCCCGTCTCGACCACGCCCATCGACTTCTCCGAGGTCGACGGTCTATGGATCCCGTGCGCTGGCAGCGTGACACCCTGGAACACGCACCTTGGCGGCGAAGAGTATCCCCCCGACGGCCGCGAGTTCGAGGCGGCGCAGATCGTCGAGGATCTGGGCAGCTACGCAATTCCCATGCTCCGCTACTGGAAGCTGGACATTTATAGTGATGACAACAACGACGACCTGCTGGATCTGACCCTGGACCAGGTGAAAGCGGCGGGCTTTGATCCCTACCACCATGGCTACCCGGTCGAGGTCGTGGTCAGCGAAGACGCGTCGTACGAGGTCACCAAGCACTACAGCATGGGGCGCAGCGCGATCGAGCTGGCCTACGTGATGCCCGATCAACGCACGGTCTACATCACGGACGACGGATCCAACGTTGGACTGTACATGTTCATCGCCGACAACCCGGGGGATCTGAGCGCGGGCAAGCTGTATGCGATGAAGTGGTACCAGACCAGCGCCGTTGGGGCTGGCTCCGCGGACATCGACTGGATCGCGCTTGGCCACGCCTCGAACGCGGAGGTCGGCGCGATCATCGAGGCCGGGGTCGTGTTCAGCGACATCTTTGCCAGCGCAGATCCTCTGCTCGACGGCAACGATCAGCCAACCGGCGAGTGCCCCGATGGCTTCACCTCGCTCAACGCCGGGGACGCGGGCCTCGAGTGCTTGGCGCTGCAGCCGGGCATGGAGGTCGCGGCGTCACGGCTCGAGACCCGTCGCTACGCCGCGATGCTCGGGGCCACGGTCGAGCTGCGCAAGGAAGAGGGGATCGCCCTGGATCCCGATAATCACACGTTGTTCATTGCGATGTCCGCGGTCGAGAACGGCATGGAGGACAACGCCAAGAACAACACCCCCAACACCAAGTACGACCTTGGCGGTCCGAACGACATCCGCGTTCAGAGCAACCGCTGCGGCGCCGTGTATGCGCTGGATCTCTCGCCGTCAACGCTCTACGCCAGCGACTGGGTCGCGGGGAACTGGCGGCCGCTGGTGGCCGGCCAAGAGATCAGCTACCCCGACGCGAGCCCCTTCGCTGGCAACAGCTGCAGCGTCAATGGCATCGCCAACCCCGACAACGTGACCTACATTCGGGGCTACGACACCTTGATCATTGGCGAGGACACCGGCGCTCACCAAAACGACGTGATCTGGTCGTACGAGCTGAATACCGGCAAGCTGACGCGGGTGCAGACGACGCCCTACGGATCCGAGACGACCTCGCCGTACTGGTACCCGAACATCAATGGATTCGCGTATCTGAAGAGCGTGATTCAGCATCCTTACGATGAGTCCGATTCGGACAAGCTGATGGACCCCGCCGACGCGGCCGCCTACGACGGGTACCTGGGTCCGTTTCCGGCGATGGACTGACCCCACGCTTCACGCGGGCGGCCTCGTCACCGACGAGGTCGCCCGGTCATGATCGTATGGACGGCTCTGGCCGGGTTCGCGCAATGCATCGACTTTCCATCTCGCTCTTGCTCCTGGTCACCGCCTGCAACGCGGCCGCCTCCGAACATTCGCCGGCCGAGGTCGAGCCTGGCGAAGACCAGGTTGTGCCGGCCACCCGTGTGGCGGCCAACGCCAGCGCTTACATCCCGTCGCAATGCTACGCCGACACGATCGACGCAGACGGCGGAGTCCACAATCCTTGCTTTGCGTGCCATCACGACGGCTGGCGGCCCAATTTTGTGGCCGATGGCTCGGTGCAATTGGCCTACGATCTTCCTGATCCCGCGCTGACCAACCCATGGACAAATCTGCGGGTGGATCGGTCCGCCGCGATCGCCGCGACCGACACTGCCGAGCTGCTGCGCTACGTCCGGGACTCCAACTACCGCGAGGGTGACGCGTTGCTGCTCGCGGATCGCCTCGCGACGCCGCCCTCGGCTTGGGATCCGAACGGCGACGGCGTGTGGAGCGGGTACACCCCCGACGCGTGGTTCGAGTTTGACCAGCGCGGGTTTGACCGCAGCCCCGATGGCACGGCGACCGGCTGGCGCGCCTACGCGTTTCGGCCGATGCCGGGCGCGTTCTTTCCGACCAACGGCGGGTCGCTTGGAGACGCGCTGATCCGGCTGCCGCCTGTGTTTCGTCGCAACGCGCGGGGCACCGAGAGCCTCGAGGTCTACGAGCTCAACCTCGCAATTCTCGAAGCCCTGATCACGCGGGCGGACGTGGTGATCGACCCAACATCGGAGCGGCCGCTGGGCGTCGACCTCGACGGCGACGGCAGCTTGGGCACCGCGACGCGAATTCGCTTCCAGTGGGCGCCGCTGCGAGGTCAGACCATGCGCTGGGTCGGCGCGGCGGGGGTTGCCCAGGACCAGGGCGAGATCGGGCTCGCCGCCGGCCTGTTTCCCGTGGGCACCGAGCTGCTGCACAGCGTCCGCTATCTAGACGTGACGCAGACCGAACAGGTCGTGATGGCGCCCCGCATGAAAGAGCTCCGCTACGCTCGCAAGCGCAGCGCGCTGAGCTACTCCGAGCTCGACGAGGCCGCCGCCGAGGACGCGAAGCAGCGCATCGACTTCCCCGATCGCGTCCGCGACGTGATTGGCCAGCTCGAGCGCGGCGTCGACAATGGCATCGGCTGGGTCTACCAGGGATTCATCGAAGACGCGGGCGGCCAGCTCCGACCGCAGACCGTAGAAGAGACCATGTTCTGCGTGGGCTGCCATTCGGGGGTTGGGGCCACGGATGACGGCATCTACTCGTTTGGTCGCAAGCTTGGCGCGCAGGCGCCGGGGCGCGGCTGGATCCACGCTGCCGCGGACCATGGGTATCGCGTCGGCGATCACACCCGCGCGGACGGCTTGGGCGAGTACGCGACCTACCTGATCCACAACGGCGCGGGCGATGATTTTCGGGCCAACCAAGAGCTGCTCGCTCGCTTCTTTGACGAGCGTGGCGAGCCGCAACGCGAGATCATTGACGCGCTCGCCCAGGACGTCACGCCGCTGCTGATCCCCTCGCCCGCGCGCGCGCTGGCCCTGGACGCGGCCTATCGGCTGGTCGTTCAAGAACAGAGCTTCGTGCTTGGCCGCGACGCCGTGCTGGCGCCGACGCCAAACCTGCACACCGAGCTCGCGCCTGCCCAACCAACCGGTATCGAGCAGCCGGAGCCCGGCCCACGAGATCGACGCTCGCGCGCTGTGTCGCCCGCGCTGTGAGTGCGGACGGACTAGTGGAAGTCGCCCAGCGGCAGACTACGAGGGCTACGCGCACAGGCGCATGCATAGGGCTGGACGATCGCTACCAGCCATGCCCCCCTCGTCGTCGGTCCGCCGCCGGGCTTTCGGCCTCACAGCGCGCGCTCAGGGCGGCGGGATCACGACCCGAATGTGGACGGCGCCGTTGGCCGAGACCTCGGTGAGCACGGCGTTGGAGGCGACCTTCCCCCCGATGAAGTTGACGTTCGCGGTGCCCGGCACCGCGTCCGGGTAGATCTGCAGATAGCCCCGCAACGTCGGCTGGGCCGCGGTCAGGTTGCCAAACACCGCCGTGACGCCTTCGGGGATCGTCGCGGCGCCGATGACATCCACCAAGATCGATCCTTCGTGGCCGATCGGTCCGGCGTCGTCCTCGCGGGTATCCCGAAGCCGCACCGGCGAGATCGACTGGAAGTCGACACCCTCGCCAAACCACCCGAGCACGTCGACGACGTAGTCGGCGTCCTCCAGGGTAAAGAGCGTGGCGAAGCCGTCGGCCGATACCGGAATGATGACGAGGTTCGAGCGGACCGCGCCCGCGAGGTAGTTGAGGTTGGAGGTCACCGGCTTCGGCGTGCCGGACTCGTAGATCGTCGCGTAGCCGGGCCCGGCCGGGGTGATGGCGGCGAGGTTGGCTATGACCGCGCCGACCCCCGCGAGCGGGATCCCGCCGACGCCCGCGAGCTGCAGCTCCTTGGTCCCGGCCGCGACCACCGTGGCCCCGAACTCCGGGTCGCGCGAGTCGAACACCCGCGCCGGCGTGACCATGTGGATGTCGGCGGCCGGCGGAAAGTAGCCAAATGTGTCGACGACCACCTGCGAGCCGCCGTTGGGCGAAATGTGATGAAGCTCGACCTTGCCGTCGGCGCCTGGATCCACAATCACGAGACCCGGGGTCGCCTCACCGGCCGCGAAGTTGATGCTCGAGTTGCCCGGGTAGGGCGCGTCGGGGTACGCGGCGAGGAAGCCCTTTCCTTGGGGATCGGCGATCGCGACGTTGAGCACGACCGCGCCCAGCTGGGCCGCGGCCGGGAGACCGGCCTTGCCCGCCAGGGTGACCGAGATGGTCTCGTCATGCGCGAGCGGGCCAACAAACTCCTGGCCATCGATGCGGGTGTCGAGCACCCGTGCTGGCCCGACCGGGACGTAGCCCGAGCCGTCCGGGAGATAGCCGCTGACGTCGAAGACCAAGTGGGTGGTGGTCTCTGGCGGCGGCGGCGGGAGGTCGGGGCAGACGTTGTTGTAGCGGACCGGCGCATAGCCGGCGGCGTAGCCCGCGTTGCCCCAAGAGATGTCGCGGACGATCACACGCATGCGCTCGCTGCCGACCGTGGCTTCGATGACCTTCACGCCATAGCCCCCGAGGTGCTCGGCGACCAGCCGCACGTGCGAGCCCGGCTTGTTGAGGGCGTCGCCAGGCAGCAGCGCGTCGTAGCTATCGAGCCCGTAGCTGGCGGTGTGCAGGGAGCTGGTCGTGCGGTGCCCGGACAGCCACGCCTTGCTCACGAAGCCCGAGCAATCGACCCCGTAGGAGCACCCGTCGACGGCCTTGTCGGTCTTGGTGTTGAGGTCGCCGACCGTGTAGTTGTTGGCGACCGCGTTGGCGTAGGTGCTGACCTCGATGTGCCCCGCGTATTTGTAGGCGACGCCCCGGATCGTCTGGCCGAGGTGTTGCTGAAAGTAGGCGACCGGCGTCCGGCCAGGGCAGGTCTGCATGTGCTGGGCGTTGTAGACCGCCTCGAAATTCGCGTACGCGTACGCCCGCTGCATGATCTCTTCGCGGCTCATGCACTGGCCCTCGTCGCCCTCGAGGCCACCCCCGGTCCCGGGGTCGAAGTTCCCGAGGCCCGCGCCGCCGGCCTGGGTCGCGCCCGAGTTGGACACGGGGAGGTAGGGCGTCACGCCTGGAGGGAACACCAGCGGCGTGGCCACGCCGATGTCGACCGGCCGCCGCAGCGACGCCTCGTCGGCGCCCGTGCTCATGACCCGCAGCTCGCCCTCGGGATCCATCGTCATTCGATGCTCGACCCAGACCAGCTCGTTGCGCATCGGCATCTCGACCGCCTGCATCAGCGTCCCGTCGAGGGCGTAGCGATAGGCGAGCATGCGCGTGACAAAGGCACCCTCGAGGATCCCGACGTCGGCGACCCGCAGCCACATGTCGCCATCGGGCGTCACGCCGATCAGCGCGAAGTCGCCGAGCAAGCCCGCGGTCTCGATCGTCGCGACCTCGACGTCATCGACGAGCAACGACGCAACCGACAGGTTGGCCGCCGGCAGGCCGGTCGCGGCCACCAACGCGACGCTGTGGCCATCGACCTGGTACGTCGAGATCGGGGCACCCGGCGCGGCGATCGAGGTCCCGTCCTCGGCAAACAGCGGCAGGTGCTCGCGGCCAAACGCCAGCTCGAGCGCCACGCCACCGTCGCCGTGCTTGCGCAGGCCGGTGATGTCGGCGACGTCGATCTCGGCGGGGATGTCGAAGGTCTCCCAGGCCGTCGCGTCAACGTCGTTTCGGCCCGCCCGCGCGATGATCGGCGTCTGGCCCCCAACCATGAGCACATAGACGTGGGTCTTGGTCACCTCGATGTCGCTGATGCCCCGGACCAGGCCCTCGAGATCGTAGCGATCGACGATCTCGCCGTCGTCGTCGATCACGAGGATCTTGTGGCCGGGCCCGTCCGCGAGCCAATTGAGCCCGAGGTGATCGACGACGTAGGCAGCAGGGCCCCAGACCTCCTCCTCCAGAGAGTCGAGCCCCGAGTAGGTCAGCTCGTCAGGGCCCCCACCGACGCCGATACCGGTGATTCGCTCCGAGTCTTGCTCGGGATCGGGCACCTCGCCTTCATCCCCGGTCTCGGTCTCGGTCTCGGTCCCGGTCTCGCTCGCGCCGTCGCCGTCCGCAATGTCGTCACCCTTGCACGCGCTCATGCTCGCCGTGAGCAGCAACGCCATGGCAGCCGATGAGATTGCCCCTGGCTTTCGCACGGCGAAACAGGGCATTTGCATGCTGTCTTCTGGAACCCAACGTTTCATCGCTCGAGACATACCGCAAAAGCAGGGGCGCTTGCGCGCTTGCGAGAGCACCCGCAGCGCCATCAGTCCGGGAGTCGTCACCATCGCATTCACCACTGCTCGCATGTTTGAATCGACCATGAGTTGTTGCGATCCCGACGGGATCAGCCCACAGCGATGCGCGTGACGGGCCCCTAGAAAAAGTCACCCAGCGGCAGATCAGTGGCGATCCCAAACAGCATCGCGCACATCTCTTCGAGGCTGGACTCACCCACGCCGATCGTGATCGGCTCCGACAACCCTTGCTGCTCGAGCGCCTGAACCAGCGCGGGGTTGTTCAGCGTGTTGTCGTAGGTGCAGCGCAGCTTGATCACGTCGCCGCCTTGGACCTTGGGCATCTGGCCGATCGGCGCGTCGATGTCATACAGCCGCTGCCAGTTGAAGTCCCAGCGCGGGGTCTGCAGCCAGCACAGCTCCTGCCCGTTTCGCTCGACCCAGATCTTCATGTCGACGCCGACGTAGTGCATGTGCGTGCCCATTGTGAACAGGTCAACGGGCGGCAGCAGGGCGGGGATTGTGTAGGTGATCGTCTCGACGTGGTCCGAGACGTTCGGGGGGATCTCGAACACGGGGACGCCGTTGGGGTCGTTGGGCCCGGGGTCGACGTCGTTGCCGTTGAAGATCGCACCAAACACGCCCATGTAGCCGGTCAGCCCCGGCTTGTCCTCGGTCCAGCGCAGCGCGACGGCGCTCTGGTCAACCTCGTCGCCAGCGCCAGTTGGGTGGTAGTGGTAGGCCATGATGACCTTCGAGCCGACGGGCATCGGGAACCCGACGTCGGGCGGGGTCTCGGTTGGGACGCCGCCGGGGACCCAGGTGCTGATCTGCGAGGTCCCGCTCAGGGACACGAACCCGCCTGGGCAGCTGAACTTGCCGTCCGCGTCAACGAGCGCGTCCGAGGCCGCCTCGCTGTCGATATAGGTCAGTACGTGGTGCACGACCTCGGTGTTGTCGGGGACGATCTGCACGCCGGTGACCCACACGTCCGTCTCGTTTCCGGGATCGACGACCATGCACACGAAGCTGTCCGCGGTGCCGCCAACCGTGAACGGCGACGGGTTTTGCAGCACGATCGTGGTGTCGGCGAGCTCGAGGCTGGGCGGCTCGGGGAGCGCGACCGCGTCGCTGGGGTTGCCCTCGGGCGTTCCAGCGCTGGCCCAGTCGGCGAGCAGCTGCCGCTGGGTCTCGGACAGGCGGGCGTCGCCGAGCCAGGTGTGATCCGGCTGGCACTCCTCGGTCTCGATCGCGCCCCACGGCGGCATGATCCCGTCGTTGACGGCCTCGCTCATGAGCGCGGCCCAGGGTGCGGACTGCTCGTAGGTCTCGAGCGCGAACGGGGCGATGCCTCCTTCGTAGTGACAGCCAACGCAGCTGCCGTGGACCAAGGGGGCAACGTCTTGGTGCCAGTTGGGCCGCAGCGCTTCGCCGTCGCCGTCGCCGTCACCGTCGCCGTCGCCGTCGCCGGTCGTCTCGGTTTGGGTGGTGTCGGCTGGCGGCGACTCCACCTCGCCGCACGCGAACACGGGGACAACCAACACCAGACATGCGAGACGGACGGGAGACCAAGCGATCACCGAACCATTGAGCCCGATCCCGCCGCCCAGCGCAACGCGCGTTATGCAGCTGTTCTTGAACAAGCGCCCGCCGGTGTTCACGGGGCCCTGACGCTCACTGCAGGACGCGGTAGATCTTGCCGTCGGAGCCGGACGAGCCATCGGGGCTCTCGAGGCCGACCACGTACATCACATCCCGCGCGAGGGTGATGCCGGTGTACTGGACGTAGACCTTGGGATCCTCGGTCTGGTCGTAGCCCGCGCGGTTGAGCAGCACCGGCTCGATCGTGCCGCTGTTGACCCCATAGGCGTAGATGCCAGCGACGCTGTTGTAGTAGATCAACTCGCCGTCCATGCTCACGTCGACGTTGGCGGTCCCGCTGCCCACCCAGTGGGCTTTTTCGAACGTTGAATTGAGCGCGTAGGATGACTCTTTGAGCTCGTCGTGGATCGCCCGGGCCTCGGTGTCGCCCCAGCCGACGAACCACAGATCAAAGCCGTCAATCGCGGCGATGCCGACGTCGGTGATGCCGATCTCGAGCGGGGTGATCGGCAGCGGGACCTGCGTTGCGACCATGGTGTCGAGGTCGATCGTGTAGGTCCCGTAGGTCCCGAGCGCGAGCAGCTTGCGGCTACCGCCAAACTCGACGAGCGTGAAGTCGATCCAGGCGCCAAGGTTGGCGCTGGTGTCATCGATCGCCCCGATTGCGATGGGTGAACCAGTGCCCACGTCCCACTCGTAGATCATCTTGCCCTCGTCCTCGACGACCAAATAGGCTTGGTCGCCGCGGATGCCATACGCGTCGTAGGAGGCGGTCTGCGGCTTTTTGTGGGTGACCTCCTCGACGAGATCTCCGGTCTGGAGATCAATGATCTTATAGATCGAGTCGGTCATCCCGGTCAGGGCGGTCATCGCGAATTTGTCGTCGAGCCGGTAGAAGGGCGTGGTCATCTCGTCGCCAATCGTGACTGAGGCGATGATGTCCGTGCCCTCTGGGTAATGACGAATGTGCAGCTGGGCCTCCCAGCCCTGGGTGATGTCGAGCCAGGTCAGGTAGTCGTTCACCGCGTTGATGTCGTCGACGCCAAAACCCGGGAGGATCGCCTCGCGGTTCACTTCGAGATCCAGGCGGACTTGCTCGTAGTGGGCAATGTTTTCTTCGGTTGAGCTGCCGCCTTCATCTTCTCCGAGTCCAAGCAGCGAGCAGCCGGCGAGCGCCAGCGACAACAGAATGATGGGTGTGATCGTTGACGTGCGCATCGTGTGCTTCCCTACCAGAACCACAAAAGTCCGGGAAGCTCGAAATGCGCGGTTTGGAATATTGATATTGAAGGGCGGGATCGCGCCATCTCGGGGACGTGTGTGCGCATGTGGGGTGTGCGCGCGCAGCGGCGATATTGTGGTGATATTCTCTGATAGTATCGTCGATTCATGTCGAAGCCTGCGGGTGGAGATTGGGTTGCGATCGGGTTCACCCTGCTCGGTCTCCCATTGATCTGGGTCCAGCGCGAAACGGGGATGATCTGGGTCGCGCTGGGGCTTGGAACCGCGATCATGTGGATCGCAAGCCGCGTCCGGTTGCCTCGCTTCGTGCCACGCACCGGGAAGAAGTTCGACACGAGTTCGCGGTGAGCTCCGCATCACCGGTGCGGCAGGCGATCCCGTGCAGCAGCTGCATAGGCTGCGAGCGGTTCGTTGGGCGAGCGTGCTGGGTATCGCGGCTTGTATCGCGGTGACGGTGTGGTTGGGCCTGTGAGCCTCGTGTCGCTGGCGGCGCCTACTTCTTCGCTTTCCACAGCTTCGTCACCACACCCACGCTCACGCCAAACACCACGGCGCCGGCGCTGAACTGGGCGTCGAGGGCATGAAAGCTCGGGCGCGTGATCGAGGCCGCGACCAATGTCCCGAGCTCGAAGCCCACGCGCGGCCAAGCCCAGAACGCAGCGCTGAGCTCCCCGCCTGCCCAGACCCATGGCGACGTACGGGACAGCGGAACGGGGACCTCGATGCCCCGCCCGATCAGCTGCCCGGCGCCGACGTCAGCGCACACGTGCAGTGTCCAACGCCGTCCCGCTGGCCCCCCGCAGCCGCGCAGGTCGAGGGTCCAGCCGTCGACTCGTCCAGAGCCTGGGCCCGCGTCGCCAGCGTCGAAGTTGCCACCAAGCCACCCCGTTGCGCCCACGCCTATCGAGACATACTGCGTGCCGAAATCGAGGTGCAGCTGCGGGCCGCCGCCCGCTGTTGGAAACAGATTGACCGCCACCAGGCCGCGCGCATGCAGGTCGAGGCCAAGCACTGGAGCCCCGCGGGGCTTGGGTGCGGACTCGGGGGCGGGCGTGGACTCTGGCGCGGGCGTTTGTCGGACGCGGTCGGGCGCCGGGTGTGGAGCGCCCTGGGCGATGGCGCGCTTGCGAATGCGCGGGATCTGTACAATCGGCGCTTGCGCTCGTGGGGGCGGCCGGGCATCGGGCGTGGAAGCGGCGCTCGCTCGCACCAAGATCGGAGCTAGCGCGACCTCGGCAAAGTCACGCGGCCACGCGCCCAACCCAGGGTCCAGCGCCAGGGCAAGGATCAAGCGAACATTCTCGAGTAGCACATCGCAGCGCGCGGCCTCGAGGTGGTGCTGCTCGGTGTAGCCATCGAGCGCGAGCTCGAGCTCGAGCGCGAGCCCCCGCGCGTCGCGATGGATGTGAGCACGCAGCTGTACGCGGCTCGGCGCCACCCCAGCGAGGGCGAGCTCGGCTGCGATTGTGCGAGACACGACGGAGGGCCCCGGGCAGCTCTCCGCCTCGATGAGCAGATCGAGCCTCGCGGACTCGGGCTGGACCCCATGGCCGAGCAGGACGGCAAGCCCAAATACAAGCGCGATCACGGGGCTAGTCCACTGCCGCGACCAACAGACAGCCCTGATCGAGCTGCCGCGTGGCCAAGCCCTCGGGATGGAGCTCGCGCCACTGTTGGGCCCGCGCTTCGGCTCGCTCACGCTGCCCCGTGTCGCAAAGCAGCTCGACCTCCAGCACACGCGCGCGGCCTTCGAGCCCGGCGTTGGGCCAACGCCCGCTGGCGAGCACGGCCAGCGCCTCGCTCGACTCCCCCGCGAGCGCGAGCGCCTGCGCTTGCTTCAGGGACGCGATTGCCTGCTCCAACTCCGGGCGCGGTTGGGGCCGCGTGACGCCAGCCTGTTGCCGCGCTGTGACTGGGATCGGCTCGAGCTCGGGCTGCGGTGAGAGCTCCAGCTCCGACTCGGGCGGCGCCGTTGCGATCACCCGCGCGCCCGGATCGTCATCATGATGGGGCTCACCGACGAGCGTGGCCTCGGATCGCGCGTCACCTGTGAGGCCCGCCCCGTCGTCGGCCTTGGCGCTGACGCGCTCGACCAGCACCACGGCGGCCAGCCCGACCGCAGCGGTGGCCGCAGCGAGCTTCAAGCCCAGACCCAGCATGAGCCCCCCTGCGCCAGGAGCCGCCGCGGCGCCCAACTCGAGGCCTGTCGCGGAGGTGATCGCCAGCCAGTTTCGTGCCACGACCTCCCGCGCCGGTTGCTCTCGCGTGGCCGCGGAAAAATCGGCCTCGACGTGGAAGCGGTCGTGGAATTTGATCCGCGCCACGCGAAGCCGCGAGTAGACGGTGTTGAGCTTGCAGCCCAGCACCTGCGCGATCTCGGGTGCGCTCATGCCCTCGAGCTCCGCGAGCACGAACACCGCGCGCCGCGGCTCGTCGAGTTGGCTCAAGAACTCGGCCAAGAGCTTGCGGCCGAGCGCCGTCCGAACATCCAGAGGTTCATGGCTCAGTTCGCTCGCGCGGGCGAATTCTTGGTGGCGACGCTCGCGTCGTCGCCGCGAGCGAGCGTCATTTCGGATCACGTTGCGCAGGATCGAGCACAGCCAGGTCGCCTCGGACGCACGCGCAGGATCGTAGTCATCCAGGCGCCGCAGCGTCACGATGAAGGTCTCCTGCACGACGTCGTCAACCGCGACCTCGCTCACCCCCATCCCCCGAGCGCAGCGCCATAAGAACGCGTGATGCGTCCGATACAGGCGCTCGAAGTGCCGATGGGGGGACACACGGCGAGTATACCCGCCCGTCGATCGGTTCAGCTCGGCGCGTGCAAGCATGGAAACCATGCTTGTCCGCCGCGGACCCGATCCGTCGCGGCCGCCTCACTCGAGCTCACACACGCACGCGCACTCGGGTGGCTGGGCGACGGACGCCAGACCCGAATTGCAGGCTGTGAAGCTCTCGGGCGGCGTCCCGCCACAAAAGTCGACCAAGGTCACCTCGTCGTTGGGCTCCACACGAAAAAACGGCGACGCGAACAGCCCGGTACAACCCTCGAGATCCGCGCAGCCCGCATCCCCATCGAGGATCGCCACGTCAAAGCAGACCCCGGTATCCTCGACGTCGCAGCTGTCACCGTCGCGTCGGGCCCGCACGCCCGTTTGCCACACGCACGCGTCGGCCTCTGCATCGCAGAGATCTTTGTCGGTGATCGCCTCGCAGCCCGCGGGCACGTCCCCCGTATCGCCGGTGTCGGTGTCCCCGACGGTGTCCGTGACGGTGTCCGTGCCCGTGTCCGTGTCCGTGTCCGTCCCACCGTTGAGGTCCTTGGAGTCGAGGTCACAGGCGAGGAGCGTCAGCGCGAGACCACACAGCAAGCGCAAGCGAAGGCCATTTGAGAGCGTGTTCATGCCAAGGTTTGTCCGCCGCAGGACGAATCCGTCGAGCCTGCAGCCACGCCGTGAAAGTAATCCACCAACCCGTCGGGCTGGTGTGCTGGGCTACGGCCTGGGCTACGGGCACCTCGAGTTGCGCTGATCATCACCCTCGCTATAGGCTCGCGCGCATATGTCCAAACTTGGGATGGAGACGGCGGCCGGCCGCCATGGAATGCACCATACTTTGCTCGCGCTGTGCTGCGGCGCGGTCCTGATCGGCTGTCCAGCCGACGATCCGGCGGACACGGGGACGCCAAGTGAGACGAGCGGTGATGGTGATGGCGACCCAGGCGACGGGGACGGCGATCCGGGCGACGGGGACGGCGATGGCGACGGGGACGGCGACGGCGACGGAGACGGAGACGGCGATGGCGACCCGCTGTGGGTCATCATCGACAGCACCGACCTCGCCGATGGCCACCTCGAGGTCCTGACCATCGACATCAGCGACCCCGACGTCGCGGGTGAACCGCAGATCCAACTGACCGGCGCCGCAGGCTCGGGGGTCAGCAGCGCGCTCGGGGGGACGCCGTTCGGCTCGAGGAGGCTGCGCGACGGCGGGGCAGACATGCCAGTGGTGCGGCTGTTGAACGTCGACGCCCAGGGCACCTTCGAGATCGTGCCGATCGTCCCCGACGGGATCCCCGAGTACGCGCCCTCGCCATCCTGGACCGACGACGCGAGCGCAGCTCTGATCAGCGCCCACACCGACCTCGCGGATCCAGGTGTGCTCTACTGGGTGACCTACGCCAACAAGCAACCCGTCGAGGCAACGCAGGTCACCGGTGACCACGGCCCCTCGCCCACGTTCCGCAGCGCGACCCTGGCCGAGGACGACAGCGGCTTGTTCTACGCCGTCGACGAAGACGACGACCAGACCTTCGAGCTCTACTACGCCGCAATTGATGGCGCCCTTGGCCCATTCACGCAGATCGGCCAGCTCGATCTGCTGACGAGTCTCTCTGCCCAACTCGACAGCGCCAAGCTCACGTATCGCTACGATCACGACCTCGATGATCTCGCGGATCTATGGGTGCGTGATCTGAGCGACCTCATGGCGCCCCCGCAGCTGGTCAACACGGTCCTCGCGGGCACCGAGTCCATCCGAACCGAGTGGTCCGAGGACAACCAGAGCCTGCTGTACTGGACCGGCGAAGGCTCGTGGGGCGAGCTCTACCTGGTCAACTTTGTCGGCGCGACACCCTCGGCGCCCGTGCGCATCGACTCGGCCGAGCGCCCGGCGTGGACCAAGGACTTCGAGTTCGACGATCTCGGCCAGGTGCTGTACCGCTTTGGTGACGCCAACGTTGGCATCCAGGGGCTCGCGCGCGTGGAGCTGGTCAACGGCCAACCCGGCTCGGTCGAGGTCGTCACCGAGCCGCTGGCCGACGGCGCCGAGATCGAGAACGTCCACTACGCGGGTGGTCGGGTGGTCTACCAAGCCGCGAACAGCAGCGACCAGACTCGCTGGCTGGCGTTTGTCGATCTCTCGGGCCCCGTCGCAAGCGCGCCGCTGCGCTTCGTCGAAGACATCCCCGACTTCCTGGTCGCCTTCACGATCCCGCAGGTGACCGACCGGGTCGTGTTCGCGGCCGACATGGGCAGCGGTCGCCAACTGCTGGCGGTCGACCTCGATGATCCCAACCTGACGGTCCACGATCTCGCGGCGAGCCTGCCCGCGGAGTGGCCGGTGCCGACCAACTTTCGCGTCGCCGACAGCGAGCGACAGATCGTGTTTGTCTCCCGGTCGTCGCGCTCGACGGAGGAGCTGTTGTTTCGGGTCCGCGCCGACGGCTCGTCCGAGGTCGAACAGCTGACGGAGCTCGGGCACGAGCTCTCGCTGCCGAGCGTCATGAGCGCGGAGTGACCGGCGCTGCGTGGGCCCACGGGATGCACCCGTCAACCACCGCCTGCGATGTTCGAGCTCGTGGGGGCTGCTGCCCAGCTCGTGGCGGTTTGTGGCTGTTTGCGTGAGCCCATGCGGGGAGCGACGCGTGCACCATGGGGCTCGATCCGTTCCGTGGCATGATCCTCGATATGGGGTCCAGACCCACAGGGTTGTTAAACCGCTCGGTACGAAATCTCCAGTCGCGGCTGCTGGGCTGGGCGTTGTTTGGCGCCACCGCGACTGGGTGCGGCGGTCGTCATGCGCCTGCAGACGTCGGGCATGGTGACGAGGATGCGAGCCCCGGAGACACAGGCCCCGTCGTCGAGAAGCCGCAGGTACGAGCGAGCGCCAAGGTTGAACAGGAGCAGCACGCTGCGGCCCCACGAGTCGCTCCCGCAACGAAGGCGCCACCCTCAGACCAAGCCCCAAAGCCGGAGCCCGACTTGCTGAACGAAGAGATGAGTCGACGGCTGCGAAGTGCGCTGCGGCGCGACCATGGGCCTCGGGTTCAGCTCTCCAAGTGGGACACGTTGGCGACGCCCGAGGGTGGCCTCGAGGTCTACGCGCTGTTCGAGTTCAGCGAGTGGGAGGCGTGCGTGGCCAAGGCCGGCGGTGGGAAGCACGGGCGTGATGCCTGCGCCGACGAGTTCCGTCACGGCGACTACGCCACGGCGGAGCTGGCCGCCGAGCTGCGTGCCTGCACGCTGCGAGGGCTGGTGCGGGCACGCTTCGGTGGCGCTGCTGGAGAGGGGCCACAGACCCGCGGCGACCTCGAGATCCTCTCGTTTCGCATGCTCGAGGGGCCGTGCACCCTCGAGCGTGTGAACGTCTTCGAACTCGTCGACGTCGACGGTGACGAGGAGCTCGAGCTGGCCGTGGATCTGACAGCGGTAAACCCCGACATTCAGTTTCGTTGCCGCGGACTCTATAGCGAGTACGGGCGGCAGATCGGCTGGTATCGCCGCAACCTCGAGGCCCAATACGAAGACCTGCGCTTCTCCAGCTGGCACACGGAGCTTTTGATGTCCGACGGAGGCGTCGTCGTGGGTCGCTTCACCCTCGAAGATCGCAATCACGATGGGCGCGTCGACCTGCTGCTGGAGGAAGCCTCGTTTGTGGCGACGGACGACTGCGAGGTCGACGACGACTGGTGGCCGCATCCGATCCCAGGACGCATCGCGGAGGACGAGCTGAGCCCCTGCGACGCCGAATTCCGCGCCAAGACTCTGCTGTACTCGGAGGTGAAGGACGAGTGGGTCGAGCCCTGATCTGCACGGCGGCGCTCCTAACCGTGAGCCTGTGCGCGGTGTGGGCGACCACCCTCACGCGAACCACTCCGCGATCCTCGGCGGCTGAGTGTTCGCGGTGGCGGGCTGCGCCTGCGCACGAATGCGCGGGCTGTCACGCGAAGATTTACGCCGAATGGCGGAGCTCGCTCCACGCTCTGGCGTTCGACGACCCGATTTTTCGTGCGGAGTATGAACCGGCGCCGTCGCGGTTTTGCTCAAACTGCCACGCGGATGCCGAGGCGTTGTTCGGACACGACGCGCATGATGGCGTGAGTTGCAGCTCCTGCCACCGTCCGGACGACACGGCACCTCGCCAGGTAGGTGTCGAAGGCTGCGGGCGATGCCATCAATTTCACTATGCGCCCGATGAGACGATCTACGACCCAGCGGACGCGCTGCAGGACACCGTCCACGAGTGGCGCCGAAGCGACGCGGCGCGCATGGGGGTGACCTGTGTCGACTGCCACATGCCGCTGGTTGGCGACGGTGCTGGTCGCCATCACAACCACCGGGTGGCTGGGGCCGCCGACGAATGGCTGGTCGCCCAGGCCCTCGACGTGTCGACTTCGGCACACAGGCAGGGGGAGCGAATCGAGGTCACCATGCGCGTCGAGGCAGCCGACGTTGGCCACCGCGTCCCCACGGGAGACGTGTTTCGACGCCTGCGCGTGGCCGCCTGGACCGACGGGGGGGATCCTGTGGAGCGGTGGTTGGGCCGGGAGTTCGCTGCCGTGACCGCGTCGACCGGCGAAGGTTTTCGCCTCCGTCCCGTGCTCGACTCGCGCGTGCCCGCTCCCGGTGACGGCGAGGCCGTCGAGTTGCGCCTCTCGGTACCTGACGCCGAGGGGCCGCTGCACTGGTCCGTGGAGCTACACCGCATGCCCGTGGCAACGGCTAGCCAACGGAACTTCGATCCCGAGACCGTGAAAGTCACGGCAGCGTACGGCTCCATCGAGCTCGAGCGGTAGACCCCACCAACCTCCCCGAACGTCTGACCGAAGTCAGTTGCCTGCGGCAGGGTGCGGGCTCTGGATGGCAACG
The DNA here is from genome assembly GCF_000737335.2 of Enhygromyxa salina. GTDB lineage: Bacteria > Myxococcota_A > Polyangia > Nannocystales > Nannocystaceae > Plesiocystis > Plesiocystis salina_C. The sequence goes on along the minus strand of NZ_JMCC02000015.1, from coordinate 220 downwards.
CAAGACTCGGCCCAACGGATGGAGCGTCGCTGCGCTGGTGTTGGCGGCCGCGACCGGCGAGGCTCGGATGTCGGCGGCGGAGGATTGGGTCCACGCGATCGCGCCGCTGTACCCGGCTGCCGGTGCTGATGCCTGCAGTGGGGGATCGCGTCGGCTTGGATCTGTAGGATCATGGGTGGCCCGGTGGCGGGCCACCGTCCCGGTGACGGGCCACTTTGCG